>NZ_JBIARQ010000004.1:0-352980 GCF_042890065.1 Streptomyces sp. NPDC002328 | reverse complement strand
GGAACCGGTGCGGACCGAGCCCGCGCGGCGTCGCGTGGATCCCGAGCCGGATCCGGCTGACGGGTCCGCTGTCGAGAGCGCCGCGGGCGGGGGCGGGGGCGAGGACACGTCCCGGACGATCACGTCTCCGACGCCGGAGCCGGTGCGGAGTGAGCGTGCGCGGCACGGCGTGGACCCGGAGCCTGACGCGGCTGGCGGGTCGGCTGTCGAGAGCGCCGTGGGCGGCGGCGGGGGCGAGGACACGTCCCGGACGATCACGTCTCCGACGCCGGAACCGGTGCGGACCGAGCCCGCGCGGCGTCGCGTGGATCCCGAGCCGGATCCGGCTGACGGGTCCGCTGTCGAGAGCGCCGCGGGCGGGGGCGGAGGCGAGGACACGTCCCGGACGATCACCTCACCGACGCCCGAACCCGTGAAGAACGAGCCCGCGAAGCACGCGCCGGGCCCGGCACACACGACGGACCAGCTCGGCTCCGGCGGCGAAGCCGACAAGAACCGCCCCGCCGCCGAACCCGCGAAGAACCAGCCCGGCGGGGAGCCGGCCAAGAACCAGCCCGGCGGGGAGCCGGCCAAGAACCAGCCCGGCGGGGAGCCGGCCAAGAACCAGCCCGGCGGCGAACCCGCCAAGAACCAGCCCGCGAACCGCCCCACCCCCGGCGAAGGAGATCAGTAACCCGATGGACACCGCCGAACTCAACGATCTCGGACGGCAGTTGCGTGTCGACAGCATCCGCGCCTCGGCCGCCGCGGGATCCGGGCATCCGACGTCGTCGATGTCCGCCGCGGACCTGATGGCCGTCCTGCTGGCCAACCACCTCCGCTACGACTTCGACCGCCCCGCCCACCCCGGCAACGACCGCTTCGTCCTCTCCAAGGGCCACGCCTCCCCGCTGCTGTACTCCGCCTACAAGGCGGCCGGGGTGATCGACGACGAGGAGCTGCTCACGTTCCGCAAGCTCGGCAGCCGGCTCGAAGGGCACCCCACCCCGCGGCGGCTGCCCTGGGTGGAGACCGCCACCGGCTCCCTCGGCCAGGGGCTCCCGGTCGGCGTCGGCATCGCGCTCGCAGGGAAGCGGCTGGACCGCTCCGAGGCGCGGGTGTGGGTGCTGTGCGGGGACAGCGAGCTGGCCGAGGGCTCGGTGTGGGAGGCCGCCGAGCACGCGGGCCACGAGCAGCTGGACAACCTCGTCGCGATCGTCGACGTCAACCGGCTCGGCCAGCGCGGCCCGACCCGGCACGGCCACGACCTCGACGCCTACGCGCGCCGCTTCCAGGCCTTCGGCTGGCACACGGTCGAGATCGACGGCCATGACGTGGACGCCGTCGACCGCGCCTACGGGGAGGCCTGGTCCACCAAGGGCCAGCCCACCGCGATCCTCGCCCGTACCCTCAAGGGCAAGGGCGTCGCGGCCGTCGAGGACCGCGAGGGCCTGCACGGCAAGCCGCTCCCGGACGCCGACGAGGCGATCGAGGAGCTCGGCGGGGCCGGCGACCTGCGCGTCGAGGTGCACCAGCCGCCCGCCGCCCGGCTGCTGCACGCCGTCGCCGACGGACACCTCGACCTGCCCCGCTGGGACAGGGGCGACCCCGAGAAGGGCGTCGCCACCCGGGACGCCTACGGTCAGGCGCTCGCCGCCCTCGGCACCGCCCGCGAGGACGTCGTCGCCCTCGACGGCGAGGTGAGCGACTCCACGCGGGCCGAGTTCTTCGCCAAGGAGCACCCCGAGCGCTTCTTCGAGTGCTACATCGCCGAGCAGCAGCTCGTCGCCGCCGCGGTGGGCCTCGCGGCGCGCGGCCGGGTGCCGTACGCCTCCACCTTCGCGGCCTTCCTGACCAGGGCGTACGACTTCGTGCGGATGGCCTCCGTCAGCGGGGCCGGGATCAACCTGGTCGGCTCGCACGCGGGCGTGGCCATCGGGCAGGACGGGCCCTCGCAGATGGGCCTGGAGGACCTCGCGATGTTCCGGGCCGTGTACGGCTCCACGGTGCTCTACCCCTGCGACGCCAACCAGACCGCCCGGCTGGTCGCCGCCATGGCCGGCCTGGACGGCGTCCGCTATCTGCGCACCTCGCGCGGCGCGAGCCCGGTGATCTACGGGCCCGACGAGGAGTTCCCGGTGGGCGGCAGCAAGGTGCTGCGCTCCTCCGACCGGGACCGGCTCACCGTCGTGGCGGCCGGCGTCACCGTCCACGAGGCGCTCAAGGCCGCCGACGCCCTCGCCGCAGACGGCGTGGACGTGCGCGTCGTCGATCTCTACTCGGTCAAGCCCGTCGACCGGGACACCCTGCGGCGGGCCGCCGAGGAGACCGGCTGTCTGCTGACGGTGGAGGACCACCACGAGGAGGGCGGCCTCGGCGACGCGGTCCTCGACGCCTTCGCCGACGGGCGGCCCGTGCCCCGTCTGGTACGGCTGGCGGTGCGGTCGATGCCGGGCTCGGCGAGCCCGGACGAGCAGCTGCACGCCGCCGGCATCGACGCCGAGTCGATCGCCGCCTCCGCCCGGCTGCTGGTGGAGACGGCCGTCGTGCCGTGAGCGGCGGGGCCGCCCCGGCACACTGTGTGGCTGATACACGTACCGCTGGTACGCAGTCCGTCCGTTCGGCGGTCCAGACGTATGCGCTCGTGAAGGTTTGGCCAAGGACCTTCAGGCCACCCGGAAGGAGAGGTGGTCATGGCGAACACGAAGAACTCATCCGGGACGCGGACTTCACAGGCTTCACGGTCTTCACAGAAAAAGACCGAGGACAGCGCCCCGAGCGAGACGAGCGACACGAGCGAGAGCACCGAGACGACCGAGACCGAGGACACCCGCAGAGACGAGGACGAGACCGTGGCGGACCGGCCCAAGCCCATGGAGGTGCTGCGTGAGGCGCGTGCCCAGCTCGCCGAGCTGACGGGCATGACCGCCGAGAGCGTCTCGTCCTTCGCGCAGACGGAGGACGGGTGGTCGCTCGAGGTCGAGGTCCTCGAACTGGAGCGGGTGCCCGACACCATGAGCCTCATGGCCAGCTACGAGGTCGAGCTCGACCCGGACGGTCAGCTCACCGGCTACCGGCGAGTCCGCCGCTACGAGCGGGGACGGGCCGACGCACATCGGCGGGGCGGTCGCTAGACCGCCCGCCCGAAGCACGGCACGAACGAGCACAACGAGAACAAGCACATCTCGAACATCATCCGAGAGACAAGGAGGTGCTGTCGGCATGACCGTTGTTCCGGCACAGCAGTCCGGTGGCGGAGGCGGCTCCAGCGGCCTCTACGACGTACTGGAGCTCATTCTCGACAGGGGTCTGGTCATCGACGCCTTCGTGCGGGTCTCCCTGGTCGGCATCGAGATCCTCAAGATCGACATACGGGTCGTCGTGGCCAGCGTCGACACCTATCTGCGCTTCGCCGAGGCCTGCAACCGCCTCGACCTCGAAGCGGGCCCGCGCAAGAGCCCCGGCCTGCCCGAGATCGTCGGCGAGGTCACCGAGTCCGGCGCGCGCGGCAAGTCCAAGGGCGCGCTGTCCGGCGCCGCCGAGACCATCTCCGGCGCCTTCAAGCAGGCCCGTGAGGAGGGCGAGTCCGAGCCGCGGCCGCGTGCCCGCAAGTCCACGGCCTCGCGCGCCCGTAAGGAGGAGCAGGAGTGAGCACGTACGTCTACGGCATCACCGCCGACGCGCACCCCGCCCTTCCCGAGGGTCTGGGCGGCGTGGGCGACCCGCCGATGCAGGTGCGGATCCTCCGGGAGGGCGAGCTGGCGGCGATCGTCAGCGACACCCCCGAGAACCTCCGCCCCAAGCGCAGGGACCTGCTCGCCCACCAGAACGTGCTCGCCGAGGCGGGCGCCGAGGGGTGTGTGCTGCCCATGCGGTTCGGCAGCGTCGCCCCGGACGACAGCTCGGTCACCGGCGTGCTCGCCGAGCGCGTGGAGCACTACAAGGAGCGGCTGCGGGCCCTCGACAACAAGGTCGAGTACAACGTGAAGGCCTCCCACATCGAGGAGGCCGTGCTGCACCAGGTGATGGCCGACAGCCCCGAGCTGCGAGGTCTCGCCGAGGCCAACCGCCAGGCCGGCGGCGGCACCTACGAGCAGAAGCTCCAGCTCGGCGAGATGGTCGCGGCCGCGGTCAAGAGCCGTGAGGCCGTGGACGGGGCGGAGGTGCGGCGGGCGCTGGAGCCGCTGGCCGCGGACGTCGAGGCGGGCCCCGAGTCCACGGGCTGGCTCGCCAACGTGTCGTTCCTGGTGGACCGCGACTCCGCGGCACGGTTCCTCGACGCGGCGGAGGCGCTGCGCGAGAGCCTTCCCCACCTGGAGGTCCGCGTGAACGGTCCGCTGCCCCCGTACAGCTTCGTCGAGCCCGGCCCGGCGAAGCCCGCGGTGCCGGCGACCGAGGACGCGAGCAGCACCGGGTAACGGCGAGCGCGAGCGAAGGAGCAGGGAGATGGGCCTGATCGGAGAGGTGCTGCTGTTGCCGTTCGCCCCGGTCCGCGGCAGCGGATGGGTGATCGGACAGGTGCTCCGCGAGGCGGAGCGGATCTACTACGACCCCGCTGCGGTCCGGGCCGAACTCTCCCGGCTCGAAGAGCAGTTGGAGGCGAGCGAGATCACCGAGGAGGAGTTCGACCGGATGGAGGACGAACTCCTCGACCGGCTGGAGATCGCGACCCGCAGAAGCGCGGGAACCAACGACGGGACGGCGTGATGAACCGAGTGGGACTGGGCCTCGCGGTAGGGGCCGGCTATGTCCTCGGACGTACGAAGAAGATGAAGCTGGCGTTCGCCGTCGGCTCCCTGGTGGCGGGCAAGCGGATGAACCTGACCCCCAAGGGCCTGGCGGGTCTGGTGTCCCAGCAACTGCAGAACAACCCGCAGTTCAAGGAGATCGGGGACCAGCTCCGCAACGATCTGCGCGGTGTCGGCAAGGCCGCCTCCGGGGCCATGGTCGAACGGCAGATGAGCGCGCTCGCCGACCGGCTGCACAGCCGTACCTCCCAGGTGCGCGACCAGGTCGAAGGCATCGTGCCCGACGCGCCCGGCGCCCGCTCGGACGACGAGGAGGAGCCGGAGGACGCGTACGAGGAGGAGCCCGAGGCCGCCGAGGACGACGAGGAGGAGCCCGAGACGGCCCGGGGCGAGGACGAGGAGGAGGACGAGGAAGAGGAGGACGAGCAGGACGAGGAGGAAGGCGAGGGCGGCGAGGAGCGGCGGCCCGCGAAGAAGGCGGCCAGGAAGGCGCCGGCGAAGAAGGCCCCGGCGAAGAAGGCTCCGGCCAAGAAGACCGCCGCCGCGGCGAAGAAGGCCCCCGCCAAGAAGACCGCCGCGAAGAAGACCACACCGGCCCGCAAGACGGCGACCAGGACGGCCTCCCGTACCCGGGGCCCGAAGGGAGGCGGTGAGCGATGACCGAGACCGTCGGATCCGCGACCTCCGCCGCAGGCAAGGCGACCAAGGCCACCGGCGGCAACCCGCTCGCCGGGATCGCGCAGAGCGAGGCTGCCGACCGTCTGAAGGCCGAGGTGCAGGAGTACCTCGCCGCCCAGGCCCAGCGTGTCCTGGTCGGCATCGGCCACAAGCTCGGCGAGACCACCGGCAAGCTGAACGACATCGCCGAGGGCAACAGCCCCGGCTTCGCCAAGCTGGCCCTCGACGGCGGCCGCAAGCTCGCCGAGGGCAAGGGCCCGATGCGCACCGCGATGGAACTCGGCGGCTCCCGCATCAAGGACAAGGTGACCGGAGCCTTCAAGAATCTCGGCGGCGGCAAGGGCAAGCGCAAGCGCGGCTCGGGCTCCAAGCCCACCGTCATCATCGAGCAGATCGACGTCGGCGTGCCGCTGCGCACGGCCTACGACCAGTGGACGCAGTACCAGGACTTCAGCACCTTCGCCAAGGGCGTCAAGAGCGCGAGCCGCGCCGACGACACCACCAGCGACTGGCAGATGAAGGTCCTCTGGTCCAACCGCAGCTGGAAGGCGAAGACCACCGAGCAGGTGCCCGACGACCGGATCTCCTGGAGCTCGGAAGGCGCCAAGGGCACCACGAGGGGCGTGATCTCCTTCCACAGCCTCGCGGACAGCCTCACCCGCGTGCTGATGGTCATCGAGTACTACCCCTCCGGTTTCTTCGAGAAGACGGGCAACATCTGGCGCGCCCAGGGCCGCCGCGCCCGCCTCGACCTGAAGAACTTCGCCCGGTTCATCACCCTGAAGGGAGAGGTGGACGAGGGCTGGCGCGGCGAGATCCGCGACGGCGAGGTCGTGAAATCCCACGAGGACGCCCTCGAAGAGGAGGAGAACGCCGAGGAGAACGCCGAGGAGAACGGCGAGGAGAACGGCGAGGAGAACGGCGAGGAGAACGGCGAGGGCGCCGAGCAGGAGGACGAGGAGCAGGGCCCGTACGCCGAGAACGAGGACGAAGAGGACGAAGACGGCGACGAGGCCGAGGAGGACGAGGAGTACGACGAGGAGGGCGAGCCCGAGGCGGAGTACGACGAGGAGGAGCCCGAGGCGGAGTACGAGGACGAGGACGCCGAGGACGCCGAGGACGCCGAAGGCGCCGAGGAAGCCGAGGATGACGGCGAGCCCGAGGCGGAGGCCGAGGACGAGGAGTACGCCGAGGCGGGGAGCCGTCGATGACCATGCCGAGCCGGATGCCGGAGCCGTACGGCCAGAGCGGCGGAGCCAATCTCGCGGACATCCTGGAACGCGTCCTCGACAAGGGCATCGTCATCGCCGGCGACATCCGGATCAACCTGCTCGACATCGAACTGCTGACCATCAAACTCCGTCTCATCGTCGCCTCGGTCGACAAGGCCAAGGAGATGGGCATCGACTGGTGGGAGAGCGACCCGGCGCTCTCCTCCCGCGCCCGCCGCGACGAACTCACGCGTGAGAACGTCGAGTTGCGGGAGCGGCTGGCGCGGTTGGAAGAGCTGGAACTGGGTCGGTCCAGGGCCAGGGAGGAGGAGTCCCCATGAGCGGACTGCGCTATGTGTACGCCGTCTGCCGCCCCTTCGGCGCGCCGCTCCAGGCGCAGCTGACGGGCGTGGCGGGCGCGCCGGCCAAGCTGCTGCACCACCACGGCCTGATCGCCGTCGTCAGCGACGTGCCGGTGCGGGACTTCGCGGAGGAGCCGCTCCACGCGCACCTGGAGGACCTGGACTGGCTGAGCGCGACGGCCCGGGGCCACCAGCAGGTGATCGACGCGCTCACCGCGGTCACCACGCCGCTGCCGCTGCGGCTCGCCACCGTCTTCCGTGACGACAGCGGCGTCCGCGTGATGATCGAGGAGCGCGAGGACGACTTCCGGCGCACCCTGGACCGGCTTCAGGGCCGGGTGGAATGGGGCGTGAAGGTCTACGTCGAGCCCCAGGCGGAGGCCGCGGAGAGCGCCGAGCCCGCTGAACCCGCGAAGCCCGCCTCGGGCCGGGACTATCTGCGCCGACGCCGTATGCAGGCCCGGGCGCAGGACGACACCTGGCAGCGGGCCGAGCGTTTCGCCGGCCGGCTGCACTCGCTGCTCTCCGAGCACGCCGACGCCGCCCGGCTGCACGCGCCGCAGAACTCCGCCCTCTCCCGCGCGTCGGGACAGAACGTCCTGAACGCCGCCTATCTGGTGCCGCGTTCGGATTCGGAGGAGTTCGTGGAGATCGTGGACCGCACGAAGGGACAGGAGCCCGGGATGCGGGTCGAACTCACCGGGCCGTGGGCGGCCTACTCCTTCGTGGACTTCGAGGCCGAGCAGGCCGGCGAGCACGAGAAGGCCGGCGAGCACCAGGAGGCCGGCGAGAGGGAGAAGGACTCCGTGGAGGGAGGATCATGACCGTCGTGGAACGCCGTGAGGTCGCCCTCGTCGACCTGCTCGACCGGCTGCTCGCCGGAGGGGTCGTCATCACGGGCGACATCACCTTGCGGATCGCGGACGTCGACCTCGTCCGGATCGACCTCAACGCCTTGATCAGCTCCGTCAACAAGAACGTCCCGTCGCCTTGGGGGGATCTGGTGTGACGACTCCGCGCAAACGTCTCGACCTCGAACCCGACACCGTCGAGCGCGACTTGGTGAAACTCGTCCTCACCGTGGTGGAACTGCTGCGCCAGTTGATGGAACGTCAGGCGCTGCGCCGCTTCGACCAGGGCGATCTGAACGAGGAGCAGGAGGAGCGGATCGGGCTCACGCTGATGCTGCTCGACGACCGCATGACCGAGCTCCGCGAGCGCTACGGACTGCGGCCCGAGGACCTGAACCTGGACCTCGGGCCGCTGGGTCCGCTGCTTCCCCGCGAATAGACGGCCGACGGGTCTTGACGGGTCCACGGGGCCGCGGGTTCACGGACCCGCGGCCCCGTGGACCTGTGCGTCAGGCGTCCTTCCGGCACAGGATCTCCCCGTGCAGGACGCCGAACCACCCGTCCTCGCTCCGCCCCCATTCCCGCCAGGCCTCCGCCACGGCCCGCAGTTCGTCCTCGGTGGCGTGCCCGCCGCCGACGGCGCGCCCGGCGTAGGCGGAGGCCACCGTGCGGTCGGCCCACAGCCCGCTCCACCAGGCCCGCTCCTCGGGCGTGCTGAACGTCCAGGTGGCGGAGGTGGCGGTGACGTCCGTGAAGCCCGCGGCGAGCGCCCAGGACTTCAGCCGGCGCCCGGCGTCGGGCTCGCCGCCGTTGGCGCGGGCCACCCTGCGGTACAGGTCCAGCCAGCCGTCCATCCCCGGCGACGCGGGGTACCACGTCATCGCCGCGTAGTCGGAGTCCCGCGCGGCGACCAGGCCGCCGGGCCGCGTCACCCGGCGCATCTCGCGCAGCGCCCGCACCGGGTCGCCGACGTGCTGGAGCACCTGGTGGGCGTGGACCACGTCGAAGGCGTCGTCCGGGTGGTCCAGGGCGTGCACGTCGGTGACCGCGAACTCGACGCCGGTCAGGCCGCGTTCGGCGACGGTGGCCCGGGCCAGGTCCAGGACGGCGGGCGCGTTGTCGACGGCGGTGACATGACCGTCCGGGACCAGGGCGGCCAGGTCGGCGGTGATGGTGCCGGGGCCGCAGCCGACGTCCAGGACGCGCATGTCGGGCCGGAGCGAACCGAGCAGATAGGCGGCGGAGTTGGCGGCGGTCCGCCAGGTGTGCGACCGCAGGACCGACTCGTGGTGTCCGTGCGTGTAGACGGCGGTCTCCCGTGCTTTCGGCATGGGCGTTCCCCTCTCTCCCCGCGCCACCGTACGCGAGCCTCCGCATACTGAGACAGTATGTTCTGGAATATGGACTGACGATGCGTCAGTCCGGGATCGGGCGGTACACCCTCAGCGCCTCGGGCAGCTTCTCCAGCGTCACATCGCCCGCCACCTCCGTGACCTCGCCGTCGTGGGCGAGGAGCGTGCCCGGCACGACGTCCGCCAGCCGGAGCCGGGCCACCTGCACGGCCGCGTGCGCCGGGGACCTGGTCAGCGGGCCCGCGAAGGCCGCGGCGAGCAGCCGCAGGGCGGGAGTGCGACCGCCGTGCACCACCCGCACGTCGAGCCGCCCGTCGGCCAGATCCACCCGGCGGCCGGGGGTCAGCCCCATCCGGTGATAGGTGCCGTTGCCGGCGAACACCAGCCACAACGGCCGCGTCCGGCCCCCCAGTTCGGCCTCCAGGGGATGCCGGCCGGCCCGCAGCACCCGCAGCGCCGCGAGGACGCCGGCCGGCCAGCCGCCGATCCGGGACGACCAGCGCTCCCGCTCGCGCACCAGCTCCGGATACACGCCCAGACTGCACGTGTTGAGGAAGACGCCCTGCCGCTCACCGCACGCGAACCGCCCCACGTCCACGCGCACCGCCTCCCCGTGCCGCACGGCCCGCGCCATCGCCCGGACGTCCTCCACGCCGAGGTCGTACGCGAAGTGGTTGAGGGTGCCGCCGGGCACGACGGCCAGCGGCAGCCCGTGGCGCAGGGCGACCTCCGCGGCCGTGTTCACCGTGCCGTCGCCGCCGCACACCCCCAGGGCGCGCGCGTACTCCGCCGCTCGCTCCAACTCGGCGCGCACCTCGTACGGTTCGCACTCGACCACCTCCGCGAGCGGCAGCGCGTCGTGCAGCGCCCGCACCCGTTCGGCGGTCCCCGCGGCGGTGTTCGCCACGACCACCAGCCCCTCCCCGTCGGGCAGCGCCGGCACCTCGGCGCGCGGCCGGGCCGGCGGGACGGCCGCGGCACGCGTCGGCACCAGACGCCGTACGGCGAACGCGGCGCCCACGCCCAGGGCCGCGCCCGCGAGGACGTCGCTCGGGAAGTGGACGCCCGTGTAGACACGGGACATCGCCACCGAGAACGCGACCGGCGCCACCGCCGCGCCCCACGCCGGGGACTCCAGGGCGACGCCGGCCGCGAAGGCCGCCGCCGACGCGGAGTGCCCGGACGGGAACGACGTGGTGATCGGCTGTCGCTTCAACTGCCGCACCAGCGGCACCGGGTCCAGCACCGGCCGGGAGCGGCGCACCGAGCGCTTGCCGACGGTGTTGATCGTCAGGGAGGCCAGGCTGAGCGAGGCGATGCCGCGCGCGGCGGCCCGGCGGGCCCGGGGTGTGCGGCTCGCCGCGATCGCGGCCGCCGCCGCGAACCACAGCACCCCGTGGTTCGCGCTCCGGCTCAGCCGGGGCAGGATCGGCTCGGCCCCCGGCCAGTCCCGCTCGGCGGCGAACTCGAACACACGGCAGTCGAGGGCGAGGAGCCGGTCGCGCAGCACATGGCGGCCCGGCTTCAGGACGGTCAGATCGACGTCTGGGCTCATGGCCTGCGGGTACCCTGAGGTGGCCGTTTCCTGCGCGGGCCGGCGGCCGGTACCGGAAACGTCCCACACCGGAAGGTGACCGTATGCGTCTGCTGCTCGTCCGGCACGGCGAGACCCCCAGCAATCTGGACCGCCTCCTCGACACCGCCGTCCCCGGGCCCGGCCTCACCGAACTCGGCGAACGGCAGGCCGCCGCGCTCCCCGCCGCCCTCGCCGACGAGGACGTCGAGGCCCTCTACGCCTCCACCCTCCTGCGCACCCGGCTCACCGCCGCCCCGCTGGCCGCCGCCCGCGGCCTCGACGTCCGCGTCCGGGACGGACTGCGCGAGATCGCCGCCGGCGACCTGGAGATGCTGCCCGGCGACACCGAGCGGGGCGAGCTGTACGTGCGCACGGCGTTCGCCTGGGCCGCGGGCGACCTGGAGCTGCGGATGCCCGGCGGCGAGAACGGCGCCGAGTTCCTGGCCCGCTACGACGCTGTGATCGCCGAGGCCGCCGCGAGCGGCGCCGGCACCGTCGTCATGGTCAGCCACGGCGCCGCGATCCGTACCTGGTGCGCCGCCCGCGCCCACAACGTGGACGTCCCCTTCGCCGCCGCCCACCGCCTCGCCAACACCGGCGTGGTGACCCTGGAGGGGTCCCCGGCCGACGGCTGGAAGGCCCTGACCTGGGCCGGAGCGATGGTGACACCGGCCCGGGAGGGAGGCCCGGCGGGGGAGCCGTGGGGCGGCGAGGACTGAGGGGTCCCGGCGGTCCCTTCCCGGGACCTCCCGGGATATCGGTTTGCCGCTCCGAGCGGGTGGGCCGCAGAATGCGGTCCCATGGGACATCTGGAAGCCGCGCACCTCGAGTACTACCTCCCCGACGGGAGGGCGTTGCTCGGCGACGTGTCGTTCCGGGTGGGGGAAGGCGCCGCCGTCGCGCTCGTCGGGCCCAACGGGGCCGGCAAGACCACCCTGCTGCGGCTGATCTCCGGTGAGCTGAAGCCGCACGGCGGCACCGTCACCGTCAGCGGCGGGCTCGGCGTGATGCGCCAGTTCGTGGGCTCCGTACGGGACGAGACGACCGTGCGCGACCTCCTCGTGTCCGTGGCCCCGCCCCGGATCCAGGAGGTCGCGAAGGCCGTCGACGAGGCCGAGCACGCGATCATGACCGTCGACGACGAGGCCGCCCAGCTCCAGTACGCGCAGGCCCTCGCCGACTGGGCCGAGGCCCGCGGGTACGAGGCCGAGACGCTCTGGGACATGTGCACCACGGCCGCGCTCGGCGTGCCCTACGACAAGGCCCAGTTCCGCGAGGTCCGCACCCTCTCCGGCGGCGAGCAGAAACGGCTGGTCCTGGAGGCGCTGCTGCGCGGGACCGACGAGGTGCTGCTCCTCGACGAGCCGGACAACTACCTCGACGTGCCCGGCAAGCGGTGGCTGGAGGAGCGGCTGAAGGAGACCCGCAAGACCGTCCTGTTCGTCTCCCACGACCGTGAACTCCTCTCCCGCGCCGCCGAGAAGATCGTCTCCGTGGAGCCGGGACCGGCCGGCGCGGACGCCTGGGTGCACGGCGGCGGCTTCGCCACCTACCACGAGGCCCGCCGTGAACGCTTCGCCCGCTTCGAGGAGTTGCGCCGCCGCTGGGACGAGAAGCACGCGCAGTTGAAGAAGCTGGTGCTGAACCTCCGTCAGGCCGCCTCCATCAGCCATGAGTTGGCCTCCCGCTACCAGGCGGCCCAGACCCGGCTGCGCAAGTTCGAGGAGGCCGGCCCGCCCCCGGAGCCGCCGCGCGAACAGGACATCACGATGCGCCTCAAGGGCGGCCGGACCGGCGTAAGGGCCGTCACCTGCGCGGGACTTGAGCTGACCGGCCTGATGAAGCCCTTCGACCTGGAGGTCTTCTACGGCGAACGGGTCGCCGTGCTCGGCTCCAACGGCTCCGGCAAGTCGCACTTCCTGCGGCTCCTCGCCGGCGACGACGTCGCGCACACCGGGGAGTGGAAGCTCGGCGCGCGGGTCGTGGCCGGGCACTTCGCCCAGACCCACGCCCACCCCGAACTCCAGGGCCGCAAGCTCCTCGACATCCTGTGGTCGGAGCACTCCCAGGACCGGGGCGCCGCCATGTCACGGCTGCGCCGCTACGAGCTGACCAACCAGGCCGAGCAGACCTTCGACCGTCTCTCCGGCGGCCAGCAGGCCCGCTTCCAGATCCTGCTCCTGGAACTGGAGGGCGTTACCGCACTCCTCCTCGACGAGCCGACCGACAACCTCGACCTGGAGTCCGCCGAAGCCCTCCAGGAGGGCCTGGAGGCCTTCGACGGCACGGTCCTCGCCGTGACCCACGACCGCTGGTTCGCCCGCTCCTTCGACCGCTACCTGGTCTTCGGCGCCGACGGCCGGGTCCGCGAGACACCGGCCCCCGTCTGGGACGAGCGCCGCGTGGAGCGGGCCCGCTAGCGCCTGTCCGGCGGATCACGCCGGAGACGCGGGGTCCGGCACGCACCGGACCCCGCTCACCGCGTCGCGATCGTGCCGCGGCCACCCTCCGACTCGATCCGCCGGACAGGCCCTGGCCCGCCCCACGGGAGCACTCGGAAGCGGCGGTGGTCACTTCCAGCGGAGCAGGGCGCCGAGGCCGCCGATCGGCGTGTCCTCGGCCTCCGCCGGGACCACCAGGACCGGCGCGTCCGTGGCGACCGCCGAGCGGATCAGGGCGTCGTCCGCCCGGGCCGCCCAGGAGTTCTGCTCGCCCAGCGTCTTCAGCTCGGTGCGGCGCACGGCCAGCTGGTCCGCGTCCTCGCCGATCCACACCGCGCGGTGGGTGTCCGGCCCGTCGGCGCGGATCAGCAGCTCGTCGATCCGGTGCTCACGCGCGGCCTCGACCAGCGCGGGCACGTCCTCCACCGCCCCGGAGCGCCCCTCCTCGTCGGGGGCGCGGGCGGCCAGGAACCGTTCCAGCTCGGCTTCGGTCCGCAGGCGCGTGTGCTCGGCGCGGGCCGACTCCACGTCCTCGTCCAGCAGCCGGCTGCCCGCGCCGTGCGACGCCTCGACCACCCGGCCCCGCAGCCGCTGCGGCAGCCGCTCGTGCACGGCCCGCCGCTCCCGGTCGTCACCGACCAGGATCAGCAGGTCGGCGCGGGTCTCCTCCTGGCAGGCGGCGAGCGCGTCGGCGATCTCCGCCGCGTTGTGCTCCCAGGTGTTCTCCACCTTGAGCTGGAAGCGCCGCTCCGACCAGTCGGCCGTCGACGTGCGGTGGACCGGGTACTGCCGGCCGGTGACCGAACCGGTCTCCTCCCGGCCCAGCCCGCTGCGCAGCTCGAAGTCCGCGCCCTTGCGGTCCACGTACGCCACGAGGCACACCGGGTCCTGTCCGGCCAGCTCCAGCAGCGGCGTCACCCGCGGCAGCGGCGCCCACTCGGCGTGGTCGCCCCGCGGGGGGCGGGCCAGCGGCGGATCGAGGACGACCTCGCCGCCCCGGGCGAACAGCGCCCGGCCGTTCGGTTCGGAGGAGTGCCGCAACGCGTCGATCGCCCGCTCCACCGCCCGGCAGGTGGCCTCGTCCGCTCCCTGCCCGGCCAGCTCCCGCGCCATCGCGGCGGCCGTCAGCCGCCGTTCATGGGGGGTGCTCTCCGTGTGACGGGAGGTGTCGACGTAGACGGAGGCCCAGGGGCCGGAATGTTCGTACAGTGGATGCAGAAAGGCGAGATCCATGGCTCCCTCCCGGATGCCGCTCGGGGGTCTTTTCGCACCGGGCGGGTACCCGAACCTCATGGACGAACACGACGAGCGGGGCACCACGATGACCGGAGTCGACCCGGACCGGCTGGACGACCAGCAGCTGATGAGAGAGCTGGAGACGATCCACCGCACACGCCACGACACGCTGCTGCACGGCTCGAACGACGCGCTGCGCGCCCACAACGACCGCATGGCCAAGCTGGAGGGCGAGTACCTGCGCCGCAACCCGGACCGGTTCGTCGCCCCGAGCCGCACCCGTCAGGGCGCCCGGGTCCGCGACACGGCGACCGAGAGCGGCGGCACCAGGGGCGGCGAGCGGGGCGGTGACCGGGGCGGGCGCGCCGGCACCCCGGTCGGGAAGTGGGGCCCGGGCTCGGCCGGCAGGGCCGGCACCGGAACCAAGGAGGGCCCCGGCGGGGCGTGAACCCCACCGGGGCCGGACCCGCGTCTCGGCGCGTCGGGCCTGCTTTGGCCTGCTCAGGCCTGCTCAGGCCTCCTTGGCGAAGACGTCCAGGAACGTCTCGCAGAACGCCTTCAGATCGTCCGGCTTGCGACTGGTGACCAGCTTGTTGGGCCCGTGGTCGCAGACCTTGACCTGCTCGTCGACCCAGGTGCCGCCCGCGTTGCGGATGTCCGTCCGCAGACTCGGCCACGAGGTCAGCACCCGGCCCCGTACGACGTCCGCCTCGACGAGCGTCCACGGGGCGTGGCAGATCGCGGCGACCGGACGTCCCTGTTCGAAGAAGTCCCTGACGAACGCCACGGCCTTCTCGTCGGCGCGCAGGAAGTCGGGGTTGGCGACCCCGCCCGGCAGCACCAGGCCGCCGAAGGAGTCCGCCGACGTCTCGCCGACGACCTCGTCCACCCGGAAGGTGTCGCCCTTGTCCAGGTGGTCGAAGGCCTGGATCTCACCGGGCTCGGTCGACACCAGCACGGGCTCGTGGCCCGCCTCCAGCGCCGCCTGCCAGGGATCCGTCAGCTCCACCTGCTCGACGCCCTCGGGAGCCGTCAGAAACGCGATGCGCATGATCGTTCACCGTGTCCTTCCATCGCTTGGCCGCGGCCCGTCAACGGCCGCTTCCGACCAGGGTCTCGGCCAGTTCCTGCACATTGGAGTAGCGCTCCTTGTGCGGCAGCCGCCGCACCGCCTCGACGAGGCCGTCCGGAGCGTTCTTGCGACGCAGAGCGCGGGTCAGGTCCTCCGCCGCCGCGGGGAAGGAGCTGCGGCCGAGGATCTTGGCCAGCTCCAGCCGCACGGTCGCCAGCGACGCCCGGGGCGTGCCCGGCACCACCGGACCGCCCCAGACCTCCGGGTCGTCCTCGGCGGACGGCTCGGGGTCGTGCCACTCCTCGGACCGGGTGGGATGCCCGGACCTCAGCAGACCCTGTAGTTCGTGCTTCATCTCGTCGTCCCGGTGGACACTCAGCCGGTCACTGCCTCGCTGCATGTCTCCCTCCAGATCTTCGGGGTCGGCCCACCGCGTACCCGAGGGGCGGGCGCCGACACCGGACACATCCCGCCGATGTGCGGCGGATCGCTCCCGCCGGTGTGCGGCGGATCGCGTGTGTTTGCGGGCAGGGGGCCGGGGCAGGCGCACACCCAGTGCTTCGGACCGGAGGCACGTCCGTGGGACACCGCAGTTCGCGACCCCGGCGGGCCCCTCCGGCACCCGCCGCGCGCACCTCCACGGTGACCGGCCAACACAGAGCACTTCCAAGGGAGTTGCTACGCCCATGCGTACACCCGCGCATCACCGGGCGAGCGCGAAGCGCCACCCGCACGACGACGCCCCCGACACCGCCGACGCCTTCCGCGAACTCGCCGCGCTGCCGCCGGGCCCGCGGCGCGACGCGCTCCGCGCACAGATCGTCGAGGCCTGGCTGCCCATGGCCGACCGTCTCGCCGGACGCTTCCGCAACCGCGGCGAGAACGCCGACGACCTCCGCCAGGTGGCCGCCCTCGGCCTGGTCAAGGCCGTCGACCGCTACGACCCCGAGCGCGGCAAGGCGTTCGAGAGCTACGCCGTCCCCACCGTCACCGGGGAGATCAAGCGGCACTTCCGCGACCACATGTGGACCCTGCACGTGCCGCGCCGGGTGCAGGATCTGCGCAACCGGGTGCGGTTCGCCTGCCAGGAACTGTCCCAGACCGCCTCCGCCCGCCGCCCCACCGTCGCCGAGATCGCCCGGCAGGCGCAGCTGAGCGAGGACGAGGTGCGGGAAGGGCTGGAGGCGCTGGAGAGCTTCACCGCGCTGTCCCTCGACGCGGAGGTGGCGGGCGTCGAGGACGGCTGGTCCCTGGGCGAGGCGCTCGGCTCGCCCGACCCCGCGCTGGACACGGTCGTCGACCGCGAGGCCGTGAAGCCCCGGCTCGCCGCGCTGCCCGAGCGGGAGCGGACGATCCTCTACATGCGCTTCTTCGGCGACATGACGCAGAGCCGGATCGCCGAGCAGCTCGGCATCTCCCAGATGCACGTCTCCCGGCTGATCAACCGATGCTGCGACCGCCTGCGGGAACAGGTGCTGAACGACGCGGCCCAGGGCCTGTCCGGCGGATCCCCTCGCAGGGAACCGGCGGTGGTCCGTCAGCGCGGGTGAGCGGGGCTCGGCACCTCCGTCCGCGGCATGATCCGCCGGGCAGGCCCTGGTCCGGGCCCGGTTCCCGCCCGTAGGGGGCGTGGAGCGGGAGGGCCCGGCCGTGTGCCGCCCTGCCGGAGGTCCTCACCGTCGTGTTCGGGGAATCACCCGGTCGGCGGGGGGATCTCCCGCTAATGGCGGGTGGCCGCGCGCGGCCCCGGCCGGTGCGGGCTGTGATGGCTGTGGGGCATGGACGCCGTGTCCCGCAGCCGCCGGCCGAAGGAGCCGTCCCATGCGCCGCACCGCCCGTGTCCTGTCCGTCGCCGCCGTGGGCGCCGCCGTACTGGCCGGCGCCGTCCCGGACGCGTCCGCGGAGCCGACGGCGGAGATCGGCCCGGCCACCGTCGCCCCCGGCGGCAGTATCACCGTCTCGGTGACCTGCGATCCCCTCGGCGGCCCCGCCCCCGGCACCCTGGACGCCACCTCCCGGGCCTTCGACGGCGGCACCGTCACCCTCACCCTGGTCCCGGGCGGCGACGAGCTGACCGGTCCCGCCTACCGGGGCACCGCCCGGATCGCCCTGGCCGAGGATCTGACCGTGCCGGTCGACGACACGGACGGGGCGACCGACGCCCCGGTCGACGACCTCTCCGACGGCGGTGTCACGGGAGCCGCCGGCGCCGCCGAGGCGGCCGCAACGCGCTCCGCCTGGACGGTCGACGGCACCTGCCCCGCGCCGTCCGGCGGTCGGGGCGCGCCGTGGAGCGCCGCCTTCGGCGTCTCCGAAAGCGAGGCCGACGCGCTGTGCGCCCGGGACAAGGGCTGCACGACGCCCGAACCCTGCGACGACGACCACCTCGACGCCTGCGGGACGTCCGGGACGCCCCAGCTCAAGCCCGAGCCCGAGCCCGAGCCCGAGCCCGAGCCCGACTCGGAGGCGGAGGCGGAGTCCGAGCCCGGATTCGAGTCCGGATCCGAGTCCGAGCCCTGCCCCGGGTACACCCGTGGTTCCGGCGCGCACGACGACTCCTGCGCCGGCGCGGCCGTCGAGCACGGCGTGCGGGCGGGGACCGGCGGGGCGTTCACCGACTCCGTGCCCACGCTGGTCGCCGGCGGTCTCCTCATCGCTGGTGCCTTCGGTGCCGCCGTCCACCGGCTGCGCCGCCGCGACTCCGCGGGACGTGTCTGACACCGCCCGGCACCGCTGAGACCGGAGCTACCGCGACCGACGGCCGGCCGACGGCCGACGGACGGCCATCCGGCGGCCATGGGAGGGCGGCACACGGGGTACTCGGGTCCCGAGGGCACACCCGGCCCCGTACGAGACGTCACGCACCACCCGGCACACGGGCCACGGGGCCCCCGCCGGGGTCGAACGGCGCGACGACCACCGGACGGCGACGGCACGCGGCACCAGGGACGGACTGCGCGGAGGACCCATGCGGCGGACGGAACCGGAAGGACATGGCCCCGTCCGCTACGGGCCGCCGCTCCCCGCCGACGGGCTGCCCGTCCTCCCCGACCTCGCCGCGGTCCTCGCCGCCGCCTCCTCCCACGGCGACGGCGAACCCGTCGGCGGCGGCCCCGCCCTCCTGGACGCGGCCTGCGGCTACTGGGAGCGGCGCGGCACGCCCACCGGCCCCGAGCGGACCGTGGCCGGTCCCGGCGCGCCCGCCCTGCTGCTCGCGCTGACCGCCGCCGTCGGCGGCGACGTCCTGGCGCCGAGGCCCTGCGCGGCCTGGTGGGGGCCGTACGCGCGCCTGCTGGGACGGCCCGTCTTCCATGTGGCGACGCCCGCGGAGTGCGGCGGCGTCCCGGACCCGTTCGCGCTGCTGGAGACCGTGCGGCGGGTCCGCGCCGAGGGCGGCGACCCGCGGCTGCTGGTGCTGTCCGTCGCCGACGACCCCACCGCCACCGTCGCCCCGCCCGAGGTGCTGCACGAGGTCGTGGAGGCCGCCGCCGACGAGGGGCTGCACCTCGTCAGCGACGAGACTTGGCGCGACACCCTGCACGACCCGCACGGCACCGTGCTGGTCAGCCCCGCCGAGATGCTCCCGGACCGGGTCAGCGTCGTCAGCGACCTCGCCGGCGCGCTGCTGCCGACGGGCTGGCCCGCCGCCGTCGCCCGGCTGCCGGCCGGGCCGGCGGGGGACGACCTGCACGCGCGGGTGCTCGACGTCCTCACCGCGCTCGACGCCCGCGTCGCCGCACCCGTCGCCGCGGTCGCCGCCCACGCCCTCACCGAGCCCGAGCCGGTCCGCGCGCGCGTGCGGGACGCCGTACGGCTGCACGCGCGGCTGGCCGCCGCCGCGCACGCCGCCGTCACGGCCGCGGGCGCGCTCGCCCTGCCGCCGCAGGCCGGCCGCCATCTCTACGTCGATCTGGGCCCGTTGCGCGACGCGCTGTCCGCGCGTGACGTCGACGACGCCCAGGATCTGGAGGACCTCCTCACCGCCCGGCTCGGCATGTCCGCGCCGGGCGGACACCGCTTCGGCGACGAACTCGCCGCGCTGCGCGTCCGATTGTCCACCGGCGCGCTGCTCGGCGGCACGGACGAGCAGCGCACGGAATGCCTCATGTCGCCCACCCCGTCGGAACTGCCACACGTGCAACGCGCGTTGATCCATCTGAGGTCGGTCTTCGACGATCTCGGCGACGACGCCCAGCGATGGGAGCCTCCTCGATGACGCAGCAGTCCGAGCCGACCACCACCCGTGCGACCGCCCTCACCCCGGCTCTCAAGTCCCCTGTGTCCGCGCTGTCTTGGACAGCCCCCCTCGCCTCTCCCGCCCCGCCGCTCGACGAGCCCCGCCCGCTGGGGGAGCGGCGGGTGTGGCCGCGCTCCTTCCACGACCGGCTGACCGCCCCGCTGCCCGGCCTCAGGGCCATGGCCCGCTTCGCCCGCGAGGGCGCCGTGCGTCCCGGCAAGGAGGGCCTCGCCGATGTCCCGCGCCTGCCGTTCGAGCCGGGCCCGCTCCCCGACGTGGACGCCCGCACCGTCGCCATCACCTGGGCGGGGCATGCCAGTTGGGTGGTGCGGATCGGCGGTCTGACCGTGCTGACCGACCCGGTCTGGTCGCGCCGCATCCTCGGCACCCCGGCCCGCGTCACCCCCGTCGGCGTCCCCTGGGAGACGCTGCCGCCCGTCGACGCGGTCGTCGTCAGCCACAACCACTACGATCATCTGGACGCCCCCACCCTGCGCCGACTCCCGCGCGACACACCGGTGTTCGTGCCGGCCGGGCTCGGGCGCTGGTTCGACCGCCGCCGCTTCACCCGCGTCACCGAGCTCGACTGGTGGGAAGCGGCCGAACTGTGCGGTGTGCGCTTCGACTTCGTCCCCGCCCACCACTGGTCCAAGCGCAGCCTCACCGACACCTGCCGCTCCCTGTGGGGAGGCTGGGTGCTCACCGACTCCGACGGACAGTGCCTCTACTTCGCCGGCGACACCGGCTACGGCCACTGGTTCTCCCGTATCGGACAGCGCTACCCGGGCATCGACCTCGCCCTCCTGCCCATCGGCGCGTACGACCCCCGCTGGTGGCTGAGCGACGTCCACTGCGACCCGGAGGAGGCGGTACGGGCCGCCCAGGATCTCGGGGCGGCCCGGATGGCCCCGATGCACTGGGGCACGTTCGTCCTCTCCGCCGAGCCGGTCCTCGAACCCCTCACCCGGGTCCGCGCCGCCTGGCAGCAGGCCGGCCGCGACCGCGCCGACCTGTGGGATCTGCCGGTGGGCGGCTCCCGGGTGCTCGGGCGGCGGGGGGCCGCCGTTACCTGAGCGAGAATTCGTCCCGTGTCTTCTGCGTCCTGACGGCACTCCCACCGCACTGGTACGGGTGAGAGGCCTGTACAAAGGAAGGGCCGGGAGAGGGGGACGGATGACCCGGGGGGCGGAAGCGGCTCTGCATGCCTTCGTCGAGGGAAGACGTTCGGCATTGTTCCGCAGCGCCTATCTGCTCTGCGGCAACCGGGACGAGGCGGAGGACCTCGTTCAGACGACGCTGGTGAAGGTCGTCCTCGGCGCACGCAGGCACGGGCGGCTCGACAACCTCGACGCCTACGCCCGCAAGACGCTGGTCAACACCTTCATCGCGGGCCGCCGCCGCTTCTGGCGGCGTGAGCACGCCTACGGCGAACTGCCCGACGTGCCGGACCACCCGACGGACAGCGACACCGGATTGATGGTCCGGGCCGCCCTCGCCGGGCTCGCGCCCAGACAGCGGGCGGTGCTGGTGCTGCGCTACTGGGAGGACCTCAGCGTCGCCGCCACCGCCGAACTGCTCGGCATGCGGGAGAGCACGGTCAAGAGCCACACGGCGAGAGGACTCGCGGCCCTGAAGGCCGTGGTGCGGGAGGAACTCGTATGAACGGGACGGATGAGCTGGGCGGCCGCCAAGACGGGGAACTGGTGAGGGAGTTGCTCGGTCGGGCCGTCGCCGACGTGCAGGCGCCGGTCGGACGCGACGGAGGGTCCGTCTTCACGACGGCCGGGCGCGTACGACGACGGCGGCGCGCGGCGATGACCGGCACTGCGGTGGCGGTCGTCGCGCTCTCGGTCACCCTCGGTTCCGGCGCGCTGCGCGCCGACGAGGAGAAGACGCCGGTGGCCTCCTCACCGACGGCCCACGCCACCGCGCTCCAGGACCTGTTGCCCAAGAGCGTCGGCAAGGTCACCGCGATCTCGATGGAGAAGATCCTCACCGGCAGGGAGCCGAAAGCGTCGACGAGGGTCGGCCCCTACGACGGGGAGTACTCGGTCGCCCGGGACGGGGGCGTCGGGTATCTCATGGTCGAAGTGTTCGATCTCGCCGCGCAACGCAAGTACCCGGGCTCCAGCGCCGCTTTCACTCCGTGCAGTCGGCTTGGTCATGGGATGACGGGTATCAGGCAGCAGTGCACCGACGAGGCGGTGTCCAGCGGCCTCTTGTCCATCTGGCAGCATTCCTCCACGAATCGCTCCGACGGATCCATGCTCTCCGCGCAACTGCAACTGAAGGACGGCACGGTGCTCAGTGTCCAGGCCTGGGAGGGGTACTCGGGCGTGAAAGCGCTGGGACCGTTGCTGAAGGGCTTCCCGGTGAACCGGAAAGAGATTCGCGACCTGATCCTCAGGAAGGAGCTGTTGCCCTGAACCGGAGGTGACGGTTACGCCGTGCCTGTGCGGCGGCGTAGGTGGCGCCACGCGGTGGGGGCCGTGCTGACCATGACGGTCAGCGCGACCGCCGCCAGCACGCCCTGCCACGGCTCCGGGAACAGCGAGCCGCCGAGGATGCCGATCAGCTGGTAGGTCAGCGCCCAGGCCAGACAGGCCGGCAGATTGCCCCGCACGAAGCGCCGCAGCGGCCACTCCGCCAGGAGACAGGCCAGCATCACCGGTATGCGGCCCGCCGGCACCAGCCGGGACAGCACCAGCACGGCCACATTGTGCTCGGCCAGCTTCGTCTGCGCCTGGTCGAGCCGCTCCTCCGGCGCGCGCGAGCGGATCGCCTCCAGCCAGCGCGAGCCGTTCTTCGAGCGCAGCCCGCGCCGCCCCAGCCAGTACAGGGCCGCGTCGCCGAGGAACGCCGCCAGGGACGCCGTCACGAACAGCAGCAGCAGTGAGAAGGGCGCCGTCTGGTGGAAGGCGACCACGGCCGCCCCGCTCACCAGCGCACCCGTGGGCACCACCGGCACCAGCGCCCCGAACAGCACCAGCAGGAACAGCGTCGGGTAGCCGACCACCTGCTGCGTGGACTCCGTCGGCAGGATCGCGACGACGGCCAGCGGCGTCGCGACGGCCCGGGGTATCAGAACGGCCGGCGTCAGCGCGGCCGGCGGGATCATGGGGCGACCGCCGGTCGCACGCTCTCCCCGTGCGCCAGCCGGTGCACCGCGACCGCCGGCGCGCACTGCGCGGCCCGGCGCACGAATTCCTCACCCGGCGCATGGAACTCATGAGGGCGCACGGCGTCCATCCCGATCGGCCAGTACGTGCCGTAGTGCACCGGCACGGCGCTGCGGGGCGCGAGCCGGGTCAGCGCCTCCGCCGCGCGCCCCGCGTCCAGATGCCCCTCGCCGAGGTACGGCCCCCAGCCGCCCACCGGCAGCAGCGCCACGTCGACCGGCCCGACCTCCTTGGCCATCGCCTCGAACAGGCCCGTGTCCCCGGCGAAGTAGGTCCTGGCCTCGCCCTCGACGACGTACCCGAGGGCGGGGGAGCGGTGCGGGCCGACCGGCAGCCGGCGGCCGTCGTGCTCGGCGGGGACGGCGCGTATCCGCAGCGGGCCCACGTCCGTCTCGTCGCCCGGCGACATCTCGGTCAGCCGCAGATGCGCCAGGCGGCGCAGGCCGGGCACGGTGCGCGGTGCGCCCCGGGGCACGAGGAGGCGCGTGCCCGGCGCGAGGCGCGCGAGGGAGGGCACGTGCAGATGGTCGGCGTGCAGGTGCGACACGAGCGCCACGTCCGCCCGCCAGGCGTCCGGCGGGGGCACGGCCCCGCGGCGACGTCGCAGGTGGGCGAGGCGACGGGCGAACAGCGGGTCGGTGAGCACGCGGACGTTCGAATCCTCGACCGTGCAGGTGGCGTGGCCCCACCAGGTGATCTCCACCGGCACCTCTTTGCCTCCTTCGCGCGACTCCCCCGAAGCCTACGGGCAGGAGTAGGGTCGGCGGCGAAACCCGGAGGTGAGGGGGACGCCATGGGACCGGTGCGGGTCACGGCGATCGCGAGTCTGACGCCGCTCGAGGAACTGGACGCCGATCCCTTCCTGGTGGACTCGCGCGGCCAGCACGCGATGTGCGCGCGGTGGGCCGCGGAGCGGGGGTACGTCGTCAGCCGGGAGCTGCTGGTGCGCGCGCTGCGGCCCGACCACTGCGTGCTGTGGGACGGCGTCCGGGCCGGCGTCGACCTGTTCGTCGCGCCCAGCCGGCGGGTCCTGGAGAGCGCCCTGTCCTCGGTCGAGGAGTTCGCCGAGGAGTGCGAGCGGCGCGGGGTCCGCGTGGAGACGGTGGGCGTCGCGGAACCCGCCTACGACGCCCAGATGAAGGCCCGCGTCCACCGCAGGCTGTCGATGCCGACGGCCGGGTACGACGGCCGGTAGGCCACCGGCCGCCGGCTCCGGGCGGGCTCTCGACGCGGTATGACAAGGTGGGTGGCGGCCCGCCGGGCGGCGGGGCCGGAACGTGAGGTGGGCTGGGCGTGCGGGGAGTGCGTTGGCGGCGGGCCGTCAGTCAGGCCGGGCGGAGCGTCGCGGTGTGGGCGGTGTCCACGGTCACGATGCTCGTGCTCGCGGGGATCCTGCCGGACTTCCGGCTCCAGTCGCCCGACGGCGACAGCTCCACCACGATCGCCGTCACCGCGGCCGTCGGCGCGGGCGTCTTCGGCCTGCTGTCGGCGCTGGCCTGGCCCCTGCTGGTGCGGCTGCTGCTGCTCGTGCCGGCGCTGGTGCTGGGCCTGCTGGTGTTCTTCCTCAACGGCTCGCTGCTCCTGCTCGCGCTGCGGCTGAACCCCTCCGGGCAGAGCGAGGTGGCCCCCGAGACCGCGGTGATCGTCGCCGCCGTGATGTCCGCCGTCGCCTCCGCGACCGGCGGCGCGCTGGCCGTCCGCGACGACGACGCCTACCGGCGGCGACTCCACCGTCTCTCCGCCCGCCGCCGAAGAGACGTCCCGGCCTGCGCGACCACCCCCGGCACGGTCTTCCTCCAACTCGACGGCGTGGGCCACGACGTCCTGCTGGCCGCCGCGAAGAACGGCGTGATGCCCACAACAGCCCGCTGGCTGGGCACCCCCACCCCCCTCACCCCCACCCCCCTCACCCCCGAACCCCTCACCCCCCACACCGCCCCACCCCCCGAGGAGCCCGGGCAACCCCTCGGAGAGAGCCCTGCCGACCGTCACCCCCACACCGCCGCCCCGCCACGCCGCCGTCCCCTCGCCCGTCGCCCTCGCCCTCACCCCCCTGCCCCCGCCCCCACCCACCGGCTCACTCTCTGGCATACCGACTGGTCGAGTCAGACCGGGGCCAGTCAGCTGGGGATTCTGCACGGGAGCAATCACGACGTGCCCGCGTTCCGGTGGTACGAGAAGGACCGCGGGGAGGTCGTGGTCTGCAACCGGCCCACCAGCGCCGCCGAGCTCCAGCGCCGCGCGGTCGAGCGCACCGGTGACGCCGGGCTGCTGTCCGCCGACGGCGCCAGCCGCGGCAACCTCTTCGGCGGCGGCGCCGACGAGCAGGCGCTCGTGCTGTCCATCGCCACCCGGCGGCGCGACGCCGCCACCCGCTCCCGCGCCGGCTACTTCGCCTACTTCTCCGACCCGGCGAACGCCGTCCGCACCGCCCTGTCGTTCGTCGCGGAGGTCGGCCGCGAGATCGGCCAGTCCACCCGCGCCCGGCTGCGCAAGCAGCGCCCGCGCGTGGGACGCGGCGGCCTCTACCCCTTCGTGCGCGCCTTCGCGACCGTCGTCGAACGCGACGTCGTCGTGACGGCCGTCATGGGCGACATGCTCGCCGGCCGCACCGCCGTCTACGCCGACCTCGTCGCCTACGACGAGGTCGCGCACCACTCCGGCCCGGACAGCCGCGACGCGGAGAAGGTCCTCGCCCGCCTCGACCGCTCCCTCGCCCTCCTCGAGAACGTCGCCGAACACACCCCCCGCCCCTACCGGATCGTCGTCCTGTCCGACCACGGACAGAGCCCCGGCGAGACCTTCCGCTCCCGCTACGGCCTCACCCTCGGCGACCTCGTGCGGGCCGGCTGCGGCCTGCCCGTGCCGCGCAAGGCGCAGCGCACCCACAGCGGCGCGGAGGCGCGCGCGGCCGTCCGGGCGGCGCTGCGCCGGCCCGTGGAGGAGGTCGGCGAGCAGTACCGCCCCCCGCGCGGCTCCGAGCCCGTCGTGCTGGCCTCGGGCAACCTGGGCCTGGTCTCCTTCCCGGACGTGCCGCACCGGATGAGCAAGGAGGAGATCGACGCCCGTCACCCCGCGCTGCTGTCCACGCTCGCCAACCACCCCGGCGTCGGCTTCCTCCTCGTCCGCAGCGAGGAGCACGGCGGGGTCGTGCTCGGCGCGTACGGCGCGCAGATCCCCGTCGACCGGCTCGACGAGGAGCCGGGCCCGCTCGCCGCGTTCGGGCCGGGCGCCGCCGACGCGGTGCGCCGCACGCACTCCTTCCCGCACACCGCCGACATCATGGTCAACTCCTTCCACGACCCGGCCGACGGCGAGGTCCTCGCCTTCGAGGAGCAGATCGGCTCGCACGGCGGCCTCGGCGGCCCCCAGACCAGACCCTTCCTGCTGTCCCCGCTCGACCTGTCCGCCCCGGTCGGGGACGGCGAACACCTCGTCGGCGCCGAGCACGTCCACCGCGTCCTGAGCCGCTGGCTGCGCGAGTCGAACGGGCCCGAGGTGCCCCTGGAGACGGCACAGGGGGAGCCAGCCGTCCGCAAGGGGGAGGAGCGGGCCGCCTGAGGGGGGAGTAGCGGGCCGTCCGAGGGGGACCGGGCCGCCGGAAAATCGGCTGCGGCGGGAGGGCCGTACGCCCACACTGTTCCCACATCGCGCGTCCGCCGTCCGCGTCCGCGCCCCGGTCGAACACCCCCGAGGAGCCCCTGCGTTGCAGGCTGCCGTCACCGTCACGCCCTCCCGCATACCCGAGTTGCTGCTCGGGCTCGCCACCGTCCGCCCCGTGTTCCTCTGGGGCGCGCCCGGCATCGGAAAGTCCTCCCTGGTAAGGGACTTCGCCGAGTCCCTCGGCCTGGAGTGCGTCAGCCTGCTCGGCACCCAGCTCGCCCCGGAGGACCTGATCGGCGTCCCGCAGATCCGCGACGGACGGTCGGTGTTCTGCCCGCCGCAGGCCATCGCCCGCGACGAGCCGTACTGCCTGTTCCTGGACGAGCTGAACGCGGCCACCCCGGACGTGCAGAAGGCGTTCTACTCGCTGATCCTGGACCGCCGTATCGGCGACTACGAACTCCCCAAGGGCTCGATTGTCGTCGGCGCCGGCAACCGCGCCACCGACAACGCCCTCGCCCGCCCGATCGCCTCCGCCCTCGTCAACCGGCTCACCCACGTCCACCTGGAGGCCTCCGCGAAGGACTGGCTGGTCTGGGCGGCGGACAACGCCATCCACCCGTGGATCCTGGACCACCTCACCGACCGCCCCGACCACCTGTGGTCCAAGCCGCCCAAGACCGAGGAGCCGTTCTCCACGCCCCGCTCCTGGCACATGCTCTCCGACGCGCTGCACTCCTTCGGCCGCGACCTCGACGAGGACACCCTGAAGGTCCTCGCCCACGGCACGCTGACCCCCGCGCACGCCACCGCCTTCTGCGGCTACGTCAAGATCGTCCGCAGCCGGTACGGCATCGAGGCCGTCCTCAAGGGCGACGCCCCCTGGCCGCACCGCGTCCAGGACCGCGACCTGCTGTACTACCTCGCCGATTCCTTCCGCGGCCGGCTCGTCAAGGAGCTGCCCGCCGACAAGGCGCACATGTCCGCGCACGGCCGGCAGATCGCCTACCGCGCCAAGTCGCTGCTCGTGCAGCTCGCCGAGATCTCCGTCGAGGTCGCCCAGACCGTCATCGCCGCCGACGCCGACGGCAACCCCGTGCTGCCCGCCTGGTTCCTGGTCGAGGCCGCCCGTGACATGCCCCGGCTGGTGGAGGCGCGCCGGTGAGCCGCGACGACCGCGGGAAGAAGAAGCGGGACCTGGCCGCCGAGGCCTTCGCCGAGGGGATGCGGCTGGTGCGCGCCAATCCGGCGCTGGCCGCCCTCGACTTCGACGTCTGCCTCGACGAGGAGTGCGACCTGGCCCCCGCCGACGGCCTCGTCCGCGTCGACTCCGACGGCTTCCTGCACGCCCGCCGCACCCGTCTCGTCGAACCGGTCCTCTGGGCCTGGTCGCTCGCCCACGCCGCGCTCCACCTCGGTTTCGGGCACGTGCCCGCGGCCAGGGGCAAGCGCGAGCAGCCCGACCGGTACGCGCTGGCCGCGCGCTGCGCGGTCGTCAACCGCTTCCTGCTGACCTTCCCCGTCGGCAGGGCCCCCGACGACCTGCCGTCCTCCTACCCCGACGGCGACGAGGAACAGCTCGCCGACCGCTGGCGGCGCACCGCCCTGCCGACCGCCTACCGGCACTGCGGGACCGGCGGCGCCGAGCCGGACATCCTGCTCGTGCCCTGGACGAGCTGGCAGGGCACCAGCGCCCCCGACCGGCAGCTGGCCTTCGCCACCGCCCTCACCCGGACCGTGTCCGCCGCGATGGACATGGCAGGCGGCCGCCGCGACGCCCTCGACGGCGAGACGCCCCACCGCCGCCCCTGGGAGAAGGCGCTGAGCTGGTTCGTCTCCTCCTACCCGCTGCTCGGCGGGATCGCCGCCGGCCTCACGCTCGTCGCCGACGCCGAACTCGCCCGCGCCCACGGCATCTCCGTCGCCGCCGTGAACGCGGAGGCGGGCGAGATCTACGTCAACCCGCTGCGGCGGTTCGAGGACGAGGAATGGCGGTTCATCCTCGCCCACGAGATGCTGCACGCCGCCCTGCGCCACGGCGACCGCTGCGGCGGACGCGACCCCTACCTCTTCAACGTGGCCTGCGACTACGTCATCAACGGCTGGCTGCGCGAGATGGACGTCGGCGACATGCCCGAGGGCGTGCTGTTCGACCCGCAGCTGGCGGGCCTGTCCGCCGAGGAGGTCTACGACCGCATCGCGGGCGACCTGCGGCGCATGCGCCGGCTGTCCACCCCGCGCGGCAAGGGCCTCGGCGACATCCTCGGCGGCCCGCTCGGCCCGCCCCGCGACCACGTCGACCTCGACGGCTTCTACCGGCGCGGACTCGCCCAGGGCCTGGACCTGCACCGACGGCAGGAACGCGGCCACCTGCCCGCCGGACTCGTCGAGGAGATCCGCGCGCTCAGCCACCCGCCGCTGCCCTGGGACGCACGACTGGCCCGCTGGTTCGACGAGTTCGTGCCCCGCCCCGAACCGCTGCGCTCCTACGCCCGCCCCGCCCGCCGGCAGGCCTCCACCCCCGACATCCCGCGCGCGGGCCGCTACTTCCCACCGGAGGAGATTTCCCGCTGTACTTTCGGCGTCGTCCTGGACACCTCCGGCTCCATGGACCGCGTCCTGCTCGGCAAGGCCCTCGGCGCGATCGCCTCCTACGCCGAGGCCCGCGACGTGCCCGTCGCCCGCGTCGTCTTCTGCGATGCCACGCCCCACGACGCCGGCTACCTGCCCGTCACCGAGATCGCCGGCCGGGTCCGGGTGCGCGGGCGCGGCGGCACCGTCCTCCAGCCCGGCGTGGACCTCCTCCAGCGCGCCGACGACTTCCCGCCCGGTGCGCCGGTCCTCGTCATCACGGACGGCTGGTGCGACGTCCTGCGGGTGCGGCGCGAGCACGCCTATCTGATTCCCCAGGGACGTCAACTGCCGTTCACCGCGCGTGGGCCGGTCTTCCGCGTGCGATGAAGTCGAGTGTGATCGGATGGGGGGACGGAAACCCGTCCAACGGGAACCCCATGCGAAAGGAAGAACCGTGGCCACCACGCGCTCCGCACACACCGTCTGGGAAGGCAACCTGCTCGAGGGCAACGGAGTCGTCACCTTCGACTCCTCCGGCATCGGCCAGCAGCCGGTGTCGTGGCCGTCGCGCGCCGAGCAGGCGAACGGCAAGACCAGCCCGGAGGAGCTGATCGCCGCCGCCCACTCCAGCTGCTTCTCCATGGCGCTGTCGCACGGCCTGGCCGGCGCCGGCACCCCGCCCACCAAGCTCGTCACCTCGGCCGACGTCACCTTCCAGCCGGGTGAGGGCATCACGGGCATCCACCTGACCGTGGAGGGCACCGTGCCGGGCCTCGACGACGACGCCTTCAAGGCCGCCGCCGAGGACGCCAAGAAGAACTGCCCGGTCAGCCAGGCCCTCACCGGCACCACGATCACCCTCTCCGCCAAGCTCGCCTGAGCCGGCGGCCCGCCGGCCGGTCGCACGCACCCCGCGCGACCGGTCGGCCCACGGGGCCGGGGTGATCCACCCGGCCCCGGCGCGGCGCCCCTCCCATTGACAGCCGACCCCGCACGTTCTGTGCTGGAAGTCCGGCGGCGCGGCAGCCTCCCTGACGGAAGGGGACAGCGATGGGACGTCCGGTGGGGATCGACCTCGGGACCACGAACTCGGTGGTGGCCGTCCTGGAGGGCGGCGAACCCACGGTCATCGCCAACGCGGAGGGGGCCAGGACCACCCCGTCGGTCGTGGCCTTCGCCAAGAACGGCGAGGTGCTCGTCGGCGAGGTCGCCAAACGGCAGGCCGTCACCAACGTCGACCGCACCGCCCGCTCGGTCAAGCGACACATGGGCGACGCGGACTGGCGCTTCCCGCAGCACGGTGACGTGGAGGGCACCCGCTACCGGGCGCAGGAGCTGTCCGCCCGGGTGCTCCAGAAGCTGAAGCGGGACGCCGAGGCGTACCTCGGCGAGGAGGTCACCGACGCGGTGATCACCGTGCCCGCCTACTTCGACGACGCCCAGCGCCAGGCCACCAAGGAGGCCGGGGAGATCGCCGGGCTCAAGGTGCTGCGGATCATCAACGAGCCGACCGCCGCAGCCCTCGCCTACGGCCTCGACCGGGGCGAGGAGCAGACCGTGCTGGTCTTCGACCTCGGCGGCGGCACCTTCGACGTGTCGCTGCTGGAGATCGGCGACGGCGTGATCGAGGTCAAGGCCACCAACGGCGACACCCGTCTCGGCGGCGACGACTGGGACCAGCGGATCGTCGAGCACCTGGTGAAGAAGTTCAAGGGGCAGTACGGCGTCGACCTCGGCAACGACAGGATGGCGCTGCAACGGCTGCGCGAGGGCGCCGAGAAGGCGAAGATCGAACTGTCCAGCTCCTCGGAGACGACGATCAACCTGCCCTACATCACCGCCTCCGCCGAGGGCCCCCTCCACCTCGACGAGAAACTGACGCGGGCTCAGTTCCAGGAGCTGACCGCCGACTTGCTCGACCGCTGCCGCACGCCGTTCGATCAGGCGGTGAAGGACGCCAAGGTGCGGCTGTCCGCGATCGACCACGTCATCCTCGTCGGCGGCTCGACCCGGATGCCGGCGGTGACGGACCTGGTGCGGGAGCTGACCGGGAAGGACCCGCACAAGGGCGTCAACCCCGACGAGGTGGTGGCCGTCGGCGCCGCCCTCCAGGCCGGCGTCATCCGCGGCGACGTCAAGGACGTCCTGCTGCTCGACGTCACCCCGCTGTCCCTGGGCATCGAGACCAAGGGCGGCATCATGACCAAGCTGATCGAGCGCAACACCACGATCCCCACCCGGCGTTCGGAGATCTTCACCACCGCCGCCGACAACCAGCCCTCCGTCGGCATCCAGGTCTACCAGGGCGAACGCGAGATCGCCGCCTACAACAAGAAGCTCGGTGTCTTCGACCTCACCGGTCTTCCGCCGGCCCCGCGCGGGGTCCCGCAGATCGAGGTCGCCTTCGACATCGACGCCAACGGGATCATGCACGTCTTCGCGAAGGACCTCGCGACCGGCCGCGAGCAGAAGATGGCCGTCACCGGCGGCTCGGCGCTGCCCAAGGACGACATCGACCGCATGATGCGGGAGGCCGAGCAGTACGCGGAGGAGGACCGGGAACGCCGCGAGAGCGCCGAGACCCGCAACCAGGCCGAGCAACTCGTCTACCAGACCGAGAAGTTCCTCCGCGACAACGGCGACAAGGTGCCCGCGGACACCAAGGGCGAGGTGGAGTCCGCGATCGCCGACCTCAAGGCGCTGCTGGAAGGCGACGCCGACACGGACGCCCTGCGGGCCGGCGTCGAGAAGGCCGCCGCCGTCAGTCAGCGGATGGGCCAGGCGATGTACGCCCAGGCCCAGCAGCCGTCTCCGACGGCGGACGCCGAGGGCGCGGCGGGGCCGGACGACGAGGAGGTCGTCGACGCCGAGGTCGTCGACGACGAACGCGGCACCCGGGGCGGGGCCGCCTGACGCCGGCGCGTCCGTCCAGGTCAGCGGCGCGAACAGGCCGGCGTCAGGGGCGCTCCCCGGTGGGCGCGGGCGGCAGCGTCGCGCACACGGCGGTCAGGACGGACGCGTAGGGCGTGCCGAAGGCGGCGAGCCGGGAGCGGAGCCGCTCCAGGCCGTCACGGTGGCCGGTGAGCAGCTCGGTGTCGCCGGTGCGGGCCGCGAACTCCAGCACCGCGGGCAGGAAGTCGGGCAGTTCCTCCCCGGTCAGCTCCAGCCCGTGCCGCCGGTAGAGGTCCGTGAAGCGGACCGGGGACGGGCCGCGCCGCCGGGCGTCGCCGTCCGGCCAGCGGCTCAGGTACAGGCTGTGCCGGTTCCCGAGGTCGAAGACGCGCGCGTAGTGCGCGGCCAGCTCCGCGAGCGGGGTCACGGCCGCGTGATCGGCGAATTCCCTTAGCTGCGGGGCGGCTTCGCGCACCAGGGGCAGCCGGGCGCGCAGGTCGTCGTCGGGGCGGGTCAGGCAGAGCGCGGCCGCCTGGTAGAACACGGCGTCCGAGGGCATCAGGTCTCCTTCCCTTGCCCGCCCCTCGACTCGAACCTAGGGGCGGGCGCGGGAGCGCACCCGTTCACGGCACCCGTACGGGTCACCCCGTAGCCGGCGGGTCCGGGCTCAGGGCTTGCGGGCGACCCCCGCGTACACCGGCACGATGCCCTCCGCCTGGAGCTTCACGTCCTGCGGCTCCGGCCGCCAGCCCGACACCGGAAGCACGCCCGGACCGAGCAGCTCCAGCCCCTCGAAGAAGCGGGAGAACTCCGCGTGCGAACGGGGGTGGAAGGGGGTGCCGCTGCGCCGGAAGTGGTTCGCCGCCTGCTCGATGGCCTCCGGGTTCAGATCGGGGGTGACCTGGGAGAGGATCAGGTAGCTGCCCGGGGCGAGCGCGGCGACGTACCGCTTGAGCAGCCCGTACACGTCGTCGCCGGCCGGGTCCTCGCCCAGGTAGTGGGTGAGCGCCACCAGCGACAGCGCGAGGGGCCGGTCGAGGTCCAGGGTGTCGGCGGCCCGCTCCAGCAGGGCGTCGAGGTCGCGGACGTCGGCGTGCACGTACTCCGTGGAGCCCTCGGGGGAGCCGTGCAGCAGCGCCTCCGCGTGCCGCAGCACGATCGGGTCGTTGTCGGCGTACACGACCTTCGCCTCCGGGGCGACGCCCTGCGCGACCTGGTGCAGGTTGGGCTCGGTGGGGATGCCCGTGCCGATGTCCAGGAACTGGCGTATCCCGGCCTCGGCGACGGTGCGCACGGCCCGCTGCATGAACCGGCGGTTGGCGCGCGCGCCGCGCAGCACCGTGCCGTCCACGGCGAGGATCCTGCGCGCCAGCTCCTCGTCCACGGGGTAGTTGTCCTTGCCGCCGAGCCACCAGTCGTACACGCGGGCCGGGTGCGGGCGGCTGGTGTCGATGCGCAGGGGGCTCTCGGACTCGGATCCGGTCATGCGGGGTCTTCTCCTCGGGCGGGCGGTGACTGGGGGGTGCTCAGAGGCTGCCGCGGACGTCCCGCAGCAGCTTCTTCGTGCGCTGTGCCGACGCGGCGTGCGTCGTGATGTGGTCGAGGACCTCCAGATGGGCGGAAACCTCCTTGCGCGAGTCGAGATACAGGGCGCCGGACAGGTACTCGGTGACGACCATGTCGGGCAACTCCGGTTCCCCGAACCGGAACAGGGTGAACGGGGCGGACGTCCCCGGGTGCGGGCCGTCGGCGAACTCCGCCACTTGCAGGGTGATCCGGTCCCGCTCGCTCAACTCCAGCAGTTTGTCGAGCTGTTCGCGCATGACGGAACTGTCCGCGCCCACCGGCCGGCGCAGCACCGTCTCGTCCATCACCGCCCACAGATGGGGCGCGTCGGGGCCCTCCAGCAGCCGTTGCCTGGCCATCCGCAGCGAGACGTGCCGCTCGATCGCCTCCGGGTTCTTCCGCCCGACCGTCCCCGCCTCCAGCACGGCCCGCGCGTACGCCTCGGTCTGCAACAGCCCCGGCACGAAGTGCGGTTCGTAGGAGCGGATCAGCCGCGCGGCGCCCTCCAGGCTCACGTACAGGCTGAACCACTCCGGCAGCACGTCGTGGAACCGCTGCCACCAGCCCGGCCGGTTCGCCTCCTCGGCGAGCGTCACGAACGCGGCGGCCTCCTCCGCGGGCACGCCGTAGGCCTCCAACAGCACCTGCACGTACGGGATCTTCAGCGAGACCTCGGCCGTCTCCATGCGCCGCACCGTCGCGGGCGCGACGCGCAGCGCGCGGGCCGCCTCCTCACGGCTCAGCCCGGCCGCCTCGCGCAGCTCCTGGAGCCGCCTGCCCAGTACCACCTGGCCCACCGTAGGCGCGGGCCGTCGCTCACTCACGCCACGTCTCCCCTACGTGTCGAGGCACGCGGGTCAGTGTGCCATGTTCCGGTTGAGGTCTCACAGGGGCCGGGGAAAGGGATTACCCCGCGGGTAATCGACCGTGGCCGCGCGGGACGGGAGGGTGGGGTCCACGGGTTCCGGGTCGGCGCACTCCGGTCCGGGACCCGGCCCGGCACGCAGATCCCGATCGGGATTCCGGTCCCCACTCCACCACGACCTCGACGGAGGCTGATTCGTCATGTCCGCAACCCGGCCCACTGCGCTCACCGCCCTCGCCCGCACCGCCGAGCCGCACACCGCGCTGCGCCGCTTCCTCGCGCTGGACGCGGCGGTGACCGGCGGCAACGGGCTCGCCTACCTCGCCCTGTCCGGGCCTCTCGGCCGGCTCCTCGGCGTCGACTCCGCGCTGCTGCTCGGCCTCGGCGCGTTCCTCACCGCGTACGCGGCCGGCGTCGGCCTGCTCGCCGCCCGCGCCCGCCCGGCGGCGCTGCCCGTGCGGGCGGTGATCGAGGCCAACGCAGCTTGGGCGGCGCTCAGTTGCGTCGCCCTCGCGCTGTGGCTCTCGCCGACCGCGGTGGGCGCGGTGTGGACTCTCGCGCAGGCGCTCGTCGTGGCCGGCTTCGCCGGGCTCCAGCACGTGGCGCTGAAGGCGCGCGGGAACTGACCGTTTCGGTCAACCGATCAGCGAGTGCAGGTACTTGACCGTCGCCGGGTCGGCCGGGAGCAGCGTCTCGATGGCCAGCTCGGCGACGGTCACGTCCATGGGCGTGTTGAACGTGGAGATCGACGAGATGAACGACAGCGTCCGGCCCTCGTGCTCGATCAGCATCGGCAGCGCGAAGTACGGTACCGGCTGGGCCGGTTCGGTGGGCTCGGCGGGTTCGGCCTCGGGGGCGAAGGGGGTGCCCGGGACGGTGCTGGGCGCCGGGTACGCGGCGACCTCCTCGTACAGCTCCCGCAGCGGCGCCGAGCGGTGCAGGGCGATGTCGCGTTCCATCTGGGCCAGCAGATGGCCGCGCCACTCGGGCAGGTTGCGGATGCGCGGCGCGAGACCTCGCGGGTGCAGGGTCAGGCGCATCGCGTTCAGCGGCGGCGTGAGCAGGGACTCCGGGAGGCCGTCCAGCAGCATGGTGATCCCGCGGTTCGCCGCCAGCACGTTGTACATCGCGTCCACGACCAGCGCCGGGTAGGGCTCGTAGCCCCGGATCAGCCGCTCCATGCCGGTGCGCAGGGCGTCGAGCGCCGGGTCGTCCAGCGGGGTCTCCCGGAAGCGGGGGGCGTAACCGGCCGCCAGCAGCAGGGAGTTGCGCTCCCGCACGGGGACGTCGAGGTGCTCCGCCAGCCGCAGCACCATCTCCTCGCTGGGCCGGGAGCGGCCCGTCTCGATGAAGCTGATGTGCCGCGCCGAGGAGTCCGCGCGCAGCGCCAGCTCCAGCTGACTGACCCGCCGCCGCTCCCGCCAGGCCCGCAGCAGCGGGCCGACGCCCTGACCGGCGGGACCGGGGTCGACGGCGGGACCGGGACCGGAGCCGGGCGCGACAGTCGTCATGCCCTCGACCGTAGTCGACGCACGAGACGCGAGAAACCGGTCGGCGTGCCGCGAGAGACCGTCCGGCGTGCCGCGGGGAGCCCCGGAAGCTCCCCGGAAGCTTCGCGGAACCGCTCTGACCAGGGTCGCCCCGCCCCTCCTGTGGCACGCTGGACAGGTACGCGACATCCAGGGAAGGGAGCCGTGCCATGGCCGTCGAACCGCTGTCGCAGAAGGAGATCGAGGAACGTCTGTCGGAGCTGCCCGGCTGGTCCGTCGAGGCCGGCAGCCTCACCCGCTCCTACCGGCTCGCCTCGCATTTCGCCGCGACCGCCCTGGTCGTCCATGTCGCACAGGTCCAGGAGGAGCTGAACCACCACTCCGACCTCACTCTCGGCTACAACACGGTGTCGCTCGCGGTGAACACCCACAGCGCGGGCGGCGCGCTCACCGAGCTCGACTTCGCGCTCGCCCGCAGGGTGGAGGACCTGGCCCCGGGCCACGGGGCGCGGTGACGCGACGGACGCGAGGCGTGACGCACGCGGGGCGTGACGGACGGGACACGGGGGGCGCGGGTGCTGGACTACGACGAGGAAGCCGAACGCTACGACGCCTCGCGCGGCGGTGAGCCGAGGGCGGCAGCGGCGGCGCGGGCCGTCCTGGACCTGGTGCCGGACGGGGCGAGCCGGCTGCTCGACGTCGCCTGCGGCACCGGCATCGTCACCCGCAGGATCGCGGCCGGACGCGCCGGTCTGCGGGTGACCGGCGTCGACCTCGCGGCGGCGATGGCACGGCAGGCCGCGGTACGGCTGCCCGGCGCCGTCGTGCGGGCCGACTGCCGCCGACTGCCCTTCCGCGAGGCCGAGTTCGACGCGGTGAGCAGCGTGTGGCTGCTGCACCTCGCGCAGAGCGACGCCGACGTGGGCGCGATCGTCGCCGAGTGCGCGCGGGTGCTGCGGCCCGGCGGCGTCTACGTCACCACGGTCGACAAGGCCGCCGCGCACAACGTCGGCAGCGACATCGACGCCGTGCTCGCATCCCGTCCGCCCCGGGCGGCCCGCGACGAGGCGGCGCGCGTCGAGTCGCACGCCGCCGCCCACGGTCTCGTCCCGGCCGGACGGGCCCGCTTCCCGGGCCGGGGTCAGGGCCGCAGCCCCCGCCGCACGATCGCCGACCTGCGACGCGGCTGGTTCATGACCCTGCCGCCGGGCGAGCCCCTCGCCGAGGACTTCGCCGCCCGTCTGACGCGACTACCCGATCAGGACCGCCCCCGCCCCGACCCCTGGTTCACGCTCCTGGCGTTCCGCAAGCCCGCTCATGGTCGGTCCCCCGTGGTCCCCTCGGGGAGCGAGTCGGCCAAGTAGGTCGCCAGATCCGGCACTTCGGGTGCGAGGAGGTGCCGTACCCAGGCGTCCCGCTCGTGCGGGATCGGCGGCAGCTCCCAGACGCAGCACATCCACGGCTTGCCCGGCACGACGAATCGGGCCGGGTCGCCGTCCGGGCAGCCCGGCAACCTCCCCCGGGGCGGCGGCGACTGACAGGGCGGAACCCGTCCGTCCTCCCTGGAGGTACGCCCCGTGCAGCACCCGCGCCCCGAGCAACCCCTGACGCACCCCCCGAAGACCCCGCCGGCGCACCGCAGACGCCGTCGCTTCGCCGCCCTGGCCGGTGCGAGCGCCGTGACCGTGCTCGTCGGCGCCGGGATCAGCGCGCTGTCCACCGACACCGCCGAGGCGGCCACGGCCCGCCAGGTCGAGAAGCTCGACCGGGGCGTCGTCAGCGTGTACACCGGCAGCGGCAACCTGGTCAGCTGGCGCTGGCTCGGCACCGACCCGGGCGACGTCTCCTTCAACGTCTACCGGGCCGGGACGAAGGTCAACTCCAGCCCCGTCACCGGCTCGACGAACTTCTTCCACTCCGGCGCGCCGGCCACGGCCGACTACACGGTCCGCGCGATCGTCGGCGGCGTCGAGCAGGCGGACTCCGTCCACGCGGTCCAACTCCGCACCGGCTACAAGGACGTTCCGATCAGTCCGCCCGCCGGCGGCACGACCCCCGACGGCGTCGCCTACACCTACGAGGCCAACGACGCCTCCGTCGGCGACCTCGACGGCGACGGCGCCCTGGAGTTCGTCCTGAAGTGGTATCCCACCAACGCCAAGGACAACTCCCAGTCCGGCTACACCGGCAACACGATCATCGACGCCGTCAAGCTCGACGGGACCCGGCTGTGGCGCGTCGACCTGGGCCGCAACATCCGCTCGGGCGCGCACTACACGCAGTTCCAGGTCTACGACTACGACGGCGACGGCAGGGCCGAGGTCGCCATGAAGACGGCCGACGGCACGGTGGACGGCGGCGGCACGGTCATCGGCAGCGCCTCCGCCGACCACCGCAACTCCAGCGGCTACGTCCTGGCCGGCCCCGAGTTCCTGACCATGTTCGACGGCCGGACCGGCAGGGCGATGGGCACGGTCGACTACGTCCCGGCCCGCGGCACGGTCTCGTCCTGGGGCGACTCCTACGGCAACCGCGTCGACCGCTTCCTCGCCGGCACCGCCTACCTGGACGGTGCCCGCCCCTCGCTGATCATGGCCCGCGGCTACTACACCCGCACGGTGATCGCCGCCTGGGACTGGCGGAACGGAGCGTTCACCCGCCGCTGGACCTTCGACACCAACTCCTCCACCAACTCCGGCAAGGGCTACGACGGTCAGGGCAACCACAGCCTGTCGGTCGCCGACGTCGACGCCGACGGCAAGGACGAGATCGTGTACGGCGCGATGACCGTCGACGACAACGGCGGCGGACTGTGGACGACCAGGCTCGGCCACGGCGACGCGGGCCACGTCGGCGACCTCGACCCGAGCCGGGCGGGTCTGGAGTACTTCAAGGTGTCCGAGAGCACGAGCCGGCCCGGCTCCTGGATGGCCGACGCTCGCACCGGCGCGCTCCTCTGGCAGACGGCGTCCGGCGCGGACAACGGCCGCGGCGTCGCCGCCGACGTCTACGCCGGCAGCCCGGGCGCGGAGGCCTGGTCCGCCTCCGACACCACCCTGCGCTCCGCGACCGGCGCGTCCCTCGGCCGCGAGCCCTCCAGCATCAACTTCGTCAACTGGTGGGACGGCGACCCCGTCCGCGAACTCCTCGACGGCACCCGCATCGACAAGTACGGCACCTCCGGCGACACGCGCCTGCTGACGGCCTCCGGGGTCCACTCCAACAACGGCACCAAGTCCACCCCGTCCCTCTCCGGGGACATCCTCGGCGACTGGCGCGAGGAGGTCGTCTGGCCGACGTCGAACAACACGGCCCTGCGCGTCTACTCCACGCCCGTCGAGACCACCACGAAGATCACCACGCTTCTCCACGACACCCAGTACCGCACCGCCCTGGCCTGGCAGAACACCGCCTACAACCAGCCCCCGCACCCGAGCTTCTTCATCGGCAACGGCATGCCGACGGCCCCGCGCCCGACGGTCTACACGCCGTAACCACGTACGAGCCGTAGTCACGTACGAGCCGTAGTCGTCGCACACAAGAGGGGCGCGTGCCGCTTGCCGGCGCGCGCCCCTCTTCGCGGTCAGCTCACCGCGCAGTTCTGGTCGCCCGCTCTGAACGCCGTCGGTTCCGTGTTCGCGCCCGTCCAGCCGCCCGTGAAGCCGAAGCTCACCGACGAGCCCGCCGCCACGTTGCCGTTCCAGCCGATGTTCCTCGCCGTCACCGCCGAACCGGTCTGTGTGTGCTGGGCGTTCCACAGCTGGGAGATCGTCTGGCCGTTCGGGAACGTCCAGTCGAGGGTCCAGCCGGTCCACGCGCTCGTCCCGGTGTTGGTCAGCCGCACGTCCGCCTGGAAGCCGCCCGACCAATGGTTGGTGATCGTGTACGTCACCGCGCAGGCCCCCGTCGGGGTCGGCGGCGGGTCCGTGCCGCCGCCACCGCCACCGGTGTCCGAGCTGTCGCCGTAGATCACGCCACGGCCGTTGGTGGCGATGTAGACCCGGCCGTACACCCGCGGGTCACCGGTGATCGCCGCGCCGGTCCAACCCCACTGGTGGGCGTCGTCGTTGATCCTCGTCCAGGTCGCCCCCTTGTCCGTGGAACGGAAGACGCCGCGCACGCCGGCGATCTTCGCGCTGGTGTAGAGCGTCTGGTAGGACGCGCCCGAGGCCGCCTTGCCGAAGCCGATCGTGTCGGCCTCCTGGACGTTCGACAGCTTGGCGAAGGTCGCGCCGCCGTCCGTCGAGTGCCACAGGCCGTACGCGCCGTCGCTCGCCCCGCCCGCCAGCCACACGTCGCCCTTCACGCCAGGCAGCGCCTTGAAGCGCACGCTGTCGCCGCTCGGCAGGCCCGTCGCCGCGGACGCGGTGAAGCTCGCGCCGCCGTCCGAACTGACGTAGAAACGACCCGACTTGAAGCCGTAGAAGACCTTCGGGTCCACCCGGTCGGACTCCACGACCGCGCCCGCCGGGATGCCGGTCGACGCCGTCCAGGACGAGCCGAAGCCGGTCGTGTGGTGCACGCCCGTGCCCGCAGGGCTCCACACGAAGCGGCTCCCGTCGGCGGACGCGGCCACCGTCCCGCCGCCGCTCACACCCGAAGGGTCGCTCCCCGCGAACCAGTTGGCCCCGTTGTCCGTCGAGAACGCCACATGCGGGCCCGAGTCGAGGTTGCCGACGCGGACCACCGTGTTCGGGGTGGACTCGGCGAAGTCCAGGCTGGTCGTCGTGGTGAAGTTGGGCGAGGTGAACATCATCGACGGGACCTTCGTCAGATCCGTGTGCCGGAAGCCGCCGACGTCACCGAGCGCGCTCAGCAGCGGGGCCCCGGACGGGGGAGAGGCGAGATCGTTGACCGCCGTCTCCTCAAGGCCCTGCACCATCGGCCTGATGGTGAACTGCCCGCCGGTGTCCCAGTTCCCGAGGTTCTCCGTGCCGTAGACCGTCGCGCCCGTCCCGTACATCATCCGGTTCGAGTCGAACGGGTCGATCTCCAGCGCCTCCGTCATCCACCCCAGTTTCGGGGTCTGCTCGGGCGGCGACGGGTTCGCCCCCCAGGTCAGCCAGGGCGAGGAGGAGACGTCCATGGTGTAGCGGTTGGCCCGGTCGGGATACGAGGTGTAGTCCCACGCCTTCGTCCAGGTCGCCCCGCTGTCGGTCGAGCGGAAGATCTGCGTGTCCGGCCACCAGGAGCTGTACGCGGTCGCCATCACCGTGCCCGGCCGCTGCCGGTCGACCGTCAGCCCGCTGAAGCCGTAGTACGTGTCGGCCTCCGCCACCGGGCTGACGTCCGTCCACACCCCGGTCGCCGTCGCGTACCGGAACAGCCGGCCCTTGCCACCGTCGTACGGGCCGCCCTTGTCGCTGTAGGCCACGTACAGATGGCCGTTGACGGTGTCCAGCACGCCCTTGTGCGCGAGGTGCCCCGTCGGCTGCCCGGCGATCCGCGACCAGGTCGCGCCCGCGTCCGTCGACCGGTACACCGCGTTGTCCTTGTCCGCGACCCCGACGTAGACGGTCCGCGTCGCGCTGCCCGCCGTGCCCGTCGACTCGTCGAAGGTGACCCAGACGATGCCCTGGTTGTCGGAGGCGTAGCCGCTCGCGTCGCTCGGATCCTGCACGTAGTTGCCGACGTTGGGGAAGTTCGCCACCTGCGACCAGGTGACGCCCGAGTCCGTCGACCGCCACAGGCCCTTGCCGCTGGGCGCGCCCAGGTACAGCACGCTGTTGCGGTTCGGGTCGACCGCGAGCCGCTCGCCCATGCCCCGGCCGGGCATGTTGCCGCCCAGCTTGAACGGCAGGTCGGTCTTCTGCCAGCTCGCGCCCCGGTCGGCGGAGCGCAGCACGGCCCCGTTGCCCGGGTCCCAGCTGTTGGTGTACGTGCCGACGGCCGCGTACACCCGGTTCGGGTCGACGGAGTCGGAGGCCAGGCTCACCACGCCCGTGTGCCCCCAGTTCGCCCAGCCGACCGAGTCCAGCAGCGGCGTCCACGTCTTGCTGGTCTGCTGCCAGCGGTAGGCCCCACCGATGTCGGTGCGCGCGTAGGCGAGGTTCCTCTCCTTGCGGTTGAACACGATGCCGGGGACGAAGCCGCCCCCGTCGATCCGGGCGTTCTTCCAGGTGTACGACTCCGCCGCCAGGGTCGCTTTCGGAGCGCCGCCGGCCGCCAGTGCGGGCGGGGTGCCCGCGAGCAGCCCGGCGGCCAGTGCCAGGACGGCCGTGAGGATGCGGGTTCTTCGCACGGTGGGGGGTCCTTCCTCGCGAAGCCGGATGTGGGGGGGGGTGTGTGCCGAGGTGCGACGACCGGGCGGCCCCGCACAACTGGGGACCGCCCGGTCAGATGGCCCCGCCGTCAGGTGACGGAGCCACGTACGCAGGGCTTTCAAGCGACTCCGCCGGAGGGCGGTGTTACCCGGGCCCCGGAGCCCCGGAGGGGCGACAGGGGCGCGGGACCGCATCGACATGCGGCTCGGCCGCGCGAGCGCGACCGGCCACGGACGGCCCGCAGACGGACACCGCCCAACCCGCGGAGCGCCCGGCGGGGACTATTCGAGAAGCTCCGCGTACGAGCCCATGGCCAGGGCGATGTCCGCCTGGGCCCAGAACCGGTGGTACGTGAACACGGGCGCCGCTCCGCCCGCCAGATAGCTCTCGATCTTCGACCAGTTGGGGTCGTTCTTGTAGAAGGACCGCATCGAGGTGAAGGTCGAGGCGGAGTTGATCGCGTCGCCGTTCGGCATGGTGCCGGTCCAGCCGCTCGGGACGTACACGCCGTCGTCGAAGCGGTTGTAGTCGGCGCGGGTCTCCGGGACCGCGACGCCGAGGGCGTCCCGGTGGTTGGCCCACATGCCGTCCAGCAGCGCCTTGGCGGTGGTCGCCGCCTGGGTGTCGCCGGAGCGGTCGGCGTAGTACGTCAGGGTCTTGGCGTACGCGGCCGCCACGCCGACGTCGTTGGTGTAGTCGACGACGCTGACGTGAAGTCCCGTGTTGGCGCCGGGACTCGACGCGTTCCACGTGTCGGGCTGGCCCGACCACTGGAGCGTCGAGGGGAACCGGAAGGTGCCGTCGGGGTTGACCGTGGTGTGCGCCAGCGCCCAGTCGACCCACTTGTCGAGGACGACCTTGGCGTCCGCGTCGCCGGTCTGCTGGTAGTACTCGGCCACCCGCTCCATCGACCACGCCTGGAAGCCGAACCACTGGTTGGACGGCGGGTCGTGGTAGACGGGCTGCTGGTCGTAGTACATGCCGTAGAACGTCGACTTGCCGGCCGGCGGGGTCGCGTAGCGGCCCGCCCAGCTGTTGGTCGCGCCGCCCGCGATCGCGCCCTCGCTCGACTGGAGCCAGCGGTAGAACTCCAGCTGCCGGTCGAGTGACTTGGCCCAGTCCGCCACGCCCGTCGCCGACTTGGGCTTCAGGTCGGCGTACGTGCTGAGGGCGTGCGCGGCCAGCGGGTTCTGGTAGCCGCCGTGGGCGTGGCTGGAGCCGATGCGCCAGGCCCAGCCCGCGCTGGTGTCGGTCGCGCCGCCCCAGGCGTAGTACCAGGACAGCAGGTAGTGGGAGGCGTCCTTGCCGGTGCCCGCCGGGCAGGCGGAGGCGCCGACGCAGTTGCCGACCTTCTTGAAGTACTTGTCGTACATCGCGTAGCGCAGGTAGTCGCCCATCTTGGCGGCCTTGGCGAGGGTGCCCGAGATCTGGCCGCCCTTGCCCTGCTGCTCGGCCCAGATGTCCGCCCAGTACGCGGCCTGCACGGCCCGCGCGTCGGCGTCCGGGGCGTTGGTGAACTTCCACTGCTTGGCGTAGGAGGCGTCGCCCGTGAACAGGTCCAGATAGCCGTTCCTGCCGCCGTACTTGAAGGCGTCGCAGGTCGGCTGCGGCACCGTCTCCCAGACCGACTCCTGCGCGCCGCGCTGGAAGGTGTTGATGTACGACGGACCGGTGTCGGCGGGGCCCGCCTCGCACTTGCCGGGCGAGTTGCCGTAGCCGTAGACGTTGTCGACGTCCTGGAGCCAGTGCATGCCGTAGACGTCGTCCGTGCCGTACGCGGTCTTCAGCTCGGCCGCGATCGGGTCAGGTCCCACGGACACCGCGGCGTCGAGACGCGCCGGGTACTCGTTGGGGGTGTCCAGCTCGGGCGCGTACGTCGCCGGCTTCGACGCGTTGTAGAAGGAGCCCGTCGGCTGGTCGGCGTGGGTGGGGATCATGTACTTCTCCATGATGTCCCAGGCGCCGTTGAACCGGGTCCAGTCGCCCGTGACCTTGCCGTACATCGCCTGAAGCCAGAGAAGGTAGCTGTAGGCCTCCGACGTGGTCTCGTGCCCGTGGTCCGGGGCCTCGACGATCAGCGTCTCCACCGAGTGGTACGGGATGCCCTCGGGGGAGAAGTAGCCGTTCGCCGGGTTGGTGATCTTGCCGTAGAGCTCCAGGAAGCGGGCGTCGTACACCTTGGAGCCGGCGATCTGGGTGGCCGTGACCGACGCCTTCGCGTGCCCGGTCGCCGTCGACTCGAAGGTCGCCGAGCCGGTCCCGGTGGCGTTGCCCGCGATGGTCACCCGTTGCGCGGTGTTCCAGTTCGCCGGGGTGAAGGTGAGGCTCGCGCCGCCCGAGACCGTGAGACCGGCGTTGCCGCTCGTCCGGGCGGTCGTGACGGTCACGTTGGCCGACGGCTGCGTCGACAGCTTGAGGTCGTACGTGCCCGTCGCCCCCTGATGCACGGCCAGCTGGTTCGTGGAGGCCACCACGGCAGGCCCGGAGGCGACCGTGATGCCGACCGGCGAGGAGGTGCCGGACGCGCCCAGGCTGTCGTAGGCCTTGGCCACCAGGGAGTGACTGCCCACGGCCAGCCCGGAGGCGGACAGCGTGTACGGCGCGCTGGTGTCGGTGCCGAGCAGCGTGGTGTCGTCGTAGAACTCGATCTTGGAGATCGTCGCGTTGTCGGCGGCCGCGGCGGTGGCCGCGAGCGGCACCGCGGTCCCCTGTGTGTAGACCGCGCCCGGAGCGGGGCTGGTCAGCACGGTGACGGGGGGCAGATGGGCGCCGGTGCACGGCGTGCCGTTGACCGAGAAGGAGGTGGGGGCGGCGTTGGCCCCGCTGTAGGTGAACTGCGCGCCCGCGCTGACCGCGGCGCCGGCCGCGACCGTCCCGTTGTACGGGGCGTTGTTCACGGTGATCTGCTGACCGGACTGCGACCAGCTGCCGTTCCAGCCGTTCGTCAGGCGCTGGTTGCCCGCGTAGGAGTACGTCAGGGCCCAGCCGTTGATCGGGTCCGTGCCCCGGTTGGTGAGGGTGAGCTCCGCGGTGAAGCCGGAGCCCCAGTCATTGGTCTTGTAGTCGACGCTGCACTGAACTGCCGCCGCCTGGGCGGGTGTTGTGAGCGTGCTCAACATGGCCAGGGGGAGCGCGAGGGCCGCCGTGAAGGCGGTCCACAGGCGCCGCGTCCCACGGCGTCTGCGTGCGGGATCCATGGTGCTGGTTCCTCCTTGCGGCTCGAGCGGTGGGGGGAGGAGCAACAAGCCTTGAACCAGTGGGAGCGCTCCCATAGTGCGAAGGCCTTGGAGTGCGGTCAAGGTGTTTGAAGAGTCGAAAAGATTCGACCTGGAAAGTTGAGGGAAAGTCAGCAACTGCACTGTTCTTTGCCGACGCTTGGCGCTAACTTCGTTGACACCAGTGGGAGCGATTCCATCAGTCGGCGCGTCCGTCACGACGTGCCCGAGCTGCAAGGAGTCGCTCATGCGACACCCCCCGCGTTCAGTACTTTTAGCCGTCGCCGGCACGGTCGCCCTCGTCGCGGGCGCCCTGCTGCCGGTCATGACGGCACAGGGAGCCACGCCCGCGTGCACGGTGGAGTACTCCGTCACCAGCCAGTGGGACGCCGGCTTCCAGGGGGCCGTGAAAGTCACCAACAACGCGGCGGCAGTGAACGGTTGGAGCCTGAGCTTCGACTTCGCGAACGGACAGAAGGTCACCCAGGGCTGGAACGCCGAATGGTCCCAGTCCGGCACCGCCGTCACCGCGGTCAACGAGAGCTACAACGGCGCGCTCGGCACCGGCGCGAGCGTCAGCGCCGGGTTCCTCGCCTCCCGGTCGGGGACCAATGCCGTACCGAGCGCCTTCAAGCTGAACGGCACCACCTGCAACGTCGACGGCACCCCCACGCCCACACCGTCCCCTACCCCCACCCCCACCCCTACCCCCACCCCGACCTCGACGCCGACCGGGCCGCCGGACACCGGTGACGGGCCGCCCGTGCTGCGCGTCCAGGGCAACAGGTTCGTCGACGCCGGCGGCGCCACCCGACGACTGCTCGGCGTCAACCGCAGCGGCGGCGAGTTCATGTGCGTCCAGGGCCGCGGCATCTTCGACGGCCCGGTCGACGACGCCGCGATCCGGGCGATCGCCGGCTGGAACGCCAACACCGTCCGCATCCCCCTCAACGAGGAGTGCTGGCTGGGCCTTTCCCACATCCAGAGCGCCTACGCGGGCGCGAACTACGTCAACGCCGTCAAGGACCTGGTGACCCGCGTCAAGGCCAACGGCATGACCCCGATGCTCGAACTGCACTGGTCCTGGGGCCGGTACACGGGCAACTCGGCCGGCTGCTCCGACGTGCACGCCAGTTGCCAGAAGCCGATGCCGAACACGCGCTACACACCGGCGTTCTGGACCTCCGTCGCCGACACCTTCAAGAACGACCGAGCGGTCGTGTTCGACCTGTTCAACGAGCCCTACCCGGACCGCGCCACCTCCACGGCCGCCCAGGCGTGGCAGTGCTGGCGGGACGGCGGGACCTGCCCCGGCATCGGCTACGAGGTCGCCGGCATGCAGGACCTCGTCGACGCCGTGCGGTCCACCGGCGCCACCAACGTGATCCTCGCGGGCGGGCTCGCCTGGTCCAACGACCTCTCCCAGTGGCTCACCCACCGGCCCACCGACCCGACGGGCAACCTGGCCGCCGCCTGGCATGTGTACAACTTCAACTCCTGTGCCAACGAGGGCTGCTGGAACTCCACCCTCGCCCCGGTCGCCGCCCAGGCGCCGCTCGTCGCCGGGGAGATCGGCGAGAACACCTGCTCGCACGGGTTCGTCGACCAGGTCATGCGCTGGTTCGACGAGCGCCGGCTGTCCTACCTCGGCTGGACCTGGAACACCTGGGACTGCTCCTCCGGTCCGTCCCTGATCTCGAACTACGACGGGACGCCCACCGCGTTCGGAATCGGGCTGCGCGACCACCTGCGCGCCCAGAACGGATGACCCGCACCACCTCTCACCCTCGGACGAGAAGGAAACCCGCACTCATGAGCCGTAGCAGAACAGCGATACTCGCCGCGCTGGCGCTGGTCGCCGGCGCCTCCGGGACGGCGCTCGCGGTCGTCCCCGGCGACTCCGGCATCGCCGCCGTGCCCTGCACCGTCGACTACAAGGTGCAGAACGACTGGGGAAGCGGCTTCACCGCCAACGTCACCGTCACCAACAACTCGGCCGCAAAGTCGAGTTGGTCGGTGAAGTGGGCGTACGCCGGCAACCAGAGGGTCACCAACGGCTGGAACGCGCGGATCAGCCAGGCCGGCACGGCCGTCACCGCCAACAACGAGACCTACAACGGCACGCTCGCGACCGGCGGTTCGGTCAGCTTCGGCTTCCAGGGCACCTACAGCGGCAGCAACGCCGTCCCCGCCACGTTCACCCTGGACGGCGTCACCTGCAACGTCGACGCCGGCGGCCCCACCGATCCCGGCCCGACCGACCCCGGCACCCCCGGCACCAAGGTCGACAACCCCTACTCCGGCGCCAGGGTGTACGTGAACCCGGAGTGGTCCGCGAACGCCGCCGCCGAGCCGGGCGGCAGCCGCATCGCCAACCAGCCGACCGGTGTCTGGCTCGACCGGATCGCTGCGATCAACGGCGCCGGCGGCAAGATGGGGCTGCGCGCCCACCTGGACGAGGCCCTGCGCCAGAAGGGCTCCGGCCAGCTCGTCGTCCAGCTGGTCATCTACAACCTGCCCGGACGCGACTGCTCGGCCCTCGCCTCCAACGGCGAGCTCGGCCCCACGGAGATCGACAAGTACAAGACGCAGTACATCGACCCGATCGCCGCGATCCTCGCCGACGCCAAGTACTCCTCGCTGCGGATCGTCACCACGGTCGAGATCGACTCGCTGCCCAACCTCGTCACCAACACCGGCAGCCGCCCGACGGCCACCCCGCAGTGCGACGTGATGAAGGCCAACGGCAACTACGTCAAGGGCGTCGGCTACGCGCTGAACAAGCTCGGCGACGTGGCGAACGTCTACAACTACGTCGACGCCGGCCACCACGGCTGGATCGGCTGGGACGACAACTTCGGCCCGTCCGCGACCACCTTCAAGGAGGCGGCCACCGCCGAGGGCGCCACGGTGAACGACGTCCACGGCTTCATCACCAACACGGCCAACTACAGCGCCCTGAAGGAGAACAACTTCACCATCAACGACAACGTGGCCGGCAAGTCGGTCCGCGAGTCCAAGTGGGTCGACTGGAACCGCTACACCGACGAGCTGTCCTTCGCCCAGGCCTTCCGCAACCAGCTGGTCTCGGTCGGCTTCAACTCCACCATCGGCATGCTGATCGACACCTCCCGCAACGGCTGGGGCGGCGCCGCCCGGCCCGCCGGTCCGGGCGCCACGACCAGCGTCGACACCTACGTCGAGGGCGGCCGTTACGACCGCCGCATCCACATCGGCAACTGGTGCAACCAGTCCGGAGCCGGCCTCGGCGAGCGCCCGCAGGCCGCGCCGGCCGCCGGGATCGACGCCTATGTCTGGATGAAGCCGCCGGGCGAGTCCGACGGGTCCAGCTCGGCCATCCCGAACGACGAGGGCAAGGGCTTCGACCGCATGTGCGACCCGACGTACACGGGCAACCCGCGCAACGGCAACAACCTGTCGGGCGCCCTGCCCAACTCCCCGTTGTCCGGGCACTGGTTCTCGGCGCAGTTCCAGCAGCTGATGCAGAACGCGTACCCGCCGCTGCCGTGACGTGGCAGTGACCGTCCGGCCGCTTCCCTTCCCGGGGAGCGGCCGGACGTACGCTCCGGGTGCGCGCGTTCTTGCGTTTCCCGTACGGACTTTTTGCCGTCCCGGCAACAGGGCTGGCCTCCGGGCGGTGCGTCGGCGCACGCTGTCGGCACATCGGACGAGAGGCTGACCACCATGGCGCACCAGCATGCCCACCACGGGCACGACACCGAGATCGACTGGGCGGACATGGCCTCGCACCTGGAGGCACAGGCCGAACTGTTCAGCCCCCTGTACGAGCGGGCCCTGGCGTGGCTGGGCAAGGAGGTGACCGAGCCGGGACTGATCGTCGACCTGGGCAGCGGTCCCGGAGTGGTCTCCTGCCTGTTCGCCGAGACCTTCCCCGGCGCACGGGTCCTGGCCGTCGACGGCTCGGCGCCGCTCCTGGAACGGGCCCGGGCGCGCGCCGACCGTCTCGGACACGGCGACCGGTTCGGCGTCCTCGCCGGTGAACTCCCCGGCGTGCTCGATGAGTTGGAGTACCCGGCCGATCTGCTGTGGGCGGGCCGCAGCCTGCATCACCTGGGCGACCAGCGCGCCGCCCTCACCGCGTTCGCGGAGCGGCTGGCGCCCGGTGGCACGCTGGCGATCATGGAGGGCGGGCTGCCGTCCCGGTTCCTGCCGCGCGACCTCGGCTTCGGCCGCCCCGGCCTGGAGGCGCGGCTCGATGCCGCGCAGGAGGAGTGGTTCGCCCGGATGCGGGCCGATCTGCCCGGCACCGTCGACGAGACGGAGGACTGGCCGGCGCTGCTGAGCGCGGCGGGCCTGAAGCACACCCGCACCCGCAGCTTCCTGCTCGACCTGCCCGCCCCCGCCTCCGACCGGGCCCGCGCCTACGTCGCCGCGCACTTCGCCCGCTGGAACGACGTCTCCGACGACACCCTCGCCCCCGACGACCGCGCCGCCCTGGACCGCCTCCTCGACCCGCGGGACCCGCTGAGCGTCCACCGCCGGGCGGACGTCTTCGTCCTGGCGGCCCACACGGTGCACACGGCGGTCAAGCCGGCCTAATCGGTCCAGCCGGACCCCCGGACACGCGGACGGGGCCGACCGCGCAGCGCGGTCGGCCCCGTCCGGGCCGGTTCTGATCCGGGTCTCAGACCACGTCGAAGGTGGCCGGGTCCGGGCCGATGCGGCGGTCCTCGTTGAGGGCGCTGATCGCGGCCAGGTCCTCGGTGTCGAGGCTGAAGTCGAACACCTCGATGTTCTCCTTGATCCGCGACGGCGTCACGGACTTCGGGATCACGACGTTGCCCAGCTGGAGGTGCCAGCGCAGCACGACCTGGGCCGGGGTGCGCTCGTGCTTCTGGGCGATCGCGACGATCGCCGGGACCTCCAGCAGGCCCTTGCCCTGGCCGAGCGGCGACCAGGCCTCCGTGGCGATGCCCTGCTCCGAGTGGAACTCGCGCGAGGCGTGCTGCTGGAGGTGCGGGTGCAGTTCGATCTGGTTGACCGCGGGGATGACCGACGTCTGGTCGATCAGCCGCTCCAGATGCTCCGGCAGGAAGTTGGAGACGCCGATCGCCCGCGCGCGGCCGTCCGCGAGCAGCTTCTCGAACGCCTTGTAGGTGTCGACGTAGCTGTCCCGGGCCGGCAGCGGCCAGTGGATCAGGTACAGGTCGACGTGGTCCAGGCCCAGCTTCTCCAGGGAGGCGTCGAACGCGCGGAGCGTCGAGTCGTACCCCTGGTCGCTGTTCCAGAGCTTGGTGGTGACGAAGATGTCCTCGCGGGGCAGGCCGGAGTCGGCGATCGCCTTGCCGGTGCCCTCTTCGTTGCCGTAGATCGCCGCTGTGTCGATGCTGCGGTACCCGGCCTCGAGAGCGGTGGTGACCGCCTGGGCCGCCTCGTCGTCCGGCACCTGCCAGACGCCGAAGCCCAGCTGGGGCATCTCGACGCCGTTGTTGAGGATGATCGGGGGGACCTTGCTGCTCACGAGCTCTTGATCCTTCGGTTGTCCGTCAAAACGTACTCCCATCGTCAACGATCACGAGGCGTGATGCATTCCTGACCCCCGAATTCGGGCCCGGGGACCTCAGGTGCGGTACAACGCGTCGACCTCGTCGGCGTAGGCGTTCTCGATGGCCTTGCGCTTCAGTTTCAGGGAGGGGGTCAGCAGGCCGTGCTCCTCGGTGAACGGCTGGGCGAGGATACGGAACGTCCGGATCGACTCCGCCTGCGACACCAGGGTGTTGGCGGCGACGACGGCCCGGCGCACCTCCGTCTCCAGGTCCGCGTCGCGCACCAGCTCGGCCGGAGCGAGCTGCGGCTTGCCCCGCATCTGAAGCCAGTGTTCTACGGCCTCCTGATCGAGGGTGACCAGGGCGGCGACGAACGGCCGGTCGTTGCCGACGACGATGCACTGGTTCACCAGCGGATGGTCCCGAACGCGTTCCTCCAGCAGCCCCGGGGAAACGCTCTTGCCGCCCGAAGTGACGAGGATCTCCTTCTTGCGGCCGGTGATGGTGAGGAAGCCGTCCTCGTCGAGGGAGCCCAGGTCGCCGGTGGCCAGCCAGCCGTCGTGCAGGGTCTCGTCGGTGGCCTTGGGGTTGTTCAGGTAGCCCTGGAAGACGTTGTCGCCGCGCAGCCAGATCTCGCCGTCGTCCGCGATGTGCACGGTCATGCCGGGGATGGCCTGGCCGACGGTGCCGTAACGGGTGCGTCCGGGCGGGTTGGCGGTCGCGGCCGCCGTCGACTCGGTCAGGCCGTAGCCCTCGTAGATCTGCACGCCCGCGCCGGCGAAGAACAACCCCAGCCGGCGGTCCATCGCCGAACCGCCGGACATCGCGTGCCGGACCCGGCCGCCCATCGCGGCGCGCATCTTGGAGTAGACGAGCTTGTCGAACAGCTGGTGCTGCACGCGCAGCCCCGCCGACGGGCCGGGCCCGGTGCCCCACGCCTTCGCCTCCATGGCCTCCGCGTACTGCACGGCCACGGAGACGGCCTTCTCGAACGGCCCGGCCTTCCCCTCCCGCTCCGCCTTGCGGCGGGCCGCGTTGAAGACCTTCTCGAAGATGTACGGCACGGCCAGGAAGAAGGTCGGCCTGAAGGCGGCGAGGTCGGGCAGCAGGGCGGCGGCGTGCAGCTGCGGCTGGTGGCCGAAGCGGACCCGGCCGCGCACGGCCGCGATCTCCACCATCCGTCCGAAGACGTGCGCGAGCGGCAGGAACAGCAGGGTCGCCGCCTCGTCGCCCTTCTTGGAGTGGAACACCGGCTCCCAGCGTTCGATGACCGTGTCCGCCTCGAACATGAAGTTGCCGTGCGAGACGACGCAGCCCTTGGGGCGGCCCGTCGTGCCCGAGGTGTAGATGATCGTGGCGACCGAGTCGGGCGTGACCGCCTCCCGGTGCCGGTGCACCACGTCGTCGTCGATCCCGGCGCCCGCCTCGTACAGCTCCGGTACGCAGCCGGAGTCCAGCTGCCAGAGTCTGCGCAGGTGAGGGAGGCGGTCGATGACGGTGGCGATCGTCATCGCGTGGTCCTCGTGCTCCACCACGGCGGCGGTGACCTCGGCGTCGTACAGCATCCAGAAGCACTGTTCGGCCGAGGAGGTCGGGTACACCGGCACCACCTGGGCGCCGATGGTCCACAGGGCGAAGTCGAAGAGGGTCCACTCGTAGCGGGTACGGGACATGATCGCGACGCGGTCGCCGAAGCGGACGCCCTGGGAGAGCAGGCCCTTGGCGAGGGCGAGGACCTCGTCGCGGAACTCGGCGGAGGTGACGTCCCGCCACTCGCCCTGCTCGTCCTTGCGGCCCAGCGCGATCCGGTGGGGGTCCTCCTGGGCGTGCCGGAAGACGACGTCGGCCAGTCCGCCCACCGGCGGCGCCTGCGCCAAGGGAGGGTTGGAGAACTCGCGCAAATCCCGTACCCCGCTTCTCATGGCCCCACAGCGCCGTGAAAGCTACCCCACGCCCGGGTGGGGCGGGAGGGGGCGGAAAGGCGAGCATTGCTCTTGTCCGCGCTGGTCAGCGCCGGAAAATGGGCTCACATGGGGAAGGGTCGGACACAAAGCTGACGTCCGAGTAAGTTTCGGTGCCGTAATCTCCACCGAATCTGCCCGTTCCGGTCACGCCGCGCTGTCACGTACGGCGGTGCAGTCGGTCGCCGGCGGCCAGGATCGCCGCCGCCAGGGCGTCCGCCGCACCCTGGGCGGAGGTGCGGCGGCGGCCGTGGACCAGGACGAAGTCCACCCGCCCCAGCTCCGGCAGGCCCGACCGCTCGGTCACGCGGACCAGGCCGGGCGGGATCAGGCCCCGCGAGTGCGCCATCACGCCCAGTCCGGCGCGGGCCGCCGCGATCAGCCCGTTGAGGCTGCCGCTCGTGCACACGATCCGCCAGGCCCGCCCCTGGCGCTCCAGCGCCTCCAGGGCGAGGGCGCGGGTGATGCCGGGCGGCGGGAAGACGATGAGCGGGACCGGGCGGTCGGGGTCCAGGCGCAGCCGTTCCGCGCCGATCCAGACCAGCTCGTCGTGCCAGACCAGTTCGTCGTGCCGGGCAGGTTCGTCGTGCCGGGCCGGCGCGCCCCTGGTGTCTTCGGGGCGCCGCTTGGCCAGTACCAGGTCCAGTTTTCCGGCGGTCAGCTGCTCGTGGAGCGTGCCGGACAGCTCCACCGTGAGTTCCAGGTCGACCTCGGGGTGGTCGTAGCGGAAGCCCTCCAGGATCTCCGGCAGCCGCGTCAGCACGAAGTCCTCGGACGCGCCGAAGCGGAGCCGGCCGCGCAGCCGGGTGCCGGTGAAGAACGCCGTCGCCTGCTCGTGCACCTCCAGGATCCGGCGCGCGAAGCCGAGCATGGCCTCGCCGTCCTCGGTCAGCTCGACGGAGTGCGTGTCCCGGGTGAACAGCGTGCGCCCGGCCGCGTCCTCCAGCCGCCGCACGTGCTGGCTCACGGTGGACTGGCGCACCCCGAGCCTGCGGGCCGCCTGGGTGAAACTCAGCGTCTGGGCGACCGCCAGGAAGGTGCGCAGGTGGGAGGGGTCGTACATGCCGGTCACCGTACCCCTGTCGAGGCGTGGTCATCACGGAACACGATGACAGTCAGAGCGGTATGCCGGATTCCCGATCACGGGGCCGGAGAGGACCATGGAGAGGGGCCCGCCGGCCCCGCGCCCCGCGCACCGCGAGCGCGCGCGAACAGAAGCAAGAAGACGCGCGAACAGAAGCGACCGGCAACGCGCGATCAAAAGCAACCGAACGAACGAGCAAGTGGAGCACCGTGAAACGCCTGCGTCGGCCGAGCCGCCTGCCGATCGACCCCTACATCCTGCTGCTGCTCGGGACCGTCGGCCTCGCCGCGCTCCTCCCGGCGCGCGGGACGGCCGCCGACGTGGCCTCCGGCGCCTCCACGGCCGCGATCGCCTTCCTCTTCTTCCTGTACGGCGCCCGGCTGTCCACCCGGGAGGCGATGGACGGGCTGAAGCACTGGCGGCTGCATGTCACCGTCCTGGCCTGCACGTTCGTCGTCTTCCCGCTGCTGGGACTGGCCGCCCGCGGTCTCGTCCCGGTGTTCCTCACCGAGCCGCTGTACCAGGGCCTGCTGTTCCTCACCCTCGTCCCGTCGACCATCCAGTCGTCGATCGCCTTCACCTCGATGGCCCGCGGCAACGTCCCCGCCGCGATCTGCGCCGGCTCCTTCTCCTCGCTCGTCGGGATCGTCATCACCCCGGTGCTGGCCGCCGCGCTGCTCGGCAGCGCCGGCGGCGGCTTCTCCGCGGACTCGCTCGTGGAGATCGTGCTGCAACTGCTCGTGCCGTTCGTCGCCGGTCAGCTGCTGCGCCGCTGGATCGGCGGCTTCGTCACCCGGCACAAGAAGGTGCTCGGCTATGTCGACCGGGGGTCCATCCTCCTCGTCGTCTACACCGCTTTCAGCGAGGGCATGGTCCAGGGCGTGTGGAGCCAGGTGAGCCCGGCCCGGCTCGCGGGGCTGCTGGTCGTCGAGGCCGTGCTGCTCGCCGTGATGCTGGCGCTGACCTGGTACGGCGCGCGGGCGCTGCGGTTCGGCCGCGAGGACCGGATCGCGATCCAGTTCGCCGGCTCGAAGAAGTCCCTCGCCTCCGGACTGCCCATGGCCAGCGTGCTGTTCGGGGCGCACGCCTCGCTGGCGGTGCTGCCGCTGATGCTCTTCCACCAGATGCAGCTGATGGTCTGCGCGGTGATCGCCAAGCGCCGCTCGCACGATCCGCTGCCGGAACCGGCGGACGCCCCCGAGCCGACAGACGCCTCGGAGGCCACCGACGACCCGGGTTCCGCCGGCGCGCCGAACCCCGCCGATGTGTCGCGCTGAGGACGACGGGGGAGGCCGAGGAGTCGTCGTTAGGCTGCGGGCATGTCCGACGCACCGCCTTCCTCCGTCCGTTCCCTGCCCGGCTGGCTGCTGGGCCGGGCCGCCGTCCGGGGGCGGGCCCTGGTCGGGGAGGCGCTGGCCGGGGAGGGCATCCGGATGTGGCATCACGTGGTGCTGTCCGCGGTCCGTGACCTGGAGCCCGTCGCCCAGGCCGACCTCGGCCGCGGCGTCGGTCTCGACCCCAAGGACCTGGTCGGCGTCCTCAACGACCTCCAGACGGCGGGGCTCGCCGTGCGCGAGCCGGACCCGGCGGACCGCCGCAAGAACGCGGTGTCGCTCACCACGGACGGCGAACGGCTGCTGCGGCGCTGCGACAAGCTCGTCCGCGAGGCCGACGACGCCATGCTCGCCCCGCTCTCGACGGCTGAACGCGACCAGTTCATGTGCCTGTTGAACCGGATTTCCGGTACGGACGGCTGACGACGGATAACGTTCCGTCATGACCGCACCCCTCGCGCTGGACCCCGCCCGCACCGCCCTCGTCCTCGTCGACCTGATGGACCGGACCGTCGCGCTGCCCCTGGAGCCCCGCAAGGGCGCCGAAGTCCTGGCCGCCGCCGAGGAGTTGGCGGGCAGGTTCCGCGCGGCCGGCGCCCCCGTCGCCCTCGTCCGCGTCGAGCGTCCCGGCGTCGCCGAGCAGCCGCCCGGCAGCGGACTGGTCCAAGGGCTGCTGCGCGACGGCGACATGGAGATCGTCAAGGGGACCCTCGGCGGCTTCCACGCCACCGATCTGGACGACCGGCTGCGGCGGCACGGCGTCACCACGCTGGTGTTCGGCGGCATCGCCACCAACCTCGGCGTGGAGTCCACCGCCCGCGCCGCGGGCGACCTCGGCTACGGACTCGTCTTCGTCGAGGACGCCATGGCCGCCCTCACCGAGGCCGAGCACGAGGCGTCGGTGCGGCTCGACTTCCCCCGCCTGGGGTCGGTGGTGTCGACGAGGCAGGTGATGTTCGGGGCGAGGTGAACCCCGGGCGGCCGGCCTCCGAGACGGGGCCCCTGTGGCGCAGGGGGCGCTCCCCGCCGGTCGGGGCCCCGCCGCCGTGCCGCGGGCGGCCTCGGTCCCCGGCGGCCTCAGCCCCGGGCGGCCGCGGTCCGCAGGGCGATGCGGTCCTCGCCCGCGTACACGTTCATGGAGCTGCCGCGCAGGAAGCCCACCAGCGTCAGCCCGGTCTCCGCCGCCAGGTCCACCGCCAGCGAGGAGGGCGCCGAGACCGCCGCGAGCATCGGGATGCCCGCCATCACGGCCTTCTGCGCCAGCTCGAAGGAGGCCCGGCCCGACACCAGCAGGATCGTCCGGGACAGCGGCAGCTCCCCGTTCGTCAGGGCGCGGCCCACCAGCTTGTCGACCGCGTTGTGCCGCCCGACGTCCTCCCGGACGTCCAGCAGCTCGCCGTCCTCGGAGAACAGCGCCGCCGCGTGCAGCCCGCCCGTCCGGTCGAAGACCCGCTGGGCCGCGCGCAGCCGGTCGGGCAGCGCCGAGAGCAGCTCCGGTTCGACGCGCACCGGGGGCGTGTCGGCGATGGGCCAGCGGGCCGTCGTCCGGACCGCGTCCAGGCTGGCCTTGCCGCACAGGCCGCAGGAGGACGTGGTGTAGACGTTCCGCTCCAGTGTGATGTCGGGGACGACCACGTGCGGCGCGGTCTTCACGTCCACCACGTTGTACGTGTTCGAGCCTCCCCCACCCGTAGCCCCGGCGCAGTAGACGATGTTCAGCACGTCGGACGCCGTGGCGAGGACGCCCTCGCTGACCAGGAAGCCCGCCGCCAGCGCGAAGTCGTCACCCGGCGTGCGCATGGTGATGGCGATCGGCCGGCCGTCGAGCCGGATCTCCAGCGGCTCCTCCGCGACGAGCGTGTCCGGCCGGGTGGAGACCGCCCCGTCGCGGATGCGGAGCACCTTGCGTCGTTCGGTGACTCGTCCCATGTCGTGATCAGCCCCGGTTCTGTACGTACTGGTAGCCGATGCGGCCCTCACGAACTCATTGTCCTGCACATGGAGCGTGAGGCGTCGACACCCGTGAACGGAGTCGACTGGATATTGTCTACAGTATGGGGGTTGGGGCGGCAAGGTGCGTGCGCCGGGCGACCGCTCGTCGCAGCTCGCGTACCGCTCATCGCATACGGTCGACGCGCCGCCTTCTCAACCGGCTTGATCCTTCCTACCGTTCCGGACTCATGAGCCCCCCTGTCGCACCTCCCGGCTGGAGCCGCTGGCTCGTCCCCCCGGCCGCCCTCTCCGTCCATCTCTCCATCGGGCAGGCCTACGCCTGGTCCGTGTTCAAACCGCCGCTCGAATCCGCGCTCGGTCTCAGCGGCACGCAGAGCGCGCTGCCCTTCCAGTTCGCCATCGTCATGCTGGGACTGTCCGCCGCGTTCGGCGGCACCCTCGTCGAGCGCAACGGACCGCGCTGGGCGATGACGGTCGCCCTGGTCTGCTTCTCGTCCGGCTTCCTGATCTCCGCGCTCGGGGCCGCCGTCGAGCAGTACTGGCTGATCGTGTTCGGCTACGGCTTCGTCGGCGGGATCGGCCTCGGCATCGGCTACATCTCGCCCGTCTCCACCCTGATCAAGTGGTTCCCGGACCGGCCCGGCATGGCCACCGGCATCGCCATCATGGGCTTCGGCGGCGGCGCGCTCATCGCCTCGCCCTGGTCCGCGCAGATGCTGAAATCGTTCGGCGCCGACCACTCCGGGATCGCGCTGGCCTTCCTCGTCCACGGGCTGTCGTACGCCGTCTTCATGACGCTGGGCGTGCTGCTGGTACGGGTGCCGCGCCCGGCCGAACCGGCGACCGACGGCACCACGGGGGCGGCTGCTCCCATTGGTGCCACGGATCCCACCGGTGACGCAGGCGGCGTGACGGGCGTGCAGGTCTCGGCCCGCGGCGCGGTGCGCACCCCACAGTTCTGGTGCCTGTGGGTCGTGCTCTGCATGAACGTCACCGCCGGCATCGGCATCCTGGAGAAGGCCGCGCCGATGATCACGGACTTCTTCGCCGACACCTCCACCCCGGTCTCCGCGACGGCCGCCGCCGGCTTCGTCGCCCTGCTGTCCGCCGCCAACATGGCCGGCCGCATCGGCTGGTCCTCCACCTCCGACCTGATCGGCCGCAAGAACGTCTACCGCGTCTACCTGGGCGTCGGCGCGCTGATGTACGCGCTGATCGCCGTCGCCGGGGATTCCTCCAAGCCGCTGTTCATCCTCTCCGCGCTGGTGATCCTCTCCTTCTACGGCGGCGGCTTCGCGACCGTCCCCGCCTATCTGAAGGACCTGTTCGGGACCTACCAGGTCGGCGCGATCCACGGCCGGCTGCTCACCGCCTGGTCCACGGCCGGCGTGCTCGGCCCGCTGATCGTCAACTGGATCGCCGACCGGCAGGAGGAGGCGGGACGGCACGGCGCGTCCCTCTACACCCTCTCCCTGTTCATCATGATCGGGCTGCTCGCCGTCGGCTTCGTCGCCAACGAACTCGTCCGGCCCGTCCACCCCCGCCACCACCACGTCCCCGCCCCGAGGGAGACCCCCGATGTCGCACGAGACCCGGCCCGCCGGCCCCAGCAGTCCGAGTCCGCCTGACCGGCGGCCCCTCATCGCCTTCGCCTGGCTGTGGGTGGCGGCGCCGCTCGCCTACGGTGTGTACGAACTCGTACAGAAGGCGGCGCAGTTGTTCACCGGGTAAGCGTTCTCTGCCCTGACGCGCGGCTCGCGCCCCACCAAGCGCCGGCCAGGGCCCTGACCTGGGGACGGACCGCCCGGGTTTCCGAGGGTTAGAGGGAAGCCGACAAGCCCGGCACCTGTTTCCTGTCGCTTGTCGCGTCCTCGTACCCGCGAGTCACTCTTCAGACTGGTGGATCCCGCTACCCAAGGCAACGAGGGGGACCTGCCCATGAACGGCTCGCGCATCGCCGCCGTCGGCCATTACCAGCCCGCCAAGGTACTCACCAACGAGGACCTGGCGGGCTTGGTCGACACCAGTGACGAGTGGATCAGGAGCCGGGTGGGCATCCGCACCCGCCACATTGCCGGACCCGACGAGCCCGTGGACGAGCTGGCCGCGCACGCCGCCGCCAAGGCCCTCGCGACGGCCGGGCTGACCCCCGCCGACATCGACCTCGTGCTGGTCGCCACGTCCACCGCCGTCGACCGCTCGCCCAACATGGCCGCGCGCGTCGCCGCCCGCCTCGGCATCCCCGGGCCGGCCGCGATGGACGTCAACGTCGTGTGCGCCGGCTTCACCCACGCGCTGGCCACCGCCGACCACACCGTCCGGGCCGGCGCCGCACGCCGGGCCCTGGTCGTCGGGGCCGACAAGATGTCCGAGGTGACCGACTGGAGCGACCGCACCACCTGCGTCCTGGTCGGCGACGGCGCGGGGGCCGCCGTCGTCGAGGCGTCCGACGAGCCGGGCATCGCGCCCGTGCTGTGGGGCTCGGTGCCCGAGATGGGGCACGCGGTGCGCATCGAGGGGCAGCCGGCCCGGTTCGCGCAGGAGGGGCAGAGCGTCTACCGCTGGGCGACGACCCGGCTGCCGCCGCTCGCCCGGCAGGCGTGCGAGCGGGCGGGGCTCACCCCGGAGGACCTCGCCGCCGTCGTCCTGCACCAGGCGAACCTGCGGATCATCGAGCCTCTCGCGCAGAAGATCGGCGCCGTCAACGCGGTCGTCGCCCGCGATGTGACGGAGTCCGGGAACACGTCCGCCGCCAGCATCCCGCTCGCCTTCTCCAAGCTCGTCGAACAGGGCGTGATCTCCACCGGCGATCCGGTCCTGCTGTTCGGCTTCGGCGGGAACCTGTCGTACGCGGGGCAGGTCGTGCGCTGCCCCTAGGGGGTTGTCGAGCGGGGCCCTGGGCGGACCTTGAGCGGGTGCCCGAGCGGTCCTCGGGCGGGGCCTGGACGAAAGCCGGTCGTAGACTGTAGACGAAAGACAATCGCTACCGGCTTTCCGGCCACGGGCGCCCGGCGCCCGGCGCCGCCCAGGAGGGGGACCGACCGATGTTGTCGCCAGGACTGCCGCAGGGCGCGGTGCCCAGACTCGAACGACCCGGCCCGCTGCGCGAGCGCGTCTACGACGCCCTGCTCGAACTCATCACCACCCGCGCCCTCCAGCCCGGCCAGCACCTCGTCGAGAGCGAACTCGCCGGACACCTCGGCGTCTCCCGCCAGCCGGTGCGCGAGGCGTTGCAGCGGCTGAACACCGAGGGCTGGGTCGACCTGCGGCCCGCCCAGGGCGCGTTCGTGCACGAGCCGACCGAGGAGGAGGCCGACCAACTCCTCACCGTGCGCACCCTGCTGGAGGCGGAGGCCGCCCGGCTCGCCGCCTCCCACGCGGACCAGGCCGGCCTCGACGCGCTGAACGAGCTGGTGGAACTGGGCATGGCGGCGGTCGACGCCGACGACGTGGACGCCGCGGTCGCCCTCAACGCCCGCTTCCACGCGAAGATCATGGAGATCGCCGGCAACGTGGTCCTCGCCGAACTCGCGGGGCAGGTCGACCGCCGGGTGCGCTGGTACTACACGCCGGTCGCACGGCAGCGCGGACACCAGTCCTGGATCGAGCACCGGGACCTCATCGCCGCCATCGCCGACCGCGACGAGCAGCGCGCCACACGGCTCATGCGCGAGCACACCGAGCACACGCGCCGCTCGTACCACGCCCGGCAGGACGCGTAGCCGCTTCCTCTTCCCCGTGGTCGCTTGCCCCGTGCGCGTTCGCACACCCGGCTTTGTCCTGTGAGTGGGAAAAGTTGACGGCAATCCGTGCACGACTTCTTCCCAGCCCCGGCGGTCGCTGCTACGTTCCCCTCGAAAGCCCGACAACAGGCGGCCGTTCGAGGCGGGGAGGGGCTCGTGAGACGGATGACGGCACGACCCGCGAACGCCCATCAGGCCCGGCTGCTCAAGCTGTTGCGTGACGGCGGCCCCAACTCCCGTGCCCAGCTGGGCGACCAGGTCGATCTCTCGCGCTCCAAGCTGGCCGTGGAGGTGGACCGGCTGCTGGAGACGGGGCTGGTCGTGGCCGACGGGCTCGCCGCCTCGCGCGGCGGACGCCGCTCCCACAACGTCCGGCTCCACCCCGGGCTCCGCTTCCTCGGCGTCGACATCGGCGCCACCTCGGTCGACGTCGCCGTCACCAACGCCGAGCTGGAGACCCTCGGACACCTCAACCAGCCCCTCGACGTACGTGAGGGACCGGTCGCCGTGTTCGAGCAAGTCCTGGCGATGGCAGCGAAGTTGAAGGCGACGGGGCTCGCCGAGGGCTTCGACGGCGCGGGCATCGGCGTCCCCGGTCCGGTCCGCTTCCCCGAGGGAGTGCCGGTCGCGCCGCCGATCATGCCGGGCTGGGACGGCTTCCCCGTGCGGGAGGCGCTCAGCCAGGAACTCGGCTGCCCCGTCATGGTCGACAACGACGTGAACCTCATGGCGATGGGGGAGCAGCACGCGGGCGTCGCCCGCACCGTCGCCGACTTCCTCTGCGTCAAGATCGGCACCGGCATCGGCTGCGGCATCGTCGTCGGCGGCCAGGTCTACCGCGGCACGACCGGCAGCGCGGGCGACATCGGGCACATCCAGGCCGTGCCCGACGGCCGTCCCTGCGCCTGCGGCAACCGGGGTTGTCTGGAAGCCCACTTCAGCGGCGCGGCCCTGGCCCGTGACGCCGTGGACGCGGCCCAGCAGGGTCTGTCCGCGGAACTCTCGACCCGGCTGGAGACGAACGGCGTCCTCACCGCCGCCGACGTCGCCGCGGCGGCCGCCGCCGGGGACGCCACCTCCCTCGACCTGATCCGGGAGGGCGGCGACCGCGTCGGCCAGGTCATCGCCGGACTCGTCTCGTTCTTCAACCCCGGCCTGGTGGTGATCGGCGGCGGGGTGACCGGCCTCGGCCACACCCTGCTCGCCGCGATCCGCACCCAGGTCTACCGCCAGTCGCTGCCCCTGGCGACCGGCAACCTCCCCATCGTCCTGGGGGAGTTGGGCCCCACCGCCGGTGTGATCGGCGCGGCCCGCCTGATCAGCGACCACCTGTTCTCACCCGCGTAGACCCTCACCAGCGTAGACATATCACCCGCGTCGACACCTCACCCGCGTAGACGCCTCACCCTGCTCTGCCCTGCCTCGTTCAGCGCCGCCCCCGCCCTGCTCTGCCCTGCCCCGGAACGCCCGGCACCCCGCGTTCCGCCCTGACTCCGGCCCGCACGCCCGCCGAGGGGAACCCACATGGCACCAGAACCACCGCTGCTCAGCATGTCCGGCATCACCAAGTCGTTCCCCGGAGTCCGGGCCCTGGACGGCGTCGACCTCGACGTCCGGGCCGGTGAAGTGCACTGTCTGCTGGGCCAGAACGGGGCCGGCAAGTCCACCCTCATCAAGGTCCTGGCCGGTGCCCACCAGCCCGACGGCGGCGCCGTCCGCTGGCGCGGCGAGCCCGTCACCCTGCGCTCCCCGAGCGCCGCCATGCGCCTCGGCATCGCCACCATCTACCAGGAACTCGACCTGGTGGAGCATCTGTCGGTGGCGGAGAACGTCCACCTCGGCCATGAACCGACGGCCGCCGGATTCGTCGTCCGGGGGAAGGCGGCCCGCGCCGCGACCGCCGCCCTGCTGCGGCGACTCGGGCATCCGGAGATAGAACCGGCCCGGCTGGTGGGCGAGTTGTCGGCGGCGCAGCAGCAGATCGTCTCCATGGCGCGGGCGCTCTCGCACGACGTTCGGCTCATCGTGATGGACGAGCCGTCCGCCGCCCTCGACCCCGACGAGGTCGACAACCTCTTCCGGATCGTCGCCGCGCTCACCGCCGACGGCGTCGCCGTCGTCTACATCTCCCACCGGCTGGAGGAGATCCGCCGCATCGGCGACCGGGTGACCGTGCTGAAGGACGGCCGGGCGGTGGCCGGGGGACTGCCGGCGAAGACGACCCCGACCCGCGAGGTCGTCGCGCTGATGACGGGACGCGACGTCGCGTACGTCTTCCCCGAGCGGGGGCCGGCGGACGCGGTGCCGGACACCGCGCGCACACCCCTGCTGGAGGTGCGCGCGCTGGCCAGGGACGGCGAGTTCGCGCCGCTCGACCTGACGGTCCGCCCCGGGGAGATCGTCGGACTCGCCGGGCTGGTCGGCTCGGGGCGCTCGGAGATCCTGGAGACGATCTACGGCGCCCGCAAGCCGACGTCCGGCCAAGTCCTGGTGAACGGGGCACCGTTGAAGCCGGGGAGCGTGCGGGCCGCCGTGCGTGCCGGGCTCGGGCTCGCCCCGGAGGAACGCAAGGCGCAGGCCCTGCTGATGCTGGAGTCCGTCACCCGGAACGTCTCCGTCTCCTCGCTCGCCCGCTTCTCCCGCGCCGGCTGGATCGACCGCGGCGCCGAACGGGACGCGGCGCGGGCCGTCACCCGTGAGCTGTCGCTGCGGCCCGACAACCCGTCCGCGCCCGTGCGCACCCTGTCCGGCGGCAACCAGCAGAAGGCCGTCCTCGCGCGCTGGCTGCTGCGCGGCTGCCGGGTCCTGCTGCTCGACGAACCCACCCGAGGGGTCGACGTCGGCGCGCGCGCCGAGCTGTACGCGGTCGTCCGCCGGCTCGCCGACGAGGGCATCGCCGTGCTGCTGGTGTCGAGCGAGGTGCCCGAGGTGCTCGGTCTCGCCGACCGCGTCCTGGTGCTGCGCGAGGGGCGCGTCGTCCACACCGCGCCCGCCCGCGAACTCGACGAACACCGCGTACTCGACCTCGTCATGGAAGGAAGCCCGACGTCATGACGCAGCCCGTCTCCCCGCCCAGGGACAGCGCCGGCAAGACGCCCCCGACCGCCCAACCCCCGCCCTGGCGCGACCTCTTCTTCCGCGCCGACGTCCGCACCCTCTCCCTCCTCGGCGTGCTCGCCGCGCTGATCGTCATCGGCGGAGCGACCAGGCCCGACGAGTTCCTCGACACCCGCAACCTCCAACTCGTCCTCACCCAGGCCTCGGTGATCGGTGTCGTCACCGTCGGCATGACCTTCGTCATCACCTCCGGCGGCATCGACCTCTCCGTCGGCGCGATCGTCGCCCTCGCCTCCGTCTGGGCGACGACCCTCGCCACCCAGGAGTTCGGCTTCGGCGGCATCCTCTTCACCTCCGTCCTCGTCGGCCTCGGCTGCGGACTCGTCAACGGCCTCCTCATCGCCTACGGCGGGATGGTCCCGTTCATCGCCACCCTCGCCATGCTCGCCTCGGCCCGCGGACTCGCCCTCCAGATCACCGACGGCAAGACACAGATCGTCACCGTCGACGGCATCCTCGACCTCGGCGAACGCGACGCCTACGTCCTCGGCGTGCCGCCCCTCGTCATGGTCTTCGCAGTCGTGACGGTCATCGGCTGGCTCGTGCTGAACCGCACCACCTTCGGCCGGCGCACCGTCGCCGTCGGCGGCAACGCCGAGGCCGCCCGGCTCGCCGGCATCGACGTGCGCCGCCAGCGGCTCTACCTCTATCTGCTGTCCGGACTGTGCTGCGGCATCGCCGCCTTCCTGCTGATCATCCTGTCCGGCTCCGGCCAGAACACCAACGGCAACCTCTACGAACTCGACGCCATCGCCGCCGCGATCATCGGCGGCACGCTGCTCAGCGGGGGTCGCGGCACCATCACCGGCTCCGTCCTCGGCGTCCTGGTCTTCACCACGATCACCAACATCTTCGCCCTGAACAACCTACAGAGCGACGTCCAGCAGATCGCCAAGGGAGCGATCATCGTCGCCGCCGTGCTGGTCCAGCGCCGTACCGCGAGCACGACCTGAGGAAAGGGTTCACCGCCATGCCAGAGCCGACGTCCTTCACCAGCCGTCTCACCAGTCGCAGAGGACTGCTCCTCGGGACCGCCGCCGTCTCGACCGGCGCACTCCTCGCCGGTTGCACCAGCAATGACCCGAAGGACGAGGAGCCCGCCGCGGACAGCCGGCCGGCCGCCGACGACAAGCCCGGCAAGCGGGTCACCATCGGCTTCGCCGGACCCCAGGCCGACCACGGCTGGCTCAACGCCATCAACGACAACGCCGAGAAGCGCGCGAAAAAGTACTCCGACGTCACCCTGGAGATCACCGAGGGCTCGAACGACACCGCCCAGCAGATCGGCCAGATCGAGACCCTCATCAACAAGAAGGTCGACGTCCTGGTCGTGCTGCCCGCCGACGGCAAGGCCCTCACCCAGGTCGGCCTGAAGGCGATGCGCGCCGGCATCCCCGTCGTCAACCTCGACCGGATCTTCAACACCCCGCAGGCGTACCGCTGTTGGATCGGCGGCGACAACTACGGCATGGGGCTCAACGCCGGCCACTACATCGGCGAGCGGCTCAAGGGGAAGTCCGACGCCCGTGTCATCGAACTGGCGGGCCTGGACAACCTGGAGCTCACCCAGCAGCGCACCCAGGGCTTCGACGACGCGCTGAAGAACTACCCCAACATCAAGAAGGTGGCCCGTCAGGCAGCCGAGTTCACGGTGGAGTCCGGACAGGCCAAGATGGCCCAACTCCTCCAGGCGCAACCGAGGTTCGACGCGCTGTGGAACCACGACGACGACCAGGGCGTGGGCGCGCTGCGCGCCGTCGAGCAGGCCGGACGCGACGACTTCCTCATGGTCGGCGGTGCGGGCGCACTCTCCGCCTTCCAGGCGATCAAGAAGGACGACGGGGTCCTGAAGGCGACCGTCCTCTACCCGCCCACCATGGCCGCCTCGGCGATCGACCTCGCCCGCGCGCTGGGACAGGGCAAGGGTGTGGGCGGCCTCGCCGAGTACGAGATCCCCGCGTCGATCACCCTCTACTCGGCGGTCGTCGACAAGTCCAACGTCGACCAGTACATGCCGACCGGGTTCCGGTGAGGCGGGGCGGCCCCCGGCCCTCGGCCCCCGGCCCCGGCCGCCGCGCGGCAGGCCGCACCCCCCACCGTGCCACGACGACGAGGAGGACCCCTGCATGGAACAGCCGCAGCAGTCAGCGGGAGCCGGAGCGGGAGGGGGAGCCGGAGCGGGAGGGGGAGCAGGCCGGCCGCCGCTCCGCGTCGGCATGGTCGGCTACGCGTTCATGGGCGCCGCCCACTCCCAGGGCTGGCGCACCGCGGGCCGCGTGTTCGACCTGCCCCGCCGCCCGGTCCTCGCCGCGCTGTGCGGCCGTGACGCCGCCGCCGTGCGCGCGGCGGCCGACCGGCACGGCTGGGCGTCGACCGAGACCGACTGGCGGGCGCTGATCGAGCGGGACGACATCGACCTCGTCGACATCTGCACCCCCGGTGACAGCCATGCCGAGATCGCCGTCGCCGCGCTGGCCGCCGGCAAGCACGTGCTGTGCGAGAAGCCCCTCGCCAACACCGTCGAGGAGGCCGAGACGATGGCGGGCGCGGCGGAAGCCGCGTACAGCACAGGGCAGTTGGCGATGGTCGGCTTCAACTACCGCCGGGTGCCCGCCACCGCGCTGGCCCGCCGGATGGTCGCCGAGGGCCGCCTCGGGGCGCTGCGGCACGTCCGGGTGACGTACCTTCAGGACTGGCTCAACGACCCCGAGTTCCCGCTCACCTGGCGGCTGCGCAGGGAGCTCGCCGGCTCCGGCTCGCTCGGCGACCTGGGCGCGCACATCGTCGACCTCTCCCAGCATCTCGTGGGGGAGCGGCTCGCGGGCGTCTCCGCGCTCACCGAGACGTTCGTACGGCAACGGCCGCTGCCCGGCGGTGCGACCAGCGGGCTCACCGCCGAACCGGGCTCAGGCATCGGCGCCACCGTGAAGACGGCCGCCGGTACGGTCACCGTCGACGACGCCGCCCTGTTCACCGGCCGCTTCCCCTCCGGCGCCCTCGCCTCTTTCGAGGCGACCCGCTACGCCACCGGCCGCAAGAACGCCCTGCGCCTCGAACTCAACGGAGAACGCGGCTCGTTGGCCTTCGACCTGGAACGCCTCAACGAACTGTGGTTCCACGACGCCACCGAGCCCGGCGCGCACGCGGGATTCCGCCGCATCCTCGTCACCGAGCCCGACCACCCCTACCTGGAGGCCTGGTGGCCGCCGGGCCACGGCCTCGGATACGAGCACACCTTCGTCCACCAGGCCCGCGACCTCGTCCACGCCATCGCCGAGGGTCGCCGGCCCGAACCCTCCTTCGCGGACGGCCTCCAGGTCCAACGCGTCCTCGCGGCGGTCGAGGAGAGCGCCGAGAAGAACTCCGTCTACACCCCGATAGCCGACTGAGAGGGCCCGGAGCATGCCGCGCAGATTCACGCTCTTCACCGGCCAGTGGGCCGACCTCCCCCTGGAGGAGGTCTGCCGCCTCGCCCGCGACTTCGGTTACGACGGCCTCGAACTCGCCTGCTGGGGAGACCACTTCGAAGTCGACAAGGCCCTGGCCGACCCCGCCTACGTGAAGTCCCGCCACCAACTCCTCGACCGGTACGGCCTGAAGTGCTGGGCGATCTCCAACCACCTGGTGGGACAGGCGGTGTGCGACGCGATCATCGACGAACGCCATCGGGCGATCCTGCCCGCCCGCATCTGGGGCGACGGCGAACCGGAAGGCGTCCGGCGGCGGGCCGCCGCCGAGATCGCCGACACCGCCCGCGCCGCGGCCGCCTTCGGCGTCGACACCGTCGTCGGCTTCACCGGCTCCGCCATCTGGCACCTGGTGGCCATGTTCCCGCCCGCGCCCGAGTCGATGATCGAGCGCGGCTACGAGGACTTCGCCGAGCGCTGGAACCCGATCCTCGACGTCTTCGACGCGGAGGGCGTGCGCTTCGCCCACGAGGTCCACCCCAGCGAGATCGCCTACGACTACTGGACGACCGTGCGCACCCTGGACGCGATCGACCGCAGGCCGGCCTTCGGCCTCAACTTCGACCCCAGCCACTTCGTGTGGCAGGACCTCGACCCGGTCGGATTCCTCTGGGACTTCCGCGACCGCGTCTACCACGTGGACTGCAAGGAGGCCCGCAGACGCCTCGACGGACGCAACGGCCGGCTGGGCTCCCATCTGCCCTGGGGCGACCCGCGCCGCGGCTGGGACTTCGTCTCCGCCGGCCACGGGGACGTCCCCTGGGAGGACGTCTTCCGCATGCTGCGCTCCATCGGCTACGGCGGCCCCGTCTCCGTGGAGTGGGAGGACGCCGGCATGGACCGGCTCCAAGGCGCCCCCGAGGCCCTCACCCGCCTCAAGGCCTACGACTTCGAGCCCCCGACGGCCTCCTTCGACGCAGCCTTCAGCAACTGAGCCTCGGCAAGGAACCGCCCGTCCGGGGCCCCTGAACGGCGGCGGGCGGGGGCGCCGGACCCCCGCCCGCCGTCACCACCCCCTGCCCGCCGAGGGTTCGCGCACGACAAGGAGGCCGCTCATGTCCGCGCCCGCGCCTACGCCCGCGCCCACGCCGCCCCGCTCTGTCCCTCCTCGCGTCGGCGTCTGGCTGATCGGGGCCCGCGGCTCCGTCGCCACCACCGTCGTGGCGGGCTGCGCCGCCCTGACCGCCGGCCTGCGCCCACCGACAGGCCTCGTCACCGAGACCCCCGCCTTCGCCGGCAGCGGCCTGCCCGCCCTGTCGTCCCTCGTCTTCGGCGGACACGACACCCTCGACTGCCCCCTGCCCAAACGAGCCGAACAACTCGCCGCCGGCGGGGTCCTGCCCCCCGGTCTCCCCTCCGCCGTGACGGCGGAACTCACCGCCGCCGACCGCGAGATCAGACCGGGCGGCCCCCTCCCGGGCGACACCCGCGACGAGGAACAGCTGATCGCCGCCTTCACCGCGGACCTGCGCGCGTTCGTACGACGCAACGGCCTGGCCCGCGCGGTCGTCGTGAACGTCGCCTCCACGGAACCCGCGCCCGCCGGCCCCGCCCTCCCCCCTAGCTCGCTGTACGCGGCGGCCGCCCTGCGCGCCGGCTGCCCCTACGCCGACTTCACCCCCTCCACGGGCCTGCGCCACCCCGCCCTCGCCGGACCCGCCGCCGCGAGCGGCCTGCCGTACGCCGGCCGGGACGGCAAGACCGGCCAGACCCTCCTGCGGTCCGTCCTCGGCCCGATGTTCACGCAGCGGGCGCTCGACGTACGGGCCTGGTCCGGGGCCAACCTCCTCGGCGGCGGCGACGGAGCCGCCCTCGCCGACCCCGCGGCGGCCGCGGCCAAGAACGCCGGCAAGGAACGCGTCCTCGCCGACACCCTCGGAACCACCCCCGAGGGCCAGGTCCACATCGACGACGTCCCCGCCCTCGGCGACTGGAAGACCGCCTGGGACCACATCGCCTTCGACGGCTTCCTCGGCACCCGCATGATCCTCCAGACCATCTGGCAGGGCTGCGACTCGGCCCTCGCCGCACCCCTCGTCCTCGACCTGGCCCGGCTGCTCGCCCGCGCCCACGAACACGGCCTGTCCGGCCCCCGCCCCGAACTCGCCTTCTACTTCAAGGACCCCCTCGGCGACGCACCCTCCTCCCTGGCCGACCAGCACACCGAACTGCTGCGGTTCGCCCGCCGCTTGACCGTCGGCACGGGGGAGCAGCGGTGACGGCGTCCACGAACACGGAGTCACCCGCACACCCCTTACGCGCCTGGGCCGAACTCCTCCGTCTCCCCGCCCTCTTCACCGTCCCCGGAGACGCCCTCGCCGGCGCCGCCGCCCTCACCGCCCGCCCGAACCCCCGCACCCTGCTCGCCATCGCCTCCTCCCTCTGCCTGTACGAGGCCGGCATGGCCCTCAACGACTGGGCCGACCGCACCGAGGACGCCGCCGAACGCCCCCACCGCCCCCTCCCCTCCGGCCGCGTCCGCCCCGCCGCCGCCCTCACCGCCGCCTGCGCCCTCACCGCGACCGGTCTCGCCCTCGCCGCCCGAGCCGGCCGCCCCGCCCTGGCGGTGGCCGCGCCCCTCGCGGCGACCGTCTGGTCCTACGACCTCGCCCTGAAGCGCACCCCGGCAGGCCCGCCCGCCATGGCCGCCGCCCGCGGCCTGGACCTCCTCCTCGGCGCGGCCGCCACCGCCGGCCGGATCCGACCCGCCCTCCCCTCGGCGGCGCTGCTGAGCACGCACACCCTCGCGGTCACCGCCGTCTCCCGTCACGAGACCCGCGACGGCACCCCACTGGCCCCGCTGGCCGCCCTCGCCACCACAGGCGCGCTGACATGGCTGCTGAACCACCCGCCGTCACACCGGCCGCGACCACCGGCCCACCAGCGCCGACCCCGACCTCGTCCCCGCCCCCGCACCGCGCTGACCGCGGCACTCACCGCCGCCTACGCCGCCACCACCGCCCGCCCCTACCTCCACGCCGCCCTCAACCCCTCACCCCCTCTCACCCAACGAGCCGTCGGCGCCGGCGTCCGCGCCACCATCCCCCTCCAAGCCGCCCTCGCCGCCCGGGCCGGGGCCACCGCCACCGCCCTCCTCACGGCGGCCCTCGCCCCCGCCGCCCGCACCTTCGCCAGGAAGGTGAGCGTCACATGACCCGGGCCACCCGGCGCACCGCCCCCGCCCCCGACACGGCCCCCCACCTGCTCCGCTTCGGCTACGGCACCAACGGCCTCGCCGACCTCCGCCTCGACGACGCCCTCACCCTCCTCGCCGACCTCGGCTACGACGGCCTCGGCCTGACCCTCGACCACATGCACCTCGACCCGCTCGCCCCGGACCTCGCCGCCCGCACCCGACGCCTCGCCCACCGCCTGGACGCGCTCGGCCTCGACGTCACCGTGGAGACGGGCGCCCGCTATGTCCTCGACCCGCGCCGCAAGCACGGCCCCTCCCTGCTCGACCCGGACCCCGACGACCGGGCCCGCCGTGCCGACCTGCTGCTCCGCGCCGTCCAGGTCGCCGCCGACCTCGGCGCCCACGCCGTGCACTGCTTCAGCGGCACCCTCCCGCCCGGCACCGACCGCGCCATCGCCTGGCAGCGCCTCGCGCAATCCCTCACCCCCGTCCTGGACGCCGCCGCCACCGCCGGCGTCCCCCTCGCCGTCGAACCCGAACCCGGTCACCTCCTCGCCACCCTCGCCGACTTCCACCGCCTCCGGCACCTCCTCGGCGACCCCGCGTCCCTCGGACTCACCCTCGACATAGGCCACTGCCAGTGCCTCGAACCCCTCCCTCCCGCCGACTGCGTGGCCGCCGCCGCTCCCTGGCTGCGCCACGTCCAGATCGAGGACATGCGCCGCGGCGTCCACGAGCACCTCCCGTTCGGAGACGGCGAGATCGACTTCCCGCCCGTCCTGGCCGCCCTCTCCGCCACCGGCTACCGGGGACTGACCGTCGTGGAACTGCCCCGCCACTCCCACGCCGGCCCCCACCACGCCGCCCTCTCCCTCCCGTACCTCCACCGCGCGACGGCGCCCGCCCCACCCGGCGAACCCACCGCCGCCCCCGCAGGGAGCCCCCGATGACCCACCCCGACCGACCCACGGCCCCCGGGGCAGCCCCTCCCACCCCCACCGAGCCGGCCGCTCCCGCCCCCGCCCCGCTCACCCCCACCCCGCTCACCCCCTCCACGCACCTCGCCTCCCTCCGCACCCACCTGGAGTCCCACCTCCCCGCCTCCGCCCGCGACTGGTTCCTGCGCGCCCTCGACGAAGCCGGCGCCCACCCCGGCGTCCACGGGCCCATCTCCGTGTGGGAGCTGCGCCTCGCCGAAGCCGGCCGCCGCTGCGGCGGGGCCTACGCCGACGCCGTCCGCGTCCTCGTCCTGCACGCGGCCGGGGCCGACCCGGCCGCCCTCACCCGGGTCTACTCCCAGGGCACCGCCGACGAACGCCGCGCCGTCCTGCTCGCCCTGCCGCACCTCGTGCCGGGCCCGGACGCCCTGCCGCTCGTCGAGGACGCCCTGCGCACCAACGACACCCGGCTCCTGGCCGCCGCCGTCGGCCCGTACGCCGCCCGGCACCTCGGCGCGCACGCCTGGCGGCACGCCGTGCTGAAGTGCCTGTTCACCGGAGTGCCCGTGGACGAGGTGGCGGGTCTCGCGCAGCGGGCCCGCGCCGATGCCGAACTGGCCCGCATGCTGGGCGACTTCGCCGCCGAACGCACCGCCGCGAACCGCCCCGTCCCCGGCGATCTGCACCGCGTCCTGACCCTGACCCTGACCCCGACCGGGGCGGCAGGCACGGGATCCGCCCCGGCGGACGAGGCAGCCGTCCCGGCAGAGCCGGCAGAGCCGGCAGACCCGGCAGACCCGGCAGACCCGGCAGCCGTCCCGGCCGGCGCCGCACCGCGCGGCCCGCACCCCCACGGCAAGGAGTCCTGATGCGCATCTTCGACCCCCACATCCACATGACCTCCAGGACCACGGACGACTACGAGGCGATGCACGCCGCCGGCGTCCGCGCCGTCGTCGAGCCGTCCTTCTGGCTCGGCCAGCCCCGCACCTCGCCCGCCTCCTTCCTCGACTACTTCGACTCCCTGCTCGGCTGGGAGCCCTTCCGCGCCGCCCAGCACGGCATCGCCCACCACTGCGCGCTCGCCCTCAACCCCAAGGAGGCGAACGACCCGCGCTGCGTCCCCGTCCTGGACGAACTGCCCCGCTACCTCGTCAAGGACCAGGTCGTGGCCGTCGGTGAGATCGGCTACGACTCGATGACGCCCGCCGAGGACGTCGCCCTCGCCCGGCAGCTCCAGCTCGCCGCCGACCACGGCCTGCCCGCGCTCGTGCACACCCCGCACCGCGACAAGCTCGCCGGACTGCGGCGCACCCTCGACGTCGTCCGCGAGTCCGCCCTGCCCGAGGACCGCGTCCTGATCGACCACCTCAACGAGACCACCGTGAAGGAGGCCGCCGACAGCGGCTGCTGGCTGGGCTTCTCCGTCTATCCGGACACCAAGATGGACGAACGCCGCACGGTGGAGCTGCTGCGCGCCCACGGCACCGACCGGCTCCTGGTGAACTCCGCCGCCGACTGGGGCCGCAGCGACCCCCTCAAGACGCGCGGGGTCGGCGACCTGATGCTGGGGGAGGGCTTCACCGAGGACGACGTCGACCGCGTCCTGTGGCGCAACCCCGTCGCCTTCTACGGCCTCAGCGGCCGGCTGAACCTCGAGCCGGCGTCGGCCGACGCCACCGACCCCGGCGCCACCCACCAGGGCAACTCCGTGCTGCGCGGCGGGGAGTGAGCGATGCGCTTCCGTCACCCCGACGGCTCCACCGTCCATCTCGCCTACTGCACCAACGTCCACCCCGCGGAGACCCTCGACGGAGTCCTGGCCCAACTGCGCGACCACTGCGAACCCGTCCGCCGCAGGCTCGGACGCGACCGGCTCGGCATCGGGCTGTGGCTCGCCAGGGACGCCGCCCGCGCCCTCGACACCGATCCGTCCGCCCTGCGCGGCCTGCGCACCGCTCTGGACCGGCGCGGCCTCGAAGTCGTCACCCTCAACGGCTTCCCCTACCAGGGCTTCGGCGCCGAGCAGGTCAAGTACCGCGTCTACAAGCCCGACTGGGCCGACCCCGAACGCCTCGACCACACCACCGCACTGGCCCGCGTCCTCGCCGCACTCCTCCCGGACGACGTCACCGAGGGCAGCGTCTCCACCCTCCCCCTCGGCTGGCGCACCACCTGGAACGCCGCCCGCGCCGAGACCGCCCACTCCGCGCTGCTCACCCTCGCCGAACGCCTCGACGCGCTCGCCGATCTCACCGGACGGTCCGTCCGCGTCGGCCTCGAACCGGAACCCGGCTGCACCGTCGAGACCACCGGCGACGCCCTTCCCCCGCTCACCTCCATCGGCCACCCCCGCATCGGCGTCTGCGTCGACACCTGCCACCTCGCCACCTCCTTCGAAGATCCGCACACCGCCCTGGACGCGCTCGCCGCAGCGCACGTCCCCGTCGTCAAATCCCAGCTGTCGGCGGCCCTGCACGCCGAACACCCCCGTCTCCCCGCCGTCCGCGAGGCCCTCGCCGCCTTCGACGAGCCCCGCTTCCTGCACCAGACCCGCACCCTCACCGCCACCGGCCGACACGGCACCGACGACCTCGGCGAAGCCCTGGCAGGCGACGCCCTGCCCGACTCCGCGCCCTGGCGCGCCCACTTCCACGTCCCGCTCCACGCGGCCCCCGCCGCGCCCCTCACCTCCACGCTCCCCGTCCTCAAAGCCGCGCTGACCCGCCTCGTCGGCGGCCCGCACCCCCTCACCCACCACCTGGAGGTCGAGACCTACACCTGGCAGGCCCTCCCCGCCGACCTGCGGCCCCGCGCCCGCACCCAGCTCGCCGACGGCATCGCCGCAGAACTCGCCCTCGCCCGTGACCTGTTGACGGACCTCGGCCTGAAGGAGCTGCCATGACCACTCCCCTCCTCGTCCTCGACGTCGTAGGCCTCACCCCCCGTCTCCTCGATCACATGCCCCGCCTGCGCGCCCTCGCCCGGGCCGGCTCCCAGGCGTCGCTCGGCACCGTCCTGCCCGCCGTCACCTGTGCCGCCCAGTCCACCTTCCTCACCGGCGTCCATCCCTCGGAGCACGGCATCGTCGGCAACGGCTGGTACTTCCGTGAACTCGGCGACGTACTGCTGTGGCGGCAGCACAACGGACTCGTCGCCGGGGACAAACTCTGGGATGCCGCCCGGCGAGCGCACCCCGGCTACACGGTCGCCAACATCTGCTGGTGGTACGCCATGGGCGCCGACACCGACTTCACCGTCACCCCCCGTCCGGTCTACTACGCCGACGGCCGCAAGGAACCCGACTGCTACACCCGGCCACCGGCCCTGCACGACGAACTCACCGAGAAACTCGGCACGTTCCCCCTCTTTCACTTCTGGGGACCGGGCGCGGACCTGGTGTCCAGCCGCTGGATCATCGGCGCGACCCGCCACATCCTGCACACCCGCCACCCCGACCTCGCCCTCTGCTACCTCCCTCACCTCGACTACGACCTCCAGCGCTTCGGCCCCGACGACCCGCGCTCCCTGAAGGCCGCCGCCGACCTCGACACCGCCCTCGCCCCGCTCCTCGACGACGCGCGCGCCGAGGGCCGGACCGTCGTCGCGCTGTCCGAGTACGGCATCACCCGTGTGAACCGGCCCGTGGACATCAACCGCGCCCTGCGCCGGGCCGGCCTGCTGGAGGTGCACACGCAGGACGGCATGGAGTACCTCGACCCGATGGCCTCCCGCGCCTTCGCGGTCGCCGACCACCAGATCGCCCACGTCTACATCCGCCGGCCCGAGGACCTGCACGCCGCCCGAGCCGCGCTCATCGACCTGCCCGGCGTCGAACTGCTCCTCGACGACGAAGGAAAGAAGGCGCACCACCTCGACCATCCGCGCTCCGGCGAACTCGTCGCCGTGGCGGAGCCGGACGCCTGGTTCACGTACTACTACTGGCTCGACGACGACCGCGCGCCCGACTTCGCCCGACTCGTCGAGATCCACCGCAAACCCGGCTACGACCCGGTCGAGCTGTTCATGGATCCGCTCGACCCCTATGTGAAGGTCAAGGCGGCGACCGCGCTGGCGCGCAAGAAACTCGGCATGCGCTACCGCATGGCGGTCGTGCCCCTCGATCCCTCACCTATTCGCGGCAGCCACGGCCGCCTTCCGGCGAGCGACGACGACGGTCCGCTCCTCATCTGCTCCACCCCCCGTTGTGTCGGCGACCGCCTCGCGGCCACCGACGTGAAACCACTCCTGCTCCACCTGGCAGGTCTGTCCTGATCTGTCAGACCTGTCCCGACTGGTCACAAGTGAAGCACTCACCACTGACAACGCCCGCCGATCCCGAGGAGTTCCAGGCATGAGCCGCATCTCCCAGACCGATCCCGAACTCGCCCGACGCCTCAGCAGACGAGGCATGCTCGGCGTCGCCGCGGGCGCCACCGCCGCCGCCCTGCTGGGCGCCGCCGCCACTCCGACCGCCGCCGCTCCCGCCGCCGCGGGCCGCGGCCGTCCCGTCCTGCCCCCTGGCCGGCTCGGCATCCAGCTCTACAGCCTGCGCGACAAGGTCTCCACCCTCGGATTCGCGCCCGTCTTCGCCGAGTTGGAGAAGTACGGCTACGACGAGGTCGAGTTCGCCGGATACACGCAGGGTTCGGCGGGCCCGATCACCCTCGCCCGGCTCAGGCGGCTGGCCCGCGACCACGGCCTCACCCCGATCGGCAGCCACGTCGGCTACTACTCCAGCGACCCGAACGCCTACACCTTCGCCCAGAACCTCACCAAGGTCCTCGACGACGCCCAGGCCCTGGGCCTCCAGCACATCGGCACCGCCGCGGGACCGTTCCGCTACGGCTCCACCGTCGACGCGTGGAAACGGGCGGCCGACGACTTCAACGCCTACGGCGCGGCGGCGCGGGCCCGCGGCATGAAGTTCTACCAGCACAACCACTCCGAGGAGTTCTCCTTCGCCACCGACGACCCCAAGGTCCGCCTCTACGACGTGCTGCTCGCCGAGACCGACCCCGACCTGGTGTTCCTGGAGATGGACGTCTACTGGGCCTACGTCGGCCAGTTCCGCTTCTCCAAGCGGCCCGACGGCGGCGCCGCGCCGTTCGAGCCGCTCGACTACGTCCTCAGGCGACCGCACCGCTACCCCCTCTTCCATGTGAAGGACGGGGCGAGCGACCCGGCGAACCCGTTCGGCTACCGCATGGTCGACGTCGGCGACGGCGACATCGACTACCAGCGGTTCATCTCCGCCGTCACCCGGCTGCGCGGCCACCGCCTCGCCCACCATTGGCAGGCCGAGCACGACAACCCGGCCGAGTCCTTCACCTTCGCGCGGCGCTCCAGCGAACACCTGCACTCCCTGCGCGAGAAGTGCTGACGCGCACCGGACAGCGCTGAGCCCGCCGGACCCGCGTCACGCCGCCTCATCGCCGAGCGGGCGCGGGTTGGGCACGACCTTCCGGGCCGCGGGGCGTCCCGGAGCCCTGAGGAAGAACGCCAGCACCGCGGAGGCCAGCCCGATGCAGCCCGCGATGACGAACGCGCCCTCGTAGTCCCACGCACCCACCACCACCGCGCCCATGCCGGAGCCCACCAGCCCGGAGATCAGCTTCGAGCTGTAGACCATGCCGTAGTTGGTGGCGTTGTTGTTCTCGCCGAAGTAGTTCGCCGTCATGGCCGCGAACAGCGGGAAGATCGCGCCGCCGCCGAAGCCGGAGACCATGGAGCAGAACAGGAAGAACGGCATGCTGCCCATCTGGCCGGAGACCAGCACCCCGAACTGGGCGGCGCCGAGCACCAGACAGACGATGACCAGTGTGTTGCGGCGGCCGGAGCGGTCGGAGATCCAGCCGATGACGCCGCGTCCCGTGCCGTTGACGATGGCCTTCAGGGACATCGCCGTGGCCACGATGCCGCCCGCGAACCCCATCTCCTTGCCGAACGGCACCTGGAAGGCGATGCCGAAGATTTTGATGCCGGCCGTGCAGAGCAGACAGAACCACATCATCCACAGGACGGGGGTACGGGCGGCCTCCTTCGGCGTGTACTGCTTCACGGCCGGGGGGTTCTTCTCCAGCGCCCGGCGGATCTTCGGGTCGTCGGTCATCCGGAGCGGGTCCACGTGCGGCGGCCACCAGTTCTTCGGCGGGTCCTTGAAGAACCAGCCCGCGAAGGCGACGACCGAGCAGCAGACGACGCCCACCGTCACCAGCACGCCCTGGTAGTTGCTCAGGTCCATGTACGAGGTGAACAGGAACACGAAGGGCACCGAGCCGTAGGCGAAACCGCCGTTGACCATGCCGGTCTTGCCGCCCTTGCGCTCCGGATACCACTTGCCGACCATGTTGACGCAGGTCGCGTAGACCAGGCCGGCGCCGATGCCGCTGAACATGCCGAACCCCAAGTAGGCGACGATCACGTGCGGCGCGAACGCCAGGGCGACGTAACCGCAGACCGTGCCCAGCGCGCCGAGCATCATCGCGTACCGCGCGGGGAGTCTGCCGCTCTCGCGCAACCGCCCGGCGGGGAAGGCCACCGCGGCCTGGAAGAACACCCAGACGCCCATCAGCCAGAAGATGTGCCCGCTGTTCCACAGATGGGCCTCGTGCAGCGTGTCCTCGGCCGACGTGAACGCGTACTCCGAGGAGCTGATGCCCAGCATGCCCATCCACGGGAAGAGCACCATCGTCCATCGTGGCCGCCCCATGATGTCGCGGTCGGTCTCGCCGATCCGGTACACGCGGCCGTTGCGGTCGGTCACCTCCCGGCAGGGGAGGGCCGTCGAGAAGTCGGTGGTTGTCATGTGCGTCGCACCCCTTGCGGTCGAAAGTTCTGGCCAGCGCCCCCTGTCCAATGCCTTTCGTGTGCGCACGGGCCCCGGGGCGGCCGACGCGTGCCGTCGGCCGTCCCGGGGGCCGGTCACCTCATCGACCGCCCCCCATCAGCCCGGCGGCCCGCGCCCACCGGTACTTCGCGGCGAGCACCGCCACCGGCTTCTCCGTCGTGTACGGGTAGGCCACGACGCCCCGCTCGTACAGGTACTGGCAGGCCTCCTCGACCTCCACGTCGCCCGCCAGCGACGCCACCACGGGCTTCTCGACGCCGCGCTCGCGGAACTCGGCGACCACGCGCGCGGTGAGCTCGGCGAAGACCATCGGGGGAGTGACGATGGTGTGCCAGTAGCCGAGGACGAGCGCGTGGACGCGCGGATCCTCCAGGCCGAGCCGGATCGTCGCCTCGTACGTCGACGGCGGCTCGCCCCCGGTGATGTCGACCGGGTTGCCCGCGGCCCCGAAGGGCGGGATGAACCGCCGGAAGGACGCGTCGAGGTCCGGCGGGATCTCCATCAGCGTCAGCCCGTTGTCGCTCACCGCGTCGGACAGCAGCACACCGCTGCCGCCCGCGCCCGTGATGATGACGACGTTGTCGCCCCGGGGAGTGGGAAGCACCGGCAACGCGCGCGCGTACTCCAGCAGGTCGTTCAGTCCGGGCGCCCTGATCACGCCGGCCTGCCGCAGGATGTCGTCGTAGACGGCGTCGTCGCCCGCCAGCGCGCCCGTGTGCGAGCCCGCGGCCCTCGCGCCCGCCGCCGTGCGCCCGGCCTTCAGCACGACGACGGGCTTCTTCGGCACGGTCGCGCGCGCCGCCTCGACGAAGGCGCGCCCGTCCTTGAGGTCCTCCAGGTGCATCGCGATGCAGTCGGTGCGCGGGTCCTCGCCGAACCAGGTCAGCAGGTCGTCCTCGTCCAGGTCCGCCTTGTTGCCGAGCCCCACGATCGCCGACACGCCCGTCTTCGTCGTCCGCGCGAAGCCCAGGACGGCCATCCCGATGCCCCCGGACTGCGAGGTCAGCGCCACGCCGCCCTTGACGTCGTACGGCGTGCAGAACGTGGCGCACAGGTCCTGCCAGGTCGAGTAGTAGCCGTAGATGTTGGGCCCCAGCAGCCGGATGCCGTGCCGCTCGGCGACCGCTACGATCTCCGCCTGGAGTCCGTGCTCCCCGATCTCCGCGAACCCCGAGGGGATCAGCACGGCGTTGGGGATCCGCTTGCGTCCCACCTCCTCCAGGGCCGAGGCCACGAACTCCGCGGGGATCGCGAAGACCGCCACGTCCACCTCGCCGGGGACGTCGGCGACGCTCTTGTACGCCTTGCGGCCCAGAATGTCGTCGGCCCGGGGATTCACCGGATGGATCTCCCCGGCGAAGCCCCCGTCGACCAGGTTGCGCATCACCGAGTTGCCGATCTTGCCCTGGGTGTCGGACGCGCCGATCACGGCGACGGACGAGGGCTGCATCAGCCGGCGCATCGAGGTGAGGATCTCCTCGCGCGTGTACGTCCGCCTGGGCTTCGGCAGGTCCTCCGCGAGGATGACACGGACGTCGGCCGCGACCGCCCCGTCCGCCGTCGCCACCACCGGGTTGAGATCGACCTCCCCGATCTCCGGGAAGTCCGCGACCAGTTGGGACACACGCCTGATCTGCTCGGCGACCGCCCACCGGTCCACGCCGGCCTGCCCGCGCACCCCACGCAGGATCTCCGCCGACCGGATCGAGTCCAGCATGGACAGCGCCTCGTCGGCGTCCACGGGCGCGAGCCGGAAGGTGACGTCCTTGAGGACCTCCACCAGCACCCCGCCCAGCCCGAACGCGACGACCTTCCCGAACGTCGGGTCGGTGACCGCGCCGACGATGACCTCCTGGCTCTTCGGCAGCAGCTCCTGGATCTGCACGCCGTCGATGCGCGCCGACGCGTCGTACGCGCGCGCGTTGTCGACGACGGTGTGGAACGCGGCCCTCACGTCCCCCGCGCCCTCGACGCCGACGACCACTCCGCCGGCGTCGGTCTTGTGCGGGATGTCCGGGGAGACGATCTTCATCACGACGGGGCCGCCGAAGCGCGCCGCGTACGCCACCGCCTCCTCGACGTCGGTCGCTAGCTCCTCGCCCGGCACGGCGATCCCGTACGCGTCGGCGATCACCTTGCCCTCCGGCGCGGTCAGCACGGTCCGCCCCTCGGCGCGCACCGCGTCGAGCAGCGCGCGCACCCGCGGTCGCCGGTCGTCGGCCATCACGTCAGATCACCCCGTTCGACTTGAGCAGACGCAGCTCCTCGTCGCCGAGCCCCAGCTCGCCGGCGAACACCTCTTCGTTGTGCTCGCCGAGCAGCGGCGAACCGGTCACCTCGACGGGGGAGTCGGAGAGCTTGAGCGGGCTGCCGACGGTCACGAACTCGCCCCGCTCCGGGTGCGGCACCCGCACCACCATATCGTTGGCGATCAGCGACTCGTCCTCGATGATCTCCTTCGTGGACAGGATCGGCCCGCACGGGATGCCGTGGGCGTTGAGCCGCTCCAGCACCTCCCACTTGGGCAGCGTCGAGGACCACTCCTCGATCAGCTGGAACATCTTGTTCAGCTTGGGCAGCCGGGCCTGCGGCGTCGCCCATTCGGGGTCGTCCGCCAGTTCGGGCCGGCCGATGAGCTCGCTGATCGGCTGCCAGCCGACGGGCTGGACGATGACGTACACGTAGTCGTTCGGGCCGCCGGGAGCGCACTTGACGGCCCAGCCGGGCTGGCCGCCGCCGGACGCGTTCCCGGACCGGGGAACCTCGTCGCCGAAGTCGTCGTTGGGATATTCACGGAGCGGGCCATGCGCCAGCCGCTGCTGGTCCCTCAGCTTCACCCGGCAGAGGTTGAGGACGGCATGCTGCATGGCCACGTTGACCCGCTGACCGCGCCCGGTGCTCTCGCGCTGGAACAGCGCCGCGAGGATCCCCGCCACGGCGTGGACCCCCGTGCCCGAGTCCCCTATCTGGGCCCCCGTCGCCAGCGGCGGTCCGTCCTCGAAACCGGTGGTCGCCATAGAACCGCCCATGGCCTGAGCGACGACCTCGTACGCCTTGAACGCGGTGTACGGGCCGTCCCCGAACCCTTTGATGGAGGCATAGACGATCCGTGGATTGATCTCCTGGATGCGGTCCCAGGTGAAGCCCATCCGGTCGACCGCGCCCGGACCGAAGTTCTCGACCATGACGTCGGAGCGCCGGATCAGCTCGGTGAGGAGTTCCCTGCCGCGCTCGGTCTTGGTGTTGAGGGTGATGCTGCGCTTGTTGCAGTTGAGCATCGTGAAGTAGAGGGAGTCGACGTCCGGCAGGTCGCGCAGCTGTCGGCGCGTGATGTCACCGGAGGGCGCCTCCAGCTTGACGACGTCCGCGCCGAGCCAGGCGAGCAGCTGGGTCGCCGACGGCCCGGACTGGACGTGCGTCATGTCCAGGACGCGCACGCCCTGGAGAGCCTTGGCGGAAGCCGCTTCGGTGGATGCCGCGTCGGTAGAAGCCTGGGTCATGACAAGGGCTCCTCACTTGTACATGGTCTGGTTCATGGTTCCGGGGGCGTAGGCGTCGGGGTCGACCCAGACGTTGATCAGCGAGGGCTTCCCGGACTCCCGGGCGCGCCGCAGCGCGGGGCCGATGTCGGCGGGGTCGCGCACCTCCTCGCCGTAGCCGCCCAGCATCCGCGCGAACTGGTCGTAGTGGACGTCGCCGAGCGTGTTGCCGACCCGCTGGCGCTCGGGGCCGTACTTGGCGGCCTGGCCGTAGCGGATCTGGTTCATGGAGGAGTTGTTGCCGACGATGCCGACGAAGGGGAGGTCGTAGCGGACGAGGGTCTCGAAGTCCCAGCCGGTGAGGGAGAACGCGCCGTCGCCGAAGAGGGCGACGACCTCCTTGTCGGGCCGCGCCTGCTTGGCCGCGAGCACGAAGGGGACGCCGACGCCGAGGGTGCCCAGCGGTCCCGGGTCCATCCAGTGGCCCGGCGACTTGGGCTGGACGACCTGCCCGGAGAAGGTGACGATGTCGCCGCCGTCGCCGATGTAGACGGAGTCCTCGGTGAGGAAGTCGTTGATCTCGCCGACCAGCCGGTAGGGGTGGATGGGCGAGGCGTCCGACCGCAGCTGCGGCAGCCGCTTCTCGACCGCGGCCTGCTCGGCGGCGCGCAGTTCGTCCAGCCACTCCTTGCGCTTGGACGCGCCCCCGTTCAGGCGTCCGGAGGCGGCCTCGGTCACCGACTTCAGCACCAGGCCGGCGTCGCCGACGATGCCCAGGCCGATGTCGCGGTTCTTGCCGACGGTCCGGTAGTCGAGGTCGATCTGCACGACGGTGGCGTCCGGCGACAGCCGCTTGCCGTAGCCCATGCGGAAGTCGAAGGGCGTGCCGACGATCACGATGACGTCGGCGCGGGAGAAGGCGTAGCGGCGCGACAGCTGGAAGTGGTGGGGGTCGCCGGGGGGCAGGGTGCCGCGGCCGGCGCCGTTCATGTAGGCGGGGACGTTCAGCGTGCGGACCAGTTCGACGGCCGCCTCGGTGCCGCGGGTCGTCCACACCTGGCTGCCCAGCAGGATCGCCGGCTTCTCGGCGTGCGTGAGCAGGTCGGCGAGCCGCTCGACGGCTTCGGGGTCGCCGGCCGAGCGGGTCGAGGCACGGTAGGCACCGGTCTTCGGCACCCGGGCCTCGGCTGTGGGCACCTTGGCGTCGAGGACGTCGCGCGGGATCTCCAGGAAGGAGGGGCCGGGCGCGCCGTGGTAGCACTCGCGGAACGCCATGGACACCATGTCCGCCGCGCGGGCCGTGTCGGGGACGGTCGCCGAGAACTTGGTGATCGGCGTCATCATGTCGACGTGCGGCAGGTCCTGGAGGGACCCCATCTTGTGCTGGGTCAGGGCGCCTTGGCCGCCGATCAGCAGCATCGGGGACTCCGCGCGGAAGGCGTTGGCGACTCCGGTGACGGCGTCGGTGGTGCCGGGTCCGGCCGTGACGACCGCGCAGCCGGGCCTGCCGGTGATGCGGGCGTAGCCGTCGGCGGCGTGGGCGGCGACCTGTTCGTGGCGGACGTCGACGACTTCTATGCCCTCGTCGACGCAGCCGTCGTAGATGTCGATGATGTGGCCTCCGCACAGGGTGTAGATGCGGTCGACGCCCTCGGCCTTCAGCGCCTTGGCTACGAGATGACCACCGGAGATCACGTCCTGGGTGTCGTCGGGCATGGCGAATTCCCGTCCCTTCATGGGGGTTGGAAGGCTCACGCGGTACATTGCATACAGTCGACGAATACTGTATGGATCTCGTTATCCCGCATCCGGTGGGTGGTGTCCAGGGGGCGTGCGGCACTTTCGGTCATCGCGGACCCGCGGCCGGCGGGGGAGTGGCGCCCGTGTCATGGTCCCGCCCCGGGGAGGCCGCGCGGCCGGGCGCCCCCGGGCGGGTGGATACGCAGGTGAAAGGCACTCCCAAAGCTTGGTATTGTTGTGCATGTCGCCGCGGGGGGAGCACCCGCGCGGTGGCAGACACCTGGTCCGGGTGGCGGAATGGCAGACGCGCTAGCTTGAGGTGCTAGTGCCCTTTATCGGGCGTGGGGGTTCAAGTCCCCCCTCGGACACTCAATCGATCGGCCGACCGATCGACGGACACTCACCCGCACCCGGGACCCCGGGGGCGGGTTTTGTCGTTTCTTTGCTTTTCGTTCAGCTCCTTGCCGCGCCTCTCGCCATACCTCCCGAATGCCGCGGAAGCTCGTTTATCGCTTCCGCTCCGGAGGGCCTGTCGCGCGACTGTCGACGAACTGTCTGACGGACCGTCAATGACCGTCAAGAGCGCGTATGTTGGCGGTCGTTGATCGCATCTTGTGGTGATACGATCACGGCGCTTGTAGAGCGGGCGGATGGGTGGAAGACGACATCCCCGACTACGGGGACAGTCCGGGCGGTGACCCCGGTGCGGGTCCGCCGGTCCACCCGCGTTGACGGGAATTCAGCACTGGCCGTCAGTCGCCTGAAGAGAGTCTTATGACTGATTACATACAGAACCCGGTATTCTGGGCTCTCCTCGTCGCCGTGATCGTCGCAGTCGCCCTCATTGTTCGCCAGCGGAGGGCAGCGCGTACGTTAAGGCAGGAGTTCGCAGATCTCAGGGCTCAGCACACCGAGCTGGAGAACGGGTACGCGAAATCCGTCGAGGCAGCTCAGGAAAGAGCCGAAGAGGCAACCAAAACCGTCCTGAAGTCCGCGATGCGGACGCTTCAGGGCCTTGCCGCGGAACAGCAGTTGATTGTTTCCCGGCTCCAGAACAAATACGGCGAGTCGGTCATCCTCCAGGACCTCCTGGAGATCGACCACACGAACTCCCAGTTCGGCCGTCGCGCCCAGTCCATCGCGGTCCTCTGCGACGGCTGGCTCGGCCGCCAGCGTGACGTGGCCTCGGTCTACGACGTGGTCCGCAGCGCGCAGGGCAGGATCCGGCACTACCGGCGGGTGGAAATCCTCTCGCAGGTCGATTTCGGCATCACGAGCCGCGCCGTCGAACCGGTGGCACTGGCCCTCGCCGAAATGCTCGACAACGCCACCAGCTATTCCAGCCCGGACACCGTCGTCGAAATCAATATCCGCACCGTGCCCAAGGGCATTTGCATCGTCGTCGACGACGCCGGTGTCGGTATGAACGACGAAGAGCGGGCCCGCGCGGAGAAACTCCTCTCGAGCGAACGCGTCTCGGGCGTCTCCGCGCTCGGCAACCCGCCGCAGTTTGGTTTCGCGGTGATCGGCGTGCTCGCCGAACGCTTCGGCTTCGAGGTGTCGGTGGACTCCACCTCGCCCTACGGCGGCGTACGGGCGGTCCTCCTCCTGCCGCACGACCTGCTCACCAACGCGCCCGAGCAGAAGGAGCCGGCACCGGTCGTCGCCGCCGCTCCCGCCCCCGCGCCCACCCGCGGCGGCCCCGAGTCGACGCAGGCCGCGCCCAGCACCACCTCCGACGGACTGCCCAAGCGGCGCCGCAAGCGGCCGATGGCCATCGTGCCGGGCAGCGCGTCGAACGCCCCCACTCCCGCCCGCTCGGGCGCGGAGACGGCGGCGATCATGGGCGCGTTCCAGCGCGGCACCCAGTCGGGCCGGCGGGCCACCCCTGCGGACTCCGCGGACCAGTCGAGCAGCACACGTGGTGCGAGAAACGAAGGGCATGAGTTCTCGTGAACGACGATCTGTCATGGATGCTTGACAGCGCCCTGGAGATTCCCGGGGCCCTGCACGCCGTCCTGATATCCGCCGACGGCCTGCTGATGGCCCGGACGCAGGACTTCGGCAAGGACGACGCGGACCGGGTGGCCGCCGCGATGAGCGGTGTGCAGTCGCTCAGCCGCTCCCTCGCCTTCTTCTGCGAGGACGCCACCCAGAGGTGGCGGCAAACGCTCGTCGAGTTCGACGGGGGCTGGGTCTTCCTGATCTCCGCGGGCGAGGGAGCCTACCTCGGCGTCTCCGCCTCACCGGAGGTCGACATGGCGGACATCACCTTCCGGATGCAGCAGCTCGTCGGCCAGCTCGGCAAGGCGCTGACGACGCCGCCGCGCGAGAACCTCGGCGTACGGTCATGACCGGTTTCGACGAACTCGAGCCGCAGACGCCGGAGTTAGTGCGTCCGTACGTCATCACCAAAGGACGCGGACTGCCCGATGAGGGGCAGCTCTCCCTCATCACCCTGGTCACGGCCGTCGCCGACCACCAGCAGCGGCCCACCCGGCTGTCGCCGGAGGAGCAGAAGCTGCTCGACCTGTGTTCGGCCGGTTATCTCTCGGTCGCCGAGATCGCGGGGCACACCCAACTGCCCCTCGGCGTGGTGAAGATCCTGCTCGCCGCCCTCACCGAGGGCGGCTACCTCATCACCCGCCCGCCCGTGCAGCGGGCGCCCCTCGCCGACCGGGAGATCCTGGAGGAGGTGCTGAATGGTCTCAGGGCCAAGTTTGGATGAGCAGGCGTACGTGCGCGGCGGCGCGACGCAGACAGCCGTCAAGATCCTCGTCGTCGGCCACTTCGCGGTGGGCAAGACCACGTTCATCGGGGCGATCTCCGAGATCGAACCGCTGTCCACCGAGGAGACGATGACGCGGGCCGCCGAGTCCATCGACGACCTCAAGGGCGTCCAGGGCAAGACCACCACCACGGTCGCCATGGACTTCGGCCGCCTCACCATCAGCGACCGCGTCGTCCTCTATCTGTTCGGAACGCCGGGCCAGCAGCGTTTCGTGCAGATGTGGGAGGACATGGCCCGCGGAGCGCTCGGCGCGCTGGTGCTGGTCGACCCCGAGCGGCTCGCCGACTCCTTCGCCGTGATCGACCTCATCGAGCAGTACGGCCTGGACTACGCCATCGCCGTCAACCACTTCGACGGCAGCCCCCTGCGGGACGAGATCGCCCTGCGCGAGGCGCTGGACCTGCTCGACGACACCCCCGTCGTCACCTGCGACGCGCGGGACGAGCAGTCGTCGGCCGAAGCGCTGATCACTCTCGTCCGCCACTTGCAGGACCGTGCCCACTAGGAGCAGACATGGACCAACCCACCGCTCCGGTGCCCCCTCCCGGGTGCCCGGCGCACCACACCGGCGGCCGAGTGCCGCTGCACGGGCCGGAGTTCGCCGCCGACCCGCAGGCCTACTACGCCTATCTGCGGCACTACGGGCCCACCGCGCCCGTCGAACTCGCCCCGGGCGTCGAGGCCACCCTCGTCACCGACTACGCCACCGCGCTGCATCTCCTCCAGGACTCGGCCTCGTTCCGCAAGGACGCGCGCCGCTGGCGTGACTTCAACGAGGGCAAGATCGCTCCGGACAGCCCGGTCGTGCCGCTCCTGTCGTACCGGCCGAACTGCATGTTCAGCGACGGCGCGGATCATCTGAGGCTGCGTCAGGCGATCACGGACAGCATGGCGCGCATCGGCTCGCGCCGGCTGAGCCAGTCCACCGAGCGGATCTCCGACTTCCTCATCTCCCAGTTCGGCGCGCGCGGTTCGGCCGACCTGGTCGGCGGTTACGCCAGGCAGCTGCCGCTGTTCGTGTTCAACGAGCTGTTCGGCTGCACCGCCGACATCGGCGACCGCGTCTTCTTCGGCATCTCCGGCATGTTCGACGGAGTCAACGCCGAGAAGGCGATCGCCGTCCTGTTCGAGGCCGTCGGCGAACTCATCGCGCTCAAGCGCGCCAAGCCCGGCGACGACGTCACCTCCTGGCTGATGCAGCATCAGTCCGGACTCACCGACGAGGAGATGGTGCACCAGCTGGCACTGCTGCTCGGGGCGGGCGCGGAGGCGCTGGTCAACCTCATCGGCAACACCCTGCACCGTCTGCTCACCGACGACCGGTACGCCTACAAGGGCGGACTGATCGAGGAGGCGCTCGACGACACGCTGTGGGAGAACCCGCCGATGACGAACTACGCGGCCCACTACCCGGTGGCCGACATGGAGTTCGCCGGCCAGAAGCTCTCGGCGGGCGACCTGGTGCTGGTGAGCTTCGCGGCGGCCAACACCGGTCCGGCACTGTCGGCGGCCCGGCAGGCGGGCAGCAACCGGGCGCACCTCGCGTGGAGCGCGGGGCCGCACGCCTGCCCGTCCAAGGACCCGGCCCGGCACATCGCCGTCGCGGCCATCGAGAACCTGCTCAACCAGCTGCCCGACGTCGAACTCTCCGTTCCCGAGGACAGTCTGACGTGGCGTCCGGGCGCGTTCAGCCGAGGTCTGACCACCCTCCCCGCCCGGTTCACGCCCGTTCAGCCGGTGCGCCGGCCAGCCGCGCAGACCCGTACGGAGGCGCCCGCGGCGCCGGCCGCGGGAACCGGTCGCAGGGGCGAACGCGGGGGTATGTGGAGCCAGTTCCTCAACTGGCTGACGAGGTGATTCACGCGACATCCACAGGCTCCTCGGAAACTGCATGAAGTTTCAATCGCGGGGGTAGTGAGCAACGCGGAATCCGTGTTGCTCACGAGAAGAAGGAGGTGTCGTGGACCTCATGCGCCTCGACGCCGATCCCGTCAGACCCCCCACCGGACGGCCACAGCCCGCGCCGCACATATCGTGGGGGCGCACCACCGCCCGCATATCCCGGGGGCGCTCCGCCGCCCCCACCGAACGGGCCCAACTCCACACGCAGGACAGCGAGATACCCGCCCCGTCAGGCGGGTATCTTCATGCCCGCCCCCTGGCCCACGGGGAGGCACGGTGACCGCCTCCGTCCTCAACGGGCATGGCAGAAACGGCGCTTCGACGCTCGGCGCCCTCACCACCGCCCAACTCTCCTGCCTGTGCGACGCCGTCGGGCTGAGCCCCGTCGACGCGGACACCTACGCCGCCGTCCTGACGGAGGCGCTGGGCGCGGCGGCCGAGCGGCCGCTGGACCTTCCGCCGCCCTCCCGCACCTTCCTCTCCGACGATCACACGCCGGTCGAGTTCTCGCTCTCCTTCCTCCCGGACGGCACCTCCGCACTGCGCGTCCTGGTCGAACCCGGCTGTGCGGCGGGCTCCCTCGCGCAGAACGGCCGCGTCGGACTGGACGCGATACGGGACATGGGGCGGCGGTGGGGCTTCTCCACCGACCGGCTCGACGAGCTGGAGGACCTCTTCCTCCCGCCCGCACCTCAGGGAGCCCTCGCCCTGTGGTGCGCGATGGAGCTGCGCGCCGGCGGCGTGCCGATGGTGAAGGTGTACCTGAACCCGGCCGCCAACGGAGCCGAACGGCAGGCCGAGACGGTGCAGGAGGCCCTGGACCGGCTCGGCCACCGGCAGGCGTTCGCCTCGCTGCCCGCCGCCGACGGCTATCCGTTCCTCGCCCTGGACCTGGGCGACTGGGAGAGTCCGCGGGTCAAGGTCTACCTGCGCCACGACCGCCTCTCGGCCACCGAGGCGGCCGAGCTGTCCCGCATGGATCCCGGCCCCGGCCCGGCCGAGATCGAACGGTTCTTCCGCACGGCGGCCGGGCTCGACGAGGGCGCGTTAGGCACGGAGGCCTTCTTCGAGACCGGACCCGACGGGGAGCCACGGCTCGCCGGCCGGCCCGTCCTGACGTGTCACGCCTTCACCGAGACGAGGAGCGGACGCCCGACCGGCTTCACGCTCCACATCCCCGTCCGCGGCTATGCGAGACACGACGGAGAGTCCCTGGCCCGCGCCACGGCACTCCTGCGTGACCTGGGCATGGACCCCGCGCCGCTGCCGAGCGCCCTGGCCGCCGTCACCTCACGCCGGCTGGAGGACGGGGTCGGGCTCCTCGCCTATCTGGCCCTGGCCCACCAGCAGGGCCGCCCGCCGCGCGTGACGACGTACATCTCCTCGGAGGCGTACGACGTCCGTCCGCCCGTCGTCCACCGGCCCGCGCGGGCCGCGACAGCGACCGGCTAGCGGGGCCCGCGGCGGCACAGAAACGCGAGGGGAGCCGTACGCCGACGCTGCCGGACCGCTCCCCTCACTCCCCGTCACGCCGTTGCCGCCCGAACCGCCCGGGCTGCACGGTGACGAGGTCGGGTGGTGGAGCGTCAAGTCGCGCTGCGAATAAGCCGGTTCGGTCATACGTCGCCGAGGTCACAAAGATACGGCTCCACGTTGACCTGGATCGACGCGCCTTCCGTCTGCCCGTACTGGCCGGCGATACCCCCGAGGTACGCGGCTATCTCCTTGCGCATGACCTCGGGTTCCGGGAGGACGGCGTCGCCCGTGACGATCCGGGCGATCCAGCGCGACTGGGCTTCCACGAGCCGGGTGATGGAGCCCAACGGCCTTACCAGACCGACGAAGTAGAGGCCGGGCCGGTCGGCGGCCACCACCCGCTTGTACAGCTCGACCGACCCCTGCGGGCCGACCGGGCAGCCCGCGGGCAGGAACGGGAAGGACATGCGGTAGCCGGTGCAGTACACGATCGCGTCGGCCCGTGCGGAGGTGCCGTCGGCGAAGACCACCCGGTCGCCGTCGAGTCGCTCGACGGCGGGCTTGGGGACGACCGCGCCGTGACGGATCCGGCTGAGGATCTCGTCCGAGATGGTGACGGCGGAGGCGAAGAGCGGGTGGTCGGGCTCGGGCAGCCCGTAGTCGGCGAGGCTGCCCCGGATGACGTGCAGGGCCTGTTCGACGAACTGCCGTTGTTCGGACAGGGACATGGCGGTCCACCAGGACGCGCGGGCGATCTCGTCGAGCGGCATCCCGTACAACTGCTTGGGCAGGACGTGCAGTCCCCGGCGTACGGACAGGAAGGTCCGTGCCGCGTGCCGGGAGAGGTCGGCGGCGATGTCCACGGCCGACGCGCCCAGCCCCACGACGACGACGTCCTGTCCGGCGTGGTCGCCGCCGTCGCGGTAGTCGAGGGCGTGCAGGATCCGGCCGGTGAAGGTGTCGGAGCCGGGCGGCGGGGCGGGCAGGGACGGCTCGGCGTTGTGCCCCGACGCGACGACGACGTGCGCGAAGCCGCGGGAGGCGCGCACGCCGCGGGCGTCGACGCTGACGACCGTCCAGGAGCCGTCGGCCTCCTGCCGTACGGACTCGACGGTCGTCCCGGTCTCGATGTGGTCCAGGACGCCGGCCCACTCGGCGAACGAGCGTAGATAGGCGGCGACTTCGCTGTGCCGGGGGTAGGTGGGGTAGGAGGCCGGCATCGGGTAGCCGGCGTAACCCGTCAGCTCCTTGGCCGTGTTGAGGTGCAGCGACAGATAGCCCGGGCCGCGCTCCCCGGCCTGCGGCCGACGCCAGATGCCGCCGACGTCCGACGACTGCTCCAGGCAGACGAAGTCGACGCCCCCGGACTTCAGCGCGTGCGCCGTCGCAAGCCCCGACAGACCCGCACCGATGAGACACACACGCACGACATCCCCCACAGGAACAACACCGACTTCACCGGACACGCGCAGTGAATGCCCAACCCGCACACCCCGCAACCCGCGAGATAGATCACAGGCGACCGGTGTGTGGGCCGATGTGTGGGCCGGAGCCAGTCGGCGCGCGGCCGTCGGGTCAGGCCTCGGCGGACGCCCACAGGCCCCGGACGTGCCCCAGGTGCCGGGTCATGACCTCGCGCACGGCCCGTTCGTCGCGGGCCGCCAACGCGTCCAGGAGTTCCAGGTGTTCCTCGGCGGAGGCGAGCAGGCGGCCCGAGGCGGAGAGGGCGGTCAGGCCGTAGAGGCGGGCCCGGCCGCGCAGGTCGCCGACCACCTCGACGAGGTGCTCGTTGCCGGCGAGGGCGAGCAGGCCCAGGTGGAAGCGGGTGTCGGCCTCGACGTAGGCGATGAGGTCGCCCACGCCGGCGGCGGCGACGATCTCGCGGGCGACCGGGCGCAGCGCCTCCAGCGAGTCCGGGTCGGCGGTCGTCGCCAGTGCGACCACCGTGGGGATCTCGATGAGCGCGCGGACGTGGGTGTACTCGTCGAGCTGCCTGTCGGAGACGTCGGTGACCCGGAACCCCTTGTTGGGGACGGCGTCGACCAGGCCCTCCTTGGCGAGGTCGAGCAGCGCCTCGCGCACGGGCGTCGCCGAGACGCCGAAGCGGGCGGCCAGCGTCGGGACCGAGTAGACCTCGCCGGGCCGCAGTTCACCCGCGATCAGCGCGGCCCGCAGGGCATCGGCGACCCGCTCGCGATAGCTGCTCCTGCGTCCGCCGAGCACGGGCAGCGCCGGTCCGGCGGGCTGTGCGGCTCCGGAGGCGAGGGGAACACCGCCGGCTCCGGAGGCGACGGAAGCACCGCCGGCTCCGGAGGCGACGGAAGCACCGCCGGTCACAGGACGAATCCCGCCGGGAACGGGTCGGTCGGGTCCAGCAGGTACTGGGCCGTGCCGGTGATCCAGGCGCGTCCGGTGAAACTGGGCAGGACCGCCGGACGCCCGGCAACCTCCGTCGTCCCGAGCAGCCGGCCCGTGAACCGCGTGCCGATGAACGACTCGTTCACGAACTCGGTGTGCAGCGGCAGTTCGCCCCGCGCGTGCAGTTGCGCCATGCGCGCGCTGGTCCCCGTGCCGCAGGGGGAGCGGTCGAACCAGCCCGGGTGGATGGCCATCGCGTGCCGTGAGTGACGGGCGGTCGCGCCGGGCGCGTACAGGTGCACATGGTGGCAGCCGCGGATCGAGGGATCCTCCGGATGGACGGGCTCCTCCTCGGAGTTGATCGCCTCCATCAACGACAGTCCGGCCCGCAGGATGTCGTCCTTGCGCGCACGGTCGAAGGGCAGCCCGAACTCCTCCAGCGGCAGGATCGCGTAGAAGTTCCCGCCGTACGCGAGGTCGTAGGTCACCGTGCGGCCGTCGGGCAGCGTCGCCTTGCGGTCCAGGCCGACCGCGAAGGAGGGGACGTTGCGCAGGGTCACGGCACGGGCCGCGCCGTCCTCGACCGCCACCTCGGCGACGACGAGCCCGGCGGGGGTGTCCAGGCGGATGGTGGTCACCGGTTCGACGACCTCGACCATGCCGGTCTCGACGAGCACGGTCGCCACCCCGATCGTGCCGTGTCCGCACATCGGCAGATAGCCCGAGACCTCGATGTAGACCACGCCCCAGTCGCAGTCCGGCCGGGTCGGCGGCTGGAGGATCGCGCCGCTCATCGCGGAGTGGCCGCGCGGCTCGTTCATCAGCAACTGCTTGATTTCGTCGCGGTGTTCACGGAAGTACAGCCGCCGCTCGTTCATCGTCGCGCCGGGAATCGTGCCGATCCCGCCGGTGATCACCCGGGTGGGCATGCCCTCGGTGTGCGAGTCGACGGCGTGCAGGACGAGTTTGCTGCGCATGAGGTCCCCTCCTGGGGCGGCTGAGGTCCCCTTCTGAGGGGCGGCTGAAGTCCCCTTTCGGGGCGGACGGTTACGCGAGTCCCGCGGCGACGGCCTTCTCGGTGGCCGCCCGCACGGCCGCCTCCTGCTCCGGGAGCAGCGGCACCCGCGGAGGCCGGCAGGGGCCGCCGTGCCGGCCGACGACGTCCATCGACAGTTTGATGGCCTGGACGAACTCGACGCGCGAGTCCCAGCGCAGCAGCGGGTGCAACTCCCGGTACAGGGGCAGCGCTTCCGTGAGGTCGCCGGCCACTGCGGAGCGGTACAGCTCGACCGAGGCGCGGGGGAGCGCGTTGGGGTAGCCGGCCACCCAGCCCTTCGCGCCGGCCACCGCCAGCTCCAGCAGCACGTCGTCCGCCCCGATCAACAGGTCGAGTTCCGGGGCGAGTTCGGCGATGCGGTAGGCGCGGCGGACGTCGCCCGAGAACTCCTTCACCCCTTGGACGAGACCCTCGCCGTGCAGCCGGGCGAGCAGTTCCGGCACGAGGTCGACCTTGGTGTCGATCGGGTTGTTGTACGCCACCACGGGCAGTCCGGCCTTCGCCACCTCCGCGTAGTGCGCCACCACCGACCGCTCGTCGGCGCGGTAGGCGTTGGGCGGCAGCAGCATGACCGCCCCGCAGCCGGCCGCACCGGCCTGCTCGGCCCAGCGGCGCGCCTCCGCCGAGCCGTAGGCGGCCACGCCCGGCATCACCCGTTCACCGCCGATCGCGGCCACCGCGGTCTCCACGACCCTGGCGCGCTCCTCGGGGGTGAGCACCTGGTACTCGCCGAGCGAGCCGTTCGGCACGACGCCGTCGCAGCCGTTCGCGACGAGCCAGGCGCAGTGGTCGGCGTAGCGGTCGTAGTCGACGCGGAGGTCGTCGTCGAGGGGGAGCGCGGTGGCGACGAGGACGCCGCGCCAGGGGCGGGCTGTCGGGTCGGTCATGCGGGAGCCTCTTCTCGGTGGGCGGGCGTCAGGGGCGGTGGCGTATGTCAGTCGGTTCCGCAGGTCGCGTCGGGCGGGGCGTCGTCAGGCTTGCTCGGCGCAGGGGTTCGGCGGGGCGGCGCGGCCAGCGCTCCCAGCGGCACCGGGCGCGCCAACATCCGTCTGGCAGGCGTGAGTTCGCAGCCCGCGACACCCGCGACTCCTGCCTCGCACATCCTGCCCTGGCACCAGCCCATGCCCGCCCGGGTCAGCAGCTTCACGGTGCGCAGGTCGCCCGCGCCGAGTGAGCCGACGGCCTCGCGGACCGCGCCGGCGGTGACCTCCTCGCACCGGCACACCACCGTCGCGTCGGTCACCCGCTCCTCCCACCGCACGGGAGCCGCGTACACGCCGTCCAGCTCCGCCGCGAACGCCCGATGCCGGGCGCGAGCCCGCACGGCGGCGGACCGTCCCCGCAGGTCGGGCGCGATGCCGAGGAGGCGGGCGGCGGCGGATCGTCCGGCGAGATGCCCCTCGGCGAGGGACAGGGCCGAGCCGCCGACGCCCGTGGCCTCCCCGGCGGCCCAGACGCCGGGGACGTCGGTGCGCTGCTCGTCGTCTACGCGGACGCTCGAACCGTCGAGACGGCAGCCGAGCCCTTCGGCGAGGTCGGTGTGCGGGAGCAGGCCGTGGCCGACGGCGAGGGTGTCGCAGGGCAGACGCCGCTCGGAACCGGGCACGACTCGGCCCCCGGCGTCGAGCGCGGCGACCGTGACGGCTTCCAGACGGTCACGCCCGTGCGCCTCCAACACGGTGTGACGTGCCATCACCGGCACCTGCCACCGCAGGAGTTGAGCGGCGAATCCCGCCGCCTCGACGAGCTTGGCGGGCTGGCCGGCGAGGACACGGGCCCGACGTGCGTAGTCGCTCCGGACGGAACCGCGTACGAGCCCCCCCGGGTCGGCCGACTCCACCAGGGCCACGACCCGCGCTCCGGCCGCCGCGAGACCGGTGGCGACGGGGAGCAGCAGCGGGCCGGTGCCGGCGACGACCGCCGTGCGGCCCGGCAGGACGAGGCCGCCCTTCAGCATGGCCTGCGCACCGCCCGCGGTGACCACGCCGGGCAGGGTCCACCCCGGGAACGGCAGCACCTTTTCGTACGCGCCGGTCGCCAGCAGCACCCCGTCCGCGTGGACGGCGGCCGACTCCTCCTGCCGTGCGCCGAGCAGCGCGTGCACGTCGAATCCCGTCGACTTCCGCTCCACGCACCACACATGATGGTCATTCAGATGCGTGACCCGCCCGGCGGCGACATGCGCCGTGAGCCCGTCGCGCAGACGCCGCCAGGTGCGCCACTGGTGGTGCAGCGCCTGCGGACGGCCGGCTCCGAGCGCGGCGGCCGGCTGCCGGTAGTACTGCCCACCCGCTTCGGCGGCCGAGTCGAGCAGGACGACGTGAATGCCCCGCGCGGCTGCCGCCAGGGCGGCGGCGAGTCCGGCCGGGCCCGCCCCGATCACGGCGAACACCGGAACCCGCTCGCCCGTCGCGGCCCACCCCCGCTCACTTCGCTCGCGGCCCGCACCCTGCTCAGTCATCGTGCCCCGTCCCCTCCTGGGTGCGGATGTCCGTGCCCGGTGCGGCCGGTGTCAGACAGGCCCGTTGGTTGGGGCGGCCGTCCACGGTGACCAGGCAGTCGAAGCAGACGCCGATCCCGCAGAAGACCCCGCGGGGACGGGACTCGCGCCGGGTGTCCCGCCAGGACATGATGCCCGCAGACCAGAGCGCCGCAGCGACCGTCTGTCCGGGCAGCGCCTCGATCTCCCGGCCGTCGAAGGTGACGGTGAACGGGGCTCCGGGCCGGGCCCGGACCAGCTCCAGCGGGTTCACGGCGCGTCCTCCTCGGCGAAGCGGTCGGGGCGGAACGGCGTCAGATCGAGGTCGGGCGTCTTGCCGGTCAGGACCTGCGCGATCAGGTGCCCGGTGCCGGTGGCGAGCCCGATGCCCGCCCCCTCGTGACCGCAGGCGTGGAACAGGCCGGGCACACGCGGATCCGGGCCGACGGCCGGCAGGTGATCCGGCATGTAGGGGCGGAAGCCGAGGTACGTGCGCATCGCCCTGACCTGCGACAGGAAGGGGAAGAGGCGGGTCGCGCCCGCAGCCAGCGCCCGTACGACGGGTAGGGAGAACGACCGGTCGAAGCCGACCCGTTCACGGCTCGCGCCGATCAGCACCGGCCCCGCCGCGGTGCCCTCGACGACCGGCGAGGTCTGGAGCGCGGCGGAGTCGCTGGCGACATCGGCCACGTAGTCGGCGGCGTACACCTTGTGCCGGACCCGGCGCGGTAGCGGCTCGGTGACCAGGACGAAGCCGCGGCGGGGGAGCACGGGCAGCCCCACGCCCGCGAGCGCGGCCACCTCCCCGCCCCAGGTCCCGGCCGCGTTCACCACGACCGGCGCGAGGAGGTCGCCCCGGTCGGTCCGTACGCCCCGTACCCTGCCGTCGGAGCCGCGCAGCACCCGTGTCACCGTCCGGCCGGTCTCCAGCCGTGCGCCCGACGCCCGTACGAGGTGGGCGGCGGCCAGGGTGGGCATGACCTGGGCGTCCTGGGGATAGAGGACGCCGCCCGCCAGGCCCGGCGCCAAGTACGGTTCCAGGTCGAGCAGTTGATCGGCGGCGACCTCGTCGGCGCGTACGCCCGCCGCACGCTGTCCGGCCGCCAGTTCCGTCAGGCTCGTCAGCGCCTCGGGCGTGGAGGCGACGACCAGTCCGCCCTTGGGCTCGTACTCGACCGCCGCGCCCAGCTCTTCGGCCAGCTCGTCCCACAACCTGCCCGAGAGCAGCGCCAGTTCGAGTTCGGGACCGGGCTCCTTGTCGGAGACGAGGAGGTTGCCCTCGCCCGCGCCCGTGGTGCCGCCGGCCACCGGGCCGCGGTCCACCACGACGACGTCCAGCCCCGCGCGCGCCGCGTACAGCGCGCAGGCGGCGCCCACCATGCCGGCGCCGACGACCACGACGTCACCCCTGGGATGGTTGGTCACGCCAGTAATATGTCACATGGTGCCGTCCGAGGGAACGGGACGAACGGGGTGAACGAGCCCGACCGGCATGCTCAGTTGACGCCGCTCGGCGTGGACTGCGGGCTGCGGCCGGCCAGCACGTCCTGGAGCCGGGGGGTGCCCTGCTGCACCGCGGCCTCGGTGCTGTCGTGGTTGACGCCGGCGAGTCCGCCGTTGGTGACGGTGATGGCGTCGGAGCCGACCCGCACCGCGGCGACGTCCAGGGTGAGCGTGACGGGGGAGCCGTTCGTCGTCCCCTTCACGGTCACGGTCAGCGCCTTGAGGTCGTCGCCCTGCTTCGGGATCGTCGCCTCGACGACCTGGACGGTGCGGTCACCGCCTGAGCCGCCGCCGGTCACGGTGAACTGATCGCAGTTGTCGGGCAGCGACCCCAGCCAGTCCATCGACTTCTCCAGGTCGGCCTGCTCATAGGCGGCCACCTGGTACAGCAGACGGGCCTCGCCCTGCTGGAATCCGGTGAGCGCCGACGCCCCGGACGGCTTGCCGAGCAGATCCTCGCCGTAGAGCCCGTCGATGAGGCGCTGGCACTCGGAGGCGTCCGACTTGCCCGTGAGGAAGTCGTTCACGTCCACCTGCCCGACGAGGAGCGAGTCGCGCCAGTCCTCCGCGTTGTTCACCTCGGTCCAGTCGTCCTCCAGGTCCGCCGCCGTGATCAGCGCGGTCTGCGCGCCGGACTCGGTGAGGCTCGCGGCGGGCGACGGGGTGCCGGTCTGCTTGGCCGACGGCGAGCCGGTGGCCGTCGTGGCGCCGGTGGCCGTCGGGGTGGTCTGCCGGGCGATCGGCTGTTCCGCCACGGGCCGCTTCGCGACGGCGGATCCCCCGGTGTCCGGCTCGGCCGTCGTGTCGTCGCCCGAGCCGGAGCACGCCGCCGTGGCCAGCAGCGCTCCGGCGGCGAGGGCTCCGGCCAGGAATCGGGCGGGACGGGCCAGGCGGACCGTAGCCCTCCGGTGGGACCGGTGTGACGGGTGGGACGGGCGAGAGGTGGTCACGGGTGCCTCCTGGAGACGGGACGGTACGGTCCCGGCGCGTCCGTGCGCCGGGCGTGGCGGCTGCCCCCCGCCCTTCCACCGCACCACCGGCCCGGCCGCGTCACCAGCGCACTGGATCATCCGGGTGACGGACGGCCCGCCCCCCGGCAGGCGCCCCGGGCCGTCTGCCCCGGGCAGACGGCCCGCCCCGTAGTGTTTTCCGAGGTCCTGCAAGAGGGCCGCTGCCCGCGCCGCCAGGCCGCCCGCCACCTGCGCACCGACCGGTCCGTCACCCGTAACTCCGCCGCGACCCGCGCCGTACCCGCCCCGGCCTCGAACGACTTGGCCGCCTCCCACCGCACGGCCTCCCGCTTCTCCTGCTCCGCGGGCGTCAGCCCGCCTCCTTGCGCATACCGCGTGAGGCCGTCGTAACGCAGGGATCACCTCTCTCTCACCATCTGGGCCGATTTCGTCGGGTCGGTCAGTGGTCCGCGCAGCATGGCGTAGGGTCCGGGACCTCGAACGGGACCAGCACCCCTCCTGCGGCCGGCATCAGCGTCAGGACGAGTTCGCCGGCCTGCCACTGCGGGCGGACATGATCTCTCGTCACCACTCTTTGCTCCGGCGGGGGTTGGTCGGGTGAGCCCAGCACCCTGACACGGTCGATCGCGGAGCCGGACAACAGCTCCGCGACCGTCACCGTGCCGGTCAGGGCAGCCACCCCCGGATAGACGACGGCCCGGCCCACCTCGTCGGGTGCGCCGGTCGCCACCTCGTACTCCTTCGATATGAGTGCGCGGGCGGCCTCGGGGGACGCTGTCGTGAACGACAGCACCACCCGCGGCCGCTCCCCGTGTACCAGGTGCGTGCAGCCGAACGCGCCCTCAGGCAGAGCGAGTTCGGCTGCCAGCTTCAGCAACAGATGGTCGGCCGCGCGCAGGTCGCGTACATCGGTGCCGACCGTGACGACGTACGGGCTCACGCGGGCAGGACCCATACCGGGTTCGAGTAGAACCACAGGTCGTTCCACGGGTCCGCGTCGCCGACGACGTCGATGGCCGGGCCGTGGGCGTCGACTCCCGCGCCCATCAGGCCCGTTGCCGAGCGGTTGCCGTCCGTGCCGCGCAAGCGGACGTACAGCGGACGGTCGACGCGGCCGAGGGAGTACGTGAGCCGTACCGTGCCGGTCGACCTGTTCACTTCGTACGACCGCACGACCTTCGCGGTGGGCGCGGTGAAAGTGTCCCGGTCGGAGACGGCACCCGTGACATCGCCCTGGATGACGTCCATACGAGCCAGCTTCGGTACGAAACCGGCCCAGTTGGAGTCCTCGGCCAACGCCACATCCACTGTCAGCGTGACGTGCGTGCCCCTCCTGACGTGCAGCGCGCCGCCCAGCGTGGCCCAGCGGCCGCCGCCCGCGAGCCGGGCGTCCAGGCCGCTGATCAACTGGCCGTGGTCGACCCAGATGCGTCCGGCGCGTATGCCGTCCATGACCGCGGCGTACGAGAAGCCGTCGGAGCCGACGTGGGTGCGGCTGTACTGGCCGGGCCAGTAGTCGCCCTCGGCGAGGTCGATCCTGCCGCTGTAGACAGGGTCCGTGTGCTTGCCGTTGGCCAGGTAGTCGCTGTCCGGGCCGCCGCGCTTCGCGGTGTCCGTGTAGACGTTGTGGGAGTCGGAGTTGGCCGTGATCCACCAGGGCTTGCCCTCGGCGAGGAGGCTGTCCCACAGGCCACCGACGGTGGCGGTCATCCAGTCGAAGCCACCCCAGGTCCGGTAGCTCTCCAGGGGATAGCCGGCGAAGGAGTTGGCACCGGGGCTGCCGTCGTACAGACCACGGGCGCGGCCCATGCCGACGGACTTCTCGATCCCGGCGGCCTGGTGGCCGGGCGCGCCCTCCATGCCGACCGCGATCCGGTGGCCCGGGTCCGTGGCGTCGCGCCAGGCACGGAGCTCGTGGGGCGAGTCGATGCCTTTGCGCGCGGGGTGGTTGGCGAGCATCAGGGCGTCCTTGACCTTGCGCCGCTTCACCTGCTCGCTGAGGAAGGCGAGCCCCGCGACGGCGAGGGCCTCGTTCGCGGGCGTCGAGTCGGTGGCGCCCTTCACGCTGCCGTCGTAGTCGGTCTCGAACTGCTTGAGGACGGATACCTCGTTCTTGCCGGGGTGCACGAAGACCGTGCCGTGCTCGGCGCCCGGGATATTCCACTCGAGGCCCTGGAACACGAGGGTGTCCTCGTACGCGTTCCGGGCCTCCTTGATGTCCGGGTTGACCTTCTCGACGCCGATCTTCGAATGGGTCACGTTGCCGTGGTCGGTGATGACCATCCAGTCGAGACCGTGCCTGGCGCCCTGGCGGACCTGGTCGGTGACGCGGTACTTGCCGTCGTTGCTGTACTGCGTGTGGATGTGGTGGTCGCCGGCCAGCCAGAGGAAGTCCTTTCCTTTCCGGCCCCGGATGGGCGCCTGAGCGGCGGCCGTGCCGCTCGCCGCGCCGCCGAGCACGCCTGCCGCCGCGAGCCCCGCGCCGAGCAGCCCCGCGCGACGCAGCATGGAGCGGCGCGACTGCTGGTCGGGGGTCAAAGCCTCGTCGGGTACGGAGGTGTCGAAGGCCGCCGGGAGGGTCGTACCGACCTCGTGACCATGACCGTGGTCGTGGTCGTGGTCGTGATGGTGGTGGTGCCCGTGTCCGTGCCCGTGGCTGTGCCCCATGTCGGCCTCCTGTGTACGACGCCGCCGGTGCGGTCGCGCGGTATGGAGACTCGACGCGAAACATGAACATTGAACGACTGTGGAGTGATCACCGGGCTACTCGGACGCGGCAGCTCGCCTCATCCCTCACTGTTCCCCCAACTACCCTTGTCCGTCACACTGATTGGCCTTGAACCTGAACGGCATTCAAGTTCCTCCGAATCAGTGGAGTCACCCCCCATGAAAAGACTCATCGGCACTCTGATGGCCGGCGCGCTGGCCGTCGGCGGGCTCACCACCGCCGCCGCGGCTCCCGCGGCGGCGGCCGCCCCCTCGTCGGGCACCTTCAACGTCCTCACGTACAACGTCGCCGGCCTCCCGGAGGGGCTGAGCTCCGGCCACCCGGCGAAGAACACCCCGCTGATCTCCCCGCGGCTCGGGGCGTACGACATCGTGAACGTGCAGGAGGACTTCAACTACCACGCTGCGCTGTACGCGGGCGACGACCACCCGCACCGCACGGCGACCAGCGGCGGTGTGCCCTTCGGCGACGGCCTCAACACCTTGTCGGACTACACGTTCGACGACTTCCAGCGCGTGAAGTGGAACGACTGCACCGGCACCAACTGCCTCACGCCCAAGGGGTTTTCACTCGCCCGGGTCCGGCTGGCCGAAGGTGTCTTCGTCGACCTCTACAACGTGCACACGAACGCCGACTCGACGGACGACGCCCTCGCCGCCCGCCGCAAGAACGTCCAGCAGCTGTCCGACTTCATCCGGGCCAATTCCTCGGGCAACGCAGTGATCGTCATGGGTGACACCAACACCCGCTACACGCGCACCGGCGACAACATCCGCACGCTGGCGAGCGAGAACGGGCTCACCGACGCGTGGGTCCAGCTGGCGCGCGGCGGCAACGCCCCGGCCCAGGGCAGCGACGCGCTCGTCTGCCCCACCACCGCGCCGACGAACGCCTGCGAGGTCGTGGACAAGGTCCTCTACCGGGGCAACGACCTGGTGAACCTCTCGGCCGACCGCTACAACAACGACTGGGCGAAGTTCCTGGACTCGGCCGGCGGCAACCTCTCCGACCACTTCCCGCACGCCGTCGACTTCTCCTGGAAGCTGCCCTCGAAGCTCCGGGCCAGCGACGCCTTCGGCGGCCCGCACGGCACGGCCTTCAACGACGCGGACGACCTCCCGGCCACGCCCTCGCCCCGCGTACTGACACTACGCGGCGGCTCCCGCCTGGACGGGGTCTCGCTCGCACTCGACGGCGGTACGACCCTGGCCCACGGCGGCACGGGCGGCACGGCCGTCTCTCTCACCCTCGCCTCCGGCGAACACCTCACCTCGGTGAAGCTCACCCGCGGCCAGAAGAACGGCCGCACACGTGTCTTCTCGGCCGCCTTCACCACCGACAAGTCCCGTACGGTGACGTCCGGTTCGGCCACGTCCGACGCCGTGACGTACACGGCTCCGGCCGGCTGGCAGATCGTCGGCTTCACGGGCCGCGCGGGCAGCGAGATGGACAAGCTGGGCGTGGTGTACGCGCCGATCGTCTGACCCGGTGGATCAGCGGCCGGTCGTGCCGCGGTCGGGGGACGGGTGCGCCGAGATCGGTGCACCCGTCGAGAATGGTGCAGCCGTCGAGAATGGCGTTCGCGTGCTTGACCGCGTCCCGGTCGTGCGACACCCCGTAAGCGCCACCTGGTCCCGGCCGTATGGCCGGTGATCCGCGCCCAGGCCGCGATCGCCTTCGGCTCGGCATTGGTCGACCTTGCGGCGGTCGCCTGCCTGGGACTCGGCGTCCAGCCCCCCTCGCCGCGAAAATGCGGGGTGTCCGGGCCGGTCGCCGAGGCATCATGGCGGTTCCGTCGCGAGCCGCCTCTCGCCCGCCGCATTTCGGCCAGGTCAGAAGGGGGTGGCCGTTCACCGCCCGGGGGGCTCCTGTGACCGTCCAGAACATCCTGCTGTCCGGCATCGTCGGCTCGACCGCCTACGGGCTCGCGCACGCGGGCTCCGACGTGGACCGTCTCGGCATGTTCGCGGCTCCCACCGAGGAACTGCACGGCCTGCACGGCCCGAAGGAGTCGTACGTCAGCAAGGCTCCCGACAGCACCCTGCACGAGGCCGCGAAGTGGTGCCGGCTCGCCCTCGGCGGCAACCCCACCGCGATGGAACTCGTCTGGCTGCCCGACGACCTTTACGAGGTCCGGACTCCGCTGGGCGACGAACTCATCGGCATACGCACGACGTTCCTGAGCGCGCGCAGGGTCCGTGACGCCTATCTCGGTTACGCCACCCAGCAGTTCCGCAAACTCCAGAACCGGAACGACGGCACCCCCACCGATGTCGAAGCAGACGCCGCGACCGTCGCCAGACGCACCGCCAAGAACGCCCGCCACCTCAAGCGGCTGTGCCAACAGGGCTACGAGCTGTACGCAACAGGGGAGTTGAGCATCCGCGTCGACGACCCCGAGAGCTACCGCCGCTTCGGCGAACAGGTGGCCGCCGATCCCGCGGCCGCGGGGCCGCTGCTGCGGGAGTACGAGGAGGCGTTCACGCGGACGCGCAGCGTGCTGCCCGAACAGCCCGACGACACGGCCGCCGAGGCCTGGCTGCGCCGCGTGCGACGGCACTTCTACGCACCGGGGGAATAAATCCCGTGCGCCGTCAGCCCGTTCCTTCCTACACTCACCACACATCACGCGTCCGCCCATGCCAGGGCCGCGTGCCGACGCGACGAACGAGGGGAGCCCGGCCATGCGTGACCACACCGCTGCCGTCGTTCCCCCCTCCCGCTACGAGGTGATCCTCGTGTCTCCGTTCGTCCGGTGCCCGCTGCGCGGCCGGCACTGGATGGGCTGACGGGACCAGTAGCTCGAAATCGCGGCGCACCGACGCTTTCTGTCGGTGCGTCAGCAACGCATCCCCTCCTCCCTCACCACATCGCGCTGCCCGTTTCCCGGAAACACCCCGAAAGGCCAAGGGCCGTGCGCAACATCCTCGACCGTCACCTCGCCGCCGTGCGCAACCTGGGCATCCTCGCCCACGTCGACGCCGGCAAGACCACCGTCACCGAGCGGATCCTGTTCGCCACCGGGACCACGCACAAGCGCGGCGAGGTCCACGACGGCACCACCGTCACCGACTTCGACCCGCAGGAACGCGACCGCGGCATCACCATCTTCGCCGCGGCCGTCAGCTGCGCCTGGCACGAGCACCGCGTCAACCTGATCGACACCCCCGGGCACGTCGACTTCGCCGACGAGGTGGAGCGTTCGCTGCGGGTGCTCGACGGGGCGGTCGCGGTGTTCGACGCCGTCGCGGGCGTGGAGCCGCAGAGCGAGTCGGTGTGGCGGCAGGCCGACCGGCACGGCGTGCCGAGGATCGCGTTCGTCAACAAGCTGGACCGGGCGGGCGCCGACCTCGACGCCGCCGTGGCGTCGATCCGCGAGCGGCTGCACCCCGTCCCGCTGGTCGTGCAGCTGCCGATCGGCGCGGAGGACGCCTTCACCGGCGTCGTCGACCTGCTGCGCATGCGTGCGCTGACCTGGGAAGACGGCGGTGAGACGGTCACCGAAGGCCCCGTGCCCGAGGAGCTGCGGGAGGAGGCGCTGCGTCGGCGACGGCTGCTGGAGGAGGCCGTGGCGGAACGGCATCCGGCCGCGCTGGAGGAGTTCTGCGACCGGGAGACGCTGTCTGCGGAGACGTTGGTCTCCGCCCTGCGCGACCTGACGCGCACCGGGGACGGCGTGGTCGTGCTGTGCGGCTCCGCCTACCGCAACCGGGGCATCGAACCGCTGCTCGACGCCGTCGTCGACTACTTGCCGTCGCCGCTCGACGTGCCGGCCGTGCGCGGTACGCACGACGGGGCCGACGAGCGGCGACCCGCCGACCCGGCCGCGCCGTTCGCGGCTCTCGCGTTCAAGGTCAGCGCCACGGGCACCGGTCGGCTCACCTATCTACGGGTGTACTCCGGCACCATGGAGAAGGGAGACACAGTGTGGGACGCGACCGCTGGGCGCACCGAACGGATCGGCCGCATCCTGCGCGTCCAGGCCGACCGGCACGCCCAGTTGGAGCGGGCGGTCGCCGGGGACATCGTGGCCGTGGTGGGCCTGAAGTCGGCGCGCGCCGGCTCCACGCTGTGCGCGCCCGACGCCCCGCTCGTCCTGGAGCCGCCCGGCGTCGCCGATCCGGTCGTCTCGGTGGCCGTCGAGCCGCGCCGGAGCACCGACACCGAGCGCCTGGTGTCGGCGCTCGCACGGCTGGTCGAGGAGGACCCGTCGCTGACGGTCCGCACCGACGCCGAGACCGGCCAGACGGTGCTGTCCGGCATGGGCGAACTGCACCTGGAGGTCGCGGTGGAGAAGATCCGCCGCGCCCTCGGCCTGGAGATCAACGTCGGCCGCCCACGCGTCACTTACCGCGAGACGGTGGCGCGCGGGGTGTCCGGCCTGGTCTTCCGGCACGTCAAACAGGACGGCGGCGCGGGTCAGTTCGCGCAGGTCGTGCTCGATGTGGAGCCGCTGGACGACGGGTTCGACTTCCGGTCCGCCGTCGTCGGCGGGCGGGTGCCGCAGGAGTACGTCCGCGCCGTCGAGGCCGGCTGCCGGGACGCCCTCGCCGAGGGCCCCCTCGGCGGGCACCCGGTGACCGGGCTGCGCGTCACCCTGACCGACGGGGCCACCCATGTGAAGGACTCCTCCGAGATGGCCTTCCGCACGGCGGGCCGGCTGGCGCTGCGGGAAGCCCTGCGCGGTTGCGCGATGCTCCTGCTGGAGCCGGTCGTCGAGGTCACCGTCACCGTGCCCGAGGACGCCGTGGGCGGGGTCCTCGGCGACCTCGCCGCCCGCCGCGGCCGGGTCACCGGCTCGGAGGTGCGCGGCGGCGCGGCCGTGGTGACCGCCACCGTGCCGCTGGCCGAGCTGTTCGGCTACGCGACCCGGCTGCGCAGCCGCACCCAGGGCCGCGGCACCTTCACAGCCCGCCCCACCGGCTACGCCCCGGCCCCCGCGGCGGCGGCCACGCCGTAGTCGACGAGGGGGCGGTGCCGGGCCGCGAGGTTCGGCACCGCCCTCATCCGTGCGTACGCTCAGTCAGCGTACGAGCACTTTCTGTGGACAGTACGTGGATCCAGGCGTCAGGCTGTTCCGTCGAGGCGTGGGGGCCAGGAACAGCGCACGTACGAAAACGGGAGGTGGCCGCGGATGACGGACAGCGGCATGGGCATGGAGAACCACGACGACTTCACGGAGGGCGAGGGAGAGGGCGAGGGAGAGGGCGAGGGCGAGGGCGAGAGCGAGGACGGCGGCGACGGCGACGGTGGCTTCCACGGCGAAGAGCCCCGCGGCGAAGAGCCCCACGGCGACGATGACTTGCCGGACGGTGAGTTCGACCGTGAACCCGACCCCTCGGACAGTCTGCGCACCTGGGGCGCCGTGTGCCGGGCGCTGCGCGAGCACGCCGGGTACACCAGGGAGGAGTTCGCGGATCTGATCCGCTTCTCCAAGCACACCGTGGCGTCCGTGGAGTTGGGGCGGCGTATGCCGGACGTGGCGTACGTGGAGCGGTCGGAGGGCGCGCTCGGCAACACGGGAGCGCTGCGCAACTCGTCGAAGTACCTGACGCGGGGCGACGTGGGCCTTGCGGCCTGGTTCCGGGAGTGGGCCCGGCTGGAGCGCACGGCGATGAGCCTGTGCACCTACGAGTGCCGGCTGATTCCGGGGCTGTTGCAGTCGGAGGCGTACGCGCGAGCGGTGTTCGAGGGGACCGTCCCGGTCGTGCTCGACAGCCTGCTGGAGAGCTACCTGGAACGGCGGATGCAGCGGCAGCGGATGCTGTTCGAGCGGCCCATCACACCGTTCGGCTTCATCGTCGAAGAGCACGTCTTCCGGCGGCGGTTCGGCGACGACGAGCAGATGCGGGGCATGTTCGACCACGTGCTGGAGCTGACCGCGCCGCGCAACGTGACCCTTCAGATCGTCCCGTTGGACGCCGGGCTGCACTCCTGCCTCGACGGCCCGGTGAGGCTGCTGGAGACCCCGAAGGGGCGGTGGCTCGCGTACTCCGAAGGGCAGCAGAACGGCCGTCTGATCTCCGACCCGAAAGAGGTGAGGCTCCTCCGTCAGCGCTATGACACACTGCGCTCGCAGGCGCTGAACGCCGAGGACTCGCGGCGTCTGCTGGAGCGACTCCGAGGAGAGCTATGAGCACGACAGAACTGGCCTGGTTCAAGTCCAGCTACAGCGGCAGCCAGGGTGACGACTGTGTCGAGGTCGCCGTCACCGAACAGGCCGTGTGCGTACGGGACTCCAAGGACGTGACGCGCCCTCACTTCGCGGTCGGCCGTGAGGGCTGGTCGCGGTTCGTGGGTTCCGTGGACTTCGCGGAGCCCGACGCGCAGGCCTGACCGCGCGTGTCCCGGCAGCGGAGCCGCCGATGTGCGCCGCTGCCGGGACCGTGCTTTCCCCGGTAATCCCGTTGCCGTGCCCCACGCCCGCTGCCAGGCTCGCGCCCATGCCTTTCCTCATCGCGCCCGACGGCACCCGGCTCGCCTACCACGTCGACGGGGACGGGCCGCCGCTCGTCTGCCTCCCGGGCGGGCCGATGCGGGCCTCGGCCTATCTGGGCGACCTCGGCGGGCTGAGCGCGCACCGGCGGCTGGTGAGCCTGGATCTCAGAGGGACGGGGGAGTCCGACATCCCCCGGGACACGTCGTCGTACCGGTGCGACCGTCTCGTCGGGGACGTCGAGGCGCTGCGGGTGCACCTGGGGCTCGAGCGGCTGACGCTGCTCGGGCACTCCGCCGGCGCCAATCTCGCCGTGCGGTATGCGGCCCTGCACCCGGAGCGGGTCGCGGGGCTGGTGCTGGTCACGCCGAGCGTCATGGCCGTCGGCATCGACATCGCGCCCGAGGAACGGCTCGCCGCCGCCCGCGAACGCAGCGGTGAGCCCTGGTTCGCCGACGCCTACGCCGCGTTGGAGGGCATCACCCAGGGGCGGGCGACCCCGGAGGCGTGGGCCGCCATCGCCCCCTTCTGGTACCGGCGTTGGGACGAGACCGCGCAGGCGCTCCAGGCCGCCGACGCCGAGGAGAAGAACCACGAGGCGATCCCGGTCTTCGCCGGCGACGGGGCCTTCGCACCGGAGGAGACGCGGGCCGCGCTCGCCGAACTGTCGGCCCCCGTGCTGCTGTTCGCCGGAGAGGTGGACGTGGCCGGGCCGCCGCCGGCCATGGAGGCGTTCGCCGGGCTGTTCCCCAAGGCCGAGTACGTCGTCCAGCCCGGCGGGTCCCACCATCCGTGGGTCGACGACGCGGAGCACTTCGTGGGCGCGGTGAACCGGTTCCTGAAGTGAGGCGGGCGCTGCTTTCCGAGCGAGGGCCCGCAGCAGCCGCAGCACCCGCTGCACCCGCTGCACCCGCAGCACCCGCTGCACCCGCCGGGCGTGTCAGCAGTCCCGCAGCTCCGCCGACTGGTTCAGCACCTGCGCCCGCGTGGACGTGAACCGCGCGTAGGTCTCCCCGTCCCGTGCTCCCGGCCGGAACGCCGCCACCCGGTGGCAGTTCATGAAGGCCAGGGTCACGCCGAAGTGGCGCTCCAGGCTGCCCCGGATCGCGTCGCTCGCGAGGGCGCGCAGCAGCTGGCCGCGTTCCTGCTCGGTGGCCGGCGGGGTCTGGTTGTCGGTGAACTCCGCCGTGCCGCCGCGCAGTTCGGCGGACAGGGAGGCGATGAGGTCGTAGGCGTAGGGGAGGGACGTGCGGACGGTGTCCACGAAGTCCTCCTCGCGGATGTCACCGGCTTCGGCCTCGGCGAGGAGTTTCGGGGAGACGTCGAGAGACATGCCGTGTCCTGTTCTGTGAGGGAGGAGACGAAAGGGGAGGGAGGGCAGGAGAAGGAGGTCGCCGCCGCGGTCAGGGCGGAGAAGAGGCCGGGGCGGAGAAGAGATCAGGGCGGAGAAGAGGTCAGGGCAGAGAAGGCCCCGGCCCCGGCACGTAGTCCGGGTCCACCTGGGACGCGAGGTCCTCGCCCGTCGCCCGGTCCGCCCACGCGCGGGCGTTGCGCAGGTGGAACTCGACGGCGTGGTCGTGCAGGGCCCGCCAGTCCCGGCGGCGGGCGTCCACCGTCTCGCGCATCACGGTGAGCGCGTGCCGGTTGGCGTCCTCCAACTCGCCCTGCGGACGGCCGCGTTCGGCGGAGCGGACCCAGGGGGAGTGGACCAGGTGGGTGAGGAGGTCGTCCCCCGCCTGTTCCTTGAGGAAGAGGAGGTCGTCCTCGCCGGTGACCTTGTTGCCGACCACGGCGAGCGGGATGCCGAACTCGCGTGCGTGGTCGCGGTACTGGCGGTAGACGGAGACGCCCTTGCGGGTGGGTTCGGCCACCAGGAACGTCATGTCGAAGCGGGTGAACAGGCCGGAGGCGAACGCGTCGGCGCCGGCCGTCATGTCGACGACCACGTACTCGCCGGGTCCGTCCAGCAGATGGCTCAGGTAGAGCTCCACGGCCCCGAGCTTGGAGTGGTAGCAGGCCACGCCCAGGTCGCTCTCGTCGAACGCGCCCGTCACCATCAGCGGTACGCCGCCCACGCGCTGGACATGGCGGGTGTGCAGTTCGTCGTCGCCGAGCAGGCTCAGCAGGCGTGAGCCCCGGCCGGGCGGTGTGGTCTTCGTCATCGCCTCGGCGGAGGAGACGCGGGGGTTGGAGCCGCGCAGGAGGTCCTTGATCTCGGTGAGGTGCGCGGCGAGGGGCGGGGCCGTGAAGGGTCCTCCGGTCGAGGAACCGGGGCCCAGGGGGTCCAGCGCCTCCGCGAGATGCTGGTTGATGTCGCCGTCCACGGCGAGCACCGGTGCGCCGGATCGCGCCAGTTCACGCGCGAAGAGGGCCGACAGGGTGGTCTTGCCGCTGCCGCCCTTTCCGACGAAGGCGACGCGCATCACACCCCCAGGGTTTTGAAAATGAATGTCATGTGGCTAGGTTTAGGGGCGTCAAGTGATCTCTGTCAAGTCGCACGGCGGGGGAGGGGAGGGTGAAGTGATCAAGTGCGTTCCGCTTGATGCCTATGATGTGCAAGTGCGCGCTTACTGCATCCAGACCGCAGGTCCCGGCGATCTCGACGAGGCCCGGGCCCTCATGCTCGATACCGTTTACCGTGACTTCGGCACCGGGTACGTGCCCCGCTGGCACGGCGACATCATCGACCCGGCCGCCGCGTATCTGATCCCGGACCGCCACACCCTGCTGGTCGCACTGGACTCGGACGGCGAGGTCGTCGCCACGGGCGCTCTGGACTCGCGCGGCCCCCTGCACCCGCCGAACCCCCGCCACGTGGCCGAGCGTTACCCCTCCGGCCAGACCGCGCAACTGCGGCGCGTCTACGTCCGTCGCGAGCACCGCCGGCGCGGACTCGCCCGGCGGCTGGTCGCCGACCTGCTCGCCTTCGCCGCCGCCGACGGCGGCTACCGGTCCGTCTATCTGCACACGGACCCCTCCGTCGAGGGCGCCGAAGGGTTCTGGCGGTCGATCGGCACCGTCGTGCACGACGAGCGCGAGGATGCGGACGGCGTCAACGGCGTCGTGCACTTCGACGTCCCCCTCGACGCGCTCCTCGGCGTCCCCCAGTCCACCGCACCCGCTCCCCACTTCATAGGCCGGTAACTCATGCGTCTCCCTCGCCGTCCGCGGCTCATGGCCGCCTTCCTCCTCACCCCGCTGCTCGCCGGCTGCTTCGCCTCCGGCGGCGACGACGGCGAGGCGGCCGACGCGAAGGACGGCTCCCGGCTGCGCGTCGCCCTCGCCTTCCCGCCCGCCGAGAACCTCTCCCCGTACGGCGCGGACGCCACCCTCCTCAGCCGGCTCGGCGTCACCGAGGGCCTGACCTCGCTCGACGCCAACGGGGCCGCCGCTCCCGCGATCGCCGCGTCCTGGCACCGCGAGGACGACCGCACCTGGCTGTTCACCCTGCGCGAGGCCGTCTTCCAGGACGGCTCGGCGGTCACCCCGGCCGCCGTCGCCGCCTCCCTCACCCGCGCGACGCAGGCCAAGCCCGCCCCCGCCGCCCTGTCCGGCGTCACCCTCACGGCCAAGGCCGAGGGCAAGACCGGCGTCCGCGTCACCACCGCCACGCCGGACCCCGTGCTGCCGCTGCGCCTGTCCAGCCCCAGCCTCGCGATCCTCGCCCCGAAGGCCTACGACGCGAAGGGCGCCGCCAACCCGGTCGGCACCGCCACCGGCCCGTTCGAGCTGACCAAGGTCAACGGCAGCACCAGCGCCGACCTCGACCGCTTCGACGACTACTGGGGCGGCCGGGCCCAGGCCTCCGGCGTCGACGCCCGATTCATCGCCGACGGCACCGCCCGCGCCAACGCCCTGCGCACCGGACAGGTCGACGTCGCCGAGGCGATCCCCGTCTCCCAGGCCGCCACCCTCGAAGCGGACACCCGCCGCGAGACCGCCACCACCCGCACCACGAGCCTGCTCCTCAACGCCAAGAGCGGCGTCTTCAAGGACGCCTCCCTGCGCGCCGCCGCCCGCGCGGCCGTCGACACCTCCGCCCTTGCCAAGGGCGTCTACGAGGGACACGCCGACGCCGGCGTAGGCGTCTACGGGCCCGCCCTGACCTGGGCCCAGGGCAAGCGCGTCGCGCCGGCCGGGCGGGCGCAGGCCGGCAAGCCCGCCGGAGCCTCCATCACCCTCGCCACCTATGACAACCGGCCCGAACTCCCCGAAGCCGCACAGGTGTTGAAGCAGCAGCTGGAGAAGGCCGGGTTCAAGGTCAAGCTGGAGGTGCGCGAGTACTCACGGCTGGAGAGCGACGCCCTCGCCGGGAAGTTCGACGCCTTCGTCGGCGCCCGCAACAGCCTGCTCGACACCGGCGACCCGGTCGCCGTGCTCGCCAGCGACTTCACCTGCGACGGCAGTTACAACCTCGCCCTGCTCTGCGACAAGAAGGTCGACCAGGCCGTCGCCAAGGCCCAGGGCGTCGCCGACACCGCCGAGCGCCAGGACGCGGCCATGACCGCCGAGGCGGCCGTCCTCGGCACCGACGCCGTCGTGCCGCTGGTGCACCAGCGCGTCATCACGGGCGTCGACGCCAAGGTGAGCGGTGTGCTCCTCGACCCCTACGAGCGCACCCTCGTCGGCACCGGCACCCGGCGCTGATCCATGGGGAGCAGGCTGGGCGCGCTGCTGTGGCGTGCCGGACTGGCCGTGCTGCTGGTGTGCGGGATCGGGCTGCTGCCCTGGCTCTCGCACACCGACCCGGCGCTGACGGTCCTCAAGGCACGGTCCGCCGACCGGGACCCCACTCCCGAGGTGCTCGCCGACATCCGCGCCCAACTCGGCCTTGACGACGGGCCGTTGCGGCTGCTCGTGCAGTGGCTCGCCGGGCTGCCGCGCGGTGACGCCGGACGGTCGTGGATCTCCGGATCCGAGGTCATGCCCGACGTGCTCCAAGCCCTGGGCGTCTCCCTGCTGTTGGTGACGGTGGCGCTCGTGATCGCCCTCGTCACCGCCGCCGCCGTCTGCGCGCGCACCCTCCGGCTCGGCGCGCGGCGACGCCTGGACGGGCGGCGGGCCGGCGGCTCGGGCTCGGCGGTGCTCGCCGCGCTGCCCGAGTTCCTCACCGCGTCCGTCCTCGCCACCGTCGTCGGCGTCCAGTTGGGCTGGCTGCCCGCCCTCGGCTGGTACGGCCCGCAGTGGACGGTGCTGCCGGCGCTCGCCCTCGGCCTGCCCGCCGGCGCGGTGCTCGGACGGCTCCTCGACGACCAGCTGCCCGGCGCGTTCACCGAACAGTGGGCGCTGGCGGCGGCGGCCCGCGGACTGCCCGGCCACCGCATCGCCCGCCAGGCGCTGCGCCGCTGTGTGCCCGGACTGCTGCCCAACGTCGGCCTGTTCGTCGTGGGACTGACCGGCGGCTCCGTCGCCGTGGAGCGGATCTTCGACATCCCCGGCCTCGGCCGGACCACCCTCCAGGCGGCGATCGCCCAGGACCTGCCCGTCCTCCAGGCCGGCACCCTCGCCCTGGTCGCCCTCGCCGCGCTCACCACCGCCCTCGCCCACCTCGCCGCCCGCCGGCTCATCGGCCCCGCGCTGCGCGACGGCGCCCTGCACAGCCTGCACCGGCCGGCCCCGCCGGTCCGCAGGATGCTCCCCCTCGTCTACGGCGTCCTGCTGCTCGGCGTCATCGCCCTTGGCCTGCCGGGCGACCCGCTCGCCCTCGACACCCTCGCCCGCCTCCAAGCACCGTCGCCCGCCCACCCGTTCGGCACCGACGCCCTCGGCCGGGACGTCCTCGCCCGGGTCGCCCACGGCGCGCTCGACACCCTGCTGCTCGCCCTCGCGATCACCGTGCTCGCCCTGATCGCCGGCCTGCTGCTCGGGCTGCTGCCCGCGCTGTCCGGGCCGCTCGTCGACACCGTCAACGCCGTGCCGCCCGTCCTGGCCGCGCTGTTCGTCACCGCGGTCTCCGGCAGCGGCGCGTCCACGCCCGTCCTCGCGGTCGCCGTCGTCGCCTGGGCACCGCTCGCCGCGCACACCTCGGCGCTGCTGCGGCAGGAACGCGCCACCGTCCACCTCACCGCCACCCGCGCGCTCGGCGCCGGACCCTGGTACCTGCTCCGCAGCGAACTCCTGCCCGCCGTCCTCCCGCCCGTCGCCCGCCACGCGGTGCTGCGCCTGCCCGGCGTCGCCCTCGCGCTCGCCTCCCTCGGCTTCCTCGGCCTCGGCGCGCAGCCGCCGTCCCCCGAGTGGGGGCTGCTGCTCGCCGAGAACCAGCCCTACGCCGAACGCGCCCCCTGGGCCGTCCTCGCCCCGGCCGCCGTCCTCGCCCTGCTCGGCGCGCTCGCGGTCACGGCGGCCGGCGGACTGGGACTACCCGCCCGCCGACGCCGCACCACCGAACCCGAACCCGAAGCCGAACAGCCCTCGCGGAAGCAGGCGTTGGTGGGAGCGCGATGACCCTGCTCACCCGGCTCACCCTGCGCCGCGGCACCGACAAGCCCCGACTCTCGCCGCTCCTACGACTCCTGATCCTCACTCAACTAGCCTTCAATATCGGCTTTTTCGCCGTCCTGCCCTTCCTCGCCGAGCACCTGGGCGGAGCCGTCGGCATGGCGGGCTGGATGGTCGGCTTCGTACTGGGACTGCGCACCTTCAGCCAACAGGGCCTCTTCGTCGTGGGCGGCGCACTGGCCGACCGGTACGGCATCCGCCCCGTCGTCCTCACCGGGTGCGTGCTGCGCATCGCCGGGTTCGGCTGGCTCGGCTACGCCGAGCGGTCCTGGGCCGTCATCGGGGCGGTGCTGCTCATCGGCTTCGCCGCCGCGCTGTTCTCGCCCGCCGTCGAGTCCGAGGTGGCCCGGCAGGCCGTCGTCTGGGAGCAGACGGGAGGCGGGTCGCGCACCCGCGTCCTGGCGCTGTTCACCGTCGCCGGCCAGGCCGGGGCGTTCGTCGGACCGCTGCTGGGCGCGCTGCTGCTGTCGGTCGACTTCCGCACGGTGTGCCTGGCGGGCGCGGGAATCTTCGTCCTCGTCCTCGCCGGCCACGCGTGGCTGCTCCCGCAGCACATCCCCGGCCGTGCGCGGGTCCAACTGCGCGGCGGCCTCGGCCCGTTGCTGCGCAACCGACGCTTCCTCGCCCTGTGCTGCGCGTACGGCGCGTACCTCCTCGCCTACAACCAGCTGTACCTCGCCCTGCCCGCGGAGGTGGAACGCGCGGCCGGCTCCCAGGCGCCGCTGGCCTGGCTGTTCGCGCTGTCCTCGCTCCTCGTCGTGACCACCCAGCTCCCGGTCACCCGCTGGGTGGGCGACCGGCTCACCCTGCGCCGCTCCATGGCCGCGGGCCTGACGCTGATCGCCGTCGGCTTCGCGGCGGTGGCCGCGGCGGCGCCCGCCGGCGGCACCGGAGTGATCGGCCTGATCCCCGCGGCCGGCTTCGTCGTCCTGCTCACCTTCGGCCAGATGCTCGTCGCCCCCGCGGCCCGCGCCTGGGTCCCCGACCTCGCCGAAGAGGGCCGCCTCGGCCTCTACACCGGCGCGCTGTCGTCGGTATCGGGCCTGATAGTCCTCCTGGGCAGCGCAGCCACGGGCACCCTCCTCGACACAGGCCTGCCCACAGCCGTCCCCTGGCTCCTCCTGGCAGCGGTCCCTGCGGCGGCGGTGGGGCTGCTGCCGCGGAGGGGCTGAACCGGGGGAGGGGTGAGCTGCGCTCGGTGGAGCGGGTGGGGTGCTGCGGGGGCGTGTTCACCGGTGCGCGGGGTTGCTGCTCGGGGGTGGGGTGCGCAGCCCGGCGTTTGCGGGGTGCCGCCGCGCCCACCCGTGCCGCCCCGGGCGGCACGCATGCCCGCGGCTTGCGGTGGAGGGGACGGTGGGGTGAGGGGTCAGTGGGCTGCCAGTTCCAGGCGGGGTTCTGGCTGGGGGGTGGACCGGACTCGGGAGGTTCGGTACAGCCAGTGGATGTCGCGGCCGAAGGACCAGACGAGGGAGGCCAGGGCGACGAAGGCGACGCCGAAGTTGGCGGCGTACGGGAGCAAGTCCGCGCCCGCGACCAGGAGACAGACGCCCTGCATCGCGGCGACCGTCTTGCGGGCCATGCTCGGCGGGAGCGGGGCGTTCAGCCACGGGGCGACGCGGGCCGCCGCGACGAAGGCGTAGCGCATGCCGCCCATCAGCAGCACCCACGGGCCCAGTTCCATCGAGACGTACACGCTGAGCACCAGGATCAGGAACGCGTCGACCTCCATGTCGAAGCGCGCGCCCAGCGCGGTCGAGGTGCCGGTGCGGCGGGCGACCTTGCCGTCCACGCCGTCCAGGATCAGGGCCACCGCGGTCAGTCCGACCAGCAGGGAGACCGGCGGCGCGCTCACGAAGGAGTCCGCGACCAGCGCGGTGACCCCGCCGACCAGGGTCGCGCGGCCCAGGGTGACCCGGTTGGCCGGGCCGAAGGAGCGCAACTGGGAGCGGTGCAGCGCCCGGGAGAGCACCGCCCAGGTGGCGACGGCGAAGACGAGCCCGCTGACCCAGCCCGCCGGCCCCATGCCGATCGCCGTGCCGAGGAAGGCCAGCAACAGGACCTGCACGCCCGCTCCCACAGCGGTCTCCTGCTGGACCAGCCTCGTGTCGTAAGTGTTGTTCAGGGCCACCGCACATCCTCCGGCCAGGTGACAGAGTCGATCAAGGCCGCGTACTGTGCGCGACCTGTGCCACACCTCGGTACGTGCACCAGTTCCCGATCGTTCAGGAGGACGCCGATGAACCGCACCGCCCGTGCGTTCTGGATCGGTTCGCCCGGTCATGGGGAGATTCGTGACCTCACTCTGCCCGATCCGGCGCCCGGCGAGGTCGTCGTGCGCTCCCTCTACTCCGGGGTCAGCCGCGGCACGGAGACCCTCGTCTTCCGCGGCGGCGTGCCCGAGAGTCAGCACTCCGCGATGCGGGCCCCGTTCCAGGAGGGCGACTTCCCGGGGCCGGTGAAGTACGGCTACCTCAACGTCGGCGTGGTGGAGGAGGGCCCGGCCGAGCTGACCGGCCGGACGGTGTTCTCCCTGTACCCGCACCAGACCCGCTTCGTCGTCCCGGCGAGCGCCGTCACCGTCGTCCCGGACTCCGTGCCCGCCGAACGGGCCGTCCTCGCCGGCACCGTGGAGACCGCCGTCAACGCCCTGTGGGACGCCGCCCCGCTGGTCGGCGACCGGATCGCGGTGGTCGGCGGCGGCATGGTCGGTTGCTCGGTCGCCGCGCTGCTCGCCCGCTTCCCCGGCGTCCGCGTCCAACTGGTCGACGCCGACCCCGCGCGGGCGAAGGTCGCCGAGGCGCTGGGCGTCGGCTTCGCCTCGCCCGCGGACGCCCTCGACGGCTGCGACCTCGTCGTGCACGCCAGCGCCACCGAGCAGGGCCTCGCCCGCTCCCTGGAACTGCTGACCGCCGAGGGCACCGTCCTCGAACTGAGCTGGTACGGCGACCGGCAGGTCTCGCTCCCGCTCGGCGAGGCCTTCCACTCCCGCCGTCTCGTCATCCGCAGCAGCCAGGTCGGCACGGTCTCCCCGCGCCGCTCGAACCGGACGTACGCCGACCGGCTGGCGCTCGCGCTCGAACTGCTCGCCGATCCCGCGCTCGACGCACTCGTCACCGGGGAAAGCGCCTTCGAGGAGTTGCCGCAGGCGATGCCACGGCTCGCCACCGGGGAGATTCCCGCGCTGTGTCACCGGATCAGGTACGCCGACCACGCCCACGGCGAGGACAAGCGCGCCTGACCTGAGAAAAGAGTGAGACTCGGCTGAACACGGGGAACCGAAGAGCCGTACTACACGGCATCCCCCGGCGGCCGATGGCCGGGGGACAAGACGCGCCGCACCTGGAGGGTCGTCCGTTGTTCAGTGTCACCGTCCGCGATCACATCATGATCGCCCACAGCTTCCGTGGCGAGGTCTTCGGACCCGCGCAGCGCCTGCACGGAGCGACCTTCCTGGTGGACGCGACGTTCCGCCGCGAACAGCTGGACGACGACAACATCGTCGTCGACATCGGCCTGGCGACCCAGGAACTGGGCGCCGTGGTGAGCGAGCTGAACTACAGAAACCTCGACAACGAGCCCGAGTTCGCCGGCGTCAACACCTCCACCGAGTTCCTCGCCAAGGTGATCGCCGACCGGCTCGCCGAGCGGATCCACAAGGGCGCGCTCGGCGAGGGCGCCCGCGGCATCGCCGCCATCTCCGTCACGCTCCACGAGTCGCACATCGCCTGGGCGAGTTACGAGCGTGCCCTGTGACCGACGTGACCCTGGAGAAGGCCGTTCCCCAGGCCTCGCTCGCCTACGTCCCCGCGCAGACGGCAGCTCCGAAGATCGGCGGGATCATCCCCATGTCCCTGCGCTCCGTGCACTTCGTCATGCCGGGCGGCGTCGACGACGCGGCGAACCCCTCCGGCGGCAACGCCTACGACCGGCGGCTCTGCCTGGACCTCCCCGGCTTCGGCTGGCAGGTCCACAAGCATCTCGTCTCCGGTGAGTGGCCCCGCCCGAGCACCGCCGACCGCGGTGAACTCGCCCGCACGCTGAGCGAGTTGCCGGACGGGACCATCGTCCTCATGGACGGTCTTGTCGCCTGCGGCGTCCCCGAGATCGTCGTCCCCGAGGCGGAGCGGCTGCGGCTCGCCGTCCTCGTGCACCTGCCGCTCGGCGACGAGAGAGGCATCGCGCCCGAGGTCGCGGCCGAGCTCGACGCCAAGGAGCGCGAGGTGCTCCGCGCCGTCCCCGCGGTCATCGCCACCAGCGAGTGGGCGGTCCGCCGCCTCGTCTCCCACCACGGCCTGGCCCCCGAGAAGGTGCACGTCGCCGCCCCCGGCGCCGACATCGCGCCGCTCGCCTCCGGCACCGACGGCGTCTCCCGGCTGCTGTGCGTGGCCTCCGTGACCCCGCGCAAGGGCCAGCACCGGCTGATCGAGGCGCTCGCCGCGGTCACCGACCTGCCCTGGACCTGCTCCTGCGTGGGCGGTCTCGGCCAGGACCCCGAGTACGTCGACCACCTGCGCGGCCTGATCGCCAAGTACGGCCTCCAGGACCGGCTGGAGCTGGCGGGCCCGAAGGCCGGCGCCGAACTCGACGCCGCCTACGCCACCGCCGACCTGATGGTCCTCACCTCCTACGCCGAGACCTACGGCATGGCGGTGACGGAGGCCCTCGCGCGCGGCATCCCCGTCCTCGCGACGGACGTCGGCGGACTGCCCGAGGCGGTCGGCCGCGCCCCCGACGGCGGCGTCCCCGGCATCCTCGTCCCGCCGGAGGACCCGGCCGCCCTCGCGTCCGAACTGCGCGGCTGGTTCGGCGAGGCCGACGTGCGACGCCGGCTGAAGGCCGCCGCCCGCGGCCGCCGCGCGGCCCTGAACGGCTGGGCGTCCACCGCCCAGAGCCTGGCCGGCGTCCTCGGCCGGCTATCCAGCGAACCCCGGAGGGCGGCATGAGGAAGACGACGGTGACGCCGACGGACCTGGCGCCGCACGCGGGAGACATGCCGGCCACGCCGGCGATATCGGCCATACCGGCCCAGCCGGGGCCTCGGGAGGCGTCCTTGGACACCGACATCAGCACCAGCGGCACCAGCACCAGTGGCACCGACAGCGGCGACGCCGCGGTGACGAGCGCGGAGGATGTGATCGCGGGAGCGGTCACGGGCCAGAACCTCGACGAGTCCGCCGTCATCGCCGGCGCGGGCCCGGTGACCCGTCCCGGCGAGCGGCCCACCGTGCGGCTGCGCGACGACGCCGGATCGGAGGAGCCGCCCCGCTACGCCCCCGAATGGCTCCAGCTGCGCGAGCCCGCCGACGCGGCCGCCCGCGCGCTGGACCTGCTCGACCCGCTGCGGATCCGCCTCGCCAACCTGCCCGGCCGCCCCGGCGGGCTGGTCATCCACGACCTGGGCTGCGGAACCGGCTCGATGGGCCGCTGGCTCGCGCCCCGCCTCGACGGCCCCCAGCACTGGATCCTGCACGACCGCGACCCCTACCTGCTGCACTTCGCGGCCGTCGCCTCCCCGCGCGCCGCCGCCGACGGCAGCCGGGTCACCGTCGAGACGCGGCGCGGCGACGTAGCCCGCCTCACCCCGGACGCCCTGGTCGGGGCCTCGCTGGTGACCGCCTCCGCGCTGCTCGACGTCCTCACCCGCGAGGAGATCGGCACCCTCGCCGCCGCCTGCGCCGGGGCGGGCTGCCCGGCGCTGCTCACCCTGTCGGTCGCCGGACGCGTCGACTTCGGCGACCCGGACCCGATGGACGAGGAGATCGCCGCCGCCTTCAACGACCACCAGCGGCGCGGCGGCCTCCTCGGCCCGGACGCGGTGACCGTCGCCTGCGAGGCGTTCGCCGACCGCGGCGCGACGGTGAAGGTCCACCCCAGCGCCTGGCGGCTCGGCCCCGAGCAGGCCGCCCTCACCGCGCAGTGGCTGCGCGGCTGGGTCGGCGCGGCCGTCGAACAGCGTCCCGAACTCGCCGCCCGCGCCGACGAGTACCTCACCCGGCGGCTGGCCGCCTGCACGGCCGGGGAGCTGCGGGTCGCCGTCCACCACAGCGACCTGCTGGCCCTGGCCCGGCCGACGGGCGGCGCGTGATGAGTGCGGAGACGGTGGGCGCGCGCGTGCGCACGACGACGCCGACGATGAGGCGCGAGGGCACGACTCCGGTCGCACGGCGGTCCGGGCGGGCCACCGTGGTCACGGTCCGCGGCGGTTGCGCCGGACGCCGGGCGGGCACGGACGCCGCCGTCTCGGCGGCCCGCATCGGCGTGATCGTCGCCGAGCCCCGGGCGGAGCGCCGGCCGGCGCGTCCCTTCCTCGCCCGCCTCAAGTCCCCCGCTCTCCGCACCCATCTCGGCACCTTCGCCGGAGTCGCCATCCTCGCCGTCCTGCTGTGGCGGATGGGGACCGGCGTCTTCCTCGACGGACTGCGCCGGATCGACGCCCCGACGCTGCTGGCGGCGCTCGGCATCGGCGTCGTCACCACCGTGTTCAGCGCGTGGCGGTGGGCGCTGGTGGCGCGCGGCCTGCGGATCCGGCTGCCGCTCGGTCCGGCGGTCGCCGACTACTACCGCTCCCTCTTCCTGAACGCCGCCCTGCCCGGCGGCATCCTCGGCGACGTGCACCGCGCGGTGCGGCACGGGCAGAGCGCCGGAGACGTCGGACGCGGCGTGCGGGCCGTCGTCCTGGAGCGCACGGCCGGGCAGCTCGCGCTGGCCGTCGCCGGGGTGACGGTGCTGCTGGCGCTGCCGTCGCCGGTGCGGGCGGACGTGCGGCACTTCGCGCCGATGGTCGCCCTGGGCGGCGTCGGCGCGCTCGCCGTCGTCCTCGCCGTGCGGATGAACTCCGCTGGGCCGCGCCGGGGCGGACGGCTCCGGGCGGCGCTGGCCGAGGCGCGCGAGGGGCTGCTGTCCCGGCGCAACGGGCCCGGCGTCGCCCTGTCGTCGGCGGTCGTCCTCGCCGGGCACATCGCGACGTTCGTCCTGGCCGCCCGGGTCGCCGGCGCCGACGCCTCCGTCCTGACGCTGCTGCCGCTCGCGGTCCTCGCCCTGCTCGCGATGGGCCTGCCGCTGAACGTCGGCGGCTTCGGCCCCCGTGAGGGCGTCACCGCCTGGGCGTTCGGCGCGGCCGGCCTCGGCGCGGGCACCGGCCTCTCCGTCGCGGTCGTCTACGGAGTGCTCACCTTCGCGGCGGCGGTGCCGGGAGCGGCGGTCCTGCTGTTCCGCTGGTACACGTCGCTGCGCACCCGTGGGGAGACGCCCGCGGGCGCCGCGGCCGAGGCCCCCGGTGCGCAGGCCGCACCCGGAGGGACTGCCGCGCCGGATCAGGACCCCGCGGATTCCGTCGTCAGCAGTGAGAAATACGCGGCGAAGGAATCCGCAAGGCTCGCCAGGAGTTCCTTGCCCTTTTCCGCCGACCCCAGGGAAGGACGGCCGATGACGCCCGAATCGGTATAGGCGGACATTCCCAGGGTGAGCAGATGGCGACGGTCGTCCGCGGTGAAATCTGCGGACTCATAACCGGGCCGGACGAGTTCGGGATGGGCGTGCAGCAGGATCGAGGTCTCGATCTCCCCGGCGTGCATGTCGGTGAGCAGCGAGGTCGACACCCCGGACCGCTCCAGCGCCGCCTCCCAGTCCTCCGGGGCCGGGAAGAGCGCCATCCGCTCCCCACGGGCGGAAGCCTCCTGGACGACGTTGCCCAGGACGTAGTTCCCGCCGTGTCCGTTGATCACCACCAGGGCCTCGACGCCCGAGCGGCGCAGCGACGCCGCGATGTCCCGTACCACCGCGTGAAGGGTCACCGACGAGATGCTGACGGTTCCCGGCCAGGCCGCGTGCTCGTGCGAGCAGGCGATGGTCACCGGCGGGAGGAGCTGCACCGGGTACGCTGCGGCGACCTCCGCGGCAATGGCGCACGCGACGAGCGTGTCGGTGGCCAACGGCAGGTACGGGCCGTGTTGTTCGAAGCTTCCGACCGGAAGGACCGCCACCTTGACCGGGACGCCCGATTCCCGAGCGCGCACGTCTTCCGTGGTGTCCGCCGGCAACAGTCCGTACGCCGCCGACCGTATCTCCGAACCACTCATCTTTTCCCGGCCTTCCATCTCTGCTTAGGAACCAGATCATGACAGAAAAAATTGGCGTGCTCGGCAAGAAGACCCCGCAGCGCACCGGTGTGGAACGCGTCGTGAATGCGCCCCTGCCCACCGTGTACGGGAAATTCCAGGCGGTCGGCTACCTCGACCACGACCGCGGTGATGAGCAAGTGGCCCTCGTCTACGGCGAGATCGGCGCCGAGGACGTGCTGATCCGGCTGCACTCGGAGTGCCTGACCGGCGACGCGTTCGGCTCCCAGCACTGCGAGTGCGGCGACCAGCTCGACGCCGCGCTGCGCGCCGTCGTCGCCGAGGGCCGCGGCATCGTCGTCTACCTGCGCGGGCACGAGGGCCGCGGGATCGGTCTGCTCGCCAAGCTGCGGGCCATGGCGCTCCAGGCGGAGGGCCTGGACACCGTCGAGGCGAACCTCGCGCTGGGCCTGCCGGTGGACGCCCGCGACTACCGCGTGGCCGCCGAGATGCTCAAGGACCTCGGCGTGCGCTCGGTCCGCCTGATGTCGAACAACCCGCGCAAGCGCGAGGCGCTCGTCGAGAACGGCATCAAGGTCGCCGAAGAGGTGCCGCTGCTGATCCCGCCGTGCGAGAACAACATCACCTACCTGCGCACCAAGCGCGAGCGCCTGGACCACCACCTGCCCCACCTGGACGCGGTGGCCCACTGGTCCTGACCCCGCTCCCGGCTGTCTCCCGGCCCGCGCCGGCGACGACAGCGACGGCGCGTGACAGCCTCGGCCTCCGCACCCGGGCCGGGGCCGCCCGCCGAAAGGAGCCGCCCGCGTGAACACGTATGCCTCGGTCGTCGTCATCGGCGGCGGGGTGATGGGCACCAGCATCGCCTACCACCTGGCCGCCGCCGGCGTCCCGGACGTCCTGCTGGTCGAGCGGGACGAGCTCGGCGCGGGATCCACGTCTAGGGCCGCCGGCGGGGTGCGCGCCCAGTTCTCCGACGAGGTCAACATCCAGCTCGGGGCGCGCAGCCTCGCGCTGTTCGGACGGTTCCAGGAGGAGATCGGGACCGACATCGGCCTGCACCGCGTCGGCTACCTCTTCCTGCTGTCGACGCCCGAGGAGGTCGCCTCCTTCGAGGCGAGCGTGCGGCTCCAGAACGACCTGGACGTGCCCAGCCGGATGATCTCCCCGGACGAGGCCCGCCGCCTCTCCCCGCTGATCAGCACCGAAGGCCTGCTCGCCGCCGCCTTCTCGCCCGACGACGGCCACTGCACCCCCGAGGCCGTCGTCCACGGCTACGCCGGCGCCGCCCGCCGCTACGGCGCGCACATCCTGCGGCACACCGCGGTCACCGGCATCGAGACCCGCGGCGACGCCATCACCGCCGTGACGACCACCCTCGGCCGGATCACCACGAACACCGTGATCTGCGCGGCCGGGGCCTGGTCCCGCTCCGTGGGCGCCATGGTCGGCGTGGACCTGCCGGTGCAGCCGCTGCGCCGCCAGATCGCGGTCACGGAAGCGGTGCCCGGGGGACTGCCGCCGGGCCTGCCGATGACGATCGACTTCAACAGCACCCTGTACTTCCACGCCGAGGGCCCCGGCCTCCTCGTCGGCATGTCCGACCCGGACGAGAGACCCGGCTTCGCCACCGACCCGCACGACCGCTGGATCCCCCGCCTCGCCGCGGCCATGCAACGCCGCGCCCCCTCCCTCCTCGACCTGCGCCGCACCGGCGGCTGGGCGGGCCTGTACGAGGTCACCCCGGACCACAACGCCCTGATCGGCGAGGCGACTTCGGTCTCCCGGTTCCTCTACGCGACCGGCTTCTCCGGGCACGGCTTCCTCCAGGGGCCGGCCGTCGGCGAGGTCGTCCGCGACCTGTACCTCGGACGCGTACCCTTCGTGGACGTCACCCCCCTCGGCGCCGGCCGCTTCGAGGCCGACGCCCCGCGTCCGGAGGTCAACCGCGTATGACCGAACTCCACCTGTGGCTGCGCCACGAGGTCCGCTCCACCGAACGCCGCACCCCGATCGTCCCCGACGACGCCCGGCGACTGGTGGACAGCGGGGTGGAACTGACCGTGGAGGACTCCCCGCAGCGGATCTTCCCGGCGGGGGAGTACGAGGCGGCCGGCGCCCGGATCGCACCCGCGGGCTCCTGGACGTCCTCGCCCAGGGACGCCGTCGTCCTGGGCCTGAAGGAACTCCCCGACGTACCAACTGATCTGACGCATCGTCATATCTACTTCGGGCACGCCTACAAGCGGCAGCCGGGGGCCGCCGAGCTGCTCCGCCGGTTCGCCGCCGGGGGAGGGGCGCTCCTCGACCTGGAGTACCTGGTGGACGACCACGGGCGTAGGCTCGCCGCCTTCGGCTTCTGGGCGGGCTACCTCGGCGCGGCCCTCGCGGCCCTCCACCACCGGGGCCGGCTGACCGCGCCCCTGCGCCCGGCCGGCAAGGACGACCTGGACGAGACGCTGCGTCCCGCGCCCGGCGACGAGCCCTTCACCGCCCTCGTCGTCGGCGCTCTGGGCCGCAGCGGCCGGGGCGCGCGGGCCGCGTTCGCCACGGCGGGCGTCGACCCCGTCTGCTGGGACCTGGCGGAGACCCGCGAACTGGACCGCCGCGCCCTGCTGGACCACGAGGTCATGGTCAACGCCGTCCTCGCCACCACCCCCGTCCCGCCCTTCGTGCGCGAGGAGGACCTCGACGACCCGGCCCGCCGGCTGCGCACCCTCTCCGACGTCACCTGCGACGTGGGCTCGCCCCTCAACGTCCTGCCGGTGTACGACCGCACGACCGAGTGGACGGACCCGGTACGACGGCTGTGCAAGGAGCCCCCGCTCGACCTGATCGCCATCGACAACCTGCCGTCCCTGCTGCCCCGCGAGTCCAGCACCGGCTTCAGCGCGTCCCTGCTGCCGCTCCTGCTCGACTTCGGCGCGGGCGACCCCTGGGAGCGCTGCCTGAACCGCTTCCACCAGGCCTCTCGTGAACTCGGCGTCGAGGAAGGGGAGTCCGGTCGTGGCTGAACATCACCGCACCCCCGCGAGCGGAACGGTGCACTGGGTCGGAGCGGGCCTGTCCACGGGCAGCGGACTGGCCGCCCTGTGCGAGTACGCCGGGCAGGCGGGCCCTACCGGCCAGGATGGGCCTGCTGGGAGCGTCCGGCTCTGGCACCGTACCGAGGCGCGTGCCGCCGAGGCCCTCCGTCGCCTGGGTCTGACCGGACGGGCGGAGCCACGCGCGTACACGCTCGACGCGCTCATCGCCGAACTCGCCCCGGGCGACGTGGTGGTGTCGATGCTTCCGGCCACGGAGCACGCCCCGCTGCTGGCGGCGTGCGCCGAGCGGCGGGCGCACTTCGCCTGTTCGAGCTATGTCTCGGACGCGGTGCTGGAGCACGTGCCCGCCGCCGTCGACGCCGGGACCGTCGTGCTGACCGAGGCCGGACTCGACCCCGGCATCGACCACCTCTTCGCGCACGACCTCGTCGGACGTGCCCGCGCGGCGATCGGCGCGGGCACGCCGGCCGCCTACCGCTTCACCTCCTACTGCGGCGGCATCCCCGCCGTCCCGAACGACTTCCGCTACCGCTTCAGCTGGGCGCCCTTCGGCGTCCTCAACGCCCTGCGCTCGCCCGCCCGTTACATCGAGGACGGCGGCGAGACCACCGCCGGGCGGCCATGGGAGGCGACCCGGGAGCACACCGTGGGCGGGGAGACCTTCGAGGTCTACCCCAACCGCGACAGCGTCCCCTTCGTCGAGCAGTACGGGCTGCCCGAGGCCTGGCGACCGCTGACGTTCGTGCGCGGCACGCTCCGGCTGGGCGGCTGGCGGCGGGCGTGGCAGCCGGTGTTCGAGGAGCTGACGGCTGGCGACGACGCGAGGATCGCCGCGCTGGCAAGGGAGTTGGCGGCCGAGCACCCCACCACCGACGCCGACCGCGACCGGGTCGTCCTCGCCGTGTCACTGGCGGTGCGGGCCGACGACGGGGCCTCGTGGTCCGGCAGTCACCTGCTGGACCTGGTGGGCGACGAGGAGGAGAGTGCGATGGCCCGCTGCGTCTCCCGGCCCCTCGCCCTCGGCGTCCGGCACATCCTCGACGGCACACTGCCCGCGGGGTTGAGCCGTGCCGCCGAGACGGAGGGACGGTCACGGGACTGGCTGGGTGAACTGGCCCGGGAAGGAGTCCCGTTCACCCTGCGCGTCGACGATCCGCCGGCCGGCCCGTAGCCGCCAGTTCGGTCAGTCCTTGATCGCCTCGTGCACCAGGCGCTTGAGGTCGGGGTAGAGCTTCAGCGACTTCCTCGGCCTCAACTGCGTCAGGAACTGCACGGTGACGTCCCGGCTCGGATCGACCCAGAACGTGGTCGTGGCCACCCCGCTCCAGCCGAACGTGCCCAGCCCTGACGGGGCTTGGGTGCGGCTCGGGTCGATCACGACCGAGACGCCGAGGCCGAAGCCCACGCCGTCGTTGCCGGGCTCGTCGTGGGCGGGACGGCTGCCGACGGTGCGCAGGTCCGCGCCGCCGGGGAGATGGTTGCGGGTCATCAGGTCCACCGTCTCCGGACGGAGCAGTCGCACGCCGTCCAGTTCGCCGCGGCGGCGGAGCAGCTCCATGAAGCGGTGGATGTCGTAGGGGGTCGCCACCATGCCGCCGCTGCCCGACAGGAACCGGGGCCGTCCGAACAGCGGCAGACCGGCGATCGGCTCTATGGCGCCGCTCTCGGTGTCCCCGTACAACTCGGCCAGCCGCCCGGCCTGTTCGTCGCTGACCTGGAAGCCGGCGTCGGGCATGCCGAGCGGCTGGAAGATCCGCTCGGCGAGGAACTCGTCCAGGGGGCGGCCGGAGACGACCTCGACGATCCGGCCCAGCACGTTGGTGGCCACCGAGTAGTTCCACTGGGTGCCCGGCTCGTACTGGAGGGGCAGCCGCGCGTACGCCTCGACGGTCCCGGCCAGGTCCGAGCCCGGCAGCACCGCCGACTCCAGGCCGGCCTCGCGGTAGAGGGCGTCGACCGGGTGGCAGTGGTAGAAGGCGAAGGTCAGCCCCGCGGTGTGGGTCAGCAGATGCCGCACCAGGATCGGCTGCCCGACCGGCCGGGTGGCCATGTCGGCACCGGAGCCGGAGACGTACACGCGCTGGTCGGCGAAGGCCGGGAGATGGTCGGCGATCGGGTCGTCGAGGGAGAGCCGCCCCTCCTCCACCAGCATCAGCGCGGCGACCGAGGTGACCGGCTTGGTCATCGAGTAGATCCGGTAGAGGGTGTCGGCCTCGACGGGGAGCCCGGCGGCGACGTCACGGTGGCCGTGCGCGGTGAGATGGGCGATACGGCCGCCGCGGGCGACGGCCACGAGGAAGCCGGGCAGGCGTCCCTCGTCGACGTAGTGGGCGACATGCTGGTCGAGACGGTCCAGCGCCTTCGCGTCCAGCCCGACCTCGCTCGGGTCGACCTCTTGTCGCAGTTGTGCCATCGCTCTCCTCCGGTGCGCTCGTTCGAGGTGCGGTCCGACATACCCCACCGGATCGCCCTCAGACCTCATGGTCGCGTAGGGACGACGCGAAAGAACCCCTTTCCACGCCGTGACCTGTGTGCTTTGCGTCGCTCGGGCCGGGGCGGGGCCCGGTGTGCGGCCCGGTGCCCGGCTTGGAGCGGCCCGGCAGGAGGCGGCACGCCGGGATCGCCACCGCGGTCGCCACCGCCAGTACGGCGAGGGGCGAGCGGGGCCCGGCCAGTTCCATCAGCACGGCTGCCGCGGCCACCCCGAGCGCCGGTCCGACGTTCATCGCCGTCTGCTGGAGCCCGCCCGCCACCCCGGCGGACTCGGCGGGAGCCTGCCGTACGACGACATGGGTCGCCGCGACCATCACCGCGCCGAAACCGGCCCCCAGCAGGGCGAACCCGAAGCCGAAGGCCGGTGCTCCGGAGGCCCGCGCGAGGACGAGCGGACCGGCGGCGAGGGCGGCCGTCGCCCCCGCGACGGTCACCCGGGCCCCGGCCCGGCGCAGCAGGACGGCGGACGTGGGCGCGGCGGCCACCAGCAGCACGGCCAGCGGGAGGCTGAGCAGGGCGGTGCGCAGCGGCGTGAGCCCCAGGCCGTCCTGGAGGAGGTGGACGCAGGCGAACAGCGCGCCGTTGAGCGCGGCAGAGGCGGTGACCAGCAGGGCGAGCGCCGCGCCCACCGGCGGTGAGCCGATCACGTCCGGCGGCAGCAGCGGGGCCGGGGTGCGGCGCTCGTGGCGGACGAAGGCGACGCCGGCGGCGACGGCGGTCACGGCGGTCACGGCGGTCACGGCCACCGACCCGGTCATGGCGAGGCCGACGAGGGTGTGCACCAGACACGCCAGCGCCACCGCGAGCAGCAGCGCGCCCGGGACGTCCAGCGACCTCGCGTCCGTTGCCCCGGCCCGCCCGCGCTCCCCGTCCCGCCCGCGCTCCCCGTCCCGCCCGCGCTCCCCGTCCCACCCGCGCTCCCCGTCCCGCCCGCGCTCCCCGGCCCGACCGGGGAAGGCCAGCGCGAGCACGCCGAAGGCCAGCGCGGGCACGATGTTGACGAGGAACACCGCCCGCCATCCGTACTCGGTGGCCAGCGCCCCGCCCACCACCGGTCCGACGGCGGCCGCCAGCCCGATCGCCGCCGTGCGCACGGCGATCGGCCGCCGCAGCGCCTCCGGCGGGTAGGCGATCCGCAGCATGCCGAGCGTCGCCGGCTGCAACAGCGCCCCGAACACGCCCTGGACGACCCGCAGTCCGATCACCCAGCCGACGTCGGGCGCCAGCGCGATGCCCGCCGAGGCCGCGCCGAAGCCGAGCATGCCGACGGCGAAGGTGCGGCGGTGACCGTACCGGTCGCCGAGCCGCCCGGCGAAGATCAACAGGCCGGCCACCGCCACGAGATACCCGGTGGTGGTCCACTGGACCTCCGCGACCGAGGCGTGCAGATCGCGCCGCAGGGTGGGCTGGGCGACGGTGAGCACCGTGCCGTCCAACGCGACGACCGCCGCGCCGGCCACACTGCTCGCGAGGGCGAGGGGACGCTTCACCGGCCCGCCTCCGGTCCCAGGTGGGCGTCGAGAGCGGTCCGCAGGAGCGGGGTGAAGTCGTCCGCTCCGGTGGCCAGTTGGAGACTGCCCCAGCGCCAGAGCTGGGCGAGGCCGTGCAGGTTCGCCCACAACGCGCCCGCGACCGCACGGGCGTCGGCGTCGGGGCGGACGCGTCCGACGAGCTCGACCAGCACGCGGAACAGGGGAAGGCTGGTGTCCCTCAGCCGCAAGTGACCGCTCTGCAACAGATCGTGACGGAACATCAACTCGTACATGCCGGGCCGTTCCAGAGCGAACTCCAGGTAGGAGCGGCTCAGTTGGGTCAGCTGTGCGCGCGGCGCCGAGACGCCGTCGCCCAGTGTCGTCGTCACCCGGCCGGCCAGCTCGGTGAAGCCGCGGCGGGCGATCGCCGACAACAGCTCCAGATGGGTGGGGAAGTGGCGGCGCGGCGCCCCGTGCGAGACGCCCGCCCGGCGGGCGATCTCCCGCAGCGTCAGCGCGCCGACGCCCTCCTCGGCCAGCAGGTCCACACCGACGTCGACGAGCCGGACCCGTAGATCGGGCTCGCTCTTGTCCGGCGGCTGCGGCTGCCGCTGCCGCTGCGGCGGCGTCTGCGGCGGCTTCGGCGGTTCGCTGGAGGACGACTCATGCATAGACACTGTCTACCAGCCGTGAGTAGACAGTGTCTACGGGTGATCTGCCTACGCTGCACGGCAGATCACCGCCACGTGAGGAGATGTCGCAATGCCCTTCGACGGACGCAGTCACATCCGGATCGCCCGCCCGTCCCGCGATCTCGCCGCGGCCGAGCGGTTCTGGGCCGACGGGCTGGGGCTGAACGTCCTGTGGCGGGCCGAGGGCGGTCACCCCGGGGAGCACGATCTGCTGATGCTCGGCCGACCCGAGGCCGGCTGGCACCTGGAGCTGGTCCACGACCCCGGCAGCCCCGTCGAACCCCGGCCCACCGAGGAGGACTTGCTCGTCGTCTACCTCGACGGCCCCGTGCCCGGCGAACTGGTGGACCGGCTGGAGGGGCACGGGGGCAAGCGGGTCGAGTCGCCCAACCCGTACTGGAACGAGTGGGGCGTGACGGTGGAGGACCCGGACGGGTACCGGCTGGTGCTGTGCCGGCGGGGCTGGTCCAACGAGTGAGTCCGCCCGGGTCTCCCGGAGCGGCGGCGGGTCCGGAGCCTGCCGGTGTGGCGGCAGGTCTGGAGCCGGCCGGATCGGCTCCGAGGTCTGGAGCCGGCCGGATCGGTGCCGTGTCCGGAGCCTGCTGGAGTGGCGCCGAGGTCCGGAGCCTGCCCGGATCGGCGCCGAGGCGCGGAGCCCGCCGGTTCGACACCGAGGTCCGGGACCCGCCGATTCGGCGTCGAGGCCCGGACTCCGCCGGATCAGCGGCGGAGTCCGGAGCCCGGCGGATCAGTCCCGGCCGATGTAGGCGGCCAGGTGTTCGCCGGTGAGGGTGGAGCGGGCGGCGACCAGGTCGGCGGGGGTGCCCTCGAAGACGATCCGGCCGCCGTCGTGGCCCGCGCCGGGGCCCAGATCGATGATCCAGTCGGCGTGCGCCATCACCGCCTGGTGGTGCTCGATCACGATGACGGACTTGCCGGACTCGACGAGCCGGTCCAGCAGGCCGAGCAACTGCTCGACGTCGGCGAGGTGGAGACCGGTCGTCGGCTCGTCGAGCACGTAGACGCCGCCCTTGTCGGCCATGTGGGTGGCCAGCTTGAGCCGCTGCCGCTCGCCGCCCGAGAGCGTGGTGAGCGGCTGGCCGAGGGTGAGATAGCCGAGGCCCACGTCGGCGAGCCGGGTCAGGACGGCGTGCGCGGCCGGGGTGCGCGCCTCGCCGGCGCCGAAGAACTCCTCGGCCTCCGTCACCGACATCGCCAGAACCTCGCTGATGTCCCGGCCGCCGAGGTGGTACTCCAGCACCGACGCCTGGAACCGCTTCCCCTCGCACTCCTCGCAGGTGGTGCTGACGCCGGCCATCATCGCCAGGTCGGTGTAGAGGACGCCGGCGCCGTTGCACGTGGGGCACGCGCCCTCGGAGTTGGCGCTGAACAGCGCCGGCTTCACGCCGTTGGCCTTGGCGAAGGCCTTGCGGATCGGCTCGAGCAGACCGGTGTACGTCGCCGGGTTGCTGCGCCGCGAGCCGCGGATCGGCGTCTGGTCGACGGAGATCACGCCCTCGCCGGCCGGGACGGAGCCGTGGATCAGCGAGCTCTTGCCGGAGCCGGCCACGCCGGTGACCACGCACAGGACGCCGAGCGGGACGTCGACGTCCACGCTCTTCAGGTTGTGCGCGGTCGCGCCGCGGATCTCCAGCGTGCCGGTGGACGCGCGCACCGACTTCTTCAGGGCCGCCCGGTCGTCGAGATGGCGTCCGGTGACGGTGTCGCTCGCGCGCAGCCCGTCCAGGTCGCCCTCGAAGCAGACGGTGCCGCCCGCCGTGCCCGCGCCAGGCCCGAGGTCGACGACATGGTCGGCGATCGCGATGGTCTCCGGCTTGTGCTCCACGACGAGCACCGTGTTCCCCTTGTCCCGCAGCCGCAGCAGCAGGCCGTTCATGCGCTGGATGTCATGGGGGTGCAGACCGACGGTCGGCTCGTCGAAGACGTAGGTCACGTCGGTCAGCGAGGAGCCGAGGTGGCGGATCATCTTCACGCGCTGCGCCTCGCCGCCCGACAGGGTGCCCGACGGCCGGTCCAGCGAGAGATAGCCGAGACCGATCTCCGTGAACGAGTCGAGGGTCCGCTGCAACGCGCTGAGCAGCGGGGCCACCGAGGGCTCACGCAGTCCGCGGACCCATTCGGCCAGGTCCCGGATCTCCATCGCGCAGGCCTCGGCGATGCTGATCTCGCCGATCTTCGACGAGCGGGCGCCCTCGCTGAGCCGGGTGCCGTCGCACTCGGGACAGGTGGTGAAGGTGACCGCCCGTTCCACGAACGCCCGGATGTGCGGCTGCATCGCCTCCTTGTCCTTGGACAGGAACGACTTCTGGATCTTGGGGATCAGTCCCTCGTACGTCAGGTTGACGCCGTTGACCTTCACCTTGGTCGGCTCACGGTGCAGGAAGTCCCGCATCTCCTGCTCGGTGAACTCACGGATCGGCTTGTTCGGGTCGAGGAAGCCCGACTCGGCGTAGACGCCCACCGTCCACACGTTGTCCGACTTCCAGCCCGGGATGGTGAACGCGCCCTCCGCGATCGACTTGGAGTCGTCGTAGAGCTGGGTGAGGTCGATGTCGGAGACCGTGCCCCGGCCCTCGCAGTGGGTGCACATGCCGCCGGTGCGGGAGTAGGTCGCCTTGACCGCCTTCTTGCCGCCGACGGCGATCGCCCCGCTGCCGCGCACCGAGGCGGTGTTGAAGGAGTACGCGCTCGGCGGGCCGATGTGCGGCTTGCCGAGCCGGCTGAAGAGGATCCGCAGCATCGCGTTGGCGTCGGTGGCGGTGCCGACGGTGGAGCGGGGGTCGGCGCCCATCCGCTGCTGGTCGACGATGATCGCGGTGGTGAGTCCGTCCAGGACGTCGACCTCGGGCCGGTCCTGCGTCGGCATGAACCCCTGCACGAAGGTGCTGTAGGTCTCGTTGATCAGGCGTTGCGACTCGGCGGCGATCGTGTCGAACACCAGCGAGCTCTTGCCCGAGCCGGAGACGCCGGTGAACACCGTCAGCCGGCGTTTCGGGATCTCGATGCTGACGTCCTTGAGATTGTTCTCGCGCGCGCCGTGCACCCGGATCAGCTCATGGCTGTCGGCGACGTGAACGCCTGTGCTGTCGTCCGGGCCGGTGCTCGTGGCCGTGCTCATCGTGTCTCTCCCTCTGTCACGCGGGGCCGTCTTCGCTGTCTGGTCCGAGGGGAGGCCCGCGTGAGTGCTGGTGTCCATGGACGTCACGCTAGGGGCGGCCGGGAGGCGGCGCTTCTCGTTTTCTGACCGGTCGCGTGACCTGCTTCGCCACGCAGGAGGGCATCCCGGCGGTCGCACGCTCCGGGTCCTGCCGGTAGACGCTGGGCGGCACGCCCACCAGCTCCGTGAAACGGGTGCTGAAGGTGCCCAGCGAGGAGCAGCCGACGGCGATGCAGACGTCGGTGACGCTGAGGTCGCCGCGCCGCAGCAGGGCCATCGCGCGCTCGATGCGCCGCGTCATGAGGTACGAGTACGGCGACTCGCCGTAGGCGCGCCGGAACTCACGGCTGAGGTGCCCGGCCGACATGTGCACGCCGCGCGCGAGCGCCTCCACGTCCAGCGGCTGCGCGTACTCCCGGTCGATCCGGTCGCGGACGCGGCGCAGCCGCGCCAGGTCGCTGAGGCGCTGCGCCGCGTCAGGTCTGCTCGTCACCTGGGCGATCGTGCCACGCCACCGGCCGAGTCGCCCAGTGTCGTCCGCCCACTCCACGGGCGATGTTCGGCCAACATCGCGCAGGCGTGCCCCAGCCCCGGGCCGTGGGCGGCATCCGGGGCTGGGGGAGTGGGGGAGCGAGGGAGCGGCGGCGTGGGGATCAGGCCGTCACCGTCTCCGGCCGGGGGGTCTCCTCGGGAGTGCGCACGCCCAGTCGTTCCGTCGGGACCTTCGCCGTCTCGCGGGCCGTCAGCGCCGCGATCACCGGGGGGACGCACAGCGCGGCCGTGAAGAGCGCCACCGCCGACCAGTCGTCGCCGTCCGGGCCCGCGATCTGCGCGGCGAAGGTGACCGCGAAGCCCGCCACCGCGAAGCCGATCTGGGTGCCGATCGCCATGCCCGACAGCCGGACCCGGGTGGAGAACATCTCGCCGTAGAAGGACGGCCACACGCCGTTCGCGGCGCTGTAGACGACGCCGAAGGTGATGACGCCCAGCACCAGGGCCAGCGGGTAGCTGCCCGTGGAGATCGCCCACAGGTAGGCGAACATCGCCGCCGCGCTGCCGGCCGCGCCGATCAGGAACACCGGGCGGCGGCCGATGCGGTCGGACAGCGAGGCCCACAGCGGGATCGCGCCGAGCGCGACCAGGTTGGCCAGCGCGCCCACCCACAGCATGGACGAGCGGCTCATCCCGACCGCGTCGCTGGTGGCGTAGGCCAGCGCCCACACCGTGAAGATCGTGGAGACCGAGGCGACGAGCGCCCCCGCGATCACCCGCAGCACGTCGGCCCAGTGCTCGCGCAGCAGGATCGCCAGCGGCAGCTTCGCGACGCCCTCGGTCTCGGCCTGCTGGGCGAAGGCCGGCGTCTCGTCCAGCTTGCGGCGGATGACGAAGCCGACGACGGCGACCGCGAAGCTCAGCCAGAACGGCACCCGCCAGCCCCAGGACAGCAACTGGTCCTCGGGCAGCGCGGCGATCGGGATGAAGACGAGCGTGGCCAGGAGCTGACCGCCCTGGGTGCCGCTGAGCGTGAAGCTCGTGAAGAAGCCCCGTTTCGCCGCCGGGGCGTGTTCCAGCGTCATGGAGTTGGCGCTGGCCTGCTCGCCGGCCGCCGAGATGCCCTGGAGCACCCGGCACAGCACCAGCAGGACCGGGGCGAGCGTGCCGACCTGGGCACGCGTGGGCAGGCAGCCGATCAGGAACGTCGACACGCCCATGAGGATGAGCGTGAACACCATGATCTTCTTGCGGCCCACGCGGTCGCCGTAGTGGCCGAGGAACAGCGCGCCGATCGGGCGGGCCGCGTACGCGACGCCGAACGTGGCCAGCGACAGCAGGGTCGCCGTGGCCGGGTCGGACTCGTCGAAGAAGACCTTCGGGAAGATCAGCGCCGCCGCGCTGCCGTAGATGAAGAAGTCGTAGTACTCCAGGGCGCTGCCGATCCAGGCCGCCGCGGCGGCCTTCTTGGGCTGACCGGTGTGGGCGGGCGGAGGGGCGTCGTCGTGGGGTGCTGCGGGGACGGACACGGCGTGCTCCTTCGAGGGGACTCCAACGTAGGCGGAGTGAGGGAAGGGGAGAAGGGGCCGGATCCCTGGGGTGACGGGGCGGCTCTGCCGGGCGCTACCCGGCTAATTAACGCACTGGATAGTTAGTAGCGGTTGGGTAGGGATGTTGCGCCCGCGTTTCGCTGCTGTCAAGGGGTCCCGCGCGCCGTTTCCGCGCGGTGTGCGGCGCCGCCCGCCGTGCCCGGCGTCGGTCCGCCGTCCGGACTGGTGTCAGGCCGCCGTCCGCCGCGGTGTCAGTGCGCCGTCCGCTCCGCCGTCAGGTAGGCGATCACCATGTCGCCCAGCATGGCGCGGTAGTGCTCGCGCTGCGCCGGGTCGACCAGGTCCCGTCCGAACAGGGCCCCGAAGGTGTGCCGGTTGGCCACCCGGAAGAAGCAGAACGAGCTGATCATCGCGTGCAGGTCGACCGCGTCGACGTCGGCCGTGAACAGCCCGGACTCCTGCCCCGAGGCCAGGATGCGGCGGATGACGTCGAGCGCCGGCGAGCCGATCTTGCCGAGCTTCTCGGAGGCGGCGATGTGCACGGCCTCGTGGATGTTCTCGATGCTGACCAGGCGGATGAAGTCCGGGTGCCGCTCATGGTGGTCGAAGGTCACCTCGGCCAGCCGGCGGATCGCCGCGACCGGGTCCAGATGCTCGACGTCGAGCTGCTGCTCGGCCTCGCGGATCACGCCGTAGGCCCGCTCCAGCACGGCGGTGAACAGCTGCTCCTTGCCGCCGAAGTAGTAGTAGATCATCCGCTTCGTGGTGCTGGTGCGGGCGGCGATGTCGTCGACGCGGGCCCCGGCGTACCCGACCCGGGCGAACTCCTGGGTGGCCACGTCGAGGATCTCGGCCTGGGTGCGGGCGGCGTCGCGGATCCGCCCGTTCGGTCGTGCCGGTTCGTCGACGCTGGTCATCGGGATCCTTCGGGCGTAGGGCGCTGGTCACTCGCGTGCCGCGATTCTAGAAGCCTGAACCGTCCCCGTGGGCAGAGAGGTCTTCCGCGCGCACCCTCACCGGTGTTATGACTAACTCACTGGTTCGTACATTGCTCGGCCGTTCAGGAGGTCCGCGTGACCAAGGACTCGTATCTCGTCGGACTGATCGGTTCCGGCATCGGCCCCTCTCTCAGCCCGGCGCTGCACGAGCGGGAGGCGGACCGCCAGGGGCTGCGCTACGTGTACCGGCTCATCGACATCGACGCGCTGGGCGTCGGCCCCGAGGCGGTCGGCGATCTGGTGCGCGCCGCCCGCGACCTGGGCTTCGACGGGCTGAACATCACGCACCCCTGCAAGCAGCTCGTCATCCCCCACCTGGACGCGCTCGCCCCGCAGGCGGAGGCGCTGGGCGCGGTCAACACCGTCGTCTTCGAGGACGGCCGGGCGGTCGGCCACAACACCGACGTCACCGGCTTCGCCGCCTCCTTCGCGCGCGGGCTGCCCGACGTGCCGCTGGAGCGGGTCGTGCAACTGGGCGCGGGCGGCGCGGGCGCGGCCGTCGCGCACGCCACGCTCACCCTGGGCGCCGGCCGGGTGACCGTCGTGGACGCGCTGCCCGAGCGGGCCGCCGCCCTCGCCGACTCCCTGAACCGGCACTTCGGGGCCGGCCGGGCGGCCGCCGCGGCCCCGGACCGCCTCGGCGAACTGCTCGCCGGGGCCGACGGCGTCGTGCACGCCACCCCCACCGGGATGGCCGCCCACCCCGGCCTGCCCTTCCCGGCCGCGCTGCTGCGCCCGGCGCTGTGGGTGGCGGAGGTCGTCTACCGGCCGCTGGAGACCGAGCTGCTGCGCACCGCGCGCGCGGCCGGCTGCGCCGTGCTGGACGGCGGCGGCATGGCCGTGTTCCAGGCCGTCGACGCGTTCCGCCTGTTCACCGGCCGGGAACCCGACAGCGCGCGCATGCTCGCCGACATCGCCGCACTGGCCGGCGCCGTCCCGACCTCCAAGTAGCCCCCCGGAAGAGAGGCACCCAGGTGCGTACGTCCATCGCCACCGTCTCCCTGAGCGGCTCCCTCACCGAGAAGCTCACGGCAGCCGCGCGGGCCGGTTTCGACGGCGTCGAGATCTTCGAGAACGACCTGCTCGCCAGCCCCCTCGCCCCCGAGGAGATCCGCGCCCGCTGCGCCGACCTCGGCCTCACGATCGACCTCTACCAGCCGATGCGTGACGTCGAGGCCGTGCCCGAGGACGAGTTCGCCCGCAACCTGCGCCGCGCCCGCGCCAAGTTCGCGCTGATGAACCGGCTCGGCGCCGACACCGTCCTGGTCTGCTCCAGCGTCTCCCCGCTCGCCCGGGACGACGACGCCCTCGCCGCCGGACAGCTGAGCCGGCTGGCCGACCTCGCCCGGGACCACGGCGTCCGCGTCGCCTACGAGGCACTCGCCTGGGGACGGCACGTCAGCACGTACGACCACGCCTGGCGCATCGTCGAACAGGCCGGCCACCCCGCGCTCGGCACCTGCCTGGACAGCTTCCACATCCTCTCCCGGTCGTCCGACCCGAAGGACCTCGAAGGCATCGCGGACATCCCCGGCGAGAAGATCTTCTTCCTCCAGCTGGCCGACGCCCCGCTCCTCGGCATGGACGTCCTCCAGTGGAGCCGCCACCACCGCTGCTTCCCCGGCCAGGGCGGCTTCGACGTCGCCGGACTGCTGCGGCACGTGCTGCGCGCCGGCTACGAAGGGCCGCTCTCCCTGGAGGTCTTCAACGACGTCTTCCGGCAGGCCGACGCCGGGCCCACCGCACTGGACGCCCGCCGCTCCCTCCTCGTCCTCCAGGAACAGGTCGGCCTCGGCGACCTCCCCGCCCCCGTCGTCCCCACCGGGATCGCCTTCGCCGAGCTGGTCGCCCCGGACGCCGAACCCGTCTCCGGGCTCCTCGGCGCCCTCGGCTTCACCCGCACCGCCCGCCACCGCGGCAAGCCGGTCGAGCTGTGGGAGCGGGGCGAGGCCCGCGTCCTGGTCAACACCGGCCCGGCCGCCCGGCGCGACGGCGCCTGCCTGGCCGCCGTCGGACTGGAGTCGCCGGACCCGGCCGGTGCCGCCCGCCGCGCCGAGGCCCTGCTGTCGCCCGTCCTGCCGCGCCGCCGCGCCCCCGAGGACGCCCCGCTGGACGCCGTCGCCGCCCCGGACGGCACGGAACTCTTCCTCTGCGCCACCGGCCGCCCCGAACTCCCCGACTGGCGCGCCGACTTCGAGGATCTCCCGCACACACCTCCCGCACCGGACCCCCTTCGCATCGACCACCTCTCCCTCACCCAGCCCTGGCACCACTTCGACGAGGCCGTCCTCTTCCACCGCGCGGTCCTCGGCCTGGACGCCCAGGAGAGCGTGGACGTCGCCGACCCCTACGGCCTGCTGCGCAGCCGTGCCGTCAGCACCGCCGACGGCGGCGTCCGTTTCCCGCTCACCGTCGGCGCGGCCCCCGGCGACGACACCGCGCACGCCCGGCACATCGCGCTGGCCACCGACGACGTGGTCGCCGCGGCCCGCCGCTTCACCGAGGCCGGCGGCCGGCTGCTGCCGATCCCGGCGAACTACCACGACGACCTCGCGGCCCGGTACGAGTTCGCCGACGGCGAGCTGGACGTCTACCGCGAGCTGGGCATCCTCTACGACCGGGACGCCCACGGCGTGTTCCGGCACTGCTACACGCACACCGTCGGCCGGGTCTTCTTCGAACTGGTCCAGCGCGACGGCGGCTACCAGGGCTACGGCGCGGCGAACGCGCCGGTGCGGCTCGCCGCCCAGCGCACCGCCCGGTACGGCGCCGCCCGCTGAATCACTGGCGGCTGACGCTGCGGGTCACGCCCGCGACGACGGTCGTGGCCAGGATCCACCCGGTGAGGACGAGGACGTACGACAGCGTCCGGTAGCCGCCCGCCGGGGCGAACGCCGACTCCTGCCCGAAGGAGATCACGGGCAGCAGCAGGTCGAGCGTGTAGAAGACCGGGTCGAAGTCGGGCGCCTCGGACGGCTTCAGAGGGCGCGGGTGCCGCTGAGCGAAGGCGACCGAGCCGACGGCGAGCAGCGACAGCAGCCAGACCGCGGCGCGCAGCGGGCGGAAGCCGTAGCCGACGGTGGCGTCCTGGAGGTGGCCCCACAGCCGCCCGTACCAGGGGAGCGTGCCGCGGTGCCGGCGCTGCTTGGCGAGCTGGACGAGCCGGGCGGCCCGGTCGTCGCCGACGCGCCGGTACGCGGCGGTCAGCTGCTCGTAGGCGTGCGGGTCGAACGCGTCGTCGTCGCGTTCCAGCATCGGCAGCCGCCGCTCGGCGGGCTCGTGCGGGGTGAGGAAGGTGTAGGTGAGGTCGAGCAGGCGCACCTGGTCGGGCAGCATCTCCGGCGACAGATGGAGCTGGTTGATCTCGGCGCGCCGCAGGTTGAGGCGGCCCTCGACGGGGTCGCCGTCGCGCAGCCACAGCTCGCCGATGACACAGCTGCTGGCCCGCAGGGCGGTGTCGCCGGGGTTGGACAGAGTCGTCCGCATCAGGTCCAGCCGGCCGGGTATGCGCGCGCCGCGCAGATCGATCCGGCCATGGGCGCGCAGCCGTCGGCCCAGCAGGTTGGCGCCCAGGTCCAGGGACTCGGCGTCCAGGACGTGGGCGCCGGGGTTGCTCAGCTCGGCGTCCTGGAGGTCGAGGGAGCCGGCGACGGTGGCGCCGTCGAGCCGGATCAGCCCCCGGGCGCGCAGCCCGCGGGCGCAGAGGTCGTCGTCGACGGTGATCTGGTTGAGCTGGAGCACCGGCCGGTCGGGGTCCTCGCTGGTGATCCGCGCCTCGTCCAGGAACAGCGCTCCGGAGATCTGGGCGCCGCCGAGGTACACCGGCCCGTCGATGCGGCAGCGCGTCAGCCGCAGGCTGCCGTCGATCCGGGTCCGCGCCGCCCCGAGCCCGGGCAGGACGGAGTCGCGCAGACTGAGGTAGCCGAGCTGGGCGCCGGCCAGGCGGGGCGCCTCCTCGAAGCGGCAGTACCCGAGACGGGCCACGCTGTCGACGACCGCGTACCGCAGGTCGAGCACGCCGGTGACGCGCGCGCCCAGCACCTTGAGAGCGGCCACCTCGCCCGCCTCCCGGGGGCCGTTGAGCAGCAGGGCCCGCAACACGACCGCGCGGACGGTGCGTTCGGGACCGTCCTCCTCACCCAGGGCGCGCAGGTCCACGGTGGCGCCCGTGGGAAAGGCCCGCCAGACGCGCCGTTCGGCCGGTGTCAGATCGTCGATCTCCATCAGCCGCGACTCTGGCGGGCCCTCCGGGAGGTGTCAACCACGCGCCCCCGCGGCCGGATTCACTCCTTGGCCGACTCGACGGCGTGGCCGCCGAACTGGTTGCGCAGCGCGGCGATCATCTTCATCTGCGGGGAGTCGTCCTGGCGGGAGGCGAACCGCGCGAACAGCGACGCCGTGATCGCCGGGAGCGGCACCGCGTTGTCGATCGCGGCCTCCACCGTCCAGCGGCCCTCGCCGGAGTCCTCCGCGTAGCCGCGCAGCTTGTCCAGGTGCTCGTCCTCGTCGAGGGCGTTGACCGCCAGGTCCAGCAGCCAGGAACGGATGACCGTGCCCTCCTGCCAGGAGCGGAACACCTCGCGCACGTCGGTGACCGAGTCGACCTTCTCCAGCAGCTCCCAGCCCTCGGCGTAGGCCTGCATCATGGCGTACTCGATGCCGTTGTGGACCATCTTCGAGAAGTGCCCGGCGCCGACCTTGCCCGCGTGGACGTAGCCGTAGGGGCCCTCCGGCTTGAGCGCGTCGAAGATGGGCTTCAGGCGCTCGACGTGCTCCTTGTCGCCGCCCACCATCAGGGCGTAGCCGTTCTCCAGGCCCCAGACGCCGCCGGAGACGCCGGCGTCGACGAAGCCGATGCCCTTGGCGCCGAGCTCGGCGGCGTGCTTCTCGTCGTCCGTCCAGCGGGAGTTGCCGCCGTCGACGACGGTGTCGCCGGCCTCCAGGAGGTCCCCGAGCTCGTCGATGACCGACTGGGTGGCGGGGCCGGCCGGGACCATCACCCAGACGGTGCGCGGCGCGTCGAGCCGGGCGACCAGCTCGGGCAGCCCCGCCACGTCGGAGAGTTCGGGGTTGCGGTCGTAGCCGATGACGGTGTGTCCGGCGTTGCGGATGCGGCTGCGCATGTTGCCGCCCATCTTGCCGAGACCGATCAGGCCCAACTGCGTCGATGCCATGTCAGTGCACTTCCTTGAGTTCACGGTAGGCGGCCACGAGGGCGGCGGTGGAGGGGTCGAGGCCGGGGACGGAAGCGCCCTCGGTCAGGGCGGGTTCGACGCGCTTGGCGAGGACCTTGCCCAGTTCCACGCCCCACTGGTCGAAGGAGTCGATGTTCCAGATCGCGCCCTGCACGAACACCTTGTGCTCGTAGAGGGCGATGAGCTGACCGAGGACCGACGGGGTCAGCTCGGTGGCGAGCACCGTCGTGGTGGGGTGGTTGCCGGCGAAGGTGCGGTGCGGGACCTGCTCCTCGGGCACGCCCTCCGCGCGGACCTCCTCCGCCGTCCGGCCGAAGGCGAGCGCCTGGCCCTGCGCGAACAGGTTCGCCATCAACAGGTCGTGCTGCGCCTTGAGTTCGTCGTTCAGTTCAGCGACGGGACGGACGAACCCGATCAGGTCGGCCGGGATCATCTTGGTGCCCTGGTGGATCAACTGGTAGTAGGCGTGCTGCCCGTTGGTGCCGGGCGTGCCCCACACCACGGGACCGGTCTGCCACTGCACGGGCCGGCCCTCGCGGTCCACCGACTTGCCGTTGGACTCCATGTCGAGCTGCTGGAGATAGGCGGTGAACTTCGACAGGTAGTGCGAGTACGGCAGCACCGCGTGCGACTGAGCGTCCAGGAAACCGCCGTACCAGACGCCCAACAGGCCCAGGATCAGCGGGGCGTTGAACTCGGCGTCGGCGTTGCGGAAGTGGTCGTCGACGATCCTGAACCCGTCGAGCAGCTCCCGGAACCGCTCCGGGCCGATGGCGATCATCAGCGAGAGCCCGATCGCCGAGTCGAAGGAGTAGCGGCCGCCGACCCAGTCCCAGAACTCGAACATGTTGTCCGGGTCGATGCCGAAGCCGGCGACCTTCTCGGCGTTCGTCGACAGTGCCACGAAGTGCTTCGCGACCGCCTTCTCGTCGCCTCCGAGTCCGTCGAGGAGCCAGGAGCGCGCCGAGGTGGCGTTGGTGATCGTCTCGATCGTCGTGAACGTCTTGGACGCCACGATGAACAGCGTCTCGGCCGGGTCCAGGTCCCGCACCGCCTCGTGCAGGTCCGCGCCGTCCACGTTGGACACGAACCGGAACGTCAACTCCCGTTCCGTGTAGGCGCGCAGCGCCTCGTATGCCATGGCCGGGCCCAGGTCGGAGCCGCCGATGCCGATGTTGACGACGTTGCGGATACGGCGGCCGGTGTGCCCGGTCCACTCGCCGGAGCGCACCCGGCGGGCGAAGCCGCTCATCCTGTCCAGCACGGCGTGCACCTCGGGCACGACGTTCTCGCCGTCGACCTCGATCACCGCGTCGGCCGGGGCGCGCAGCGCCGTGTGCAGCACGGCCCGGTCTTCGGTGATGTTGATCCGCTCCCCGCGGAACATGGCGTCGCGCAGGCCGAACACGTCGGTGGCGACGGCGAGTTCGCGCAGCAGGGCGAGGGTCTCGTCGGTGACCAGGTTCTTGGAGTAGTCGATGCGCAGATCGCCCACGCGCACCACGTACCGCTCGGCTCGCCCGGGGTCCTCGGCGAACAGCTCGCGCAGGTGCGCTTGCCACCCGGCGCGGTGGTCCGCCAGGGCGGTCCACTCGGGCCGCTGGGTGAGCAGGGGGGAGTCAGGCATGGGAGACGGCCTCCTCGGCGTTCTCGCCGCGCAGGGCGACGGCGTACATCTCGTCGGCGTCGAGGCGCCGCAGCTCCTCGGCGATCAGTTCGGAGGTGGCGCGCACCTTCAGGGCGAGGGTGCGCGAGGGCTGGCCCGGCAGGGTCAGCGTGGCGAGCGGGCCCTCGGGGCGGTCGATGAGGATCTCCCCGTTCTCGGTGCCGAGCCGCACGGCCGTGACGACCGGGCCCGCGGTGACGACCCGCTCGGCGGACACGTTCAGCCGGGCCTCCAGCCAGCGGGCGAGCAGTTCGGCGCTCGGGTTGTCCGCCTCGCTCTCCACGGCAGCCGAGACGATCGGCACCCGCGCCTGGTCCAGCGCCGCCGCCAGCATCGAACGCCACGGCGTCAGCCGGGTCCACGCGAGGTCGGTGTCGCCGGGCGCGTACGACTTCACGCGCGCCTCCAGCGCCTGGAGGGGCTGCTCGACGGCGTACATGTCGGTGATCCGGCGCTGCGCCAGCGCCCCCAGCGGGTCCTTCGCGGGGTTCACGGGCGCGTCCACCGGCCACCACACGACGACCGGGGCGTCCGGCAGCAGCAGCGGCAGGACCACGGAGTCGGCGTGGTCGGACACCTCGCCGTAGGTCCGCAGCACGACCGTCTCGCCGGTGCCCGCGTCCGCGCCCACCCGCACCTCGGCGTCCAGGTGGGAGTTGGTGCGCTCGCGCGGGTTGCGGGCGTGCCGCTTGATGACGACCAGGGTGCGCGAGGGGTGCTCGTGCGAGGCCTCCTCGGCCGCCTTGATCGAGTCGTAGGCGTTCTCCTCGTCCGTGACGATGACCATCGTCAGGACCATGCCCACGGCCGGTGTGCCGATGGCGCGGCGACCCCGCACCAGCGCCTTGTTGATCTTGCTTGCCGTGGTGTCGGTCAGGTCGATCTTCATGGCCTGCGCCAGCTCCGTCCGTCTCGTGCGAGCATCTCGTCGGCTTCCTCGGGTCCCCAGCTGCCCGACGCGTACCGGGCCGGCCTGCCGTGGGCGGTCCAGTACTCCTCGATCGGGTCGAGGATCTTCCAGGACTCTTCCACTTCCTGGTGGCGCGGGAACAGGTTGGCGTCGCCGAGCAGCACGTCCAGGATGAGCCGCTCGTACGCCTCCGGGCTGGACTCCGTGAAGGACTCGCCGTACGCGAAGTCCATGGAGACGTCCCGGATCTCCATCGACGTGCCGGGCACCTTGGAGCCGAAGCGGACCGTCACGCCCTCGTCCGGCTGTACCCGGATGACGATGGCGTTCTCGCCCAGCTCCTCGGTGGCGGTGGAGTCGAAGGGGGAGTGCGGGGCGCGCTGGAAGACGACCGCGATCTCGGTGACGCGCCGGCCGAGCCGCTTGCCGGTGCGCAGATAGAACGGCACGCCCGCCCAGCGGCGGTTGTCGACGTTCAGCCGGACGGCGGCGTACGTGTCCGTCGTCGAGGCCGGGTCGATGCCGTCCTCCTCCAGATAGCCGCGCACCTTCTCGCCGCCCTGCCACGCGCCCGCGTACTGGCCGCGGACCGTGTGCTGGCCCAGCTCCTCCGGCAGCTTCACCGCCTTGAGGACCTTCAGCTTCTCGGTGAGCAGGGAGGCCGCGTCGAAGGAGGCGGGCTCCTCCATCGCGGTCAGCGCCATCAGCTGGAGCAGGTGGTTCTGGATGACGTCACGCGCCGAGCCGATGCCGTCGTAGTAGCCGGCCCGGCCGCCGATGCCGATGTCCTCGGCCATCGTGATCTGCACATGGTCGACGAACGAGCGGTTCCAGATCGGCTCGAACAACTGGTTGGCGAAGCGCAGCGCCAGGATGTTCTGGACGGTCTCCTTGCCCAGGTAGTGGTCGATGCGGAACACCTGGTCCGGCTCGAACACGTCGTGCACGACCGCGTTCAGCTCGCGCGCGCTGGCCAGGTCGTGCCCGAACGGCTTCTCGATGACCGCCCGCCGCCAGGAGCCCTCCGGCGCCTTGGCCAGGTGGTGCTTCTTGAGCTGCTCGACCACCTTGGGGAAGAACTTCGGCGGCACCGACAGATAGAAGGCGAAGTTGCCGCCCGTGCCGCGGGAGGAGTCCAGCTCGTCGACGGCGTCGCGCAGCTGCTTGAACGCCGTGTCGTCGTCGAAGTCGCCGGGCACGAACCGCATGCCCTCGGCGAGCTGCTGCCAGACCTCCTCACGGAACGGGGTGCGCGCGTGCTCGCGCACCGCGTCGTGGACGACCTGAGCGAAGTCCTGGTCCTCCCAGTCTCGGCGGGCGAAGCCGACGAGCGAGAAGCCCGGCGGCAGCAGTCCGCGGTTGGCGAGGTCGTAGACCGCCGGCATCAGCTTCTTGCGGGACAGGTCGCCGGTCACGCCGAAGATGACGAGCCCCGACGGTCCCGCGATCCGCGGCAGCCGCCGGTCGCGGGGGTCCCTGAGCGGATTGCTCCACACCCGTGCGTTCATTCCGCGTCAACTCCCTTGCTGTCGAGCGACTTCGTGACCGCGTTCAGAAGGTCCTGCCACGCCGCCTCGAACTTGGCGACGCCCTCGTGCTCCAGCCGGGTGACGACCTCGTCGTAGGAGACACCGAGCGCCTCCACGGCGGCCAGGTCGGCGCGGGCCTGGGCGTAGCCGCCGCTGACGGTGTCGCCGGTGATCCGGCCGTGGTCGGCGGTGGCGGCGAGCGTGGCCTCCGGCATGGTGTTGACGGTGCCCGGGGCGACCAGCTCGTCCACGTACAGGGTGTCCTTGTAGGCGGGGTCCTTCACCCCGGTCGACGCCCACAGCGGACGCTGCTTGTTCGCCCGCGCGCCGCCGAGGGCGGTCCAGCGCCGCCCGGACGGCGTCGAGGCGCCGGCGGAGCCGAACACCTCCTCGTACGCCTGGTAGGCCAGACGGGCGTTGGCGAGCGCGGCCCGGCCGCGCAGCGCGAGGGCCTCGTCCGTGCCGAGGACCGTCAGCCGCTTGTCGATCTCGGCGTCGACGCGGGAGACGAAGAAGGAGGCGACGGAGTGGATCTGGGCGAGGTCCAGGCCCTTCGCGGCGGCCTTCTCCAGACCGGCCAGGTAGGCGTCCATGACCTCGCGGTAGCGCTCCAGCGAGAAGATCAGCGTGACGTTGACGCTGATGCCGAGGGCGGTCACCTCGGTGATCGCCGGGAGACCGGCCTGCGTCGCCGGGATCTTGATCATCACGTTGGGGCGGTCGACCAGCCAGGCGAGCTGCTTGGCCTCGGCGACCGTGGCCGCGGTGTCATGGGCGAGCCGGGGGTCGACCTCGATGGAGACCCGGCCGTCGCGGCCCCCGGTGGCGGTGTGCACGGGCAGCAGGACGTCGGCGGCGGCACGCACGTCCGCGGTCGTCATCATCCGCACGGCCTCGTCGACCGTGACGCCCCGCGCGGCGAGGTCGGTGAGCTGCTCCTCGTAGCCCTCTCCGGAGCCGATGGCGGCCTGGAAGATGGACGGGTTGGTGGTGACGCCGACGACGTGCCGGGTGGCGACGAGTTCGGCGAGGTCGCCGGAGGTGATCCGCCCGCGCGACAGGTCGTCGAGCCAGACGGACACGCCCTCCTCGGAGAGACGCCGGAGCGCTCCCCCGGTGGCGGCTGTTTCGGTCACTGTGATCATCCTCTTTCCGGCGGTCGGATCAACCGCGCGCGGCAGCGGGCCCGGCGGCCTGATCGAGCGCGGCACGGGCCGCGGCGGCGACGTTGTCGGCGGTGAAGCCGTACTCGGCGAACAGGGTGTTCGCGTCGGCCGAGGCGCCGAAGTGTTCGAGGGAGACGATGCGTCCTGCGTCACCTACGAACCGGTACCACGTCAGGCCGATGCCCGCCTCGACGGCGACGCGGGCCTTCACGGACGGCGGCAGCACACTGTCCCGGTACTCACGCGGCTGCTCCTCGAACCACTCCACCGACGGCATCGACACCACCCGCGTCCCGATCCCCTCGGCCTCCAGCCGCTCCCGGGCGTCCACGGCGAGGTGCACCTCGGAGCCGGTGGCGACGATGACGACGTCCGGGGTCCCCTTCGAGGACTCCGCCAGGACGTAACCGCCCTTCGCCGCGTCCGGGTTCGGCGCGTACGTCGGCACGCCCTGCCGGGTGAGGGCGAGGCCGTGCGGGGCCGGACGGGTGGCGTGCCGCTTCAGGATCTCGGCCCAGACGATCGCCGTCTCGTTGGCGTCGGCGGGGCGCACGACATTGAGGCCCGGGACGGCGCGCAGCGAGGCGAGGTGCTCGACGGGCTGGTGGGTGGGGCCGTCCTCGCCGAGCCCGACGGAGTCGTGCGTCCACACATAGGTGACCGGCAGCTGCATCAGGGCGGACATCCGGACGGCGTTGCGCATGTAGTCGGAGAACACCAGGAAGGTGCCGCCGTAGACACGGGTGTTGCCGTGCAGGGCGATGCCGTTCATCTCGGCCGCCATCGAGAACTCGCGGACGCCGAAGTGGAGGGTGCGGCCGTACGGGTCGGCCTCGGGCAGCGGGTTGCCCTCGGGCAGGAACGACGAGGACTTGTCGATGGTGGTGTTGTTGGAGCCGGCCAGGTCGGCGGAGCCGCCCCACAGCTCGGGGACGACCGCGCCCAGCGACTGGAGCACCTTGCCGGAGGCGGCGCGGGTGGCGACCGACTTGCCCTCCTCGAAGACGGGCAGCGCGTCCTCCCAGCCCTCGGGGAGCTGACCGGCGACGACGCGGTCGAAGAGCTCGGCGCGCTCGGGTTCGGCGCCGCGCCAGACGGCGAGCCGCTTGTCCCAGGCGGCGTGCGCCTCCGCGCCCCGGTCCAGGGCGGCGCGGGTGTGCGCGAGGACGTCGTCGGCGACCTCGAAGGAGCGCTCGGGGTCGAAGCCGAGGATCCGCTTGGTGGCGGCCACCTCGTCCTCGCCGAGCGCGGAGCCGTGGGAGGCCCCGGTGTTCCGCGCGTTCGGGGCCGGCCAGGCGATGATCGTGCGCATGGCGACGATGGAGGGGCGGCCGGTCTCCGCCCGCGCCGCCTCCAGGGCCGCGTGCAGCGCGTGCACGTCGACGTCGCCGTCCTCCCGCGGCTCGATGCGCTGGGTGTGCCAGCCGTAGGCCTCGTAGCGCTTCAGCACGTCTTCGGAGAAGGCGGTCGAGGTGTCGCCCTCGATGGAGATGTGGTTGTCGTCGTAGAGGAAGACGAGGTTGCCGAGCCGCTGGTGGCCGGCGAGGGAGGAGGCCTCCGCGGAGACGCCCTCCTGGAGGTCGCCGTCGGAGACGATCGCCCAGATCGTGTGGTCGAAGGGGGAGTCGCCCTCGGGGGCCCGCGGGTCGAACAGACCGCGCTCGTAGCGGGCGGCCATCGCCATCCCGACGGCGTTGGCGACGCCCTGGCCGAGCGGCCCGGTGGTGGTCTCCACACCGGCCGTGTGGCCGTACTCGGGATGCCCCGGCGTCCTGGACCCGTGGGTGCGGAACGCCTTGAGGTCGTCGAGCTCGACCTCGTAGCCGGACAGGAACAGCTGGGTGTAGAGCGTCAGCGAGGTGTGGCCCGGGGACAGGACGAAGCGGTCACGTCCCGTCCACTCCGGATCCGCGGGATCGTGCCGCATCACCTTCTGAAAGATCGTGTACGCGGCAGGGGCCAGGGCCATCGCCGTGCCGGGGTGACCGTTGCCGACCTTCTGCACGGCGTCGGCGGCCAGGACGCGGGCCGTGTCGACGGCGCGCCGGTCCAGGTCGGTCCACTCGAAGCTGTTCGTGGTCTGCGTGCTCATCTTCAAGAAATCCTCGATAGGAGCCGGTTCTTGGTGCTACGCGTTCAAACTTAAAAGTCTGACTTTTACGGGGGAAGGTCAGCCTGTGTCAGCCTGTGGTGAAAGTGGGACACGGACCGCGGCAGCGGAGCAGCACAAGAAGGACATGGTGGATACAAGTACCCAGGACGACGCCGATGACGGGATCAGAACCTTCCCCTTCCCCGTCGAACTGAGCGTCGGCGGCGTCGGCATGCAGGTCGGCCCCATGGGAACGGGCCGCACCTGGCACGCCGACGCACCGCTGGAACGCGTCCACCGGATCGACTTCCACGTCGTGCTGCTCTTCACCGACGGCCCCGTCCGTCACATGGTCGACTTCCACGAGTACGAGGCGACCGCCGGCGACGTCCTGTGGATCCGCCCGGGACAGGTCCACCGCTTCTCCCGGGCCGGCGAGTACCGCGGAACCGCCCTGACCATGCAGCCCGGCTTCCTGCCCCGCGCCACCGTCGAGGCGGCGGGCCTGTACCGCTACGACCTGCCGCCGCTGCTCCACCCCGACGCGGCCCAGTCGGACGGTCTGCGCGCCGCCCTCGCCCAACTGCGGCGCGAGTACGAGGACAGCGCGACCCTGCCTCCCGGCCTGCACACCTCGGTGCTGCGGCACTCCCTGACCGCGTTCCTGCTGCGCCTCGCGCACCTCGCGGCCAGTTCCGCCGAGGCGGCCCGCCGCCAGGCCGACACCACGTTCACCCTCTTCCGGGAGGCCGTGGAGAGGGACTTCGCCACCGTGCACAGCGTCAGCGCCTACGCCGACGCGCTCGGTTACTCCCGCCGCACCCTCGTCCGCGCGGTCCGCGCCGCGACCGGCGAGACGCCCAAGGGCTTCATCGACAAGCGGGTCGTCCTGGAGGCCAAGCGCCTGCTGGCCCACACCGACCTGCCCATCGGCCGCGTCGGCGCGGCGGTGGGCTTCCCCGACCCGGCGAACTTCTCCAAGTTCTTCCACCAGCACACGGACACGACACCGGCGGCGTTCCGCGCGGACTTGCGCTGAAACGCCGCCGGGTGCCGGGCTGTTCAGGCCGTGGACGGGCCGAACCCTTCTGTCACCGGCCGAAGTTGAACCAGTTCACGTTCACGAAGTCGGCCGGCTGGCCGCTGGTGAAGGTGAGGTAGACGTCGTGGGTGCCGGTGACGGAGGCGATGTTCGCCGGGATCGTCCGCCAGGACTGCCAGCCGCCGGTGTTGCCGACGGCGAAGCTGCCGACGGGCGCGTTGCTCCGGCTGTCGAGGCGGACCTCGACCAGGCCGCTCACGCCGCCGCCCGCGCCGCTCGCCACCCTGCAGACGAACTGACTCGCCGCCGTGGAGCCGAAGTTGACACCGCGGAAGAGCGCCCAGTCGCCGTTGGCGAGGGAGCCGATGTTCTGTCCGCCGCCGGTGTCGGTGGTGGTCTCGGTCGTCGTGCCGGACTGGCCGTCGTGGGACTCGGCCTGGATGGCGCTGTAGGCGTCACGGTTGCCGGTCGGGGGCGGGGTGGTACCGCCGGTGCCGCCCGCCGCCTGGAGGACCTGCACGTAGTCGACGACCATCGGCACGCCCGAGCGGGTGTCCGCGTCCAAGCCGCCGCCGAAGGCGTCGGGGAACGCGCCGCCCATCGCCACGTTCAGGATGATGAAGAAGCCGTGGTTGGTGGCGTTGTTCCAGGTCGTGGCGTCCACCTGGTTGGCGGTGACGGTGTGGAAGACGGCGCCGTCGACCGAGAAGCGGATCGCCTCCGGGGTCACCGAGCGGTCCCATTCCATCGTGTAGGTGTGGAAGCCGGACTGACAGGTGGTGTTGGGGCAGGCGGTGTAGTTGCCGAGGCCGCTGGTCTCGTTGCACGGGCCGCCCGGGTTGGTGCCGCAGTGCAGGGTCGCCCACACCCGGTTCAGGCCCTGGACGTTCTCCATGATGTCCAACTCGCCCACGGCGGGCCAGTTCTGGTAGTTGCCCCGGTAGGGCGCGCCCAGCATCCAGAACGCCGGCCAGTAGCCCTCGGCGGCGGTGCCGGTGACGTTGGGCATCTGAAGGCGGGCCTCGACGCGCAGCTTCCCGCCGGACGGGGGCTGGAAGTCGGTGCGGTTGGTCTCGATGCGGCCCGAGGTCCAGCGGCCGGCGGAGTCGCGCAGCGGGGTGATGCGCAGGTTGCCGTTGCCGTCGAGCGAGACGTTGCTCGTGCTGTTCGTCATCGTCTCGACCTCGCCCGTGCCCCAGTTCGCGGGGCCGCCGGGGTACGAAGTGCCGGTGGCGTACTGCCAGTTGGAGGTGCTGACGCCGGTGCCCGCGGCGCCGTTGAAGTCGTCGAGGAAGACCTGCGTCCAGCCCGTCGGGGGCGTGGGCGCGGCGGCGTCGGCGGGCAGGGTGACGGCCGTGGCGGCGAGGGCCGCGAGACCCAGGGTGCTCAGGACGGCGGCGAACGCCCGCCGCAGGGGGCGCCGCCGTCCGCGGGGGGTGCCGGAGGTTTCACTCATGGGGTGTGCCTCTCGGGTACGGAGTGGGGGAGTGCGGGTGCCTTCGAGTACGCGAGGGGAGGGTGAGAGCGCTCTCAAAGTGGGCCCAATGTGCTCTCGGGCACTCCGGCCGTCAAGAGGTGAAACAGTGAAAGTCGTTCCGGGGCGGGCGGGTTCAGTCTGTGAATGGGGGAATCGACGGGGACGCCGGCCGCTGGGCTGGGCCGGCGGGCAGAATGTCCCCGTGGACCAACGCATCAGTGTGTCGATCTCGGTTGTCGGCGTCATGGCCAGCGCCCTCTTGCTCGTCGTCGGCGTGCGCGACTACGGCGACGGGGAGTCGGCCCTCTGGCCCGTGCTCGGAGCCTGCGTCTTCGGGATCGCCGCCTACACGCTCGTGCGTGACGTGCGGCAACTGCGCGCCCGGCGTCGCGGCTGAGGGAGGCTGTTCGGTGTGGGCGCCCTGCGGCGGACGACGGGTAGGTCAGCCCGGCTGCCAGCCCAGGGCGCGGGAGATTCCCCGGGCGGCGAGCCGCACCGCCGGTCGCAGCGCCGGGACCTGGGCGTCCGCGGCCGGCACGACCACCGACACCGCCGCCACCACCGTGCCGTCCGGCCCGCGCACCGGAGCGGCCACCGACAGGGCGTCGTCGGTCACCTGACGGTCGCTCACCGCCGTTCCGGTGCGCCGGACTTCGGCGAGCACCCGGCGCAACCGCGCGGGGTCGGCGATCGTGTGATCGGTGTAGGCGGACAACGGGGCCGCGCAGTAGGCCTCTTGAAGCTCCGGCCCGCCGTGTGCCAGCAGGACCAGTCCGACGCCGGTCACGTGCAGCGGCCAGCGCGCGCCGACGCGGATGCGCACGCCGACCGCCGAGTGCCCGGAGAGCCACTCGGTGTAGACGACCTCGGCGCCGTCCCGCACCGCCAGCTGCACGTTCTCGTGCGTGGCCTCGTACAGGTCCTCCAGGTAGGGCAGCGCCGCCTGGCGCAGGGCCAGCCCCCGCGGGGCGAGCGCCGCGACCTCCCACAGCCGCAGCCCCACGTGGTACGCGCCCACCGGGTCCCGCTCCAGCGCACCCCACTCGGTGAGGGCGGCCACGAGCCGGTGAGCGGTGGTGAGACTCAGCCCGGCCCGACGACTGATGTCGGTCAGCGACAACGCCGGATGAGCATGATCGAACGCGGCGAGCACGGCCAGCAGCCGGTCGGGGGCGGAGCGGGCGGAGGAGTTGGGGGCGGGGGGCGCGGGTGCGGACGGCGGCCTGGTCGTGGGCGGGGCGGGGTGTGTCACGGCGGCGCGGGCCGGTCCGGCGGCCGGGGCTGGGGCTGGAGCCGGGGTCGCGGGTGTGGTCGGCGGTCTCGTCGCGGCGGGCGTCGCGGTCGATGTCCCGGTCGGGGGGACCGCGGCGGCCCGTGACGGCGCGGCGGCCGGGGGCATGGCCGCCAGGGGCCTTTTCGGGGTCGTCGGCAAGGGGTTCCTCCTCCCCGTGCTGCGGCGAGACGGACGTCGTCCCCCTCCGTCGCGAAGTTAGGCAGACCGGCGAGCCGACGTCAATCGTCCGCACGACGCCGGCCGCACGACATCGGGCGCACGGCGTCGGCCAGGTTCTCGCTCGGCCGGGCCCTTGCTCAGCTGAGCCCGTCCTCCGCGACGCGCAGCAGCAGGGCGTGCAGCGTCTCGCGTTCGGCCGGGGCGAGCGGGGCCAGCAGTTCGTTGGTCACACGAAGCCCCGCCTCGTCGGTGCCGCGCAGGAACGCGCCGCCGGCCTCGGTCAGGACGACGATCCGGCTGCGGCGGTCGTCCGGGGCAGGCCGGCGCTCCGCGAAGCCCAGCTTTTCCAGGTCGTCAACCAGACCGACGATCGCGCTCGGGTCGTAGCCGAGCCGCGCGCTCAGTTCACGCTGGAGCGCGCCCTCGGCGGTGGCAAGGAAGCGCAGCACCGCGTAGTGGCGCAGGCGCAGCCCCGACTCCTGGAGGAACGTGTTGAACAACTGCCCCGAGCGCAGGCCGAGGCGGTAGAGGAGGTAGCCCGTGTCCGCGTGCAGCCCGCGCATCCACGGCTCCTCCGAGTCGATCGGGGTGGCGTTCACGGTGTCGTGCTGGCGGGCGATGGCGTGCTCCCTGGTCTCGGCGGCGGCGCGGGTACGTCGGCGGTGCGGGTTCGTCGTCGTACAGATTCCAGCATGACTCACCCGAAGGTCGACAACAACTATTGACGACAACAATTATTGCTCTTAGCTTCGATTCCGTAGCCGCACCACCCGTGTCACCGCGTGAAGGGACTCACCCGTGCCCACCATCGATCTCACCGGCAAGGTCGCCGTCGTCACCGGCAGCGGCCGGGGCCTCGGCCTCGCCTACGCGCACGCCCTGGCCGCCCACGGCGCCTCCGTGGTCGTCAACGACGTCGACGAGACCGTCGCCGAGCAGGCCGTGAAGTCCATCGTCGCGGCGGGCGGCGCCGCCGTCGCCGAGGTGGTGCCGGTCGGCACGACCGAGGCCGCGGACCGGCTCGTGGGCCGCGCGGTCGAGGAGTTCGGACGGCTCGACGTCCTGGTCACCAACGCCGGCATCCTGCGCGACAAGGTGCTGTGGAAGATGACCGACGACGACTTCGACGCGGTGATCGCCACCCACCTCAAGGGCACCTTCACCTGCGCCCGCGCCGCCGCCGTACGGATGCGCGAGCAGGGCGACGGCGGCAGCCTGATCCTGGTGGGCTCCCCGGCCGGACAGCGCGGCAACTTCGGGCAGACGAACTACGCCGCCGCCAAGGCCGGCATCGCCGCCTTCGCCCGCACCTGGGCCATGGAACTGGGCCGCGCGAACATCACCGTCAACGCGATCGTGCCGGTCGCCGCCACCGCGATGACCGAGACCATCCCCGCCTTCGCCCCGTACATCGAGGCCATGAAGAACGGCGAGCCGCTCCCGGACTTCCTGCGCAAGGGCGAGGGCTTCGGCACCCCCGAGGACTGCGCCGCGCTCGTGCCCTTCCTCGCCTCCGAGGCCGCCCGGGGCGTCACCGGCCAGGCCATCGGCATCGGCGGGGACAAGGTGGCACTCTGGTCGCATCCGCAGGAGATCCGCGCGGCCTACGCCGACGGCGGCTGGACCCCGGCGACCCTGGCCGACGCCTTCCCCACCTCGGTCGGCGCCGAGCTCCAGACGGTCGGCATCCCGGCGCCCAAGTTCCCGGAGGCGTGAGCCATGACGAGCATCGACGTCGAGGAACTCGTCGCGATCGACGTCCACACCCACGCCGAGGTGTCCTCCAAGGGGCACTCCTCGCTGGACGACGACCTGCACGACGCCTCCTCCGCCTACTTCAAGGTCGAGGGCAAGCGGAAGCCGACCATCGAGGAGACGGCCGCCTACTACCGCGAGCGGAAGATGGCCGCCGTGATCTTCACGGTGGACGCCGAGTCCGCCACGGGCACCCCGCCGGTGCCGAACGAGGAGGTCGCCGAGGCCGCCGCCGCCAACGCGGACGTCCTCATCCCCTTCGCCTCCATCGACCCCTTCCGGGGCAAGGCGGGCGTGCGGCAGGCCCGCCGGCTGGTCGAGGAGTACGGGGTCAAGGGCTTCAAGTTCCACCCCAGCATCCAGGGCTTCTTCCCCAACGACCGCGCGGTCGCCTACGACCTCTACGAGGTGATCGAGGAGACCGGCTCCATCGCCCTCTTCCACACCGGGCAGACCGGCATCGGCGCGGGCGTCCCGGGCGGCGGCGGGATCCGGCTGAAGTACAGCAACCCCCTCCACGTGGACGACGTGGCCGCCGACTTCCCCCATCTGAAGATCATCCTGGCGCACCCGTCCTTCCCCTGGCAGGACGAGGCCCTCGCCGTCGCCACCCACAAGCCGGGCGTCCACATCGACCTGTCCGGCTGGTCGCCGAAGTACTTCCCGCCGCAGCTCGTGCAGTACGCCAACACCCTGCTCAAGGACAAGGTCCTCTTCGGCTCCGACTTCCCCGTCCTCACCCCCGACCGCTGGCTCGCCGACTTCGACAAGCTGACGATCAAGGACGAGGTGAAGCCGAAGATCCTCAAGGAGAACGCGGCCCGTCTGCTCGGGCTGACCACACCGTAAAGGGGCGTGAAGATGCGCAACGAGGGACTGGGGTCGTGGCCCGCACGCCGGGCCCGCAAGACCCCGCACCGCACCGCCCTGATCCACGGCGAGCAGTCGACCGACTACCGCACCCTGCACCTCCGCACCACACGCCTGGCCCACGCCCTGCGCGCCCGGGGCGTGCGCCGCGGCGACCGCATCGCCTACCTCGGCCCGAACCACCCCTCCTACCTGGAGACCCTGTTCGCGGCCGGTACCCTCGGCGCGGTCTTCGTCCCGCTCAACACCCGGCTGGCCGGCCCCGAGATCGCCTACCAGCTCGCCGACTCCGGCGCCAAGGCCCTCGTCTACGGCCCGGCCTACGCGGGCCTCGTCGCCGGACTGCCCGGCAGCACCGACGTACGGACCTACGTCGAGGTCGGCGCGGAGTACGAGGAGGCGCTCGCCGGAGCCAAGGACGAGCCCGTCGACGAGCCGGTCGGCGCCGACGACACCTGCATCATCATGTACACCTCGGGCACGACCGGCCGCCCCAAGGGCGCCATGCTCACGCACGGCAACCTGACCTGGAACGCGATCAACGTCCTCGTCGACACCGATCTGATCGCCGACGAACGCGCCCTCGTCTCCGCGCCGTTGTTCCACACGGCCGGGCTGAACATGCTGACGCTGCCGGTGCTGCTCAAGGGCGGCGCGTGCGTCCTGGTCGAGGCCTTCGACCCGGACGCCACCTTCGATCTGGTCGAACGGCACCGGATCACCTTCATGTTCGGCGTGCCGACCATGTTCGACCAGATCGCCCGCCACCCGCGCTGGCCGGACGCCGACCTGTCCTCGCTGCGCCTGCTGACCTGCGGCGGCTCCCCGGTCCCGACCCCGCTGATCGCGGCCTACCAGAAGCGCGGACTCACCTTCCTCCAGGGCTACGGCATGACCGAGGCCGCCCCCGGCACCCTCTTCCTGGACGCCGAGCACGCGATCAGCAAGGCGGGCTCGGCCGGCGTCCCGCACTTCTTCAGCGACGTCCGGGTCGTCCGGCCCGACCTGGCCCCCGTCGACGTCGACGAGACCGGCGAGGTGATCGTGCGCGGACCGCACGTCATGCCCGGCTACTGGGGGCTGCCCGAGGAGACGGCCGCCTCCTTCGCCGACGGCTGGTTCCGCAGCGGGGACGCGGCGAAGGTCGACGAGGACGGGTACGTCCACATCGTCGACCGCATCAAGGACATGATCATCTCGGGCGGGGAGAACATCTACCCCGCCGAGATCGAGGACCTGCTCCTCGGCCACCCCGACGTCGTCGAGTGCGCGGTCATCGGCGTGCGCGACGACAAGTGGGGCGAGGTGCCGCGCGCGGTCGTCGTGCCCCGCGAGGGCGCTTCGCTGGATCCCGACGAGGTGCTCGCGTCCCTCGTCGGCCGGCTCGCCAAGTACAAGATCCCCAAGTCGGTGGTGGTCGCGGACGAACTCCCGCGCACCGCCTCCGGAAAGCTCCTGAAAGCCCGGGTGCGGCAGCGCTTCGGCATCGACTCCTGACCTCGACTCGTAACTTCAACTCCCAGTTAAGGAAAGCCACATGGGCATCACCGTCAACGGCCTCGACGAACTCAAGAAGCTCGCCGGCAGCGACCTCGGCACGAGCGAGTGGATCGAGGTCACGCAGGAGCGCATCGACACGTTCGCCGACGCGACCGGGGACCACCAGTGGATCCACGTCGACCCCGAGCGCGCGAAGGACGGGCCCTTCGGCGCGCCCATCGCCCACGGGTATCTGACGCTCTCCCTGTTCATCCCGCTCTTCACCGAGCTGCTGGACGTGCAGGGCGTCACGACGAAGGTCAACTACGGCCTGAACAAGGTGCGGTTCCCCTCGCCGGTGAAGGTCGGTTCCCGGATCCGGCTGGTCGGCAAGCTGAGCGATGTCGAGGAGGTGCCGGGCGGGGTGCAGATCACCGTGGACGGGGCGATCGAGATCGACGGCGGTGGGAAGCCCGCCGCTGTTCTTCAGAGCCTCTCGCGCTTCTACGCGTGAGGCTCCGCCGGGTGCGCCGTAAAAGCGGGCGCCGTTGGGGCTTTGGTCGTGGGGGAGTGCGGGTTCAGTGTGGCTGATCGCGCAGTTCCCCGCGCCCCCTTGGGGCGCTTCAGTGAACTACGTCTATGAAGATCGGGTTGGTATAGAACCACGTGTCTGCCCACGGGTCTCCGTTGCCCGGGGCGTGGGGGATCGGGCCGTGGGGGTCGGTCGAGGCGCCCAGGTAGCCTGCGGCGTTGCGGTTGCCGTCGCTGCCTCGTAGGCGGATGTAGAAGGAGTCCTCGCCCACGGTCAGCGGGACGCGCAGGGTGTACGTGCCCTTGCGGCCGCTCACGTCCTTGGTCCAGGCGACCTTCGTGTCCGGGGCCCGCCAGCTGTCGCGGTCGGACGCCGGGCCGCGCACCGCGCCCCGGATCACGTCCACGTGCGCCAACTCGGGCAGGATCCCCTGGGGGTTGCGGCGGGTCGCGGAGGTCACCGTGATGTTCAGGGTGAGCTTCTCGCCCTTGCGGACGCGCAGTCGGCCGCCCAGGGTGACGCCCCGGCCGTCGCTGTGCTCACGCCGCAGGCGGACCTCCAGTCCGTCGAGCAGATGCCCGTGGTCCACCCAGACCCGCCCCTCGCGCAGGCCCGTCATCACCGCCCGGTAGCCGTGCCGGGTCACGCCCACGTGGGTGCGGCTGAACTGACCCGGCCAGAAGTCGCTGCCGGGCTGCGGGGTGTCGGTGTTCACCGGGTCCGGGAGCTTCCCGGTGCTGTCGAAGTTCTGGCCGGCCGGCCAGTCGCCGTTCTTCCAGGTGTCGAAGACGGTCCGGTGGTTGTCGGAGTTGGTGGTGATCGAGAACAGCCGGCCCTCCGCCAGCATCGCGTCCCACAGTCCACCGACCGTCGCGGTCGCCCAGTCGAAACCCCCGTACGTGAGGTAGGCGTCCGCCGGGTAGCCCGCCCAGGACTGCGCCGAGGGCTTGTTCTCGTACTCGCCCCGGATCGAGGTGGTGCCGCGCCAGCCGGGGATCGCCGCGCCCTGGGCGCCGGGCGCGCCCTCCATGCCGATCATGATCTCGGGGGCCGCGTCACGCCAGGCGCGCAGCTCGTGCGGGGAGTCGATGCCGAGGCGCAGCGGGTGGTTGGCGAGGACCAGGACGTCGTCCACGTAACCGGTGCGGCGCTGCTCGGCCAGCCACTGGAGGGCCTTCACGGCGTGGGCCTCGTTGCGGGCGGTGTCGGCCGCTCCGGCGGCGCCCTCGGTGTAGCCGAGCAGCTTGCCGTCGTAGGCGAGTTCGAACCGGGTGAGCAGGTCCACCTCGTGCGGGCCGGGCGCCGCGAACACCGTGCAGTGCTCGGCGGCCGGGATGTACCACTCCAGGCCCTGGAAGATCAGCTGGCGCGGGTTCTCGGCGCGCGCCTTGACTATCTCCTTGTGCTCCAGCGCGGCGCCGTAGCGGGCGTGCCCGAAGTTGGAGTGCTCGTTGAACACCATCCAGTCCAGGCCGTACCGGGCGGCGGCGCGGGCCTGCTGGGAGAAGGTGTACTTCGCGTCGTGGCTGTAGACGGAGTGGACGTGGTGGTCGCCGACGAGGTAGGCGAGCCGCGGGTCCTCGCCGCCGTAGCCCCGGCCCGCGGCGGCGGCGGCCGGGGCGGCGACGGCCGGGGCCGCCGCACCGCCCAGGGCGAACGCGGCCCCGAACAGGCCCGCGCGGCGCAGGAGTCCGCGCCGGGAGACGCCCTGGGCGTCGAGGTCGGCGGGGGAGACGGACGGGTCGGCCCAGGCGGGCAGTTGCTGCTCGGTCATCGAAGTCTCTCAGCGGATCTCAGTGGGTCAGTGGGTCATGAAGGAGGTCACCGGCAGCGCCCGTTCGACGATCCGGACGTCGCCGAGGCGGGCGTGCAGGATCTGGTCGATCCGTCCGGCGTACTCGTAGCCGCCGAGCAGCCACGGCAGCCCGACGGAGGCGATCCCCACGGCGGACGCCCTCGGGTTGCGGACCACCGGGCAGCCCTCGACGTACAGCGTGGTGTGCTTGCCGTCGTTGACGACGGCGAGGTGCCACCAGGTCTCCAACGGCGTCTCCTGGCCCCAGTTGGTGGCGATGCCCTGCTGGTTCAGCGGGCGCATCGCCCACTGCGGCTCACGGTCGTTCGACAGGGAGAGCGTGGCGAGCGGCTCGTCGGGGTCGTCGGCGGTCTTCCCGGCGGCCCCGCCCGTGCCGGCGCGGCCGACGATCCCGGACCAGGCGTGGTGCGCGGGGTCCCAGTCGGCGGGCAGACGGTAGAACGCCTCGATGGTGTAACCGCGCCGGAAAGTGGCCGAGTTGAGCGGAGCCCCGTCGACGGTGCGCAGGTACGCGCCCTTCAGCGGGGACTTGTGGCCCTGGAACTCCAGGCTGCCGTGGCCGGGTTGGTCCGGGTGGTGGTCCGGGGACCAGCCGAGGGAGCCGCCGCCGACCGAGACGACGGTGAGGTCGTTGCCGTGCCCGGACAGGTCCCGCACGGTGCCGGAGACGGCGGAGTCGAAGCGCCAGTAGGCGACCGTGCCGCGGACCAGCGTCCGCGCCACCGGGCGCTCGGGGCGCACCGGCACCGGGTCGAAGCCGGAGAAGCGCTCGGCGAAGTCGATGTCGACGCTGAACCGGTCGGCGTCGCCGCTGAGTTCGATCTCCTGGCGCTCCAGCTCGTTGAGCCCCTTCGCGGCCCGGCCCAGGATCCAGGGGGAGACCGTCTCCACGTCGATGACGTTCCGGTCGAGGTCGAAACGGTAGAGGCGGATCATCGCCGCGCCGCCGAAGTAGCGGTTCTGGTAGTTCGTCAGATGCAGATGGACGTCGTGGCCCGCCCTGTTGCGGCGGACCGCCCGCCCGGCGGGCCAGTAGTGGCCGTTGAGGGTCAGGAAGATCTGGTCGTGGTCCGCGATCAGCCGGTCCCACAGCTGCTGCCCGTACGCCGACAACGCGTCGTCCTCGACGACCAGTTCGTGCGTGGTGAGCACCACGGGGGTCTTCGGATGCCGCGCCAGCACGTCGGCGGCCCACGCGTGACCCTGGTCCGACAGCCGCCAGTCCAGCGCCAGCACCATCCACTCCCGTCCGGCGGCCCGGAACAGGTGGTAGGTGTTGTAGCCGTCCGGCGAGGCCCCGCCGAAGGCCGGGCCGCCCCGGAAGCGGCGGGGGCCGAAGACGTCCAGGTAGGGACTAGCCCCGCGCTGGTCGGTCGTGGACGACTTCACGTCGTGGTTGCCGGCCAGCACGCTGTAACCGACGCCGCGCCGGTCGAGCAGCGCGAACGCCTCGCCGATCGCGGTGACTTCGTCCTTCGTCCCGTTCTGCGTGAGGTCCCCGAGGTGGGACAGGAAGACGATGTTCTCGCCGTTCTCGCTCCCTCCGTGCTCCAGCAGATACCGCAGCGACGCCTCCACCGGGGCCTTGTCGATGCTCGGCCCGTCGAAGAGGTACTGCGTGTCCGGCATCACCGCGAGCGTGAACCGGCGGCTGTCGGGGTCGGGACGCCAACGGGCCGACGCCGGGGCGGCCTTGGCGTCCGCCTCGGCGGTCGCCGGCAGCGCGACCGAGGCGGTGGCGGCCGCGCCGAGCAGCGCGGTGGCTCTCAGGAAGCCGCGCCGCCCGGCGCCGGCCTGCGCGGCCTCGCCCTGTTCCTGGGCATGCGAAGTACACACGGGTGCTCCATGGGGAAAGCCGGCGGACTAAGCCACGAGCCGGACAGAGTGAAGTGGGTCGATTTCAGGGGCGGTTACAGGACACGCAGGGTCCAGCTCCAGCGGTGGACGCCCGGCGCGACGAGGTAGGACGGGAAGGTGTCGGGGCCGCAGGAGGCGGTGCCCAGGCCCCGGTGGGCCGCGTCGATGTGCACCACGCAGCCCGCGCGCGGCACCAGCTCGTCGTGATGGGCGGCGGCGGTCAGCTCCGTGGCGCGGTACCGGGTGACGGAGACCTGGCGCGGCTCGTCCAGCGTGACCGCGAGGCCCGTGGCGTCCGGCGCGGACAGCGTGAAGCGCCGCACCCCGTGCCGGCCGCCGCTCTCCTGCGGTCGCAGGTAGGGCGTGAACAGCGCGTCGACGGGCACCGAGTGATGGCCCACCGGGGCGCCCGTGCTGCGGTCCGGGTACGACTCCCAGGGGCCCTGCCCGAACCACTCCAGCAGATCGAGTCCCGCGACCGTCTCGAAGACCGAGCCGACCCGGGCCACGTCGTCGAACTCGTCCGGCAGTTCGGCCTCCTCGTCGATCCGGATGCCGCCCTCGACCGGGGTGAACACCTGCCGATGCCGGACGACGCCGGCCGCGCCCGCGTACTCGGCGACCACCGTCACCGACACACCGTCCCGGCCCACCGACACCGGCTTGCGCACCAGCGCGTCCAGCCCCCAGGCCCGCCAGCGCCGCGCCATCCCGCCCAGCTCGTCGTTGTCGGTGGGCGCCCGCCACAGCGACAGCGTGGGCGCCGCCGTCAACAGCGGGTGCGACAGCAGGCCTTCGTCGTCGACCTCGACACGGGCCGCCACCGCCTGCTCCTCGACGGGCTCTGCCGCCCGCAGCCGCAGCTGCGGCGCGCACACCTCCGTGCCGCGCGGCGCCCACGGCAGGTCCTCCGCCGTCCTCACCCGCAGGGTCAGCCAGGCCTCGCCGCCGTCCGGGGGCAGCTCGAACGGCAGCGGCACCACCGCCGTCTCGCCCGGCCGCAGGTCCGGCAGTTCGGCCGGCGCGGTCAGCGTGCCGTCGTACTCCAGGGACAGCTCCCACTCGGCGGCCAGCCACTCCAGGCCGCGGAAGTGCTGGTGGTTGGAGAGGACCAGGCCCTCGTGCCGGAAGCACTTCAGCCGTACCGGCGCGGCGAGTTCGCGGTGCTCGTACATCACGGGCTTGGGCGTGCGGTCCGGCAGGACGACGCCGTCCGCGATGAACGCGCCGTCGTGGTCCGGCTCGCCGAAGTCGCCGCCGTAGGCCCAGCGGTAGCCGGGTGCGGTGACACCGTTGTCATAGTGTCCGGCGCCCGCGAGGCCGGCCGGTCTTCCGTCGTTCACACGTTGGAGGATCCCGTGGTCCCAGAACTCCCAGATGAACCCGCCCTGAAGACCCGGGGTGGCCTCGATGGCGGCCCAGTGGTCGGCGAGCGTGCCGTTGCTGTTGCCCATCGCGTGGGAGTACTCGCACTGGATGAGCGGCTTGGTCTGCTCACCGGACAGCGCGTGCGCGAGGCAGTCCTCCAGCGGCGCGTACATCGGGCAGGCGATGTCGGAGGCGACGTCCGGGTCGGCCCAGCCGCGTTTGGCGGCGCCCTCGTACTGCACCGGGCGGGTCGGGTCGTGGCGGCGCACCCAGCCGGCCGCCGCGTCGTGGTTCGCGCCGTAGTCGGACTCGTTGCCCAGCGACCAGACGATGATCGACGGATGGTTCTTGTCGCGCAGGACCATGCGCGAGACCCGGTCCACGAAGGCGCTCAGATAGCGGGGGTCGTCGGCGATCTCGTGCGCGTGGTCGTGGGACTCGATGTCCGCCTCGTCGACGACGTAGAAACCGAGCTCGTCGGCGAGGTCGTACAGCGCCGGGTCGTTCGGATAGTGCGCGGTGCGGATCGCGTTGAAGCCGAAGCGCTTCAGCAGCACCAGGTCGGCCCGCATGTCGTCGGACGACACCGTGCGGCCGGTCAGCGGGTGGAAGTCGTGGCGGTTGACGCCCCGGATGAACACCCGCTCGCCGTTGACCAGCAGGTCCCGCCCGACGATCTCCACGTCGCGGAACCCGGCGCGGTGGCGCGAGACGTCGGCGATCGTGCCGTCGGCGCGGTGCAGCCGGACGGTCAGGTCGTACAGCTCGGGCGTCTCGGCGGTCCACGGGCGCACGTCGGGCACGCGCGCGTGCAGCCGGGCCTCGCCGAGGAAGCCGGAGACGCGCTCGTCCTCGGCGTTGGCCCGGTCGAACGCCGTGTCCTGCGCCAGCGGCAGCCCGTCCAGCTCCCCGCTGACGTACCAGCCCTCGGGCAGCGCCCCGCGCGCGTCCCGCACCCGGCAGTCCACCCGCAGCTCACCGCCTCGGGAGGCCCGCACGGTCACGTCGGCCAGGTGCAGCGGGTCGGTCGCGTACAGCAGCACTGAGCGGGTGATCCCGCCGTGCCACCAGTGGTCCTGGTCCTCGATGTGCGAGGCGTCCGACCACTTGACGACGGTCAGCCGTACGACGGCCCGCTCCCCGGCGCGCACGACGCCCGTCAGGTCGAACTCGGCGGCCAGGTGGGAGTCCTTGGACAGGCCGACGGGCCGCCCGTCGACGTGCACCAGCAGCACGCTCTCGGCGGCCCCGACCTGGAGCACGATCCGCCGCCCGGCCCAGTCGGCGGGGACGTCGACCTCCCGCTCGTACACGCCCGTCGGATCGGCCGCGGGCGAGGACGGCGGGATCTCCGGGAACGGCATGCGGATGTTGAGGTACTGGGGCAGGTCGGCGGTGTCCTGCATGGTCCACACGCCCGGGACGGTGGCCGTCGACCAGGTGCCGCCGACCGGCGCGTCCGGAGCGGGCAGCAGCTGGAAGCGCCAGCCGCCGTCCAGGGAGTGAGCTCCGGAGCGCCGGTCGACGGCGTTCATGGGCAGCCGCCGCCAGGAGGTCGCCTCGGGCGACTCCCAGGGGCGGAGCGCGATCAGGGGGTCGGTCGTCCGGGTCAGCGGGTCCGTCATTTGATGGCTCCCTTGGCGAGGTCGCCGATGATCTGGCGGGCGCCGATCGCGAACACGACGAGCAGGGGGATCAGGGCGAGCAGTGCGCCGGTCATGACCATTCCGTAGTCGGTGGTGCCGTGCGTGCCGTTCAGCTGGGACAGCGCGACCTGGAGGGTGACGTTGTCGGGGTCGGTCAGGGCGATCAGGGGCCAGGCGTAGTCGTTCCACTGGCCCATGAAGGTGAAGATGCCGAGGAAGGCCAGGCCCGGCCGGACCACCGGGAGGGCGACGTGCCAGTACTGGCGCAGGAAGCTCGCGCCGTCGATGCGGGAGGCGTCGAGGAGTTCGTCGTGGATCGCGCCCTTCATGTACTGGCGCATCCAGAAGATCCCGAAGGCGTTGGCTGCGGCCGGCACGATCAGCGCGGTCATCGAGCCGATCCAGCCGATCCTCGCCATGATGACGAACTGCGGGATCGCCGCGAGCTGCGCCGGCACCATGAAGATGAACATGAGCAGCACGAACAGCAGTCGTTTCCCGGGGAACTCGAACTTCGCGAAGACGAAGGCCGCCAGCGAGTCGAAGAGCAGCACCAGGAACGTCACCGAGCCCGCCACCAGCAGCGAGTTGGCCATCGAGCCGAAGAAGTCGACGGTGTCGAACAGGCTGCGGACGTTCTCGAGGAAGTGCGAGCCCGGCAGCAGTTTCGGCGGGTAGGAGAAGATCTCCGACGAGGTGTGCGTCGACATGATCACGGCCCAGTAGAACGGGAAGGCCGACAGCAGCAGTCCGAGGACCAGCACCGTGTGCAGCGCGACGCCCCGGCGTCGCGAGCCCTGAATTCCCCTGGGGCGAGCGGTGTCTTGGGTGGATGCCATGGTGAGCGGGCCCTCCTAGTCTTCGCCCCGGCGCTGCACCAGACGCCAGTTGATGATCGAGAAGAGGACGACGACGAGGAAGATGCCCCACGCCACGGCGGCGCCGTAGCCGAAGTCGTTGTTGTCGAAGGTCTGTTGGAAGAAGTAGAGGACCATCGTCCGGCCGGCGTGGTCAGGACCGCCGGAGAACGTCGAGTCGTTGGCGGTGGTCTGGAGCAGCACCTGCGGTTCGGAGAAGCTCTGGAGGCCGGTCACGGTCGAGACGACCAGCACGAACAGCAGCACCGGCCGCATCATCGGCAGCGTGATCCGGAAGAACGTCTGCACCGGTCCTGCGCCGTCGATGCGCGCCGCCTCGTACAGCTCGCTCGGGACGGTCTGGAGACCGGCGAGGAAGATGATCGCGTTGTAGCCGGTCCACTGCCAGGTCATCAGGGTGGCGATGGCGACCTTGATGCCCCACGGGGTGTTCAGCCATGCCACCTGGTCCAGGCCGACCGCCTGCAACAGGGCGTTGACGAGGCCGAAGTTGGTGGAGAACACCGAGCCGAAGACGATCGCGATCGCCACCACCGAGGTGACGTTCGGCAGGAAGTAGGCGAAGCGGTAGAGGTTCTTGAGACGGACCGCCGAGTTGAGCATCACGGCCGTCACCATCGCCAGGAAGATCATGGGGAAGGTGGCGAGCGCCCAGATGACGAGCGTGTTGCCGATCGAGCTCCAGAACTCGGAGTCGCCGATCAGGTACTCGTACTGCGACAGGCCCGCCCACTCCATCGAGCCGAGGCCGTCCCAGCGGTGCAGGGAGAGATAGAGCGAGAAGCCGACGGGGACCAGGCCGAAGGCGAGGAAGAGCAGGTAGAACGGCGAGATCGCGGCGTACAGGTGCCAGTGCTTGCGCAGGCCCGAACGGGGCCGTACGGCGGGCGTCTCCACCACGGTCACCGGGGGTTTCTCCAGTGCGGGGACGGTGGCCATCAGTGGCTCACCCCCAGGTGGTCGGCGATGCGCCGGCACTTGCTCATGGCGTCACTCCAGGCCTTGCGCGGGTCCTTGCCGAGGACGCCGACGTTCTTGATCTCGTCCTTGACGGGCTGCCCGAGCGCCACGTCGTACGGGCTGTTGTAGGCGACCGTGATCTTCTGTGCGGCGGGCCCGAACACGTCCATCGTGATCTGACCGCCGAAGAAGGGGTCGGGCTCGCGCAGTTGCCGCATGTCGTACGAGGCGGGCGTGGACGGGAACAGTCCGGCGTCGACGAAGCCCTGCGTCTGGTTCGTCGGGTCCAGCAGCCAGGTGATGATCCGGAAGGCCTGCTCGGGGTCGCGGCACGCCTTGGTGATCGACAGGAAGGAGCCGCCGTTGTTCGAGGGCCGTACGGGCATGTCGGCCACCCGCCACCGGCCCGCGGTCTTCGGCACGCCGTTCTTGATGTCGCTGGTGGCCCAGGAGGCGCCGAGCTGGCTGGGCAGCTTCCCGGACTCGACGGCCGAGAGCTGGTCCGGGGTGCCGTTGACGATGTCGGAGACGATCCCGCGCCGCTTGGCCTCGACGGCGAGGTCCCAGGCCCGGCGCACATGCTCCCCGTCGCCGATGAAGTGCCGGTCCTTGTCGACGTACCGCTCGCCGCCCTGCTGCACCGCGTTCTCGAAGACGCTGTTGACGTCGGTGAGCAGGTAGGTCCCCGGGATCCGCTTCTTGAGCTGCTCGCCCGCGCCGAAGAACTTCTCCCAGGTGTTCAGCTCGGCCGACACGTCGGCGGGCTCGTGGGGGAGTCCGGCCTTCTGGAACACGGCGTACTGGTAGTAGTGCGCGACGGGGCCGCAGTCGATGGGGAAGCCGACCATCGTGCCGTCGTCGGCGATGCCCTGGTCCCACTTCCACGACAGGTACCGGTTCTTGTACTTCTCCGCGCCGAGCGTCCGCAGGTCCACGAACTGGTCGGCGTTGGGCAGGTAGGACGCCATGTCCTCGCCCTTGAGCCCCGCGATGTCGGGGACGTGGGCGCGGCCGGCCATCGTGGTGATCAGCTTGGAGCGGTAGTAGCCGCCGATCTGGACGGCCTGGAGGCTCACCTCGCCGCCGTAGCGGGCCTTGGCGTTCTTCACGACGGTGTCGCTCAGCCCGCCGCTCCAGTACCAGAGGACCATGTCGCGCCCGGTGGAGCCGGCCGGAACGGCGCAGCCGGACGCCAGTCCGCCGAGCGCCGCGCCGGCCGAACCGGCCGCGCCCGCACGGAGCAGGCCTCTACGCGAGAGCCGCACGGCTCCCACCGCCTTTCGCATCTGTTCGCTTCATCGCATGCCTGTGGGGGGTCGGTGCTCGCCCCGCCCGGACCGCCGTGACGGGTCAGGGACGGGTCGGGCGGCGGGACGGGGTGACGGGTCAGGTACGGGGTGCGGGCGGGGTGACGGGGGCGTGGCGGACGGCGGGGCCGGGGTCGGCCGGGAGGCGGTCCGCCAGGAAGCCGTACGCCCGCTTGAGGTCGGGGTCGGTCAGCGAGCGCCACCAGCGGTCCACGCCGTACCAGCCGGGCGCCGCCAGCGCGCCCCCGTGGTGGCGGACGGACAGCCCGGCGGCCAGTACCGCGAACCGCAGCCGCTGCTCCAACGGCCAGCCGCCGAGCGAGGCCGCGACGAAGCTCGCGCCGAAGACGTCCCCGGCGCCCGTCGCGTCCAGGACGTCGACGTCCAGGGCCGGGACCTCCGCGTACTCGCCGGTCGTCTGGTCGACGGCGAGCGCGCCGTCCCCGCCGCGCGTCACCACGGCCACCGGCACCAGCTCGCAGAGCGTGCCGAGGGCGGCGACCGCGGAGTCCGTGCGCGTGTAGGCCATCGCCTCCGCCTCGTTGGGGAGGAAGGCGTGGCACAGGGCGAGCTGGTCGAGGAGGTCGCGGGACCACTGCTGGGTGGGGTCCCAGCCGACGTCGGCGTAGATCTGGGTGCCGTTCGCGGCGGCCTTGCCGAGCCACGCGCGCGGTTCTGCCTCGATGTGCACCAGCGCCGTGCGCGCCTCCGGCGGGTCGCCCATCAGGACGTCCTGCGAGTACGGCGGCTCCTGGCCGTGGGTGACGAGGGCCCGGTCGTGGCCGTGGGCGAGGGCCACGGTGACGGGGGTGGGCCAGCCGTCCGCCGTACGGGAGAGCGAGAGGTCGACGCCCTCCTGGCCGGCGAGGACCTCCCGGCAGTGGCCGCCGTAGAAGTCGTCGCCGAAGACGGTGGCCAGCGAGGTCCGCAGACCGAAGCGGGAGGCGGCGACCGCGAGATTGGCGATGCCGCCGGGGCCGCAGCCCATGCCGGCCGTCCACACTTCCTCGCCCGGGGTCGGCGGCTTCCCCAGCCCGGTGAGGACGAGGTCGTAGAAGAGCAGCCCGGTCAGCAGCACGTCGGGCCGGTCGTCGTCCACGGGAACGTCCTCTCGTCCGGGCTCGTCAGCACAGGGGCTCGCCAGCACGAGCGCTCGTCAGAACCGGCGCTCGTCAAACTTCTTCATTTCGTGACCGGAATCGTGCGCCGCTCCGGGGGATTGGTCAAGAGCCGAGCAGAAGTGAGCATAGAAATGATTGAAGATGACGAGTAGTGTTCATGGCGTGCTGGCAGAACGACGACACCAACTCATCCTGCGGGCCCTGCGCTCCGGCGGCCCCGCAGCCGTGACCGATCTCTCCGAACAACTGGGTGTGAGCCCCGCCACCATCAGGCGCGACCTGGTCAGACTGGAGGAGGACGGCCTGCTGACGCGGGTGCACGGCGGCGCCGTCGTCGACGAGGGCGACCAGCCCTTTGCCGAGGTCGCCGAGGTGCGGGTGCCCGAGAAGGACGCCATAGCCGCGCACGCGGCGGCCATGGTGGCGGACGGACAGTCGGTGTTGCTCGACATCGGCACCACCGCCTACCGGCTGGCCCGCCAGCTGCACGGCCGCCGGCTCACCGTGATCACCAGCAACCTGGTGGTCTACGAGGAGCTCGCCGACGACGAGGACATCGAGCTGGTCCTGCTCGGCGGCATGGTCCGCCGCGAGTACCGCTCCCTGGTCGGCTTCCTCACCGAGGACAACCTGCGCCAGCTGCACGCCGACTGGCTCTTCCTCGGCACCAGCGGAGTGCGCCCCGGCGGGCAGGTGATGGACACGACGGTCGTCGAGGTGCCGGTCAAGCGAGCCATGATCAAAGCGAGCGACAAGGCCGTCCTGCTCGCCGACGCGGCGAAGTTCCCGGGTACCGGGATGGCGAAGGTCTGCGGTCCCGAGGACCTGAACGTGGTGGTGACGAACGCGCCGGTCGACCCGGTGACCCGTTCCTCGCTGGAGGAGGCGGGCGTCGAGGTGGTCGTGGCAGGAAAGGTTCAAGCGTGAAACTGACGATTCTGGGCGGCGGCGGATTCCGGGTGCCGCTGGTCTACGGGGCGCTGCTCGCGGACCGCGGCGAGGGGCGGGTGACCGAGGTCGTCCTGCACGATCTGGACGGCAGCCGGCTGGACGCCGTCGCCCGCGTGCTGGCCGAGCAGGCCGCCGGGGCGCCGGACGCCCCCTCGGTGACCGCCACCACCGACCTCGACGAGGCGCTGCGCGGCGCCGACTTCGTGTTCTCCGCAATCCGCGTCGGCGGTCTGGAGGGACGGGCGAACGACGAGCGCGTCGCCCTGGCCGAGGGCGTCCTCGGCCAGGAGACGGTCGGCGCGGGCGGCATCGCCTACGGACTGCGCACGGTCCCCGTCGCCGTCGACATCGCCCGCCGGGTCGCCCGCCTCGCCCCCGACGCCTGGGTCATCAACTTCACCAACCCGGCCGGACTGGTCACCGAGGCCATGTCCCGCCACCTCGGCGACCGCGTGATCGGCATCTGCGACTCGCCGGTGGGCCTCGGCCGCCGTATCGCCCGCGTGCTGGGCGCGGACCCGCGCGAGGCGTGGATCGACTACGTCGGCCTCAACCACCTCGGCTGGGTGCGCGGCCTGCGCGTGGCCGGCCGCGACGAGCTGCCCCGCCTGCTCGCCGACCCCGACCTGCTCGGCTCCTTCGAGGAGGGCAAGCTCTTCGGCGTCGACTGGCTCCAGTCCCTCGGCGCGATCCCCAACGAGTACCTGCACTACTACTACTTCAACCGGGAAGCCGTCCGCGCCTACCAGCAGGCCGACAGGACCCGCGGCGCCTTCCTGCGCGACCAGCAGGCCCACTTCTACGAGGAGACGCGCAAGCCGGACGCCTCGGCCCTCACGGCCTGGGACCGCACCCGCGCCGAGCGCGAGGCCACCTACATGGCCGAGAACCGGGAGACGGCCGGCGCGGGCGAACGCGACGCCGACGACCTGTCCGGCGGCTACGAGAAGGTCGCCCTGGCGCTGATGCGGGCCATCGCCCGCGACGAGCGCACCACCCTGATCCTCAACGTCCGCAACCGCAGCACGCTGTCCGTGCTCGACTCCGAGGCCGTCATCGAGGTCCCCTGCCTGGTCGACGCCAACGGGGCGCACCCCGTCGCGGCGGACCCGCTGCCCGACCACGCCACCGGCCTGGTCTGCGCGGTGAAGGCGGTCGAACGCGAGGTGCTGGCCGCCGCCGAGTCCGGCGCGCGGGCGACGGCGGTCAAGGCCTTCGCGCTGCACCCGCTCGTCGACTCGGTCAACGTGGCCCGCAGGCTGGTCGAGGGCTACGCCGAAGTCCACCCCGGCCTCGCGTACCTGAAGTAGGCTCCCCGTCCGGAAAGCGCTTTCATCTCGCTTGGCCGCCGCTTTCCCCGCTCGCCCCGCTCCCTCCCTGGAGACCTCTCATGCACGACGAACGCCGCCGGATCGAGGAGCGCGCCGAGCGCCTCCACACTCAGCGCATCAAGCCCGCGATCTACGCGGCCACCGTCCCCCTCACCGTGGAGGCCTGGCAGGCGCCGGGGGAGCCGGTCCCGTTCGAGGAGGCCGCGGGGGCGCCGTACGAGCCCTTCGCGATGGACACCCCGTGGGGGCCGCCCTGGGGCACCACCTGGTTCCGGATGGGCGGACAGGTCCCCGCCGAGTGGGCGGGCAAGCGCGTCGAGACGGTCATCGACCTCGGCTTCGTCGGCGACTGGCCCGGCAACCAGGCCGAGGCGCTCGTCCACCTGCCCGACGGCCGGCCCCTCAAGGCCGTCAACCCGCTCAACCAGTACGTGCCCGTCGCCCACCCCGCGGCGGGCGGCGAGCGCATCGACTACCTGGTCGAGGCGGCCTCCAACCCCGACATCCTCGCGGGCGACTTCTCCGGGCCGACGCAGCTCGGCGACGTGCTCACGGCCGGCGACCGCCCGCTGTACACCTTCCGCCGCGCCGACCTCGCCGTCCTCGACGAGGAGGTCTGGCACCTCGACCTGGACCTCCAGGTCCTGCGCGAGCTGATGGTCCACCTCGGCGAGCACGAGCCCCGCCGGCACGAGATCCTGCACGCCCTGGACCGGGCCCTGGACGCCCTCGACCTGGACGACGTCTCCGGCAGCGCCGCCGCCGTCCGCGCGGTGCTCGCCCCCGTCCTCGCCAAGCCCGCCCACGCCAGCGCGCACACCCTCTCCGGCGTCGGCCACGCCCACATCGACTCCGCCTGGCTGTGGCCCATCCGCGAGACCAAGCGCAAGACGTCCCGCACCTTCTCCAACGTGACGTCGCTGGCCGAGGAGTACGACGACTTCATCTTCGCCTGCTCCCAGGCCCAGCAGTACGAGTGGGTGCGCGACAACTACCCCCATGTGTGGGCCCGCATCCAGGAGTCGGTGAAGAAGGGCCAGTGGGCGCCGGTCGGCGGCATGTGGGTCGAGGCCGACGGCAACCTGCCCGGCGGCGAGGCCATCGCCCGCCAACTCGTCCACGGCAAGCGGTTCTTCATCGAGCACTTCGGCGTCGAGACCAAGGGCGTCTGGCTGCCGGACTCCTTCGGCTACACCGCCGCCTACCCGCAGCTGGCGAAGCTCGCCGGCAACGACTGGTTCCTCACCCAGAAGATCTCCTGGAACCAGACCAACAAGTTCCCCCACCACACCTTCTGGTGGGAGGGCATCGACGGCACCCGCATCTTCACCCACTTCCCGCCCGTCGACACCTACAACGCCCGCTTCAGCGGGGAGGAGTTGGCCCGCGCCGTCCGCAACTACTCCGAGAAGGGCGCCGGCACCCGCTCGCTCGCCCCGTTCGGCTGGGGCGACGGCGGCGGCGGCCCCACCCGCGAGATCATGGAACGGGCGCGCAGGCTCGCCGACCTGGAGGGCTCCGCCAAGGTCGTCGTCGAACACCCCGACGCGTTCTTCGCCAAGGCCCGCGAGGAGTACCCGGACGCCCCCGTCTGGGTCGGCGAGCTCTACCTGGAGCTGCACCGCGCCACCTACACCTCCCAGGCCCGCACCAAGCAGGGCAACCGCCGCAGCGAACACCGGCTCCGCGAGGCCGAGTTGTGGGCCACGACGGCCGCACTGCACGCCCCCGGCTACGCCTACCCGTACGAGAAGCTCGACCGGCTCTGGAAGACGGTCCTGCTGCACCAGTTCCACGACATCCTGCCCGGCTCCTCCATCGCCTGGGTGCACCGCGAGGCGGAAGCCGAATACGCCCGCGTGGCAGTGGAGTTGGAGGAGCTGACCGCGCAGGCGATCGCCGCGCTCGGCGCCGGCGGCGCCCGCGTGTTCAACACCAGCCCCTACGACCGCGCCGAGGTGGTCCGCACGGCCGACGGCGTGCCCGCGTACGCGGAGGTGCCGGCCGGCGGCAGCGCGCCGCTCACCGACGCCGATCCGCCGCAGCCGGTCAAGGTCACCGGCCGCGTCCTCGACAACGGCCTGGTGCGGGTGGAGATCGCGGAGGACGGCACCCTGTCCTCCGTGTTCGACCTGCGCTCCGGCCGCGAAGTCCTCGCCGAACAGGGCAACCTGCTCCGCCTGCACACCGACCTGCCGAACTACTGGGACGCCTGGGATATCGACAAGCACTACAAGAACCGCTACACGGACCTCCTGGACGCCGACTCGGTGACCGTCGTCGAGGAGGACCCGCTGATCGGCGCGATCCGCGTGATCCGTTCCTTCGGCAAGGGCTCCACGATCACCCAGACCGTCACCGTCCGCGCCGGCAGCCCCCGCATCGACTTCGAGACCGACATCGACTGGCACGAGGCGGAGAAGATCCTCAAGGCGGGCTTCCCGGTCGACATCCGCGCGCCGCACTCCTCCGCCGAGATCCAGTTCGGCCACGTCCAGCGCCCCACCCACACCAACACCAGCTGGGAGGCGGCCCGTTTCGAGGTCTCCGGCCACCGCTGGGTGCACATCGGCGAACCCGGCTACGGCGTCGCCGTCATCAACGACTCGACGTACGGCCACGACGTCTCCCGCACGGTCCGCGAGGACGGCGGCACGACGACCACCGTACGGCTCAGCCTGGTGCGCGCCCCGCGCGTCCCGGACCCCGAGGCCGACCAGGGCCGCCACCGCTTCACCTACTCCCTGCTGCCGGGCGCGAGCATCGAGGACGCGGTCGCCGAGGGCTACTCCCTCAACCTGCCGCTGCGGGTGGCGGACGCGGCCGGCGCGCCCGAGCCGGTCGTCTCCGTCAGCGGAGAGGGCGTCACCGTGGAGGCCGTCAAGCTCGCCGACGACGGTTCCGGAGACGTGGTGGTGCGCCTGTACGAGTCCCGCGGCGGCCGTGCCACCGGCGTCCTGCGCGCCGGCTTCCCGCTGGCCGGCGCCCATGTCACCGACCTCCTGGAACGCCCCCTGGAGACCGCCGACACCGACGGCGACGGCGGCGTCTTCGTCGCCCTGCGCCCCTTCCAGATCCTGACGCTCCGTCTGGGACGCGCCGCCGACGGCCGATAGCGGAGGGGAGTTCAGCCGTGCCCATGCAACCCTGGTTCACCGACGCCAAGTTGGGGATCTTCGTCCACTGGGGCATCTATGCCGTCGACGGCGTCCAGGAGTCCTGGTCGTTCTACGACGACATCGTGCCGCACGACCAATACATGTCCCAGCTCGACCGCTTCACCGGCGCCCGCTACGACCCGCGCTCCTGGGCCGATTTGTTCGCGCGCGCCGGCGCCCGGTACGCCGTGCTCACCACCCGCCACCACGACGGCGTCGCCCTGTGGGACACCGCCCACGGCGACCTCAGCCTGGGCCGCGACTACGTCTCCGGCTACGTCGACGCCCTGCGCGAGAAGAACCTGAAGGTGGGCTTCTACTACTCGCACTCCGACTGGAACCACCCCGACTACGCCACCACCCGCAAGCCCGGCCGCCCACCGGAGTTGGAGGACAACCGCTACTCCGAGTGCGCGGCCGAGGACGAGGACCTGGACGCCTGGGAACGGTTCATCGCCTACCGCGACGGGCAGATCCGCGAGCTGGCCTCCCGCCACCGGCCCGACCTGATGTGGTTCGACGGCGAGTGGGACCGCAGCGAGGAGCAGTGGCGCATCCCCGAACTCGCCGCGCTCATCCGCTCGTACAGTCCCGACGTCGTCTTCAACGCCCGCATGCTCGGCGAGGGCGACTACGCGACCCCCGAACAGGGCGCCCCCGTCGTCCCGCCGGACGGCCCCTGGGAACTGTGCCTGACGATCAACGACTCATGGGGTTTCCAGCACCACGACCACAACCACAAGTCGCTCGCCCAGCTCGTCCGCTACTTCACCGAGACCATCGGCGGGGGCGGCAACCTGCTGCTCGACGTCGGACCGAAGGAGGACGGCACCATCCCGCAGCCGCAGGTCGAGCGGCTGGAGGGCCTGGGGGAGTGGATCGCGAAGCACGCGGACGCCGTGTACGGCACGGTACGGGGGCTGCCCGCAGGGCACCACTACGGGCCGAGCACCCTCTCCGCCGACCGCCGCACGCTCTACCTCACCCTGTTCGACGCCCCGCGCGCCGAGATCGGCGTCCGCGGGATCGTCACGCCCGTCCGGAGAGTCACCGTGCTCGGCAGCGGAACGGAACTGGCCCACCGGGTCGTCGGCGGGCTGCACGAGGCGGTGGGCGTGCTGTGGATCGACCCGCCGGCCGCCTCCGACCTCGACCCGTACGCCACGGTGCTGGCGGTGGAGCTGGACGGGGAGCTGGAGTTGTACCGCGGGTCGGGGCGGTTCTGACGTCGGGCCGGCCGGCCGCTCCCCGTGACAGCGGCCGACCGACCCGATCCCCCATACCCCCGGGGATCCCCCGTCGATCCCCGTCCCCCGTTGGTCCCTGTGCCGTGCAACGCTTCCCCGCCCGCGGAGGCCCCCGTGGTCCCCCGTTCCCCCGTGATCCCCCGATGTCCTCCGCGGGCCTTCGGCGTTACACCGTTTAGAGCACGCACTCCGCGCCCTGATACACCCCCCGGGAAAAAAACTTTCCGCGCCAGGGGGGAGGGGTCCGGGGCCGAGGTTCGGGGGTCAGGGCCAGGCGGCGGCGATCTCCTCGACCACGTCGAACAGCCGCTCGGGAGTGTCCGGGCCGCCCAGCCGGGTCAGGACGGGGAGCAGGTCGCTGATCCAGGCGAGCGTCTCGGCGCGGGACTTGGCTTCGCAGGCCGTCAACAGCTGGCGCAACGCGGTGTATTGGAGCGACGGGGGCAGGGGGGTGACGAGCGTGCGGAACATGTTCCGGTGTTGCGGGGCGTCGTCCCGGGCCGGGTGGGTCAGTAGAGGCAGTGCTTTGTCGACGACCAGGTCGGGCGGCAACATGTCCTTCAGGCGGTCGAGCAGCGGAACGCATGCATGGCGGATGAAGGGTTCGTCGGGCACGAGGTCCGCTTCTGCCTGGTCCAAGCACGCTTTCATCCACCGGGAGGCCTCGTCGCCGGCGGCGCTGCGGCGGGCCGCCTCGGCGAGCAGGAAGGCGCGGTTCTCGCCGACCAGGGAGGGGAGTTCGTCCCGGAGCCGCTTCCAGTCGACGGCGTCCGCGTGAGGGGCGAGGCAGCGGATCGCCCGGTCGCGGTCCGGGTGGGGCGGGCAGTCGAGAACCGCTCGGACGAGGCGGGTGAGTTGAGGACCGGTCGTCATCGGCGACAGGACGACGACGGACCGGCAGAACGCTGCGTCCGCCAGTTGGGCCCGCAGAAGATCGATCGCTTGTCCGGTCTCGCCCAGGACGTGCAGCCGCTGCGCGACAGCGCGCAGGGCGAGTTCGGCCGTGCCGTAATACAACCTGAGCACACCCGGCACCAAGTCCAGGAGTTCGCCCGGGTCGAAATGCACCAGCGCACCGACATGGCGCCAGAGGTGTGCATCGGCTGTGACCCGGCGGACGATGGCTGCTCGCTGCTCCCTTGTCACCTCGGGCAGTTCGGCCAGCGCGGCGGCGACGATCTCCTCCGGCTGGAGAAGCGGGAGCACATCCAGCAACTCGTCGACCAGCGGCGCGCGTTCGGGTGCCGGTAGCCGTACGGCCAGCGCCAGCAGCACATCGACGAACGCCAACACCCCATCATCCGACCGCTGTCGCCCGGCGAGGGCGTGCGCCTCGGGCAGCAGCGCCGCAGGGAGCGCCGACACGGCCCCGCAGAACGCGGTGGACCACCCGGGCCCCAGCGGTGACAAGGCGAGTCTCTCCAGCGCGAGTCGGGCGTGCCCGTGCTCGGCCATCAACCGGAACACGGTTTCCAGCAGGCGGCCGTCCGGGGCGTGCCCCGCCTCCCAGTGGCCGGCGGCCCGCACGAGCAGGTCTCGGCGGTCCTCGGGGCCCAACTGCGGTACGAGCGCGTCAAGTACGGCAGGGCTCTCCCATGCCGCAGGCGACCGCCTACAGGCGAGCAGGCATCGTTCGAGCAGCGCAGGCCTGCGCTCTCCGATCGCCTGCCGGGCCGTGTCCGCCATCACGGTGAGGGCCGTTTCCTGATCGCCGATGCGCTGCGCGGTCCGCAGCGCATCGCGCAGCATCGCCTGGGCCTCTTCCGGGCCTGCTCGCTGCGACAGCCCTACGAGGAAGATCGTCCTCAGTCGAGGGTCCAGCTCCGGGAGGCGGTCCTTGAGCTGCCCGGCCCGGCCGGACTCGGCGAGCCGGGCGTCCAGGGCGGCGACGGTCCGCTCCTGGGTGGAAGAGGAATGGACGATGTGACGTACCGCTTCGTCGAGGTCGTCGTCGTGGAGGAAGGGCAGCAGGTGCTCCACCCGGCCCGCGTCCGAGAAGAATCCGGACCCGGTCTCCCGGGCGCGGCGCAGGAGCCAGGCCGTGGCGGCGTCCTGTCGCTCGGCGGGCAGCCATCGCACGAGGGGAGGGGCGGCGAGGAAGAGACCGTCGGCCGGCCTCGGGTCGGCCTCCAGGTCGGCCCACGACTCCAGCGCCGCCCGCTGTCTGCGCGGTGCCGGCAGCGCGGCCACGACGGTCGCGGGGACGGGCCTCCAGCCCTGCCGACCGTCGGAGCCGTCCCGGAGACGGGCGAGCAACTCCTCGGCCAGGCCCGGCGGCAGAGCCGTGGCGAGGCGCTGGGCCGCCTGCTCTTCGTATGTGTGCCGCGACAGGATTTCGAGCCAGTCCAGCGAAGCGGCCACCGCCTCCCGCGGGACGTGCGGGAGCACGTCCGCGACTGCCTCGGCGGTGGCCGTGACGCCAGTGATGAACTCGGTGTCCCGCAGGCACGCGAGGGCCCTCTCGGGCTGCTCTTCTTCCAGCAGGCGGCGGGCCAGGGCGCAGGCGGCCGGAGAGGCGAAGCGGTCGGAACGGTTCTGGCCGACAGCCGCGCCCAAGCCGGGCAGGGCTTCGGCCGGTGCTCGGGGGATCAGGGCCGCCAGCGCCTCCAGCCGTGCTTCGGCGGGCGGCAGTTCTTCCGCCAGCACGGCTTCCACGTCCGCATCGGAGCCATGGGTGACGACGGCCTCGACGAAACGGAGGTGGGTTTTCGTGCCTCGCATATGGTTGCCGACCATGGTGAGGGCCATCGCCGTGTGTCCGGCTCTCACAAGTCCGACCAGCGCCCCCTGCCGCTGCTCCTCGTCGGACGAGGCGTCACCGAGGTCCCGCAACACGGTGAGCAGCTCGAACGGCAGTGGCGTACCCGGACTTCGTCGCGCCAGGAGCAGCGCTGACGCCTTGTTCCCGAGGGCCGACCCGCCCCGGGCGAGAAGCGCCGCGCAGGCGGGATCGACGATGTCCGGGGGGAGGTCGGCCGTCACCTGGCGGACCCGCGAGACCAGCCACCACAGCTCCGCGCACGCCGCGAACCGCTCCACCTCGCGCGCCAGATCCCGGAGTTCGTTTCCGGAGAGCCGGTCGCAGTGGGGCAGCAGCAGCCAGGGCCGCTCCTCCGCCTCGGGGACCCGGGCCGCGACGGCGAGCGCGTCCCGTGTCCGGCCCCGGCGCATGTGGACGCCGATGAGCGACCTCAGGGCGCCGACCGCGTACTCCGAGGCGGCCGCGATCTCGACCAGGCCGGGCAGGGCGGAATCGGGCAGCGCGTCGCCCGTCCGCTCCAGGGCGTCCAGCCAGTACGCCTCGCTGCCCGAGGCGTGAGCCTCCTGGAGCGCGCGCACGGCGTGCCGGGCGCGGTGGTCGGGCCGGTCCTCGCTGTCCGCCGCGGCGAGGTAGGCCTTGCATCGCATCAGATGGAGCGGCAGAAGCTCGACGGCGGCCAGCAGCCGCGCACGCGGCTCGCCCCGCACGTGCGCGAGGACGCCCGCGAGGGCATTCGTGCGGGGCCAGGGGTGGCGGAGGGCCACCACCGCGTCTGCGAGCGGGGCGTGCTGACGGTCGGGGAGCCACGGGCCCAGGGCGATCAGCGCGTCCGCGTGATCGGCCGGCCGCGCGCCTTCGTCGGTGGCGGCGGTGTCGTACGCGATGGCGTCCGCGAAGGACTTGGAGGCCTGCTCGACGGCCGCCTTCCGCTTCTCGGCCGAGGGGGGCGCGGACGTCTCCGCCGAGGGAACACGGGGTCGGAAACCGAACGGAAACCACTCCGCGTCGGACAGCCGGCGTTCGAGCGCGCGACGACGATCCTCGGATAGGAACGGGGCGCAGCCCGCCAGCAGCGGCCACCTGTGGTGGTGAGGGCCGGCGACGTCGAGCGTGTCCTCGAAGTCCGCGAGGTCGTCGACGTTCTCCTCCACCCAGCGGCGCACGTCCGCGCGCAGCCCGTCGTCCGCGTACGGCGCGAGCCCGGTGAGGATCGTCGGGAGAACAGGCCCGCACCTGTTCCGGGCGACCTCCCACGCCTCCCGGGCGGCCCCGAGCCGAGCCGCGTGGGGCAGTACCTCACCCTGGAGAGCGTCGCGGCCGCCGGCGATCTCCCCGCCCGCCGCCGCGATCGCCTCCCCGCACACCTCCCGGCGCTGCCGCCCCTCCGGCAGCCGCTCCGCGACGGCCAGCAGCGCCCGCGCCCGGGGATCGGGGTCGGGTATCCGCCGGGCGTGCACCAAAGCCTGCACCGCGCTCCACATACCGCGCTCCACCAGCGCGGACAGCAGTGCCGGCGAGAGGTTGCGGGACTGGTCCACGACGCTGTTCTCCGTCAGGACGCACCGGACCTCCGCTGCGAGGAACGGCACATTCCGCCCCTCGGCGACCGCACGCCCGTTCGCCTCGCCCAGCGCCCGCCGGCACGCCCGTACGTCAGCAAGGAAGCCGCTGTCCGTGCCCTCGACGTACTGCCAGGCCTGCCGCCAGCGCTCGTGCACGAGCGGAAGCCGGTCCTCCGGGCCGGCGGCGACCCGGTCCAGGTGCGTGGACAGGTACTGCACGACGTACGGCGACGCCTCGGCCGGAGTCAGGCTCCCCTCGCGCAGGTCCCGCGCGACCTCGAGGCCGTAGGCGGCGAACCGCCGGTCCAGTCGCCGGGACTCGGCGGCGCCGACGTGCCGTTCGGCCCAGTACTCGCCCAGCCGGGAGTGCGCGAGGGCGTACGAGCGGCCGTCGCCGAGGAGGAAACGGGTGAGCGGGGCCAGCGCGGCCGTGATCGCGTGCGGGGGCAGCTCCGGATCGAGGGCGGTCAGGTCGTCGCGGTCGAGCGGTCCGGCGGCGCGGGAGAACAGCGCCAGCAGCGCACCGACCCGGCGCTCGACCTCCAGCGCGTCGAACGCGCCGTACTGGGCCCGCCACAGCTGCCGCTGCTCCGCCCACCAGCGGTCGAAGTACCCCGCCAGCCCCGGCGGCGTGGCCGCGAGCGCGGTCAGGTCGTCGGGTCTGCCGTCGCGCAGGTGGAGCGAGAGCAGCAGCGGGTCGCCGCCGCTGAGGCGGTGCAACTCGCGGGCGAGAGCGGGCGCGTCGGCGCCGACCAGGTGCAGGACGTCGTCCTCGGTCAGCCCGGACAGGGGCAGCGAGACCGCCCGGCCCGGACCGTCGAGGCCCAGCGTGCGCAGCCAGTCCGCGCCCGTCGGCACGGCGGCGGTCGTGCGGGCCGAGACGACCACCCGCAGCCCCGGCGGCGGAGCGGCGGGCAGCAGGTCCGCCCCGGCCTCCCAGTCGGCCGCCTCGTCCAGCCCGTCCAGGACGACCAGCAGCCGGCGTCCGTCCGGCAGGGGACGCGCCAGATAGTCGGCGACCATCCCGCGCCACACCTCGGCCGGGGCGTGCGAGTCCGACGGCGTCTCGTCGCCGTGGAACCCGGCGAGGCGGGCGGCCAGCGCGGGGAAGAAGACACCGGCCAGGTTGGTGCGGTAGCGGATGCTCGCCGGGACGAACGCCACCGCCTCGCCCCGCGCGAGCAGGGCCCGCGACCAGCGCGCCAGCAGGGCCGACTTGCCCTGCCCGGCCCCCGCGCACAGCAGCAGGCAGGGCGGTGCGCCGGGGTCGGCCAGCCAGGCGTCGAGCAGCTCCGCCTCCCGGCGCCGCCCGCCGAACGGCACGGGCCGGTCCGGGGTCCCGAGGTACTCGACGAGGAAGTTCGCGACGCGCTGGGCGTAGTCCGTGGGCAGGCCGGTGATGCCGCCCAGGAAGTGCTGGTGGACGACGTTCCCGTCACCGACGACCAGCCCCTGTACGGCGTCGGCGGTGACCGTGGTCCGGGGCGGGCCGGGAGCCGTCATTCCCCGCGCGGCGGCGTGCCGGGCGGTGGCGTGCCGAAATGCATCGTGACGTGCTGCTGGTCGCCCTGCGCCAGGCCGTGGACGTCGCCGTCGACCTGGAGGCCGTACTTCTGCACCACGCGGCTCCCGGCGGACAGCCGGACCAGGGCCGCCGCCGCGTCGAGCACCTCGGGGTCCTCGGCCGCTCCGGTCCGCGTCAGCTCGGCGTCGAGCGCGTCGCGCACGGCCGGATCCCGCGGGTCGGCCTCGTAGCGCGCCAGCGCCCGTTCGGCCCGCCGGTCACCGCCGAAGCGCCCCGCGAGCGCCGCGCGCAGCCGGTCGTACGCCCCTCGCGCCGCCGTGCTCGCCGACTCCCGCACCCCTTCGACGGCGCCGCCCGCCGCCCCGGCGGCCAGCGCCCCGAGGATCAAGGACACCGGATCCATGTCGCCCCCGTTCCTTGGCCCGCCCACCGCCGGGCCACGTCGGACGCCCCAGCGTAGACCGGCGGGCAGGCCGCGCGGGACAGTTCCGGCAGACGCAGAGGAAAGGGCTCCAGGCGGGCGAAACGGCTGGGCCGGGCCGACCTCGGAACCTTCCCGGTGCGGACGCGGGGCGCGCCACCCGGGTGCGCGCGGCGCACTGCGCCCCTGCGAGGCTCACCGGTCACCGTGCCCGGCGGTTTCTCCCCGTCCTACGCCGTGCCCGGCGTCCCCGTCCTACGCCGTGGCCGGTGCGGCTGCCGTCGCCGGCGGGGCCGTGGGCGTCGCCGGGGCGGGCTGGGCCGTGTGCTCGGGCTCCGGCTGGGGGGCCGGGGCCGGCAACGCCGGGAGCAGCGCCTCCGTGTCCTCCACGCGCTGGTGCGGCAGCGTCACCGCGCGCAGCGGGCGCGGTCCCGACACCACCGTGTAGTCCTGGCCGAGGAACGGCGGGGCGATCTCCCCGGGGTCCTCGCCCAGCGCCAGCTGCACCGCCGCCCACGGAGCGTTCACCCCGCACAGCGACAGCTGATGGAGTCCACCGGCGGGACGCGTGTTGACGTCCATCAGGACCGGCTGCTCGCCCAGCATCCGGAACTGGATGTTGGACAGGTAGTGCAGCCCGAAGCCCTCGGCGATCCGCCGGGCCGGCTCCAGCCACTGGTCCTGGAGGGTGAACCCGCGGCGGCGGCCGTTCTTGGTGCGGCCGATGGCCATCCGGAGCACGTTGTCGGGACCGGTGAGGCAGTCCACGGACACCTCGGGCTGCTCCAGGCGCGGCATCACCAGCCAGTCCACCTGCTCCTCGGCCTGCTCCAGCGCCGCCACGACCGTGTCCAGCTGGACGTAGGAGCTGGGGAACCCGTTGAGCTGCGTCAGCGAGAACGGCGAACGCGTGATCACGCGGAAGCCCACACCGCCCGCGCCGGACGCCGGCTTGAAGCACGCCCGATAGCCGCCGGCCTCCAACTCCTCGACAGCGGCGACGAGTTGCTCGGCCGTCCGCACCCGCCACCACGGCGGCACCGGAACGCCGATCGCCTGGACCGCCTCGTAGGCGATCACCTTGTCGTGGAAGACGGCGACGGCCTCGGGCGTCGGCGCCAGCAGCGCCGTGCCGACCGCCTCGAAGTCGGCGCGGTGCGCCACGATCGCCGACTGGTGCAGCCGGGGCACGAACACGTCGATGCCGCGACGCGCGCACTGGTCGAGCGCGAACTCGACGTACGCGGCGGGGGACAGGCCCTCCGGCTCCAGGTCGGCGGTGTCGGCGGCGGCCAGGACGGGCGAGTCCGCGTCCCCGTGCGTGGCGTGGATCTCGACCGCGCGATCGTTCGGATTTCTCCGCAGCTGATCCATGAAGAACACGTTCTCCGCGTACGTGCGGTTGAGCCAGACGCGTACGCGAGAGACCATGCAGGCCGCCTTCCGGGGTTCGCGGGCAGGGCGAAGCAGGCCCGGCCCGGGCAGGGGAAATGGAGGGACACCAAACCGCCCTGCGCGAAGGGAGGTTCGAGGCGGTGGTGTTGGGGCGATCATACGGCTTCGAAGGGGTGCCGCGTGCAACGCGGATGTTACGGATTTTCCGATCTTGTTCACGGCGGACGCCGGGTCGGGTAAGGATGGACTGTCGTGCGGTCTTCCGGCGGGCACGGCGCACAGGGCGAGCGGAGCGGGGGCGCGAGGTGACGGCGACGGCCGGTGGAGCCGGGCAGCTGCTGGCCATCAGCGATCTCCACATCGGCTATCCGGAGAACCGAGCACTGGTCGAGCGCATGGTCCCGGAGTCGGACGACGACTGGCTGCTCGTCGCCGGGGACGTCTCGGAGAGCGTGGCCGACATCCGCTGGGCGCTGCGCACGCTCGCCGGCCGGTTCCGCAAGGTCCTCTGGGCGCCCGGCAACCACGAACTGTGGACCCACCCCGAGGACCCCGTCACCCTGCGGGGCGTCGCCCGCTACGAGCACCTGATCGAGGTCTGCCGCGAGCTGGGCGTGACGACCCCCGAGGACCCCTACCCGGTGTGGGAGGGCCCCGGCGGCCCGGTCGCCGTCGCCCCGCTGTTCCTCTTGTACGACTACTCGTTCCTGCCGGCCGGCTGCGCCACCAAGGACGAGGGCCTGGCCTACGCGCACGCCACGGGCGTCGTCTGCAACGACGAGCACCTGCTGCACCCCGACCCGTACCCGACCCGCGAGGACTGGTGCCGGGCCCGCGTCGCCGAGACCGAACGCCGGCTCGCCGCCCTCCCGGCCGACCTGCCCACGGTCCTCGTCAACCACTACCCGCTGGACCGGCACCCCACGGACGTCCTGTGGTACCCCGAGTTCGCCATGTGGTGCGGGACCCGGCTCACCGCGGACTGGCACCGCCGGTTCCGCGTGACGACCATGGTCTACGGTCATCTGCACATCCCCCGCACCACCTGGCACGAAGGCGTCCGCTTCGAGGAGGTGTCGGTGGGCTACCCCCGCGAGTGGCGCGACCGCCCGCGACCGCCCGGCCGACTGCGCCGGATCCTGCCGAGTGAGGACCACGCCCCGTGATCGACAAGCTGCTCCCGGACACCGTCGTCGTCGTGGAGGCGTACGGCGACGAAGGCGTCCGGGAGTTCGGCGAGGGGCCGCTGTACCCCGAGGAGGAGGCGCTCGTCGCGCGCGCCGTCCTCAAGCGCCGCCGCGAGTTCACCGTCGTACGCTCCTGCGCCCGGCGCGCCATGGAGAAGCTCGGCGTGCCGGCGCAGCCGGTGCTGCCCGGCGAGCGCGGCGCGCCCCGGTGGCCGGACGGGCTGACCGGCAGCATGACCCACTGCGAGGACTACGGCGCCGCGGCCCTCGTCCGGGCGACCGAGCTGGCCTCCCTCGGCATCGACGCCGAACCGCACGAACCGCTGCCCGAAGGCGTGCTGGCCGCCGTCGCCCTGCCGGCGGAGACCGAACGCCTGCGCAGGCTGGCCGCGGACCGCCCCGGGATCCACTGGGACCGGCTGCTGTTCAGCGCGAAGGAGTCCGTCTACAAGGCGTGGTTCCCCCTCACCCGGAAGTGGCTCGACTTCAACGAGGCCGACATCGACATCGACGCCGGCCCCACGACGGGCGCCGAGCCCCGGGGCACGTTCCGGGCCCGTCTCCTCGTCCCCGGCCCGCTGGTCGGGGAGCGGCGGCTCACGCACTTCGACGGCCGCTGGACGGTGGGGCGCGGTCTGGCGGCGACGGCGGTCACGGTGCCGCCGCCCGCCGCGAGCCGGTAGCCCGTCACGACGGCGGACACCAGTGCCGGAGCAGACGGAAGAACTCCTCCTCGTTGCCCGTCAGCCCCGCCTCGGCCAGCGCCTGTTCCGCCTCGGCCAGGACGGCGGGCGGGACCACCGGGGGACGGCGGGCGTGCGGCGGGTCGGAGGTCTCCTCGCCGAAGGCGGCTCGGACGGTGTGCAGCAGCCGCAGGTAGGCCTGGACGGCGGTGCGCTCGCGGTCGGTCAGTACGGCAGTGGGCATCGGTCGGCTCTCCCCGTGTCGGCGTCGACTCCTCCGCGCCGGACGGCGCGCACGCCACCGCGCGGCGACGCACCCTCCAGCTTGCCGCCCCCCACTGACAATCCGGCTCCGCCCCGCATCGGTTCGCCCGCTTGGGGCCTGTCCGGCGGATCACGTCGCGGACGCGGGGCTCGGCACGCCCGTCTGCGGCGCACCGAGCCCCGCTGCGCAGGCGCGCCGGTGACGGGACGCCGGTCGCTCGACGCCGGTGACGGGGGGCCGGGCCGACGCTCAGTTCGCGCCGCGGTCCTGGGGGCCCAGGTAGCCGAGGGCCGCCTCGATGCGGCCGGCCAGGTGGTCGCGCTGGCCGCGGCCGCGGGGCTGGGAACCCACCAGCCAGGTGCGGCACTTGCTGGCCAGCAGCAGGCCGAAGCGTTCGGCGTCCCGTTCGTCGGCCTCGTCGAAGCGCGTGCGCGCGGCCACCTTCCTGACCGTCGCCTGGAGGTCGGCCCCGTCGTTGAGTAAACGGGCCGCAACGGCGGCGCCCTCGACGTGATGACTGCAATGCCCGGCCTTCATGTGCCACAGCTCGTGCCCGAGGATCACCAACTGGTGGTCGGGCGCGGTGCGTTCCTCGACGACGACGAGATCCTGGTCGGCCATGTCGAGCCACAGCCCGCTGGCCGTGCCCGGCGGGAAGGGGGCCGTACGGAAGTGGACGGGACGGCCACGGCGTCTGCTCATGCCGTCGCACAGGGCGGTGTACAGGTCGGCCGGGGCGGCGGGGGCCGGGAGGGTCAGCTCCGCGACCAGCTCGTCGCACAGGCGGCGCATGTCCTTGCTGATGCCCACAGTTCTCCCCCGGATCACGACTCGGGCCGCTTCACGCTCTCCAAGAGCATGTCCAGCCACTCGGCGACCTTGTCGCGGTGCTGGTCGGTGGGCAGCTGCGCGGCCCGCCAGGCGATCCCGCGCACCCCGTGGTCCTGGAGCAGCCGCTCCAAGGGGTCCTCGGCGGCAGCGGCCGCCTCCCGCGCGGCGAGCTTCTGGAGCAGCTCCTGCTCGGTGCGCTGGAGGGCGCCGGCGAGCGCCTCGGGGTCCTCCGCCGTCAGGAAGCCGGCGTGCACATGGAAGAACCGCTGGATGGCGTCGCAGTGCTCCATCGTGGGACGGCGGTCGCCGTTGATGAGGGCGCCCGCCTGCTGCCGGGACATGCCGGCGCCGTCGGCGATCTCCTGCTGGGTGTATCTGCGCCCGTTGGGCTTGAGCCGGGTGCGGCGCAGCAGGTCCAGACGTTGCAGGAAGCGGGCCTGGATGTCCGGCTCGCCCGCCGGCCGGCCGCTCAGCAGGGCCTTGACCACCGACTCGGGCACCCCGGAGGCGACGGACAGCCGACCGGTGTCGAAGACCTCCGCGTGCGGCACGCCGACCCGGTCGGCGAGCGCGGCGACACGTGAGACGACGGCCGACAGCAGAACCGTCGCCGTGGCGCCCGGAACCTCGAAGCCATCCGTCACCGACAGGTCTCCTACGTCTCTCACGACCCTCTCACAGGCACAGGCGAATCGCCGTGAACTGACCGGAGAGTAGCGGGTCCTTCGAACTCACATCCATACATCGCCACAACTGTGGCCTATTTCAGCCGTCAACGACGGCCGAATGCCACGATAGTTGACACGCCTCGCGTCGGGGCACCAGGATCGGGGCGCCGCTTGAAGGCGGCAGAGGCAAGAGGGGTGACCTCCCGATGGCATATCAGGCAGGAGGGCAGCGGCCGGCACCGCGGCCCGTCCCCGAGAGTCCTCAGGCCCAGGCCTATCTCCAGGACTACGACGCCTACTTGGAAGCCGTCTCCTTCCCGTCCGTCGTACTGGACCACCGCTGGGACGTCGTCCTCGCCAACACAGCTTTCCGGACACTTTTCCGGGACGTGAGCCCGCACCCGACGGCCCTTCCGGACGACAACTTCCTCCGGTTCGTCCTCTTCCACCCCGACGCGGCCGCGGTCCTCGGCGACCACGAGGCGAGCTGGTGCCTGCCGATGCTGGCCCAACTCGCGGCGGCACTCGAACGATACGGCCACGACCCCGCGCTCCAGGCGATCCGCCGTGACATCGCCCAGGACCCGATCATGGAGGCCGCCTACCGGCAGGGCCTGCCGCACTGGGTCCGCGCGGTCGGCGCGGACGCCGTCGAACACGACGGAGCCGTCCGCTCCCTGTTCCACCCCGACCCTCGCTGGGGCGCCACCCGGTGCCGTATCGTCGACGAGACGCCGAGGACCCTCGAGGACATGGGGTACACCCGGCTGACGATGGTGCTGCGCGAGGCCCCCGCGCCCGCGCCCCGCAGGGCCCGCCGCCCCCGCCGCACCGCGGGACACCTCAGCGTGGTTCCCGCCCCCGAGGCCTGACCGGGCACCGCCGGCGTTCAGGTCGCCGACGGCGCCCGGGCGGGCCGTCACTCCAGCGGGCCCGGCGCGTGCCTAGAGATCCAGGACCAGTCGCTTCCCCCGGCACCGCGACACGCAGATCATCATCGTCTCCCCGGCCTCCCGCTCCTGCGGGCTCAGCACCGAGTCGCGGTGGTCCGGGGTGCCCTCCAGCACGTCGGTCTCACAGGTGCCGCACGTCCCCTCGGAGCAGGAGAACAGCACCTCGACCCCGGCGGAGCGGACGGCGTCCAGCACGGAGACTCCCGCCGCGACGGACACCGTACGGCCGCTCTGCGCCAACTCGACCTCGAACTCCCCGTCCTCGCCGACCGGTTGCTCCTTGGGCTGGAACCGTTCGACGTGCAACGCCCCGGACGGACACCGGTCCTCGACCGCGTCGAGCAGCGCGCCCGGACCGCAGCAGTACACCAACGCCCCCTCGGGCAGCCCGTCCAGCACGGCCCCGAGGTCGAGCAGCCCGCACTCGTCCTGCGGGGCGAGCGTGACCCGGTCGCCGTAGCGCGCCAACTCCTCGGCGAACGCCATGGAGTCGCGGGAGCGTCCGCCGTAGAGCAGGGTCCACTCGGCGCCCGCCGCCTCGGCCGCCGCGAGCATCGGGAGGATCGGGGTGATGCCGATGCCGCCCGCGATGAAGCGGTAGCGGGGTGCCGGCCGCAGGGCGAAGTGGTTGCGCGGACCGCGCACCCGCACCCGGTGCCCCGGCCTCAACCGCTCGTGGACGTAGGCGGATCCGCCGCGCCCGGCCGGCTCCCGCAGCACCGCGACCCGCCATGCGTCCCGGTCCGCCGGGTCGCCGCACAGCGAGTACTGGCGCTCCAGCTCCGGACCGAGGACGAGATCGACGTGCGCGCCCGGCTCCCAGCCGGGCAGCGGCTCGCCCAGCGGGTGGCGCAGGGTGAGCGCGAGGACGCCGTCGGCCGCCGACTCCGCCTCGGCGACGACGAGTTCGGCCTCGTACACGGCAGTGGCCGACGTGGCCGACGTAGTTGTCGTGGCCGCCGTGGCGCTCGTCGAGGTCGTCGCCGTGGTCACGGTCGTCATGAGTCGCTCCCTCCTGCCCCGGCTTCCGGGCGGTGGCCTTCGGGGTGATGGCCTTCGGGGTGGTGGCCGTCGGGGTGGCCGAGCATCCACTCCCACATCTCGATCGGGTCCTGGGACGCGTGCTCGGCGCCGCAGTGACAGGTGCCGTGCAGGACGTCGGTGCCCGGCAGCCAGTCGATGCGGTAGATCTCGCCCGTCGGGCTGCTCACAGCACCCGCTCCACCGGCTTGTCGCCCTCCTCGACCAGCCGGGCGAGGATACGGCGCGCGGCCAGGCCGCCGGTGTCGATGTTGATGCTCAGCTCCTGGTAGCCGGTGCGCTCGGTGCCGAGCGTCCGCTGGAGCAGGTTGAGCGCGTCGACGTCCTGCATGACCACCGTGTGGTTGTTGGCCCGCAGGAACTCGGTGACCTCGTCGTCGTCCGTCGCCCAGTCCCGCGAGACCATCCAGAAGTCGTACACCTTCCCGTCGGTCGACGGGGTGATCGCGTAGGTCACCTCGGTGTGGAAGCCGCCCGGGTCGCTGCCGTCCGCCTCGGGCAGCACGCCCACCGGGGCGACCCGGCTGTGCAGCAGATAGAGGCAGGGCGCGTGGTACTCGATGTCCTGCCAGCGGGTGATCCGGCTGTCTATGCCCGTCGAGCGGGCGTAGAACGGCGGGCACTCGGCGTCGTCCATGTGCCGGCTCACCCGCACGATGCCCGCGCCCTCGTCCACCTCGGTGGTGATCGGCGTCTCGGCGACCTCGGGGGTGCCGATGTACCCGCCGTGCAGATAGGTCTCGTGGGACAGGTCGAGCAGGTTGTCGACGAGCAGCCCGTAGTCGGCGTCGATGGGCTCCATCCCGCGCACGGTGGTCCAGCCGGGGGAGTCGAGGTGACGGGCGCGCGGGATGCCCTGCGGGTCGGCGAGCGCGGGGTCGCCGATCCACACCCAGATCAGGGAGTCCTGCTCCACCACCGGGTACGAGGCGACCCGCGCGGTGCGCGGGATGCGTTTCTGCCCCGGCACGTACACGCACGCGCCGGTCGTGTCGTACGTGAAGCCGTGGTAGCCGCACACGATCCGGTCGCCGTCGAGACCGCTCTCCGACAGCGGGTAGCGGCGGTGCACACAGCGGTCGTGCAGCGCGACCGGCGTACCCTCGCCCTCGGTGCGGTAGAAGACGAGCGGCTCACCGAGGATCGTCCGGCCGAGCAGCTCACGCCCGACCTCGTGACTGTAGGCGGCGACGTACCACTGGTTCCTGGCGAAGGCGGTCGTGTGCGGCATGGATGCGGCTCCCGTCTGTCTGCGGTGGTGGCATCGTCCGGAAGGGCGTCACCGTGCCGCAACACCGCTTCCGCCTCGCGGAAGGCATTTGGCGAACCGCCTGGTCACGGGGTCCGAGACGATTGGTTTCTGCGATGCTGATCCCGCGGGGACCCACCCGCGTCGCCACCCGAGGAGTCAGATGTCCACGCCGAAGGAAGAAGCGCAGCCCGACCGTTCGGCCCTCGAGGCGCAGCGGCAGCGGATCCGGGACCGCCATCTGCGGCCGAGCGGATCACGTCCCGCCTCGTCCGCCCGGGGGCTCCACCACACCGCCCTGATCAGCGGCGACGTCGAGCGGACCGTGCGCTTCTACCAGGACCTGCTGGAGTTCCCGCTGACCGAGCTGATCGAGAACCGGGACTATCCCGGCTCCTCCCACTTCTTCTTCGACATCGGCAACGGCAACCTGCTCGCCTTCTTCGACTTCCCCGGCCTCGACGTCGGCCCCTACGCCGAAGTGCTGGGCGGACTGCACCACATGGCCATCTCCGTCGAGCCCGACCGCTGGCGCCGGCTCGTCGACAAGCTCGCCGAGGCGGGCGTCGACCACGTCGTGCACAGCGAGGTGTCCGTCTACTTCCGCGACCCCGACGGCGCCCGCATCGAGCTCATCGCCGACCCGCTGGGGGAGATGTACGGCACCGAGGTGCTGTAATCCGTTTGTTGCGGCGGCTCTTGAGCCTCGCGAGGCGGGCGGGGGTTCTCGGTCGTCCGGCGGACTTCCCGCCCGCCCCGCCCGCACCCCCCGTACCGTCGAGCTTCACGCGGACGCCACCCGGCTCTTCCCCCGCGTTCCGGGCGGAGTTGGAACACTCCTTGCGCGCGCATTCCGTCGCCCACCGGGAGGTCCCCCAGCCATGTCCGACGTCAACCGGCGCAGATTCCTCCAGATCGCGGGCGCCACCACGGCGTTCAGCGCCCTGTCGAGCAGCATCGAGCGTGCCGCCGCCCTCCCCGCCCACCACCGCACGGGCACCATCGAGGACGTCGAGCACATCGTCGTCCTGATGCAGGAGAACCGCTCGTTCGACCACTACTTCGGCACGCTCAGGGGCGTACGCGGCTTCGGCGACCCCCATCCGGTCACGCTCGCCGACGGCAGACCGGTGTGGCACCAGCCGAACAGCGCCTCGGGTGACGCCAAGGACGTGCTGCCCTTCCACCCGACCGCCGACGACCTCGGCATGCAGTTCCTCGAAGGCCTGCCGCACAGCTGGCCCGACGGCCAAGCCGCCTACAACGGCGGCCGTTACGACCGCTGGGTCCCCGCCAAGGGCACCACGACCATGGCCTATCTGACCCGCGAGGACATCCCCTTCCACTACGCCCTCGCCGACCGGTTCACCGTCTGCGACGCCTATCACTGCTCCTTCATCGGCTCCACCGACCCCAACCGCTACTACATGTGGACCGGCCACACCGGAAACGACGGCCGGGGCGGCGGACCCGTCATGGGGAACGACGAACTCGGCTACGACTGGACGACCTACCCCGAGCGCCTGGAGAAGGCGGGCGTCTCCTGGAAGATCTACCAGGACATCGGCGACGGCCTCGACGCCAAGGGCTCCTGGGGCTGGATCCAGGACGCCTACCGCGGCAACTACGGCGACAACTCCCTGCTGTACTTCAACAAGTACCGCAACGCCCGGCCCGGCGACCCCCTCTACGACAAGGCCCGCACCGGCACCGACGTCAAGAACGGCGACGGCTACTTCGATCTGCTGCGCGCCGACGTCAAGGCGGGCAAGCTGCCGCAGGTCTCCTATATCGCCGCCCCGGAAGCGTTCTCCGAGCACTCCAACTGGCCCTCCAACTACGGCGCGTGGTACATCGCGCAGGTTCTGGACGCGCTCACCTCCAACCCGGCGGTGTGGGCGAAGACGGCCCTGTTCATCACCTACGACGAGAACGACGGCTTCTTCGACCACCTGGTGCCGCCGCTGCCGCCCGCCTCCGCCGACCGGGGCCGCTCCACCGTCGACGTCACCCTGGACCTGTTCCCGGGCAGCCCGACCCATGTCGCCGGCCCCTACGGGCTCGGACCGCGCGTCCCGATGCTCGTCATCTCCCCCTGGAGCAAGGGCGGTTACGTCTGCTCCGAGACGCTCGACCACACCTCGATCGTCCGGTTCATGGAGCGCCGCTTCGGTGTGCGCGAGCCGAACATCTCGCCCTGGCGGCGCGCCGTCTGCGGTGATCTGACCTCGGCCTTCGACTTCTCCCGCAAGGACGCAGGGCCGGTCGCGCTGCCCGACACCGACGCCTACGAGCCCCCGGACCGCGAGCGTCACCCCGACTACCGGCCCACCCCGCCCGCCGAGGGCGTCCTGCCCCGGCAGGAGCCCGGCCTGCGCCGCACCCGTCCGCTCAAGTACGCGCCGGCCGTGGACGGTTCGGCCGACCCTGCGGCCGGCACGCTGACGCTGACCTTCGCCTCGGGGGCGAAGGCCGGCGCCGCGTTCCTGGTCACGTCCGGCAACCGGGGCGACGGGCCCTGGAACTACACCGCCGAGGCCGGCAAGAAGATCTCCGACACCTGGAACTCCGCGTACTCCGGCGGCTCCCACGATCTGACCGTGCACGGGCCCAACGGCTTCCTGCGCGTCTTCCAGGGCCCCGGGGCGACGGCAGGACCGGAGGTCGTCGCCCGTCATGTGGGCGACGGTCTTGAGCTGACCTTCACCAACAGGGGCTCCCACACGGCCGAGTTGAAGGTGGCGGACGGCTACGGCGGGCGGACGACGACGGTGCGGGTGCGGGTCGGGGCCGTCCTGAAGCGGACCGTCGACCTGAGGGCGAGCCGGCGTTGGTACGACCTCACCGTCACCTCGGTCGCCGACCCCTCCTTCCGGCGGCGGTTCGCCGGCCACGTGGAGAACGGGCGGCCCGGCGTCAGCGACCCGGCCATCGCGACGGAATGAACGCAATGGGAGGGTAAAAGGCCGGTGAACACCGCATCGTGGGGGCTGGTCAGGTCCGGGTGGGGCCGGGGTAGTGTGCCCCGGTGACCACGCATTCGAACACACCTGCAGGTTGGTACCCGGATCCGCACGGGGCGGCGCAGACCCTGCGCTACTGGGACGGCTCCCGCTGGACGGAGCACACCCACGCCGACCAGCAGGCGCAGGCCCAGGCCCCGGCGCAGGCCCAGGCCCAGGCCGTGGCGCAGGCGCCGGCTCACCCCGTGGGCCAGGCGCCGGCCCAGCCCCAGCATCAGCCCCACCCTCAGTCCCACGCTCAGCCCCAGCCCCAGCCCCAGCCTCTGCCGCAGGTGCCGGCGCAGCCCGCCGGTCCCGACCCGCGGGTGCAGCGCCAGGTGCAGCAGCAGGCCGGGGTCGTGGCGGGCGGCTCCGGCGGCGGGACGCTGTTCAGCGAGCCGGTGCTGGTGGTGAACCAGAAGGCCAAGCTGATCGAGCTGACCAACGAGTACAAGGTCATGGACCAGCAGGGCAACCAGCTCGGTTCGGTCGTCCAGGTCGGGCAGAGCGCGCTGCGGAAGGTGCTGCGCTTCCTCGCGAGCGTCGACCAGTTCCTGACGCACAAGCTGGAGATCCGGGACGCCTACGGGCAGCCCGTGCTGCTGCTGACCCGGCCGCGGAAGTTCCTCAAGTCACGGGTGATCGTCACGCGTCCCGACGGGCAGCAGGTCGGCGAGATCGTCCAGCAGAACGTCTTCGGGAAGATCAACTTCGCGATGAACGCGAACGGGCAGCGGATAGGAGCGATCAAGGCGGAGAACTGGCGGGCCTGGAACTTCGCGATCGTCGACCACGCGGACAACGAGGTCGCCCGGATCACCAAGACCTGGGAAGGCCTCGCCAAGACCCTGTTCACGACGGCGGACAACTACGTCCTCCAGGTCCACTACCAACTCCCCGACCCCCTCCTGAGCCTGGTCGTGGCCACGGCCCTGACGGTCGACACGGCTCTGAAGCAGGACTCCCGCGGCCTGGGCTGAGCTCGGACCCGGGCTGAGCTCCGGCCTGGGCCGAGCTCCTGCCCGTCCGCCCTTGCCCCGGACCGACGCCGGCCCCGGTCACAGTCGGGTCAGGTGTTCCCGGGCCGGCCTCGGGTGGCGGCGGCGGGGGAGCCTCGGCGCGCGGGGGAGCAGGGCGGGTTCCGGGGAGGCCGTGGCTGGTTCCAGGGCCAGGACCGCCGCCACCGGGTGCTCCTCCTCGGGCGTGGGCTCCGGGGTCGCCCGGGACAGCAGGATCACGCCCCAGCCGGCGACCGCCGCGCCCGCCAGTGCCGACAGCGCGCCCGTCGGGCCGCCCTGGAGGCGTTCGCCCAGCAGGGAGAGGCCGATGATCGCGGCGGCCATCGGGTTGGCCAGCGTCACCACCGCCAGCGGAGCGCCGAGGCCGCCGCGGTAGGCGGTCTGTGACAGCAGCAGGCCGGCCGTCGCGAACGCGGCCACCAGCAGCGCCACCCCGACCACCTGCACGCTCAGCAGCGGGCCCGACCGGTCCGTCGCGGCCACCGTCACCGTCTGGGTGAGGGCGGACGCGACGCCCGACGCGAACCCGGACGCGGTCGCGTGCCGCAGGCCGGGCCGCGCGCCGGGCCGGGCCAGCAGCCCGATCACCGCCGCCGTCGCCCCCGCCACCGCGAGCGCCTCGGGCGCGCTCAGCACGTCCTCCGGGGCCGCCCCCGACGCGGTGACCAGGATCGCGGCCAGCCCGGCCAGCGTGTAGGCGGTGCCCCGCCACTCGGCCGCGCTCACCCGCCGTCCCGCGACCCGCGCGCCCATCGGCACCGCGGCGACCAGGGTGAGCGCGCCGAGCGGCTGCACCACGGTCAGCGGACCGTACTTGAGGGCCACGACATGCAGCAGCGCCGCGCCGGCGTTCAGCCCCACCGACGCCCACCACGCGCCGCGGCGCAGCAGCCGTACCACCCCCGTGCCCGGTGAGCGGGAGGCCAGCCGCTCCTGGGCGACGGCCGCGGCCGCGTAGGCGACGGCCGACAGCAGGGACAGGGCGACGGCGACGAGGGTGGCGCTCATCGTCCCGCCCCCAGCAGCGCCGGGCGTTCCTCGGCGTCGGCCGGCGCGAGCTTCGGCGCGCCTCCGCGGCGACCGGTGGCGGAGGCGGCACCAGTTGCCGTGGCGGCCGGCACGGCCGTGTGGCGCGGCGCGTGGATCACCGCGAGCGCGACGCCCAGCAGCGCCGCCGCGACGAGCGCGTCCAGCCAGTAGTGGTTCGCCGTCCCGACGATCACCAGCAGCGTCAGCAGGGGATGCAGCAGCCACAGCCAACGCCACCGCGACCGGGTCGCCACGACGAGGCCGACGGCGACCATCAGCGCCCAGCCGAAGTGCAGCGAGGGCATCGCCGCGAACTGGTTCGACAGGTGGTCGGTCTGCGGCGGCCCGTACACCGACGGCCCGTACACGCGCGCGGTGTCGACGAGCCCCGTCGCGGCGAGCATGCGGGGCGGGGCGAGCGGAAACGCGAGGTGCAGCACCAGGGCGGCGGCCGTCACGGCGGCCAGCACCCGGCGGGCCCACACGTAGTGCGCCGGACGTCGCAGATAGAGCCAGATCAGAAAGGCGGCGGTGGCCGGGAAGTGGACGGTCGCGTAGTAGACGTTCGCGACCCGGACCAGGGTGTCGCCGTGGACGCCGTGCAGCAGCAGGGACTGCACCGCGCCCTCGCCGGGCAGTCGGAGCCACCGTTCGAGGTCCCACACGCGGTGCGCGTCGCGGAAGGCCTCGCCGGTGTGACCGGAGGCCAGTTGCCGGCCGAGCTTGTAGACGAGGAAGAGCCCTGCGACGAGCAGGAGCTCACGGACTATCGGCGGCCGGGCCGGCGTGGCCGGCTCCGCTTCTTCAGGCTCGGTGCGGGCATTCATCCCCCGGCCCCTTCACTGACGGTGGTGCGTGCGGTGGTGCGTGGTGGGCGTCGTCATCGATACGGTGACGTACCGATACGGCAGTGTACCGATACGCTGCCGTACCGGTACACTGCCGTATCGATTGACGTACGCCACACTGGAACCAGGTCCGCAGCGGGCCGCCCGACGGCAACGCGGGCCCAGGGGCACACAGGAGCGAGGAGAAGAGCCGATGACGTCGCAGGCCGCGGACGGACCGGAGTCGGTCACCGCCTCGCGCCGCTCCAAGCTCACGCCCGAGCGTGAGCAGGAGTTCTTCGACGCCGTCCTCGAACAGATCCGCGAGTGCGGGTATGAGGCCGTCACCATGGAGGGGGTCGCCGCGAGCACGCGGTGCAGCAAGTCCACGCTGTACCGGCAGTGGCGGACCAAGCCCCAGTTCGTCGTGGCAGCCCTGCGCTCCCGCCGCCGCTCACGCCTGGACGGCATCGACACCGGGACGCTCGCCGGCGACCTGCGCGAGGCCGCGCGCGCGGCGGCGCGGTGGTCCACGACGGACACCAAGCTGCTCCAGGCCCTCGGCCACGCCGTCACCCAGGACCAGGAACTCGCCTGCGCGTTGCGCGAGGCGCTCGTCGACCCGGAGATCGCCGCCCTGCGGGAGATCCTCCGGCGCGGCGTCGACCGCGGCGAGATCCCGGCCGGCCACCCGGCGCTGGAGTACATCCCGGCCCAGATGTTCGGCGTCGTCCGCGCCCGCCCCGTGGTGGACGGGACGTACGCCGACGAGGACTACCTGCTCCGCTTCGTGGAGGCCGCCGTGCTGCCGGCGCTGGGCCTCACCTAGACCAGGCCGCCGTCCCCGGGATGACCGGACGGCGACCTGCTCGCGCCGCACCGTGGGGACGGGGGCGGCGCGCACCCCCCGGCCGGGTGGGCCGCCCCCATGAGCGGCGGGGCGACCCACCCGGCCGACCGGCGCACCGCGGCGGACCCGCGCCCGCCGCTCACACGTCCTGCCCGCTCCCCCCGCCCTTCGCCACCTTGATGCCCTTGGTGATCGTGTCGAGGATCGTCGCGCTCTGGTCGGCGTCCAGGCCGAAGCGGAGGACCACCAGTCGCTTGGAGTCGGCCGGCGCCGGGAAGGCCAGGGACTGGACGAAGCCGTCCGCGCCCTTGCTGGTGACCGCCTTCCAGCGGACCAGGTAGCCCTTCTGCCCGGCCACGGTCACCGCCTGGGAGGCGAGCACCTGGTGCGAGGTGATCGCGCCGTAGGTGGTGCCGCCGTAGGACTCCTCGGCGTTGGCCGCGATGTCCGCCTTGGCGACCGCCTCGGCCGTGGTCCCCTTGGTCTCCAGCACCTCCGCGGGCGCCGAGTACACGCCGCCCTTGGTGCACGACTTCGAGGTGTCGCCGGGGCACGGATAGGTGGAGTCGGAGGTCACCTGCGCGCCGATGTTCGACTGCTGCCCGGTCCAGCCGTCCGGTATGGGGATGCTGAACCCGTTGAGCGCGTCCGTCACCGAACCGCTCTTGATCTCCGGGGCCTCGGACTCGCCGGGCGACGGCGGGGAGCCGTCCGAACCTCCCGAGCCGCCCGAACCGCCGGATCCGCCCGAGTCACCGAAGGGCCCGTCCTGCCCGCCGGAGCCGCCCGGACCGCCCTGGCCGCCCGACCCCTGCGCCGTGCCGGCATCACCGGAGCCGCCGTCGTCCCTGGTCAGCGCGTACACGCCGACCCCGATGCTGGTCAGCACCGCCACGGCCGCCGCGACGGCTATCCCCGTGCGCAGCCCGCGCCGCCCGCCCCGGCTCGCCGGCGGCACGGGATACGCCGGGTACGCCGCGTGCGCCCCGTAAGCCGGGTAGGGCCCCGCGGCCGGTCCCGGCGCCGGCACCTGCGCCGTCGCCCCGTGCGCCGTCGCCCCCTGCGTCGGCGGCCCCCATGCGGCGGCCGAGCCCGCGGGGCGGGTCTGGTCCGTCCACGCCCCGCCGTCCCACCAGCGCTCGGTGGCGGGACCGTCACTTGTCTGCCCGGGGTCGGGGTACCACCCGGGGGGAGTCACCTGCGTCATGCCCCCACCGTATGAGGCGTCGGTGAAAGTCGGATGAGAGGGATGGCATCTCGTACCCCTCCGTGGTGACTCCATGGTGACCGCCGACGGCCCCGCGCGCGAGCCCCGTGACGGCACCGCGTGCCCCTCTGGCCGGAATCCGCCGTCAATTCGCCGTGCGTCGACCGCCGTTGACGCACCGAGGCCTCCTCCGCAGGCCCGTCGGGGCGCGCCGGACCGCTCCCCGTCACCCGTCGAGGCAACAGCTGACCCGACCGCCCTCCGTTCCGGCCGCCGGAGGGCTACGCTCAAGGTCTGTACGTCGTTCGGGCGACTTGGGGAGGTAGCGGGATGACGGAGGTACGGCCGGCGGCGGCCGCCTCGGCTTCCCTGTGGGAGCGCGACGCGGAAGTCGCCGCGATCGAGCGGGCGGTGGAGGCACTCTGCGCCGACCGCTCCTCCTCGGGCCATGTGCACGTGCTGCGGGGCGAGGCGGGCCTCGGCAAGACCACGCTGCTGGCCGAGACCCGCCGTATCGCGGAGTCCCGGGGCTGCACGGTGTGGTCGGCCCGCGGCGGCGAGACCTTGAAGTCCGTTCCGTTCAACGTGGTGCGCCAACTGCTCCAGCCCGCGCTGCTGTCGCTGCTGCCGGAGGAGGCCCGCGAGTACCTCGGCGACTGGTACGACATCGCCGGCCCCGCCCTCGGCATCGCCGAACCCGGCGCGGGCCACGCCGATCCGCAGGGCGTGTGCGACGGCCTGGTCGCCGCCGTCAGCCGGCTCGCCACCCGCTACTACCCGCTGGTGCTGCTCGTCGACGACGCGCACTCGGCCGACCAGGAGACCCTGCGCTGGCTCGACGCCTTCGTCGAGCGCCTCGACCACCTGTCCGTCCTGCTCGTCGTCGCCCGCAGGACCGGTGACGTCAAGGGCGACGGCGCCCGCCACCTCGACGCGATCGCCGGCGTCGCCGAGCACTCCGTGACGAGCCTCAGCGCCCTCACCCCGGACGCCGTCGCCGGTCTCACCCGTGCCACCCTCGGCGCGCACGCCGACGACGCGTTCTGCCGCGAGGTCTGGGCCGTCACCGGCGGCAACCCCTACGAGACCGTCGAACTCCTCGCCAAGGTCCAGGACAGCGCCATCGACCCGAGCGAGTCCTCCGCCACCGAACTGCGCCCCCTCAACCGCTCGGCCCGCGGCGGCGGACTCGTCGCCCGCCTGGAGGAACTCGGCGTCGACGCCACCCGGTTCGCCATGGCCGCGGCGATCCTCGGCACCGACATCTCGATCGACGAGGCGGCCCGGCTCGCCGTCATGGGCCGCGACGACGCGGTGCGCTGCGCCGAACTGCTGCGCACCGCCCGCATCCTGACCGAGCCCGACCCGGCGGCCGCGCCCGCCGCCGACGGCGACCTGGAGTTCGTCCACCCGCTGATCGCCTCGGCCGTCTACGACTCCATCCCGCCGAGCCTGCGCACCGCGATGCACGGCATCGCCGCCGAGGTCGTCACCGACGCGGGCAAGGGTCTCGCCGCCGCCTCCCGGCACCTGATCCAGGTCCACTCGGAGGGTGACGAGGAACTCGTCGAGCAACTGCGGGGCGCTGCCCGCGAACACCTCGCCGTCGGCGCACCCGACGCGGCCCGCCGCTGCCTGGAGCGGGCGCTGCGGGAGCCGCCCTCGGCCGACGTCCACGCGCGCGTGCTGCACGAGTTGGGCAGCGCCACCCATCTCACCGCGCCCGCGAAGACCATCGAGCACCTGCGCGCGGCGCTCGCCATGCAGGGCCTCGACGGCTCGGAGCGCGTCGACGCCATCTTCCGCCTCTCCCAGGCACTGTTGCACAACGACCAGATGGAGGAGGCCCTGCGCACGGTCGAGGCGGAGGCCGCCCGGCAGCCGCCGGGACCGGCCAGGATGCGGCTCCAGGCCGTGCAGTTCATGTGGGAGGGCGTCCACGCCGGCGACCCCACCACCTCACCGGGCCGCTCACGCAAACTCGCCTCGCTCGCCGCGACCTGCGCCGGCCGCGACAACGCCGAGCGCGCGCTGCTCATCCTGCGCGGCTTCGACGCCATGACGCACGGCGAGAACGCCGAGGAGGTCGTGGAGTTCTGCGACCGCGCCCTCGTCAACGGCCGCCTCGCGCCCGGCCTCGGCTGGACCGACCCCGAGTGGGGCCTCGAACTGCTGATGATGCTGGCCAGTTCGTACGTGTACACCGACCGGCTCGACCGCGCCGAGGCCCTCTTCAACGAGGCCCTGCGCGCCTACGAGACGGCCGGCTGGAGCGGCGGACACCTCGCCCTCGCGCACGCCTACGTCGGCCTCGGCCACCGTCGGCGCGGGCGGCTGAAGGACGCGGAGAAGTCCCTGCGGGAGTCGCTGCGCCTCGCCGAACGCGTCGGCCGCGGGCTGCCGTTGTACTGGTCGGCGACGTGCAACCTCGTCGACACGCTCCTCGCGCGCGGCCATGTCGACGAGGCGTGGGGGATCGCCGAGCAGTACGGCTTCGCCCCGCCCTACCCGTCCACGATCGTGCTGCCCGACCCGCGCTCCGTGCGGGGCCGGCTGCTGCTCGCCGTCGGCCGCACCAAGGACGGCATCAACGAACTGGAGGAGGCCGAGAAGGCGGCGGCCGTCCGCGGCCACCTCAACCCCGTCATGGTCCCCTGGGCGGTCGACCTCGCCCGTGCCCTCGCCACCGAGGACCCGGCCCGTGCGGCCCGGCTCGCCTCCGACGCCCGCCGCCAGGCCGAGCGCTTCGGCACCGACACGGCGATCGGCGAGGCCCTGCGCTGCGCCGCGGCCCTGGAGACCGGCCAGCGCGCGGTCCGGCTGACCGCCCAGGCGGTCGCCTACCTGGAGGCCTCGCCCTGCCAGTACGAGCACGCGGCCGCCCGCGTGGAACACGGCATCGCGTCCCGCTCGGCCTCCGAACTCCACCGGGGCCTCACCCTGGCCCGCTCCTGCGGCGCGGACGGCCTGGCCACCAAGGCCCAACGCGCCCTGGACCACCTGGGCGCACCCCAGGTGGGCCTGGTCCCGGGCCAGACACGGAGATAGCGCCCGAGCCCCGAGCGGTGGGCCGGGCGGTGAGCGGCGCACTCCGCCCCGCGGCGATCGCCGCCTGGCCCGACGCGTGCCGCCTGGCCCGACGCGTGCCGCCGGCAGCCGTGCCGCTAGGACCCCTGCCGCCGGCAGCCCTGCCGCCAGCAGCTGAGCCGCTGGCAGCAGCGCCGCCAGGAGCGGGGCTGTGGACAGCCGGGCCGCAGGGAACGACGCCGCCCTCGCGGGCCATCGGGTGAGCCTCGCCCATAGGCAGACGGCGGCGTCAGGCGCGACCGCCGTCGCCGTTCTCCTCCTCGGACAGCACCCGCTGGGCTGTCGCGAAGGCCGAGTTCGCCGCCGGGACACCGCAGTAGACGGCCGTCTGGAGGAGGACCGCGCCGATCTCCTCCGGGGTGAGCCCGTTGCGGCGGGCCGCCCGTACGTGCATGGCCAGCTCGTCGTAGTGGCCGTGGGCGACCAGCGCGGTCAGTGTGATCATGCTGCGCTCGCGGCGGCTCAGCGTCGGGTCCGTCCAGATCTCGCCCCAGGCGTAGCGTGAGATGAAGTCCTGGAAACGGGCCGTGAACGGGGTCTGCCGGCTCTGCGCCCGGTCCACGTGCGTGTCGCCCAGCACCTGCCGGCGGACCTCCATGCCGCGCCGGGCGTCCCCGCCGAAGTGCGCGCGCAGCGCCGTCAGCACGGCCTCCGGCCGCTGCGCCGGCGCCAGGTGCGAGGCCCCCGGGATCTCGACGAGCGCCGCGCCCGGCACCGCGTCCGCGATCTCCCGCAGATGCGCGGGCGGCGTCGCGGGGTCTTCCCGCCCGGCGACGAGCAGCGTGGGCGTCGAGATCTCCGGCAGCCGGTCGCGCAGGTCGTACGCGGCCAGCGCGTCGCAGCAGGCGGCGTACGCCCCGGGATCGGCGTCCCGGTGGTCGGCGACCAGCTTCGGCACGGTGAACCCGGGCGTGAACCAGCGGGCGTCCGCCGACCCGGCCAGCTCCGCCAGCCCCTCGCGCCGCACGAGCGCGGCCCGCTCCTCCCACGGCTTCGCCCCGTTGAAGTGGGCGGAGGAGCAGATCACCGCCAGCGAGGACACCCGCTCGGGGTGGTGCACCGCGAGGTGCAGCCCGACGGCGCCGCCCAAAGACACCCCGGCGTACGCGAACCGCTCCACGCCGAGCGCGTCGGCGAGCGCGAGCACCAGACCGGCGAGGTCGGCGACGGTCGCGCCGGGCCCGATCAGCTCGGCGGCGGACCCGCCGTGCCCCGGCAGGTCCCAGAGGATCACCAGGTGGGCGGCGGACAGTTCGGGCGCGACCTCGTCCCACAGGGCGTACGAGGTTCCCAGCGAGGGCCCGAGCAGCAGCGGGGGCGCGGAAACGGGCCCCTCGGCGCGGTGGTTGAGCAGTTTCTCGGTCAACGTCGCTCCAGCGCACGGTCGGTGAGGGCTCCGGCGGAGCCGGTGTAGCGGGCGGGGTCGGTGAGCTCGCCGAGGTCGATATCCTGCAAGTCGGGCTGCTCGGCGAGCAGTTCCGCCAGCGAGCGGCCCTCGGCGTAGGTGCGCGGGGCGAGTTCGGTGAGCAGCTCCTTCGCGCGGGCCCGGCCCAGCACCTGGGACAGCTCGGCGGACAGCCGCTCGGAGACGATCAGCCCATGGGTGAGAGCGAGGTTGGCGCGCATCGCGTCGGGGTGCACCCGCAGCCCCTCCGCCAGCTCGGCCGCGTCCCGGGCGGCCCCGCCGGCCAGCCGCAGCAGATCCCTGAGCGGTTCCCACTCGGCGTGCCAGGCCCCGGCCGGCCGCTCGTCCTCCGCGACCAGCGACCCGTACAGCACGGCCGCGAGCTGCGGCGCACGCCGGGCGGCGGCCGCGATCAGCGTGGCGCGCACGGGGTTCGCCTTGTGCGGCATGGCCGAGGAGCCGCCTCCGCCGCCCTCCGCCACCTCGGCGATCTCGGTGCGGGCGAGGGTGAGGACGTCGACCGCGACCTTCCCCAGCGCCCCGGCCGTGAAGGCGAGGCAGCCGGCGAGATCGGCGATCGGCGTCCGCAGCGTGTGCCACGGCAACAGCGGTGCCGCGAGGCCGAGTTCACGCGCGTACGCGGCGGGCAGCGCGGTCGCGTCCTCGGCGCCGTACGCCGTGAACGCCGCCAACGTCCCCGCCGCGCCCCCGAGTTGCGCGGGCAGCGCGTCCCGCACGGCCGTCGCCCGGTCCCGGGCGTCCAGCACCAGCGACCGCCACCCCGCCGCCTTCAGTCCGAAGGTCGTCGGTACGGCGTGCTGGGTGAGCGTGCGCCCCGGCATCGGCGTGTCCCGGTGCTCGGCCGCGAGCCGGGCCAGCGCCCGCTGCGCCCGGTCCAGGTCGGGCAGGAGCAGGTCCAGGGTGCGCCGGGCGACCAGCATCGCCGCCGTGTCCATGATGTCCTGGCTGGTGGCGCCCCGGTGGACGTACGGCCCGTGCTGCGCGCCGACCGCCTCGGTGAGGTCCCCGACCAGCGGGATCACCGGGTTGCCGCCGCCGCGGGCGCGCTCCGCGAGGGACCGCACGTCGAAGCCACTGGACCCGGCCGCCTCGGTCACCGCGCGCGCGGCCTCCTCGGGGGCCAGTCCCAGCGAGGCCTGCGCGCGGGTCAGCGCGGCCTCCGCGTCGAGCAGCGCCCGCAGGAAGGCCGTGTCGCCGGTAGCGGCGGCGGCGGGGGAGCCGGCCCGCCCGGGGGCGAGCAGACCGGCGTCGTCGGGTCCGCCCGAGGTCACCGGAACTCCAGGAAGACCGTCTCGCCCGCGCCCTGGAGGCGGATGTCGAAACGGTAGGCGCCCGTGCCGTCGCCCCCGGCGATCAGCGTCCCCCGGCGGGCCTCGTCGAGCCCGGACAGCAGCGGGTCGACGGCGTGCGCGGCGGTGTCCTCCGGGAAGTAGATCCGGGTGAACAGATGGACCAGCAGCCCGCGCGCGAACACGCAGACGCTCAGACAGGGAGCGCTGCGCCCGCGCGCTCCGGGCCGCAGCGTACGGGCCGACCAGTGGCCGTTGGCGTCGGTCTGGATCCGCCCCCAGCCGGTGAACTCCACGCCGTTGCGGCCGAGGAAACCGCCGCTCGCCGGGTCGCGCCGCATCGAGCCGTCGGTCACGGGCACGCGGCCCTCGGGGTCGGCGCCCCACAGCTCCACGAACGCGTCCGGCAGCGGTTGACCGGCCCCGTCGTACACGTACCCCTGGACGGTGACGGTGTCCGGGTGGCCGAGGGGGGCGATGTCACCGCCGCCGGGGAACGGCAGGGCGTGGCCGTAGAAGGGGCCCACCGTGTGCGACGGGGTGGGCAGGACCGTCTCCGGGCGACCGGTGTCGATCTTCGTCATGGCAGGTCAGCGTCCCTCTTCGATCCAGGTGGCGTGCGGTCCGTCGAGCACGATGTCCCAGTGGTAGCCCATCGAGAACTCCGGCACCGACAGGGCGTGGTCGTAGGTGGCGACCAGCCGCTGCCGGGCCGCGTCGTCCGTCACCGACTGGATGATCGGGTCGTACGGGAACAGCGGGTCGCTCGGGAAGTACATCTGCGTCACCAGTCGCTGGGTGAACGCCGTGCCGAAGAGCGAGAAGTGGATGTGCGCCGGCCGCCAGGCGTTGACGTGCTGGCGCCACGGGTAGGGGCCCGGCTGGATCGTCGTGAACCGGTAGAAGCCGTCGTCGTCGCTCAGCGTCCGGCCGACGCCGGTGAAGTTCGGGTCCAGCGGGGCGTCGTGCTGCTCGCGCTGATGGGCGTAGCGCCCTGCCGAGTTGGCCTGCCAGATCTCGATCAGCTGGCCGCGGACCGGGCGGCCGTCGCGGTCGAGGAGCCGGCCGGAGACGGTGATCCGCTCACCGATCGGCTCGCCGGTGTGCTGCCGGGTGAGGTCGTTGTCGATCTCGGTGATGTCGCGCTCGCCGAAGGCGGGGGAGGCCAGCTCCACCAGCTCCGGGTCCTTGCTGACGTCGATGGTGACCGGCGGCTGCTTCGGATGGCGCAGCACGGAGGAGCGGTAGGGGGCGTAGTCACGGCGCGGCTGGTGCTCGACGGGCGCTCCGTCGGCGATCCGCTTCTCGTACGCGGCGCGTTCGGCCGCGATCTCCAGATCGATGTCGTGCTGGGTGAGAGTCATGGGGTTTCCCGAGGTTGCTGACGGTCACGTCGAAGAAGGGGTGAACGGCCTTTCCGGCGGTGCTTGGCGTGGCCTTCCCGGCGGTGCTCGGCGCGGCCTCCGCGGCGGCGTCCCGCGGCTACCGTTCGAGGACGAGCGCGAGGCCCTGCCCCACCCCGATGCACAGGGTGGCCACCCCCACGCCCCCGCCCCGGCGGGCGAGTTGGTGGGCGACCGTGCCGGCGAGCCGGGCGCCGGAGGCCCCGAGCGGATGGCCGAGGGCGATCGCCCCGCCCTGGGGGTTGAGGACCGCCGGGTCGAACTCCGGCCACTCGGCGACGCAGCCCAGCACCTGGGCGGCGAACGCCTCGTTCAGTTCGAGCACTGACAGATCGTCAAAACTCTTGCCCGCCTTGGCGAGTGCGCGTCCGACCGCCTCGACCGGGGCGAGGCCGAAGTAGTGCGGGTCGATCGCGGAGACCCCGGTGGCGGACACCCGGGCCAGGGGTTCGCGGCCGGTGGCCCGCAGCCCCTCCTCGTCGACCAGCAGCAGCGCCGCCGCGCCGTCGTTCAGCGGCGAGGCGTTGCCGGCGGTCACCGTGCCGCCCTCCGCGCGGAAGGACGGCTTGAGCCGGGCCATCGCCGCCAGTGAGGCGTCGGCGCGCACACACTCGTCGGCAGCGACGACCACCGGCTCGCCCTTGCGCTGCGGGACCGGCACGGGCGCGATCTCGGCGTCGAACAGGCCCGCGGCCTGCGCCTCGGCCGCCTTCTGATGGCTGCGCAGGGCGAACTCGTCCTGCCGCTCCCGCGTGATCTCGTGCTTGTCGGCGATCAGTTCGGCAGACTCGCCCAGCGGGACGGTCCACTGCGGGTCCATCCTCGGATTGACCATCCGCCAGCCCAGCGTGGTCGAGTACAGCTCGGTGTGGGCGGCCGGGAACGGCTTGTCGTTCTTCGGCAGCACGTACGGCGCCCGGGTCATCGACTCCACCCCGCCCGCCACGACGACGGAGGCGTCGCCGACGGCGATCGCGCGGGCCGCCTGGACGACGGCCTCCAGTCCCGAGGCGCAGAGCCGGTTCACGGTGACGCCGGGAACCGAGGTCGGCAGACCGGCGAGCAGCGCGGCCATCCGGCCGACGTTGCGGTTCTCCTCGCCGGCGCCGTTGGCGTTGCCGAAGTAGACGTCCTCGATCCGCGCCGGGTCCAACGCGGGTGTGCGGGCGAGGAGTTCGCGCAGGGCGTGGGCGGCCAGGTCGTCCGGGCGGACGGCGGCGAACGCCCCGTTGTAGCGGCCGACGGGGGTGCGGACCGCGTCGACGATGTAGACGTCCTTCATCGCAGGGCCTCCGTGACGGTCAGCTCGGCGTCGGTCTTGCCGGCGATCTCCTCGACGCCGACACCGGGCGCGGTCTCGACGAGGACGAGGCGGTCGTCGGTGACGTCCAGGACGCCGAGGTCGGTGATGATCCGGTTCACGCACCCCTTGCCGGTGAGCGGCAGCGCGCACTCGGCGAGGATCTTGGGGCTGCCGTCCTTGGCGGTGTGCGTCATGACGACGATGACCGTGCGCGCGCCGTGGACGAGGTCCATCGCGCCGCCGATGCCGGTGATCATCTTGCCCGGGATCGCCCAGTTGGCGAGGTCGCCCCGCTCGGACACCTGCATCGCGCCCAGCACGGCGACGTCGATGTGCCCGCCGCGGATCATGCCGAAGGACAGCGCGGAGTCGAAGAAGGACGCGCCCGGCAGGACGGTGACCGTCTCCTTGCCGGCGTTGATCAGATCCGGGTCGACCTGGTCCTCGGTGGGGTAGGGGCCGGTGCCGAGGATGCCGTTCTCCGACTCCAGGATCACCTCGACGCCCGGGGGCAGGTAGTTGGGGATCAGGGTCGGCAGTCCGATGCCGAGGTTGACGTACTGGCCGTCCCGGAGCTCGCGCGCGGCGCGGGCGGCCATCTCCTGCCGTGTCCAGGCCATCAGCTGCTCACCGTTCCGTCCGCCGCGCGGGACGGCGAGACCGTCCGCTGCTCGATCTTCTTGTCGGCCGCCTGCTCCGGGGTCAGCGCGATCACCCGCTGCACGAAGACGCCCGGCAGGTGCACCGCGTCCGGGTCGATCTCGCCCGGCTCGACCAGCTCCTCGACCTCGGCGACGGTCACCCGGCCCGCCATCGCCGCGAGCGGGTTGAAGTTGCGCGCGGACCGGTTGAAGACGAGGTTGCCGTGCCGGTCCCCCTTGGCCGCCCTGACCAGCGCGAAGTCGGTGCGGATGCCGTGCTCCAGCACGTATTGCGTGCCGTCGAACTCGCGGACCTCCTTCGGCGGCGAGGCCAGCGCGACGCCGCCCTCGCCGTCGTAGCGCCAGGGCAGTCCGCCCTCGGCGACCTGCGTGCCGACCCCGGCCGGCGTGTAGAAGGCGGGGATGCCGGCGCCGCCGGCCCGTAGCCGCTCCGCGAGCGTGCCCTGCGGGATCAGCTCGACCTCCAGCTCACCGGCCAGGTACTGACGGGCGAACTCCTTGTTGGCGCCTATGTAGGAGCCGGTCACCCGGCCGATCCGCCCGGCGGCGAGGAGGACCGCGAGGCCCGACTCCATCGCCCCGCAGTTGTTGGAGACGACCGACAGGCCGGTGACGCCCCGCTCGTACAGGGCCTGGATGAGGACGTTGGGCACGCCGCTCAGTCCGAAACCGCCCACTGCCAGCGACGCGCCGTCCGGCACGTCGGCCACCGCCTCCAGGGCCGTGGCGACCACCTTGTCCATCCGTCAAGCCCCATCTCTTCCGGGCGCCCCGACGCGCCGCAGGCCTTCGAGCCCTCGATCCGTCCGACCCCTGATCGCTTCGATTAATCAGGGCACTGACTATTTCGACGAGGTGTCCTTCACGCTGCCATCGCCGGACCGGGCCGTCAAGGGTCCGGAGAAAGGTGAGGTCAGTCGGCTGCCAGGGGTGGAGACAGTCGAGCCGACCCCGAGTATCGTTCAGTGCACGTACGATCAGACTTCGGGAGCGCGCATGGCGGCGGTGGACCTCAACACCCATCCCGGGCACCTGGCCCGGCGGCTTCAGCAGGGGCACTACCTGCTGTGGAACGCGATGGTGTCCGAGGAGATCACCTCACCGCAGTTCGCCGTCCTCAACGCCCTCGTCGCCGAGCCCGGCCTCGACCAGCGCACGGCGGGGGAGCGGGTGAACCTGGACCGCTCCACCGTCGCCGAGGTGGTCAGCCGGCTGTCCCGGCGCGGGCTGCTGGACAAGGTCCGAGACCCGCAGGACGGCCGCCGCTTCGTGCTGCGCCCCACGGACGAGGGCGTGCGCACGCACCGCAGGCTCGCGGTGCGCGCCGCCCGGATGAGCCAGGTCTTCCTCGCGCCGCTGTCCGCCGAGGAGCAGACGGTGTTCTTCGACCTGATCCGCAGGGTCGCCGACGCGGCGGAGGGACTGCGCAACCCGGCGGAGCCGCTGCTCGCCCAGGGGTGACCCCCGTCCGCGGGGGTGCTCATGGGCCGCGGGGTGACCACGGGCCGCGGTGTGCCTACGGGGCTTTGGCGAACACCACCCACACCTGGCCCTGGGCGAAGGCGACCGGCCTGCCGTCGTTCGTCGTGAACCGCGTGCCCTCCGCGGCCGTCGGCCGCTTCCAGCGCACGGCGTAGGAGCGCCCGTCGCGCAGCACCTCGGCCTTCCCCGCGCCCACCGTCTCCGGGTACGGCGTGTGGTTGCCGAGCGAGTCGTGGTAGGCGGACCTGCGCACCTTCACGTACTGCACGACGACCGTCGCCGGAGTCACCCGCCGCCCGTCGGCCGTCGTGGTCGCGCGGCCGTCCGTCGAGACCAGCCAGCGCCGCTCGCTCCGCGACCACTCGAACGTGAACCGGGCCGCCGGGTACCGCACCGTGCGCGAGGCCTTCGGCGCGCCGCCGGAAGGGGCGGGGCCGAAGCGGAAGCCGGTCGTCAGCGCGCTCGGTCCAGGGGCCGTGGGCAGCAGACGTCCGGGCCGCAGATAGAGGTTGTGGGGCGCCCGCCCGCCGCCGCGGTAGTAGGCGTTCTCGGCCTCGCCGGGGGTGACGGCCTTCAGCGGGGCCCCGTCGATCAGCGGCAGCAGCTTGCGCTGCGCCCCGGAGAAGGCCAGCACCGGCCGCTCGAACTGGCGCAGCAGCTCCAGGTCGGACTCGCGGGCGCTGCGCACCGGCCCGACGGCCTTCGGCAGCTTCGTCGCGTACACCGCCATCAGCCGGCTGAGGCCGCCCTCGACCGGCTCGACGTACACGATGTCCGCGGCGTCCAGGCCGGTCTGCGGGCGGGCCGCCCGGACGTTGTCGATCTTCACGGCGAGCAGCGGGCCGGCGGGGGCCGCCGTGCTCGCGCGGCCGTCGCCGGGTGAGCGCTCCGCGCCGTCGGGCCCGCGGTCCGCGCCCGTGCCGCCGCCGGGAGTGCGCTCCGTGCCCAGGCCCGCGCCGGGAGTGCGGTCCGCGCCGCGGCCGTCGTCGGCCGGACCGCTCGGCGTCGTGCAGCCCGCCGCCAGGGCGACCGCGATCGCCGTGGCCAGCGCGGCCACCGTCCTCGCGGCCACCGTCCTCCCTGGCACCGCCTTCGCTGCCACCGCCCTCGCGGCGGCCCCAGGCCGGGCCCCGCGTCCGGCGCCCGTCTCCCCGTCCACCGTTGTCACGCCCACCGCCGCACCCCGTTCTATGACTTGATTGTGCGCTTATCGGGTCATCGGTGGCCCTACCCGATCGAGCCCGATTCTTCGCGCCGAATGGGCCGATCGGCCCATGGGGTGCGCCCGGATCACGGTTCGCGACGGGGCCCCCGGGTACCCGGGGCGCACCCAGGGCCCGGCCCTCGACGGGGCGGGACCCCCGAAGACGGTGGAGGGAGCGCGGACGATGAAGGCAGTGACGTGGCAGGGGAAGCGGGACGTGCGGGTGGAGACCGTGCCCGACCCGACGATCCAGGAACCGACCGACGCCGTCATCCGCATCACGTCCACCGGACTGTGCGGATCCGACCTGCACCTGTACGAGGTGCTCACGCCCTTCATGACCCCCGGCGACATCCTCGGCCACGAACCCATGGGCATCGTCGAGGAGGTCGGCGCCGGCGTGCCCGACCTCAAGGCCGGCGACCGGGTCGTCGTGCCCTTCCAGATCGCCTGCGGCGACTGCTGGATGTGCCTGAACTCCCTGCCCACCCAGTGCGAGACCACCCAGGTCACCGGCGAGGGCATGGGCGCCGCCCTGTTCGGCTACACCCGCCTGTACGGCGCCGTGCCCGGCGGTCAGGCCGAGTACCTGCGCGTCCCGCAGGCCCAGTACGGCCCCATCAAGGTCCCCGAGGGCCCGCCCGACGACCGGTTCGTCTACCTCTCCGACGTGCTGCCCACCGCCTGGCAGGCGGTCGCCTACGCCGACATCCCGGAGGGAGGCAGCGTCGCCGTGCTCGGCCTCGGCCCCATCGGCGACATGGCCTGCCGCGTCGCCCAGGTACGCGGCGCCGGACGCGTGTTCGGCGTGGACCTGGTCGGCGACCGGCTGCGCCGCGCCCGCGCGCGGGGCGTCGAGACGTACGACCTGCGCAGCTTCGACAGCGAGAAGGAACTGGTCGCCGCGATCCGGGACCGGACCGACGGCCGCGGACCCGACGCGGTGATCGACGCCGTCGGCACCGAGGCCCACGGCAGCGCCGCCGCGCGCCTGATCCAGAACGCCTCCGCGCTGCTGCCGCGCAAGCTCAGCGGCCCCCTCGCCGAACGCTTCAGCGTCGACCGGCTCGCCGCCCTGCACACCGCCATCGAACTGGTGCGCCGCGGCGGCACGCTCTCCCTGATCGGCGTCTACGGCGGCATGGCCGACCCGCTGCCCATGCTCACGATGTTCGACAAGCAGATCCAGATCCGCATGGGCCAGGCCAACGTGCGCCGCTGGAGCGACGAGATCATCCCCTACCTCCGCGACGAGGACCCGCTCGGCGTCGACGACTTCGCCACCCACCGCGTGCCGCTGGCGGAGGCCCCCGACGCCTACGAGATGTTCCAGCAGAAGCGGGACGGCGCGGTGAAGATCCTGATGACGCCGTAGCGCTCACGACGACCGACGACATCACGCGCCCAGGATCTCCGCGAGGTCGTAGCGCACCGGCTCCTCCAGCTGCGCGTACGTGCAGCTCTCCGGGGCGCGGTCCGGACGCCAGCGGCGGAAGCGGGCCGTGTGGCGGAAGCGGGCGCCGTTCTCCATGTGGTCGTACGCCACCTCCACCACCCGCTCCGGGCGCAGCGGAACCCACGACAGGTCCTTCTTGCCCGACCAGCGGCTCGGCGCGCCCGGCAGCCGGGCGCTCTCGTGGGCGGCCTCGTCGGACCAGGCGGCCCAGGGATGACCCGCCGCGTCCTCCAGGCGCAGCGGCTCCAGCTCCTCGACCAGCTCGGCCCGCCGCTTCATCGAGAAGGCGGCGGACACGCCGACGTGCTGGAGGACGCCCCGGTCGTCGTACAGGCCCAGCAGCAGCGAGCCCACCACCGGCCCGCTCTTGTGCAGGCGGTAGCCGGCCACCACCACGTCCGCGGTGCGCTCGTGCTTGACCTTGAACATGGCCCGCTCGTCCTGGAGATAGGGCAACGTCAGCGGTTTGGCGATCACCCCGTCGAGCCCCGCGCCCTCGTACTCCTCGAACCACTGCCGCGCCACCTCGACGTCGGTCGTCGCCGGCGCGAGGTGCACGGGCGGCGTCACCCCGGCCAGCACCCGGTCGAGCAGCGCCCGCCGGTCGGTCAGCCCCACACCGAGCAGCGACTCGTCGGCCAGCGCCAGCAGGTCGAACGCGACGAACGAGGCCGGCGTCCGCTCGGCCAGCGTGCGCACCCGGGAGTCCGCCGGGTGGATGCGCTCGGTCAGCGCGTCGAAGTCGAGCCGCCCCTCCCGGGCGATCACGATCTCCCCGTCCAGCACGCACCGCTCCGGGACCCGCTCCCGCAGTGCCTCCACCAGTTCGGGGAAATACCTGGTCAGCGGCTTGCCCGTCCGGCTGCCCAGCTCGACGTCGGGCCCGTCGCGGAACACGATCGCCCGGAACCCGTCCCACTTCGCCTCGTACTGCATGCCCGGCGGGATCACCGCCACCGACTTGGCGAGCATCGGCTTCACGGGCGGCATGACCGGCAGATCCATGGTCCGATTCTGCTCCCGCACCGGATGAATCGCCCGGTGTGCGAGGCATGAGCGGTACGCCTACCGTGGCTCGCATGGGCGATGCGGTGGAACTCCAGGCGGGCGGCCGGACCGTGCGGCTGTCCAGCCCGGACAAGGTCTTCTTCCCGGAGCGCGGCTTCACCAAGCTGGACCTCGCCCGCTACTACCAGGCGGTCGCCCCCGGCATCCTGCGCGCCCTGCGCGACCGGCCCACCACCCTGGAGCGCTACCCGGACGGCGTCACCGGCGAGTCCTTCTTCCAGAAGCGGGCCCCGAAGAACATGCCCGACTGGATCCCGACCGCCCACATCACCTTCCCCAGCGGACGCTCCGCCGACGAGATGTGCCCCTCCGAGGAGGCCGCCGTCCTGTGGGCCGCCCAGTACGGCACGCTCACCTTCCACCCCTGGCCGGTCCGCCGCGCCGATGTCGACCGCCCCGACGAACTCCGCATCGACCTCGACCCGCAGCCCGGCACCGACTACGACGACGCCGTGCACGCCGCTCACGAACTGCGCGCCGTCCTCGACGAGTTCGGCGGACTGCGCGGCTGGCCCAAGACCTCCGGCGGACGCGGCCTGCATGTGTTCGTCCCGATCGAGCCGCGCTGGACCTTCACCCAGGTCCGGCGCGCCGCCATCGCCGTCGGGCGGGAGCTGGAACGCCGGATGCCGCAGCGGGTGACCATCAAATGGTGGAAGGAGGAACGCGGCGAACGCATCTTCGTCGACTACAACCAGACCGCCCGCGACCGCACCATCGCCTCCGCCTACTCCGTACGGCCCCGCCCGCACGCCCCCGTGTCGGCGCCCCTGCGCTGGGAGGAGGTGGGCGTGGCCCGTCCGCGCGACTTCGACATCGCGACGATGCCGGCCCGCTTCGCCGAACTCGGCGACGTGCACGCCGACATGGACGACCACGCCTTCTCCCTCGAAGCCCTGCTGGACCTCGCCCGGCGCGACGAGCACGACCACGGTCTGGGCGACCTGCCGTACCCGCCGGAGTACCCGAAGATGCCGGGGGAGCCCAAGCGGGTCCAGCCGAGCCGGGCCCGCGAGAACCCCTCGTAGGACTACGGCTCCTTCATCGACTACAACTCCTTGATCCGGATGTCCCGGTACGACACCACGTCCGTCGTGCCGTGCACCTGGAGCCCGATGTAGCCGGAGGCGAACCGGCGTCCGTCGGTGCCCGGGTCGTCCGCGCGGGGCGGGGAGAACGCCAGGCCGCCGATGTTGTCGAACTCGTTGATCAGCACGCCGTTGCGGTACACCGAGTAGCGCTGGTCGACGACGCGGATCTCGTAGTCGTTCCAGGTCCCCTTCTGGGTGACGCCCGCGCCGGCGAGTCCCACCCGGTCGAAGCCGTACACCGAACCGGTCTTGTACAGGTCGCCGTCAGGCCGGTCCAGCACCTGCACCTCGTGCCCGTACTTGATGGCGACCCACTCGGGGCGCGGTTCCTCGGGGTGCCCGTCGATCCACGGGAAGCGCACGAACACACCGGAGTTGGCGTTGCCCGTGCCCGGGGCGTCGTCGCGCCACTGGAGCCGCAGCGAGAAGTCGCCGTACTTGCGCTGCGGGAACCACAGCATGCCGAGGCCCGGCCGGGTCGTGCCCGAGGTGATCGAGCCGTCGGCGTTGCGGGCGAAGGAGCCGCCGCCGGCCTGCTGCCACCGCGCGAACGACTCGGGGCTGCCGTCGAGGATCGTGCGGTAGCCCTCTGTCTGGCCCGGCTTGCCGACCCCCGAGGCGCGGGCCGCCGCCAGGACGACGTCGTACTCCCGCTCGTCGACGACTCCTTCCCTGAACAGCCGGTCCAGGACGGACTTCGCGTGCTTGACGAACAGGGCGTGCGACGTCCACTCCTTCTCGTCCTCGATCAACTCGTTGATCCGGCACCGGTTGTTCGTCACCCGGTTCGGCACGCCGGTGTCGACCGTGCCGACGATCACCGTCAACCGCTCGTCCCACTCGGGGCAGTTGGGCGCGGGCACGCCGCCGCCGGCGGCCACCGTGAAGCTCACGGTGCGGGCCGCCGAGGTGTTGCCCGCCTTGTCGCTCGCCCGGTAGGCCACGGTGTGCGTCCCGACGCGGTCGACGATCACGGGGGCGGTGTAGGCGAGGTACGGTCCGCCGTCGAGCGAGTACTCGACGCCCGCCACCCCGGAGCCGCCGTGCTCGTCCGTCGCGCCGACGGTCACCCTGGCGTTCCCGACGTACGCCCCGGCGGAGTTGCGCGTGCCGTCGACGGTCACGCCGGTCACCGGGGGAGTGGTGTCCCGCGGGGGCGCGGCGACCACCGTGAACGCGACGCTCTTCTCGGCGGACACGTTGCCCGCCTTGTCGGAGGCGCGGTAGCGCACGGTGTGGGAGCCCGGCTGATGCACCATCACAGGTGCTGTGTAGGGCTGCCATTGCCCCGTCGCGCCGATCGCGTACTGCACGGCGTCGACGCCGGAGCCCACGTCCGACGCCGTCACCGTGACCGTGGCCATGTCGATGTACGCGCCGTCGGTGTTCCGCTCACCGCTCACGGTCGCCGAGGTCTCCGGCGCGGCCGTGTCGTCCGACGGCGGCGCGACCACGGTGAACTCGGCGCTCTTCTCCGCCGAGACGTTCCCGGCCTTGTCGAAGGCGCGGTGCCGGATCTTGTGCCGGCCGAGCCGGTCCACCACGACGGGCGTGGTGTACGGCAGCCAGTCGCCCGTGTCACCGACCGCGTACTGGATCCGGTCCACGCCCGAGCCGCCGTCGTCCGTCGCGCCGATCGCGACGGTCGCCGAACCGACGTACTCGCCCTGGGCGTTCTGCGTCCCGGTCACGCTCGCCGAGGTCTGCGGGGCAGTCGTGTCCTCGCCGCCGCCCTCCGTCACGACCAGGATGCCCTGCATCTGTCCGTGCCCGGGGATCGTGCAGTGGTAGAAGTACCGGCCGGGCGTGAGCGTGACCTCGGCGGTGTGACGGCCGCCCCGGTCGTCGGCGGGGTTGGCGAGGATGTTGAGCGTGACATCGCCGTTGAACTCGGGATCGGACGTCACGAAGGTCAACGTGTGCGGCATCCCCATGGTGTTGCCGGTCGCCGCGCTGTTCTCGAAGACGATCGTCGCCGCGCCCGCCACCGCCGTCGCCGGCGCGGAGTTGTACTTCGTGATGTCGTCGCCGGCCGTCCAGGTGAGGACCTGGGCGGCGGACCGCGCGGGCGACTCGGCCCGCGCGAGTCCCTCGGTCCGTCCGGCGGCCGGAGCCGGCTGGAGGCCGAGCGTCACCAGCAGGACGGCCAACAGGGCCGTCAGCACTCCGTGTCGGCGTGTCACCGGGCTCCTCCCGCCAGCAGGCCGGCGGCCGGTGTCGGACCGCCGCCCGTGTAAGTGATGCGCCACAGAGCCGACTTGGCGTCGGAGGTGAAGAAGCCGCGCCCGTAGTCGAGCACGTACAGGGCGCCGTCCGGGCCGAACCTCCAGTCCATGAGGTTCTTGATGCCGTCGTTGCCGACCGGCACGATTCTTTTCAGTGACTCCGCGTGGACGGGCAGACCGCCCGCCCCTTGCGTCCTCGGGTCCATGACGACCGCGTGGCGCGGCTGGTCGGCGTCGTAGAAGTCGCCGACGAACCACTTGCCGTCCCAGTACGCGGGCCACTTGGTCGCGCTCGCGCTCGTCGCGTCGTAGCGGTAGACCGGCCCGTTCATCGCGGCCTGTCCGCCGCCCTTCAGCCACGGCAGCCCGTAGACGGCCTCCTCCTTCTTGTACGACGGCACCCCGTTCGCGTCCCTCGGGTAGTCGGGGGCGCCGCCCTGGGGCGCGTACCAGATGTTGTTGCCCGTCACCGGCGGCAGCGCGACCAGACCGTCGTTGTTCGGGGACTCGTTCTTCGGGTGATCGCAGTCGTACCAGCCCAGCGGCTTGGACGGATCCGGCAGACCGCGGTCCCGGTAGGGCTGCTCGTTGCCCATGCAGTACGGCCAACCCCGGTTGCCCGCCTCGGTGATGACGGCGAACGTGTCGTACTTCGCCGGCCCCCAGGTCGGCGACGGCTCGCTCGCGTCCGGGCCGACCCAGCCCGCGTACAGGACGTCGGTCGTGCGGTCGACGAAGATCCGGGCCGGGTTGCGCACGCCCATCACATAGATCTCGCCGCGCGTCTTGCCGCCGCCCTCGTCGGTCTCCCGGCCGGTGAAGAGGTTTCCCCGCGGCAGCGTGTACGTGCCGTCCGGCTCCGGATGGATGCGCAGGATCTTGCCGTTGAGGTTGTTGGTGTTGCCGGCGGTGCGGCGGGCGTCGGCGAAGGACACGCCCTTGAAGTTCGGCTGCGGGTTGTTGCCCGAGTAACCGCCGCTGAAGCCACTGGAGTTGGTGTCGCCGGTCGCGATGTACAGGTTGCCCCGGGAGTCCCAGGCCATCCCGCCGCCCGCGTGACAGCAACTGTGCACCTGCACCGGCCACTTGAGCAGCACCTTCTCGCTGCCGAGGTCCAGCCGGTTCGTCGCCTGGTCCAGGGTGAAGCGGGAGACGCGCCGCTCGGCGATCCGCGTCTCACGGTTCAGCTGGGAGTGCGGCGTCCAGTGCAGATAGACCCAGCCGTTCTCCGCGAACCGCGGATCGAGTTCGATGCCGAGGAGGCCTTCCTCGACCTTGACGAGCTCGTCCCCGCCGCCCTTGTTGCCGAACACCGTCAACTCGCCCGCCAGGACTGCCTGCTGTGTCCTCGGGTCGTAGATGTGGATCTGCCCCTTGCCCTTGCCGATGTTCGGGTCGTTCCAGTCGGTCACCACCGGCTGGGAGGAGTCGGCGCCGCCCCGCCCGATGTAGAGGACGCGGCCGTCGGGGGCGGTGACCAGGCCGTGCGGCTCACCGATCTGGTCGTTCTTCCCCGGCTGGTTGGGCCGGGTGAGACGTTCCGCCTTGTAGTTGCCGGTGATGGTCGCCTTGCAGTCGGCGCTCACCAGCCGGGTCGTCCACAGCAGCGCGCCGCGCAGGTGGGAGCGGAAGTCGGTCTCGTCCCAGGCCGCGACCGTCCCGCCCATGCCGGTGTAGAAGGACCGGCCGCCGTCGTAGTCACGGCACCAGCTGATCGGGTGGTCCGCGCCGTTGGCGCCCGTTCCCGGCTGGTACGACGACTCGCGGACCCGGGCCACGGTGTGCACCGAACCGGACGGGTTGCGCACCCAGTTGGGCCACCGGTCGGCACGCTTCCACTCCAGCGGCAGGTCCTTCGTGGCCGGATGCCGGCGGTCGCCGACCTCGACCGTCGCCCGCTGCGCGGACGCCGGACCGGCCGCGGTCGGGCGGGCGCCGATCAGACCGGTGAACCAGTCCGAGTACGGCTCCGCGCGGGCCGCGTCATGGACGCCGAGGAAGCCGCCGCCGGCCTCCATATAGGCCTCCAGTCCCGTCTCCTGCTCCGGATCCAGGACGTCTCCGCCTCCGGTGAGGAACACGACGGCGTTGTAGCGGCCCAGTTCGGCCCCGTCGGTGAAGACCGAGGCGTCGTCCGTGGCCTCCACCGCGAAGCGCTGCTCCGCCGGACCGGACAGCCCGATCCGCTCGATCGCCTCGATCCCGGCGTCGACGACCGGCGACTCCTCCCCGGCCGCCGCCGAGCCGTGGAAGAGCAGCACCCGTACCTCGGCGCTGCCCGGCGGCGACTTGACGGACATCGTTGTCAGGGGTGGCTCCGGGACCGGACGCGCGCTCGCCGCCGGGCCCGACAGCAGTCCGGCGGCGACGGCTGAAGCGGCCACCGAGGCCGCCCAGGCGCGTCTTCTCCTGTTGCTCGTGCCTTGCGTGCTCGACCCTCGTAAGTGCATGGGCGCCTCCTCGGTCACAGCGACAGCGCCAAGGAAGCTAGACCCCTTTGCGCGCCAGGCCAATACCTATGACCGCAATGGCACGAACTTTGTCCTGGGTGTGGACGAACCTCGGAACGGCCGGTACGGTCCCACGGGTTCGTCCCAGGTGTCTCCGCAAGTTCCTTACCAGGGCAGGGAGTTCCGCATGGACAGGCGTGGCTTCAACCGGCGGGTGCTGCTCGGCGGCGCGGCGGTCGCGACATCGCTGTCCCTCGCGCCGGAGGCGGCCAGCGTGGACACGTCGGCCCGCAAGGCGCCGCCGGGCGGCGAGGTCAGACACCTCAAGCTGTACGCCGAGAAGCTCCCCGACGGGCGGCTCGGCTACGGTTTCCGGAAGGGCGCGGCGTCGGTCCCGGGACCGCTGATCGAGATCACCGAGGGCGACACCGTCCACATCGAGGTGGAGAACACCCTTGACGTGGCGGTGAGTCTGCACGTCCACGGGCTGGACTACGAGATCTCCAGCGACGGCACGAAGCTGAACCACAGCGACATCGAGCCCGGCGGCGCCCGCACCTACACCTGGCGCACCCACGCCCCCGGCCGCCGCTCGGACGGCACCTGGCGCGCGGGCAGCGCCGGTTACTGGCACTACCACGACCACGTCGTCGGCACGGAACACGGAACGGGCGGCATCCGCAAGGGGCTCTACGGCCCGGTGATCGTGCGCCGCAAGGGCGACGTCCTGCCCGACGCGACCCACACGATCGTCTTCAACGACATGACCATCAACAACCAGCCGGCCCACAGCGGGCCGAACTTCGAGGCCACGGTGGGCGACCGGGTCGAGTTCGTCGTGATCACCCACGGTGAGTACTACCACACGTTCCACGTCCACGGACACCGCTGGGCCGACAACCGCACCGGGCTCCTCACCGGCCCCGACGACCCCAGCCAGATCATCGACAACAAGATCGTCGGTCCGGCCGACTCCTTCGGCTTCCAGGTGATCGCGGGGGAGGGGGTGGGCGCCGGCGCCTGGATGTACCACTGCCACGTCCAGAGCCACTCCGACATGGGGATGGTGGGCCTGTTCCTGGTGAAGAAGCCGGACGGCACGATTCCGGGATACGAGCCGCACGGGCCGCACGGGGCGGAGGGGCCGCATGCTTCGGATGGGGTGCACGGGGCGGAGGGGGCGCACGCCGGGGGTTCGCAGGCGCACTGAGAGGGCTGAGGGGCACGGGGCCGGTTCTCCTCCCGGAGCTATCCTGACCTCCCCGCACCCGAGGAGGAGCCCCGCAGTGACCGAGACAGCGCCGCGTCCCACGTTGGAGGCCGTGGCCGCGCGGGCCGGGGTGTCCCGGGCCACCGTCTCTCGGGTCGTCAACGGCGGGGACGGGGTCAGGGAGCCGCTGGCCGAGCGGGTCCGGCGGGCGGTGGAGGAGCTCGGGTACGTCCCCAACCAGGCCGCCCGCAGTCTGGTCACGAAGCGGCACGACGCCGTAGCCGTCGTCATCGCGGAACCGGAGACCCGGGTCTTCGCCGACCCCTTCTTCGCGCTGCAACTCCGCGGCATCAGCAAGGAGTTGACGGCCCATGACAACCAGCTCGTGCTGCTGCTCACCGAGGGGCGCGACGACCACGCCCGGGTGGCCCGCTATCTCGCCGGCGGCCATGTCGACGGAGCCCTCGTCTTCTCGCTGCACCTCGACGACCCGCTGCCCGGTCTGATCCAGGGCGCCGGGGTGCCGACCGTGTTCGGCGGACGTCCCGGCTGGAGCGACGGCACGCGTGACGTCGTCTACGTCGACAGCGACAACCGCGGCGGCGCCCGCGAGGCCGTGCGCCACCTCGTCGGCCTGGGCCGCCGCCGGGTCGCGCACCTGACCGGGCCCCTCGACCAGACCTCCGCGGCGGACCGCCTCGAAGGCTTCCGGGACGTCATGGGCGACACCGACCCGCGGCTCGTCGTGGAGTGCGACTTCACCCCCGGCGGCGGCGAGCGGGCGATGCGGGAGCTCCTGGACCGCTGCCCCGACGTCGACGCCGTGTTCGCCGCCAACGACCTCAGCGCCGCGGGCGCCCTGCGCGTCCTGCGGGAACGCGGGCGGCGTGTGCCCGAGGACGTGGCGGTGGTCGGCTTCGACGACATGCTCCCCGTCGCCGAACAGACCGACCCGCCGCTCACGACGGTCCGTCAGGACATAGAGGAGATGGGCAGGATCATGGCCCGCCTCCTGCTCGGCGACGGCGACGGCGACGGTGACCGTGACCGTGACGGTGATGGTGACGGCCCCGGGCGCGGCTCCGGACCCGGCGTGGTCCTGCCGACGACACTCGTGCCGCGCGCCTCCGCCTAGCCGCCTAGCCGCCTAGCCGCTGAACCGCCCGGCCGAGCCATGGCGTCGAGCCGTCGAGCCGTCGAGCCGCGTCGTCTCCTCAGCCGGACCGAGGAACGCTCGTCATCACCGCGAACCGCGCCCCGTCCGGGTCGGCGAGTCGTGCGATGCGGCCGACGCCCTCCATGTCCGCCGCGGCCCGCCGCACCGACCCGCCCAGCTCCTCCGCCCGGGCGACCGCCGCGTCCACGTCCGTGACCTCGAAGTACGGCAGCCAGTACGGCCCCGACTCCCGCTCCGCCGGGTCGTCGGCCAGCGGGACGATCCCGCCGAACATGGCGTCCTCCCCGGCGCCTGCCGGGTTGACGCACGTGTACGTGCCGCCCGGGAGCGAGACCGCCGACGTCTCCAGGCCCAGGGCGGCGCCGTAGAACGCGGCGGCCGCCGCCTCGTCCGGCGTGTACAGCTCGACCCAGCGCAGCGAACCCGGGTCGCTCGCGATGTCCACGCCCCTGGTCCGCCCCGGCTGCCAGATCCCGAACCGCACGCCCGCCGGGTCGGCCAGGACCGCCATCGTGCCCTCCTCCATGACGTCCATGGGCGGGAAGAGCACCCGGCCGTGCGCCTGCTCGGCCGTCTTGCAGGTGGCCTCCGCGTCCGACGCCTGGAAGTACACCGTCCACGACGGAGGACCCTGCTCGGGCGCGGTCCGCATGCCGCCCGCCGCCGTCCTCCCGTCCAGCTGGAAGTAGCCGTAGCCGCCGGCGTCGGGCCCCGCCGACCGGAACCGCCAGCCGAAGAGGGCGCCGTAGAAGTCGGAGGCGCGGTCGATGTCGGACGCGCCGACGTCGACCCAGTTCGGAGCGCCGTTGACGAAACGGGTGGTGAGCATCGTCGCCCTCCTCGTCGAAGCCCAGGAAGCCCAGGAAGCCCAGGAAGCCCGGGAAGTCCAGGAAGCCCGGGACGTCCGGTTGCCGTGCACTGCCGAGTCTGGCACCGCCCACCGACAACCGCTGCCGGAGCGGTCACGAAGACCTGTCGACCGCTCTTCGTCGTTCCCGCGCGCCGCCGTGCGGGGCGGGCCTCCGTGCGGGCACCATCGGGGAGGGGCCGCGAACGACCGTGTATATCCGGCGTTGAGCGAACGTTTTTCGCCGCAGGGCACGATCCTCGCCATGTACACCGACACGATCCGCACACCTGAGCCCGACTGGCAGCTGGAGGCACTCTGCGCGCAGACCGGGGCGGACTTCTTCTTCCCCGAGCCGGGCAGCTCCGTACGCGAGGCCAAGCGCATCTGCGGCATGTGCGAGATGCGCACCGCCTGCCTCGACTACGCCCTGACCCACGACGAACGCTTCGGAGTGTGGGGAGGCCTGTCCGAGAAGGAACGCCTGGAACTGCGCCGTACCGCACGATGACCGGGCTCGATAACCGGGAGACCACATCGCGGGGGTGTGGTTAAGATCCGGAAGCGCGTCCGGACGTAGCGCAGAGGCAGGCGCACCGCCTTGCTCAGGCGAATCACGCCGGTTCGAATCCGGCCGTCCGGATGCGTGCGCGGTCCCGTGGAGCAGAGGCAGACTCACCGCCTTATCAGGGCGGATACGCCGGTTCGAATCCGGTCGGGACCACGGAACGGCCCGGCACGGGCGCGGCGGGGCACAGGTGGGACGGGGCACGGGCGGGCACAGGCGGGGCGGGCGGGGACGCATGGGCGACGAGATCGAGGAGATCAGCGAGGCGGAGTTGGCCGCCTTCCACCACGTCGTGGGCAGGCTGCGCGCCCTGCCCGTCGACGATCCCGTCCGGCTGCGGGCCGAGCAGGTCGCCGCGTCCTTCGCCCGCGACGGGCGGCAGCGCCGGCGCAAGGCGCGCGGTGCCGCGGCGTCGGCCGCCGACGCCGCCGCGATGGCCGCGACCGCGACCGGCGCGGTCGACCGACGCGAGGACGCGCCCCTGCCCACCGGGCCCGATCGCGCCGCCGCCGTGGGCGTCTTCCACAACCCGCGTACCTGCTACGTCTGCAAGTCGCCGTATCGACAGGTCGACGCGTTCTACCACCGCCTGTGTCCCGACTGCGCCGCCGACAACAGCGCGCGCCGCGCTCTGAGCACCGATCTGAGCGGACGCCGGGTCCTGTTGACCGGCGGCCGGGTGAAGATCGGCTTCCAGTTGGCGCTGATGATGCTGCGGGACGGCGCGGAGGTGCTCGTCACCTCCCGCTTCCCGCACGACACCGTGCGCCGCTTCCGCGCCGAACCGGGCAGCGGCGAGTGGCTCGACCGGCTCACCGTCCTCGCCGTCGACCTGCGCGACCCGCGCCAGGTGCTGGGCCTGTGCGAGGACCTGCGCCGGGACGGCGAACCGCTCGACATCCTCGTCAACAACGCCGCGCAGACCGTCCGCCGCCCGCCCGAGTCGTACGCCCTGCTGGCCGCCGGTGAGCGCGACGCGCTGCCGGAGGGCGCGCGCGGGGCGCCCGGCTTCACGCCGATGCGCATGCTGGAGGGACTCGGCGGCACCGTCTCCGCGCTCCCCGCGGCCCTGCGCGAGGCCGACGAGGCCGGGCTGCTGCCCGACCCCTCCCCGGAGAACTCCTGGTCCGCCCGGCTCGGCGCGCTCGACCCGGCCGAGGTGCTGGAGACGCAGCTCGTCAACGCCCTCGCCCCCGCCCTGCTGTGCGACCGGCTGCTGCCGCTGCTGCTCGCCTCCCCGCGCCCGCGCCGCTATGTGGTCAACGTGACCGCCGTGGAGGGCCGGTTCGCCGTCCGCAACAAGATGGCCGGGCACCCGCACACCAACATGGCCAAGGCCGCCCTGAACATGCTCACCCGCACCAGCGCCGTCGAACTCGCCGAGCGGGGCGTGCACATGTGCGCCGTCGACACCGGCTGGATCACCGACGAGAACCCCGCACCCAAGAAGGCCCGCATGGCCGGCGCGGGCTTCCGCACCCCGTTGGACATCGTGGACGGCGCGGCCCGCGTGTACGACCCCGTCGTCCGCGGCGAGGCCGGCGACCCGGTGTCGGGCGTGTTCCTGAAGGACTACCGCGAGGCGGAGTGGTGACCGGTCCTGCTCACCGCACCGCGCTCCCCACCGGCGACAGCCCCTCTCATCCCGTCACCACCTCAACCCCTCACCCCTTCATCCCCGTGAACACCCCCACCCAGAACTTCTGCTGCCGTTCCGACGCCCCCACCAGATACGTCGCCCGCAGCTTCGCCGGCAGCAGGGCGACCAGGCGGGCGACCGCCGCCCGGTTCCGCTTCAGCTGGGACAGCTCCGCGTTGGCGAGGATCTGGTGGACCACGTCGCTGTCGTCGTCGCCCTCCTCGGAGCGCTCGGCGGCGCGGCGCAGCCGGGCCTCCCAGCGGTCCACGTCGCGGGCGAGTTCGCGCAGGCCCGTCACCGGGCGGCCCCGGAGCCGGTCGATCAGCGCGGACAGCGGCACGGGCGCGTACTCGCCGTCGCCCAGGTAGACCGTCGCCATCTCCAGCGGCAGCCCGCGCCGGTGCAGCTTGATCAGCCGCTCCAGGGTGCGCTTGGTGATCCAGGCGCGGCCCTCCTCGTCGATGTCGTGCTTCCACCACTCCAGCACCGTCTCGGCGTCCGCCCCGTACCGCGCGAGCAGCCACTCGTTGGCCGGGATGTCCTCCGGGGCGACTTCCAGCGAGGCCGTGAACCGGGTCGCCTGCGCGATGTTGTTCCGCGACACCAGCAGCTTGCGGCCCAGGTGGTACGGCGGGTTCTGCACGGCTATCTGGGCCCGCAGGTTCTCGATCGGCCGCCCGGCGAGCGACCACTCCTGGGTGATCTCCATGAGCTTGGCGAACGCGGCCTTGTCCTTGGGCCGGTTGTACTCGTCCCAGACGATCGCCTTGGGCTCCGGCCCGGTGAACCTCACCGCGAGGAGGTTGTCCAGGGTGCCGTCCGGCGACGGCACCGGCGCGCACAGGTCCTCGACGTTGGTCACCGGCAGCGAGAAGTACAGGGCGTCCCGGCCCAGCCCCTCCCGGACCGTCTCCCGCACGAGTTCCGTCTTGCCGCACCCGGGCGGGCCCTGGAGCAGCACCGTCCAGCGGTTGCGCAGCGCCGCCCGCACCACCTGGCGTACCGGGTCGGGGATGGTGGCCGGGTTGGGCACGCCCAGGGACCGGGCGACGCGGTCGAGGATCTCCGCGGTGCGGTTCGGGCCCGGTCTGCCGTCGGGTCCGGGCTCGGCCAGCCGCATCCGCTCGCCGTCGATCAGGGGCAGTCCCCAGCGCAGCGGGAAGCCTTCACGGGCGTTGGCCAGGACGTGGTCCAGCGTGCGCGGGGAGAGCGACTCGCGCAGCGCGGGGGAGAGCGACGCCCACAGGGAGAACAGCGGACGCAGGTCCCACGGACGGTACTTGGCGGCCAGGTGCCGGCGCCACGAGGTGTCGTTCGCCGTGATCCGCATCGTCACCATGCGGTCCAGCAGCGCGAGGTCGCCGCGCCGGGCCGAGGTCTCGGAGAGCGACTCGTTGTCGGTGAGGAAGACGCCGACGCAGCCCAGGGCGCGCAGATCGTGCTCGCCGAGCGTCCAGTCGCAGGCGATCTGCATCAGCTGCGACTGGATGGTGTCCCCGGCCTGCAACGAGTCGTCGATCAGCAGCACGAACGGCCGGCCCGGCTTCAGCTGGCTCATCACCAGCTGCCGCAGCACCAGTTCCCCCGACCCGGGGTCCCGCACGGGCGCGTTGACGAGCAGGTCGTCCGGGGTGAGGTTCGCCGCCGGCACGTACACCAGCGCGGTGTCCGGGCGGGACCGGGCGACGTGCGAGAAGAACGTCGCCGTCTTGCCGATGCCGTGCTCGCCGAAGACCTGGCCGGTCTGCCCCAGGTCGATCATCGCGTCGATGAAGGACTCCAGGCGCGAGACCTCGGCGTGCTGCTCGGGGACGGTCTGGGCGGTGCTCATGGTCCGTTCCGTGTCTGTAGGGAGGGCGGGGATCATCACCGCGCACCTGTCGTGACGCGATGGCAGTCCATCGCCGGGGTGTGCGTCTCGGGCCACTCGCTGCCGCCCTCGGTGATCAGCCAGATCCATCTGTCCGGCTCGGCGGGCGTGATCGGCGGCGCGTACCCGTCGGTGAGGACCACGACCGCGTCCGGACTCGCCTCGCAGCGGCGGCCGTTCACCTCCGTGCGCCCCTCCACGTAGTCCGCGACGGCCTGGAAACTGGTGCCGCCACCGCCGTACACCCGCTCGCCCGGCGTGAACGGCATGACCACGGCGTCGAAGGACAGCCAGTGCGCCTCCACTCCGTCGATCCCGCCGACCAGCTCCGTGAGCCAGCGGATCACCCGGTCGGGCATCGACCCCGAGGTGTCGTACGCGATGACCAGGACCTTCTGCCGGACCGGCCCGCGACGGGCCAGCATCGGCTCCTGGCCCAGGGCCGCGAGCAGCGCGCCCCGCTTCTTCGGGTACACCAGCCGCTCACCCTCGCGCAGCTTCGAGCCGAGCACGTCGACCAACCAGCGCTGCCACCAGTCGACCGTGCGCGTGCGCGCCGTCTCGCCGCGCAGCGCGCCGGCGCCCAGGTGTCCCCAGAGGCGGGCGGCCCGCGCCGAGCCCTCCTCGGTGCGGCCCATCAGTTCGAGCAACTCCCGCTCCGCGCCCGCGTGTCCGCGCCGGGCCGCCAGCAGGGAGTTGAGCAGCGCCGACGACGTCACCGCGTCGATCGTCTCCTGGTCGGCGGGGACCGCGCCCTCCACCAGGTGGACGCAGAGCCGCTCGTCGGGCACGGGCGGGTGGCGCATCCGCTTCAGCTCGCCGTACACCCGCATGTCCGTCTCGGTGAACGTCCCGTAGGACACCGGCTCCAGACCGTGCGTCGTCAGATCCTCGACGTAGGCGTCGTAGACCTGGCGCGGGTCGACGCCGACCGGCCGGCCGTCCAGCAGCGGGAGCCGCTCGCGGTCCAGCCGGATCAGCGCCACATGGTTGACGGCCACCTCGGCGGCCAGGGTGAACACCGGGTCGTCGCGCAGCTCCGGGTCGGCGAGCAGATGCCGGTGCACCAGATGGCGGGCCTCGTGGAACAGGACGAACTTCACGCCCGCCAGGCCCAGTCGGACGAAGAAGTCCGGGTTGTACAGCAGCAGGCACGTGCCGTCGCCGGAGGCGACCACGGCCGCCGTTTCCACCGCCGTCGTCGGGATCTGGTGACGGCACTTCGCGTACAGCCAGGACGCCACCGCCGACTCGGTCAGCCCGAAGTCCAGCAGCGCGGCATCCTTGAGCCGCCGGGCCTCCTCCACCACCGCCGCGTCCGCGGGACGGTACGCCTCCAGCGCCCTGCGATCGGCGAGGTCCACCACCGGCGGACGCCGCCGCCCCCGCTCCCCGTACCCCATGCCGAGCCCCCCCCGTGCCGTGCTTCCCCCCCAGTGCCTCATTGGTACCAGGCCCCACTGACAACGGGCCAAGCCATTACGCTCTGCGGCTACCATCGGCGGCAAGGACGGGGCCGTAGCGCAGAGGCAGGCGCACCGGTCTCCAAAGCCAGAGCACGCTGGTTCGAATCCAGCCGCCCCGTCCCCCCGACCGGCGTGGTTCAGGCGATGGCGCCCGCGGTCGCCACCAGTTCCCGGGCGGTGCCGTGGAACGTGCCGATGAGCTGGGCCAGCACCGCCCACGCCTCCTCCCGGTCGCCCAGGTGCTTGCGTACGAGGGGGCGCACGGCGTCCTCGGCCTCGCCGATCCGCGCCGGGAACAGCGCCCGGCCCATGGCCAGCACCTCCAGGACCCGCACGGCGGGCCCGTGGTCGAGGGCGTACTCCGCCGGGCCGTCGAGGATCCCCGCCCGGCGGACCCGGTGGGCGAACTTGGGGTGTGAGCCGAAACCGGCGCGGGTCGCGGGCGGGCAGTCGGGGCGCACGGACAGCGCCCAGCGCGCGTAGCCGGGCAGTGCGCGCTCCGCGTCCGCCTCGGTGACCTCCTGCCAGTCGGCCGGGGTCAGGACCATGGACGCCGCCGCGCGTCCGGCGGCCATGGTGGTCGCCTCACGCAGGGCGCCCACCAGGCCGTGACGGACGTGGCTCTCGGGGATGTCGGGTTCCTCGACCGGCAGCCGACGGGGCAACGGGACGGGCTTCGTGCGGCCCGGCCCGAACGGGATGCCGCGGGCGAGGGCCCGGCGCAGACCGGTGTCGAGGCCGAGGTACTGCCACACCACGGCGTTCAGCTGAGGGTCGTCCTCCTGGAGGACCCACAGCGTGAGGGAGGCGGGGGTGTGCGGCGGCCAGGCCCACGGCCGGCTCAGGCGGTGGCGTCGCGACGCGGCGTTCTCGCGCGCGACGGCGGACAGGCCGACCCGCCCGCGGATCCGCCGGGCGGTCTCCTCGTCGGTCAGACCGAGCAGGAAGCCGAGCGCCTGACCGTCCGTGTCGCTGTAGTGCATGGCGGCATGATGCCGCAGGACGCGAACGGCCCGCACCGGGAAATCGGTTCCCTGTGCGAGCCGTTGAGCGGGCGTGCGGGGCGGCGGCCTCGTCGGCCGGACGGCGGAGCGGGTCAGCCGGCGGCCCGTGCCGCCATCCGCGCCTTGCGCGCCGCGAGCTTCTCGTCGAACTTCGAGGCCTCCGCGTCCAGGCCGCCCATGAACAGGCCGAGTTCCTCCTGCGCCTTCAGGCCCTCGGGACCGAGGCCGTCGATCTCCATGACCCTCAGGAAGCGCAGCACGGGCTCCAGCACGTCGTCGTGGTGGATGCGCAGGTTGTAGACCTCGCCGATCGCCATCTGCGCCGCGGCCCGCTCGAAGCCGGGGATGCCGTGGCCGGGCATCCGGAAGTTGACGACGACGTCCCGCACGGCCTGCATGGTGAGGTCGGGCGCGAGCTCGAAGGCCGCCTTCAGCAGGTTGCGGTAGAAGACCATGTGCAGGTTCTCGTCGGTCGCGATGCGCGCGAGCATGCGGTCGCAGACCGGGTCGCCGGACTGGTGGCCGGTGTTGCGGTGGGAGATGCGGGTCGCGAGCTCCTGGAAGGAGACGTAGGCGACCGAGTGCAGCATCGAGTGCCGGTTGTCCGACTCGAAGCCCTCGCTCATGTGGGACATGCGGAACTGCTCCAGCTTGTCCGGGTCCACCGCGCGCGAGGCGAGCAGGTAGTCGCGCATCACGATGCCGTGCCTGCCCTCCTCCGCGGTCCAGCGGTGCACCCAGGTGCCCCAGGCGCCGTCCCGGCCGAAGAGGGAGGCGATCTCGTGGTGGTAGCTGGGCAGGTTGTCCTCGGTGAGGAGGTTCACGACCAGGGCGATGCGGCCGATCTCGGTGACCTTCGACTGCTCCTTGCCCCAGGCCTCGCCGTCCTCGAAGAGACCGGGGAAGTTGCGGGCGTCGCTCCAGGGCACGTACTCGTGCGGCATCCAGTCCTTGGCGACCTTCAGATGCCGGTTGAGCTCCTGCTCGACCACTTCCTCCAGGGCGTACAGCAGCCGGGCGTCGGTCCAGACGGAGGGGCTGCCGAGGTGCGGGGAAGCGATCGTCACGGGTACTCCAGGGGACGAGATGCAGAGCGCGGAGACATCCGGTGCTGTACCGGAACTTACGGGATCGTAGGCTACGAATCCGTAGGTTACGAAACCGTAGGTTAAGATCGCGGTAAAGAGCGCTGATCAGCTGGGCAGCCTCGAGGCCTGGGGGTCCCGGGGCTGCTCCGCGCGCGGGTCAGGCGTACAGCCCGCGCAGGCGCACCGAGAGGCAGGTCACACAGCCCTCCAGCTTCTCGAACTCGGAGATGTCGACCACGACGGGTTCGTACCCGAGGTCGGCGAGCAGGTCCGCCGTCTTCGGCGCGCTCGCCGACATCAGCAGCTTGGGGCCGCCCAGCAGCACCACGTGGGCGCCGGCCTCCTCGGGCACCGACAGGAAGCGCGGGAACAGCGACGGGCGGTCGACCTTCGGGATGTGCCCGATCACCGTGCCGTCCGGCAGCGCGGTGACCGCCGACTTCAGATGCAGCACCTTGCTCACCGGCACGGCCACCACCCGCGCCCCCAGCGGTTCGAAGGCCTCCCGCACCTGCTGGACGCCGGCCGCGTCGGTGCGACCGCCCCGGCCCACGTACACCGTGTCGCCGACCTTCAGCACATCGCCGCCGTCCAGCGTGCCCGGCTCCCAGATCCAGTTGACCGAGCAGCCCATGCGGGCCACGGCCTCCTCGACGCCGGCGGTCTCCTCGCGCCGGGACTCGGCGCCGGGCCGCGCGATCAGGGCGACGTTGCGGTACATCACGACGGTGTCCTCGACGAACACCGAGTCGGGGCAGTCGTCGGCCGGCTCGACCTCGACGGTCTCCCAGCCGTGCGACCGCAGCGCCTCGACGTACGCCTCCCACTGCTCCAGGGCGAGCCGCACGTCGACCGTCTCCCGCTCGACGTGCGTCACCAGTCCTTCGGCGAGGCGCGGGCTGGGGCGGCGGATGAGGGCCTTCTTGCTGGGCACGTCCAGGTCTCCGAATCGGCGGCGGCTCGGGGCCTGACCGGCAGGCCCCGACCGGCGCCCCTGTCCATGGCGCCGATCCGCCATCATGCAGCCCCGGTCGCCGAGGACAAAACCCCCGTCAGCGGGCTGTGCCCCTCCTGAGACCCACCGGCCCCGGACCCGCCGGACGGGTTTCGGGGCCGGTCCGCCCGGGGACCTACGCCGGTCCGGCCACCTCCTCCGCCGTCGACTCCCGCAACTCCCCGTCCAGCAGCAGCCAGCGGGTGATCCCGAGCGACTCCAGGAACGGCAGGTCGTGGCTGGCGACGATCAGGGCGCCCTCGTAGGACTCCAGGGCCGTCGTGAGCCGGCGCACACTCGCCATGTCCAGGTTGTTGGTCGGCTCGTCCAGCATCAGCAGCTGCGGCGCGGGCTCGGCCAGCATCAGCGCCGCCAGGGCCGCCCGGAAGCGCTCCCCGCCGGAGAGCGTGCCGGCCTTCTGGTCGGCGCGCGCGCCGCGGAACAGGAAGCGCGCCAGCCGCGCGCGGATCCGGTTGGCGGTGGCGTCCGGCGCGAACCGGGCCACGTTCTCCGCGACGGTCAGCTCGTCGTCGAGCACGTCCAGCCGCTGGGGCAGGAAACGCAGCGGCACGTGCGCGTGCACCTCGCCCGCCACCGGCTCCAGCTCACCGGCGACCGTGCGCAGCAGCGTCGTCTTGCCCGCCCCGTTGCGCCCGACCAGCGCGACCCGCTCGGGCCCGCGCAGATCGAGACCGCCCGTCACGCGCGCGCCGTGCGCGAGAGCGAGGTCCCGCAGAGTGAGGACCTCACGGCCCGGCGGCACCGCCGTGAAGGGCAGCTCGACGCGGATCTCGTCGTCGTCCCGTACGGCCTCCGCGGCCTCGTCGAGCCGCTCCCTGGCCTCGGCGAGCCTCTCCTCGTGCAGGATCCGGTGCTTGCCAGCGGACTCCTGCGCCGCCCGCTTGCGCGCCCCCATGACGATCTTCGGCTCGCGCTTCTGCTCCTGCATCTTCTGCCCGTACCGCTTGCGGCGGGCCAGTTTGACCTGGGCGTCGGCCAGTTCGCGCTTCTGCTTGCGCAAGTCGGCCTCCGCGACGCGCACCATGCGCTCGGCGGCGTCCTGTTCGACGGCGAGGGCCTCCTCGTACGCGGAGAAGTTGCCGCCGTACCAGGTGACCGCCCCGGCGCGCAGATCGGCGATCTGGTCGACGAGGTCGAGGAGTTCGCGGTCGTGGCTGACGACGATCATGACGTCCGGCCAGGACGCGACCGCCGCGTACAGCCGCCGCCGGGCGTACAGGTCGAGGTTGTTGGTGGGCTCGTCGAGCAGCAGGACGTCCGGGCGGCGCAGCAGCAGCGCGGCCAGGCGCAGCAGGACCGACTCGCCGCCGGACACCTCGCCGACGGTGCGGTCCAACCCGATGTGGCCGAGCCCGAGTTCGCCGAGGGTGACGAGGGCGCGCTCCTCGACGTCCCAGTCGTCGCCGACGGTCTCGAAGTGCTCTTCGGAGACGTCACCGGCCTCGATGGCGTGCAGCGCGGCCCGCCTGGCGGCGATGCCGAGCGCCTCGTCGACCCTGAGGGTGGTGTCGAGGGTGACGTTCTGCGGGAGGTGGCCCACCTCGCCCGCGACGCGCACCGAGCCGTCGGCGGGGGCGAGTCGGCCGGCGAGAAGTTTCAACAGGGTTGACTTGCCGGAGCCGTTGAGGCCGACGAGTCCGGTCCGGCCGGGGCCGAAGACGACGTCGAGCCCTTCGAAGACGGAGGTGCCGTCGGGCCAGGCGAAGGACAGGGACGAACAGGTGATGGATGATGACAAGTGGGCCTCGCGGTCGCGTGTGCGGTCAGGGCAACGCGTATCGAGACACCGGGAGACGGCGACCACCGCGCGGGGCGGGGGCGGGAGCGGTGGATGCGGTCAGGGGGAAATCCGTGGGAGAGCCCTGCTCCGCGAGGACGGCTCGAACGCCGAGGTCGCACGCTGCACGCACGCCTGACAGGCGTGGCGCGGTGTCTCGGACCTCAGACGAGCAACGTCCTTCTCCCCTCGGCGGCAACAGAAGCGTTCCCACCGTAGAAGGGGCCGGGAGGGCCGGTCAACGGAATTACGGTCCGGGCGTGCCCGCGGGGGGTCCGGGCGTCCCCGCGGGGGTCACGCCTCCCGCATCAGCTCCGCCAGCTCGTGGTCGAGGTCGAGCTGGAGGTGTTCCCGGCCCGCGGGCACCAGCTCGCTCGTCGCCTGGAGGAACCGCCGGATCTCCGACGAGTGCACGTGCACGATGGCGGTGCCCTCGGGCGCGTGGAACTCCAGCACCGTCCGGTCGTACCCGTAGGGGCGGACCCGGACGTCGCCATGGCCCTCCGCCTCGTGCAGCCCCGCGGTGAGCAGGTCGCGGGCGAAGGTCCAGCAGACTTCGACGCCCTCCAGGGTGGCCGGGGCCGGGAAGGTCATGCGGACGGCGAAGGGATCACGACGGTCGTAGTGCAGCGTGGCGGGGATGTTCGACATCCGAGGCGCGGCGGCGACCAGGCGGGCCTCAACGGGCTGATCGATGACGATGGACAACGCCTTGCTCCCTTGTGACAGCGGGACGAACTACCGGGGGTGAGTGCAGCCGGACACTGGAAGAGACGACGGAAGCGGCCAGTACGTGCACACGCAGTGCGAGTGACCTCGGTCACCGACTTTCATGCACACGAGTGACTCACCTCTCTTCCTGTGCCCCGTAAGGCGATTGGGGCGACGGGGGTCCTCTGGACGGCGTCCGGGCCGTGGGCTAGCTTCGCGCGCCATGAGACCCCTGGGGAAGACGCGACGCACGGTACGAACGGTTCCGCCGGCGAAGACGGCTCCGAAAACCTCGCGCATCGGGCGGGAAACCCCGCGCATCGGGCGGGCGGCGGTCGCGGGAGCGGCCTGCGCGGCCGTCCTGGCGGCGCTCGCCGCCCCCGCCCGGGCGACGGACCTGGCGACCGCCGCGAACGGGAGCGGCGCTCCCGTGACGGTGAACGGCCACGCGCCCGCGTGGGCCCTCAAGGACACCGGCAAGCCCGCCGTCCGCTTCCGCGGGCTGTCCGCCGTCGACCGGAAGACCGCCTGGGTGTCCGGCAGTCAGGGCACCGTCCTGCGCACGGCCGACGGCGGGAGGACCTGGCGGGACGTCTCGCCGCCCGGCGCGGCCGAACTCCAGTTCCGCGACATCGAGGCCTTCGACGCGCGCCGCGCCGTGGTGCTCGCCATCGGCGAGGGCGAGGCCTCGCGCGTCTACCGCACCGACGACGGCGGAGCCACCTGGACGGAGTCCTTCCGCAACACCGACGCACGGGCCTTCTACGACTGCATGACCTTCTTCGACCGCCGCCACGGCCTCGCCATGAGCGACCCCGTCGACGGGAAGTTCCGCATCCTGTCCACGAGCGACGGGGGCCGCTCCTGGACGGTGCTGCCCGACCGGGGCATGCCGCCCGCCCTGGAGGGCGAGGCCGGCTTCGCCGCCGGCGGCCAGTGCCTGGTCTCCGCCGGCTCCCGCGACGTCTGGCTCGCCACCGGCGGGGCCGCACGCGCGCGGGTGATGCACTCCTCCGACCGGGGACGGACCTGGACGGTCGCCGACGCCCCGATCCCGGCGGGCGACCCCGCGCGCGGGGTCTTCGCCCTGGCCTTCCGCGACCGCGCGCACGGCCTCGCCGTCGGCGGCGACTACCGCCCCGACCAGGCCTCCCCGCGGTCGGCCGCCACGACCGCCGACGCCGGCCGGACCTGGCGGCCCGCCGCCGCGCCGCCGCCCGCCTACCGCTCCGGTGTCGCCTGGCTGCCGCACAGCCGCGCCGCCGCCCTCGCCGTCGGCCCCACCGGCACCGACCTGACCACGGACGCCGGCCGCACCTGGCGCACGGTCGACACCGGCTCGTACGACACCGTCGACTGCGCCCCCGACCGGGGCTGCTGGGCGTCCGGCGAACAAGGGAGGGTGGCGCGGCTGGAGAGCTGAGCCGATTGCGGGGTACCCGGTCGCTGCGAACGCGAAAGGAGTGAGCGCCCATGCCACGCGGTTCCAGCCCCAAGCGGGAGCGCCAGTACGAGCACATCAAGGAGAGCGCGCAGGACCGGGGTGAGAGCACCGACCGGGCGGAGGAGATCGCCGCCAGGACGGTCAACAAGGAGCGCGCTCGGGCCGGCGAGTCCAAGACCGCGAGCCGCACCTCCCTGGAGGACATGTCGTCCGGCAAGCGCGGCGGGCAGCGGTCCGGCAAGGGCTCCCAAGGGCCCACGTACGACCAGCTGTACGAGGAGGCCAAGCGCCGCAACATCCATGGCCGTTCGGACATGAACAAGGGTCAGCTGCAACGCGCCCTGGACGACAAGGGCTGACACCGGGGCCGCCCCGCCGGTCCGCCGCGGGAGCCGTAGGCTCGTCACCACCATGACGACCGTACGCGTTCCCGCGGGCTGGCCCGCGACCGAGGAAGAGGCCCGCGCCGTCCAGGACGCGCTGCGGGCCGAGGTGGTGCTCGACGAGCCGGGGCCCCCGCCCGGGGCCGGGCGGGTGACGGGCGTCGACGTCGCCTACGACGACGAGCGGGACGTCGTCGCCGCGGCGGCCGTCGTGCTGGACGCGGCGAGCCTCGACGTCGTCGCCGAGGCGACCGCCGTCGGACGGATCTCCTTCCCGTACGTGCCCGGTCTGCTCGCCTTCCGCGAGATCCCCACGGTGCTCGCCGCGCTCGACGCGCTGCCCTGCTCCCCGGGCCTGGTGGTGTGCGACGGCTACGGCCTCGCCCACCCCCGCCGCTTCGGCCTCGCCAGCCACCTCGGGGTCCTCACCGGGCTGCCCACGATCGGCGTCGCCAAGAACCCCTTCGCCTTCACGTACGACGACCCCGGCGCCCCGCGCGGATCCGCGTCACCGCTGCTCGACGGCGCCGACGAGGTGGGCCGCGCGCTGCGCACGCGCGCGGGGGTCAAGCCGGTCTTCGTCTCCGTCGGCCACCGGACGACCCTGGACGACGCCTGCGCCCACACCCTCGCGCTCACCCCGCGCTTCCGCCTCCCGGAGTCGACCCGCAGAGCGGACGCGCTGTGCCGCGCGGCCCTTCGGGAAGCGACGACCGGTCTCCCTCCAGGAAGCGACGGCCGGTCTGAGTACGTCGACTGAGTACCCGTACCGATGTGAGGTCCGGCCGTCTCCGGGCAGGCTGAGCTCATGACGACGCACCGGGCCACCGAGCCCCTCACCGACCCCGCCCGGCCCGTGGAGCGTGCCGTGACCGCGGCCCTGGTCCTCGCCGTCCTGTCGGGCCTGGGCTGGATCGCGGGGATGATCTACACGCTGGCCCGGTGGCAGGCCTGAACCGCCCCGGAACGGCCCGTGAGGGCCGCCCCGGGCCGATCGGAGGCCTCCTCAGCGGCTGGCCGCCACCCGGAAGCGGATCCCCTTCACGTTCAGGCGTTCGATCAGGGCGTCGCCCATCGCCGCCGCCGTCGTGACCTGGCCGGACGTCTCCGGGAGATCGTCGTAGGCCAGGGACAGCGCCGACTCGGCGAACATCTTCGCCGTCTCGTCGTAGCCGGGGTCGCCGCCCGACACCTCGGTGTAGACCCGCCGGCCGCCGCCCTCGCCCACGAACCGCACCGAGAACCAGCTCCGCGCGCGACGCTCGGCGCTCGGCCCGTCGCCGGGCTTCAGACGGTCCGACAGCCAGCGCCGGGCGGGCGGCAGTTGGGCGGCGGCGAACAGCGCGCCGACGCCCGCGACCCCGCCCACGGCGACCGGCAGCCGCCGCACGGCCGCGTAGTGCCGGTAGCGGAAGTCGGGGCCGTAGCGCTCCAGCGCCTTCGCGGAGCGGCGCACGATCTGCGGGTCGATGGTGGGCAGCGGCAGCGCCCACGCGCCGACCTCCGGGGCGTACCGGGGCGACCCCAGCGGCGCGGTGGCCCGCCGGCCCATCAGCCGCGGCTCGTGCCGGTGCCGTTCCCGCGCCGCGGCCACCATCCGCCGCCCGCGCGAGAACTGCCCCAGCGCGGAGGCGAACGTCCCGCCGGAGAAGGCCGCGTCGGCGGTCACGAAGCCGTCCACGGCCAGCGGCACGCCCTCCGGCAGCTGCCGGACCGTGAAGTACGCGCCCAGATCGTGCGGGACCGAGTCGAAGCCGCACGCGTGCACCAGACGCGCACCGGTCTCCCGCGCGCGTGCGTCGTGCCGGACGTACGTCAGGTCGACGAACTCCGGCTCGCCGGTGAGGTCGAGATAGTCGGCGCCGGCGTCCGCGCAGGCGGCCACCAGGTCCTCGCCGTGGGTCACATAGGGGCCGACCGTCGTCGCCACCACGCGCGCCTGCTCGGCGAGCGCGCGCAGGGAGGCCGTGTCGGACACGTCGGCCCGCAGCACCCCCGGCTCCGCGCCCTCCGGCAGCCGGTCGCGCAGCCGCCGCAGCTTGACCTCGTCCCGCCCGGAGATCGCCCAGCGCAGATCCTTCGGCGCGTGGGCGGCGAAGTACTCCGCGGTGAGCGTCCCGACGAAGCCGGTGGCCCCGAAGAGCACGATGTCGTACGGACGGTCGGTCCTCTTCAGCCTGCTCATGACACCCCTTCGTCGTGCAGCCCGCGCCGCTGTCGGTGGCTGAGGCTAGCGTGAGGGGTGCTGAGCCACGACGACGAGCCCGGAGGCAGCAGGTGGCCGTGCCCAGGAACGCCCTGAAAAAGTGGGAGAAGGTACGCGAGTTCGCGCTCGGTCTGCCGGGCGCGGCCGAGGAGTTCCCCTGGGGCGAGAGCGTCGCCAAGGTCAACAAGAAGGTCTTCGTCTTCCTCGGCGTGGACGACGGCAGCCACCCGCTGCGCGTGACCGTCAAGCTGAGGGACGACACCGCCCACGCGCACGCGCTGGCCTCCCCGGGCGCGGAGCCCGCCGGATACGGACTCGGCAGATCCGGCTGGGTGAGCGTCCCCCTGGAGGGCCAGGGCGCCCCCGCGGCGGAGCTGCTCTGCGACTGGGTGGAGGAGAGCTACCGGACGATCGCCCCCAAACGCCTGCTGGCGGAGCTGGACGGCGGCTGAGTCGCCAGGAGGCTGAGTCGCCAGGAGGCTGAGTCGTCAGGAGAAATGCGGCATCGCGCCCTAAACTGGCTAAGCGCTTGCTCGCTCACCTCTTGTGCCCACTGGAACACGTTCCTAGCATCACTGGTGTTACATCGGTTGTGTCACAGCAAGGGGGCTGGATGACGACGGCAGACTCGGCGGACGCGGCGGCCACGACAGGGCGCGGCCCGCTCACCGGTGTGCGCGTGGTCGAACTCGCCGGCATCGGACCCGGCCCCTTCGCGGCCATGCTCCTCGCCGACCTCGGCGCCGACGTCGTCCGCGTGGACCGCCCCGGCGGCTCCTCCCTCGCCATCGACCCCGCCCACGACGTCACCAACCGCAACAAGCGCTCGGTGATCGTCGACCTCAAGTCCCCGGACGGCCCCGCGCGCGTGCTCGACCTCGCCGCCCGCGCCGACGTCCTCCTGGAGGGCAACCGCCCCGGCGTCGCCGAACGCCTCGGCGTCGGCCCCGAGGCCTGCCACGCCCGCAACCCCCGACTGGTCTACGGCCGCATGACCGGCTGGGGTCAGGACGGCCCCCTCGCCGCCCGCGCGGGCCACGACATCGCCTACATCGCCGTCACCGGCGCCCTCGGCATGATCGGCGCCCCGGACACGCCCCCGCCCGCGCCCGCCAACCTCCTCGGGGACTACGCCGGCGGCTCCCTCTACCTCGTCGTCGGCGTCCTCGCCGCACTCCACCACGCGCGCGCGACCGGCGAAGGCCAGGTCGTCGACGCCGCCATCGTCGACGGCACGGCCCACCTCTCCGCCATGCTCCACGGCATGCTCGCCGCCGGCGGCTGGCAGGACCGCCGCGCCGCCAACCTCCTCGACGGCGGCTGCCCCTACTACGGCGCCTACGAGACCGCCGACGGCGGGTACATGGCCGTCGGCGCGCTGGAACCGCAGTTCTACGACACGTTCGTACGCCTGCTGGAACTCGACGACTTCACCGACGCCCGCAAGGACTGGACCCGCTGGGGCGACCTGCGCGAGGCGGTCGCCGCCCGCTTCAAGTCCCGCACCCGCGACGAGTGGACGGCCCTCTTCGAGGGCACGGACGCGTGCGTGGCGCCCGTGCTGTCGCTGCGCGAGGCCCCGCACCACCCGCACCTCGCCGCCCGCGGCACCTTCACCGACCACGCCGGCATCACCCAGCCCGCCCCCGCGCCGCGCTTCTCCCTGACCCCCACCGCCGTGCGCGGCGGCCCCGCGCTGCCCGGCGCCGACACGGCCGGCGTGGCACACGACTGGGACCTGCCCCGGCTCGTCACCGACCTCCCCGGCCAGGGCGACTGAGCCCGCATGGACCACCCACCCCGAAAGGCCTGCCAGTGAGCACCGAAGCGTACGTGTACGACGCGATCCGCACCCCGCGCGGGCGCGGCAAGGCGACCGGCGCCCTGCACGGAACCAAGCCCATCGACCTCGTCGTCGGCCTCATCCACGAGCTGCGCGACCGCTTCCCCGGCCTCGACCCGGCCGCCGTCGACGACATCGTGCTCGGCGTCGTCGGCCCCGTCGGCGACCAGGGCTCCGACATCGCGCGCATCGCCGCGATCGCCGCCGGACTGCCCGACACGGTCGCCGGCGTGCAGGAGAACCGCTTCTGCGCCTCCGGCCTCGAAGCCGTCAACCTGGCCGCCGCCAAGGTCCGCTCCGGCTGGGAGGACCTCGTCCTCGCGGGCGGCGTGGAGTCGATGTCCCGCGTGCCCATGGCCTCCGACGGCGGCGCCTGGTTCAACGACCCGATGACCAACCTCGCCGTGAACTTCGTGCCGCAGGGCATCGGCGCCGACCTCATCGCCACGATCGAGGGCTTCACCCGGCGCGACGTCGACGAGTACGCGGCCCTCTCCCAGGAACGGGCCGCCGCCGCCTGGAAGGACGGCCGCTTCGACCGCTCGGTCGTCCCGGTCAGGGACCGCAACGGCCTCGTCGTCCTCGACCACGACGAGCACCTGCGCCCCGGCACCACCGCCGACTCCCTCGCCGGCCTGAAGCCCTCCTTCGCCGACATCGGCGAACTGGGCGGCTTCGACGCCGTGGCGCTCCAGAAGTACCACTGGGTGGAGCGGATCGACCACGTCCACCACGCGGGCAACTCCTCCGGCATCGTCGACGGCGCCTCCCTCGTCGCGATCGGCTCCCGCGAGGTCGGCGAACGATACGGGCTCACCCCGCGCGCGCGGATCGTCTCCGCCGCCGTCTCCGGCTCCGAGCCCACCATCATGCTCACCGGCCCCGCCCCCGCCACCCGCAAGGCCCTCGCCAAGGCCGGCCTCACCGTCGACGACATCGACCTCGTCGAGATCAACGAGGCCTTCGCCGCCGTCGTCCTGCGCTTCGTCAAGGACATGGGCCTGTCCCTGGACAAGGTCAACGTCAACGGCGGCGCGATCGCCCTCGGCCACCCCCTCGGCGCGACCGGCGCGATGATCCTCGGCTCGCTCGTCGACGAACTGGAGCGCCAGGACAAGCGCTACGGCCTCGCCACGCTGTGCGTCGGCGGCGGCATGGGCGTCGCGACGATCGTCGAACGCGTCTGAACACCCGGCGGAACCACAAGACTTCAACGGAGACCCTGTCATGACACAGAGCACTGCCATCCGCTGGGAACAGGACCGCACCGGCCTCGTCACCCTCGTCCTCGACGACCCCGACCAGTCCGCGAACACCATGAACCAGGCGTTCCGCGACTCCCTCGCGGTGATCACCGACCGCCTGGAGGCCGAGAAGGGCAGCATCCGGGGCGTGATCATCACCTCCGCCAAGAAGACCTTCTTCGCCGGCGGCGACCTGCGCGACCTGATCCGCGTCACCCCCGGCACCGCACAGCAGCTCCTCGACGGCGGCATGGAGATCAAGCGCAACCTGCGCCGCATCGAGACCCTCGGCAAGCCCGTCGTCGCCGCCCTCAACGGCGCGGCCCTCGGCGGCGGTTACGAACTCGCCCTCGCCTGCCACCACCGCGTCGCCCTCGACGCCCCCGGCTCCAAGATCGGCTGCCCCGAGGTCACCCTCGGACTGCTCCCCGGAGGCGGCGGCGTCGTCCGCACCGTGCGCCTGCTCGGCATCGCCGACGCCCTCCTCAAGGTCCTCCTCCAGGGCACCCAGTACAGCCCGCGGCGCGCCCTCGACAGCGGCCTGGTCCACGAGGTCGCCGCCACGCCCGAGGAGATGCTCGCCAAGGCCCGCGCCTTCATCGATGCGAACCCCGAGTCTCGGCAGCCCTGGGACCGGCCCGGCTACCGCATCCCCGGCGGCACCCCCGCCAACCCCAAGTTCGCGGCGAACCTGCCCGCCTTCCCCGCCACCCTGCGCAAGGAGACCAAGGGCGCGCCCTACCCCGCCCCGCGCAACATCCTCGCCGCCGCCGTCGAGGGCGCCCAGGTCGACTTCGAGACCGCGCAGGTCATCGAGGCCCGCTACTTCGTGGAACTGGCCGCCGGGCAGATCTCCAAGAACATGATCCAGGCGTTCTTCTTCGACCTCCAGGCCGTCAACTCCGGCGCCAACCGGCCCCGCGGCGTCGAACAGCGCCAGGTCCGCAAGGTCGCCGTCCTCGGCGCCGGGATGATGGGCGCCGGCATCGCCTACTCGTGCGCCCGCGCGGGCATCGACGTCGTCCTCAAGGACGTCTCCCTGGAAGCGGCCGTCAAGGGCAAGGGCTACTCCGAGAAGCTGTGCGCCAAGGCCGTCTCCCGGGGCCGCACCAGCCAGGAGAAGGCGGACGCGCTGCTCGCCCGCATCAAGCCCACCGCCGACCCGCAGGACGTGGCCGGCTGCGACGCCGTCATCGAAGCCGTGTTCGAGGACACCTGCCTCAAGCACAAGGTGTTCCAGGAGATCCAGCACCTCGTCGACCCCGACGCCCTGCTGTGCTCCAACACCTCCACCCTGCCCATCACCGCCCTCGCCGAAGGCGTCGAGCGCCAGGGCGACTTCATCGGGCTGCACTTCTTCTCGCCCGTCGACAAGATGCCGCTCGTCGAGATCATCAAGGGCGAGCGGACCGGCGACGAGGCGCTCGCGCGCGCCTTCGACCTGGTCCGGCAGATCAAGAAGACGCCGATCGTCGTCAACGACTCGCGCGGCTTCTTCACCTCCCGGGTGATCGGCCACTTCATCAACGAGGGCGTCGCCATGGTCGGCGAGGGCATCGAGCCCGCCTCCGTCGAGCAGGCGGCGGCCCAGGCGGGCTACCCGGCCAAGGTGCTGTCCCTCATGGACGACCTGACCCTCACCCTGCCGCGCAAGATCCGCAACGAGACCCGGCGGGCCGTCGAGGAGGCCGGCGGCGTCTGGACCGCGCACCCCGCCGAGGCCGTCATCGACCGCATGGTCGACGAATTCGGCCGCACCGGCCGCAGCGGCGGCGCCGGCTTCTACGAGTACGGCGAGGACGGCAGGCGGGCGCGCCTGTGGCCGGGACTGCGCGAGCACTTCACCCGCGAGGGCGCGGAGATCCCCTTCCGGGACATGCAGGAGCGCATGCTCTTCTCCGAGGCCCTCGACACCGTCCGGCTGCTCGAGGAGGGCGTGCTGACCTCCGTCGCCGACGCCAACATCGGCTCCCTGTTCGGCATCGGCTTCCCGGGCTGGACCGGCGGCGTGCTCCAGTACGTCAACGGCTACGAGGGAGGCCTGCCCGGCTTCGTGGCACGCGCGCGTGAACTCGCCGAGCGCTACGGCGACCGCTTCACCCCGCCCGCGCTGCTCGTCGAGAAGGCCGAGAAGGGGGAGACCTTCACCGACGGCCGCTGAGCGAATGCCTCAGGGGGAGCCGTCCTACGGCGGCGGCTCCCCGAGCCACTCCCGCACCTCCTCGGTCAGCGACCGCTGGAACGCCGTCAGCAGCGCCTGCACCACCAGCGGCTGCATGTGCGCCGACAGCGACCGCACCGCGCGCGCGTCGCCCTCGGGGGCCTCCTCGCGCAGCAGCCGCGACATCTCCCGGGCGGCGGCCCGCGCGTGCTCCACGAGCACATGGCGGGCCGCGAGGATCGACGCCGGCGACAGCGGCACGTCGAGCAGCCGGACGCCCAGCCTCAGCAGCCCCGGATCGACCCGGTACGACCCCTCCGCGTCGCCCTCGGCGATCACGCCCATCGCCGCCAGCCGGTCCACGTCCTCCTGCCGCAGCGCCCGCCCCGCCCGCCGCCGGAGCTCCTCCCGTGTCACCGTCTCCACCGCGTCCGGCGCCCAGGAGGCCACCACCGCGCGGTGGACGGCGAGATCGTGGGCGTCGAGACCGGGAGGCAGCCGGTCCAGGTAGCGCTCGATCGCGGCCAGCGTCATGCCCTGCTGCTGGAGCTCCTCGATCAGCGCGAGACGCGCGAGATGCCCCGGACCGTAGTGGCCCACCCGGCGTGGGCCGATGACCGGCGGCGGGAGCAGCCCCCTGGTGCTGTAGAAGCGGACCGTGCGCACCGTGACGCCGGCTCGGGCGGCCAGCTCGTCGACCGTGAGGGCCGGCTCCTCGGTCTCGATCGTCATGCGCAGCAGTATCGCTGTCACACCACTCCTGTGAAAGGCGTGGGGCAGGAGTGAGGACCCTGTGAGGAGTCACCCTCTGTGACATGAGCCACCGCATGGCCGGTCACCCTCTGGGAAGCTGCCCCCTTGGTCTGTGCCCCGACCAGGGAGCCGCGGGCCATGACCGTAAGGAAACCCGAGCGCACGACGCCCGGGCGCACCAGAGAGTGGTACCCCCCGTGAGCAAGGACACCGTGCACACGGCCGAGGCCGTCTCCCACCCTCGGGCGGCCACGACCCCCGCGGACGCGGGCGACGCCGGCTACAGCAAGGACCTCAAGCACCGCCACGTCAACATGATCGCCATCGGCGGCGCCATCGGCACCGGCCTCTTCCTGGGTGCCGGAGGACGCCTCCACAACGCGGGCCCGGCGCTCGCGCTGGCCTACCTCGTCTGCGGCGTCTTCGCGTTCTTCGTCGTCCGCGCCCTGGGCGAGCTGGTCCTCTACCGGCCGTCCTCCGGATCGTTCGTGTCGTACGCGCGTGAGTTCCTCGGCGAGAAGGGCGCCTATGTCGCCGGCTGGATGTACTTCCTGAACTGGTCGACCACCGGCATCGCCGACATCACCGCGATCGCGCTCTACACGCACTACTGGAGCATGTTCACGAGCATCCCCCAGTGGGTGCTGGCGCTGATCGCGCTCGCCGTGGTCCTGGCCGTGAACCTCATCTCGGTGAAGATCTTCGGCGAGATGGAGTTCTGGTTCTCCATCGTCAAGGTCGCCACCCTCGTCGCCTTCATGTGCATCGGCATCTTCCTGCTCGCCACCCAGCACGAGGTCGACGGCCGGACGCCCGGCCTGAGCGTGATCAGCGACAACGGCGGCTTCCTCCCGCACGGCCTGATGCCCGTCGTCCTCGTCATGCAGGGCGTGATCTTCGCGTACGCCGCCCTGGAGCTGGTCGGCGTCGCCGCGGGCGAGACCTCCGAGCCGGAGAAGGTCGTCCCGCGCGCGGTGAACTCGATCATGTGGCGGGTCGGCCTGTTCTACGTCGGCTCGGTCGTCCTGCTCGCGCTACTGCTGCCCGGCTCGGCCTACTCCGCCGACCAGAGCCCCTTCGTCACCGTCCTGTCGAAGATCGGCGTCTCCGGCGCGGGCGACGTGATGAACCTCGTCGTCCTCACCGCCGCCATGTCCTCGCTGAACTCCGGCCTGTACTCCACCGGCCGCATCCTGCGCTCCATGGCGATGGCGGGCTCCGCCCCGAAGTTCACCGCCCGCATGAACCGCAGCCAGGTGCCCTACGGCGGCATCCTCCTCACCTGCGGGGTCTGCGTCCTCGGCGTCGGCCTGAACTTCCTCGTGCCGGAGCAGGCCTTCGAGATCGTGCTGAACGTCGCCTCCCTCGGCATCGTCAGCACCTGGGTGATCATCATGGTCTGCCATCTGGTCTTCGTCCGCCGCGCCAAGGCCGGCCTGCTCGACCGCCCCTCCTTCCGGCTCCCCGGCAGCCCGGTCACGGAGATCGCCACCATCGCCTTCCTGGTCGCCGTGCTCGTCCTGATGTGGAACGACCCCGAGGTCGGCCGTAAGACCCTGCTGCTCATCCCGCTGATCGCCGCCGCCCTCGTCGGCGGCTGGTTCGCGATCCGCCGGCGGGTGGCGCGGACGGCCGAGCGGGAGCTGACCGACCTCACGAAGTAGCCCGGCGGCTTTCCGCCTCGGCACGGCGGCCTCACGACGCTCGGAGGCCATTGTCAGTGGCACCGCCTACGGTGGCGTCATGTCGGAGATCACTTACGTCCGGGGTGACGCCACCGTGCCGTCGGTGAAGGGCGTCAAGGTGATCGCCCATGTCTGCAACGACATCGGGGGATGGGGAAAGGGCTTCGTGCTGGCGCTCTCCCGCCGCTGGCCGCAGCCCGAAGCGGCCTACCGCGCCTGGCACCGAGGGCGCGCGGCGAACGACTTCGGGCTGGGCGCGGCCCAGTTCGTCCAGGTCGAGCCGTACGTGTGGGTGGCCAACCTGGTCGGCCAGCGCGGCACGCGCACAGGCAGCAAGGGCGTCCCCGTGCGCTACGAGGCCATCGACGCGGCACTCGCGCTCCTCGCCGACAAGGCGGCCGAACTCGACGCCTCCGTCCACATGCCCCGCATAGGCTGCGGCCTGGCCGGCGGCAAGTGGTCCCGGGTGGAACCGCTGATCACCGAACGCCTGGTGAAGCGCGGCATCGCGGTGACGGTGTACGACCACGGGGAGGCCTGAGAGCACCGTGAGCGTCCGCGCGGACGGACACCGTCACCCGGGACGAACTCCTCGCTCAGTGCTCGTGCTCGTGCTCAGTGCTCGTGCACCCCGTTCGTCGCGGCGATCTTCTGCCATGACTTCGGCCGCTCGGGCGCGCCCCGCGTGCCGAGCGCCCGGGTCGACAGCGAGGCCTCGGCCGCCGCGGGCGCGGCCGGCTTCGACGGCTGGAACAGCCAGGTGTCGAAGAGCGCGGCCAGCGGCCGGCCGGAGACCTCCTCCGCGTACCGCTGGAAGCCGGCGACGGTCGCGTTGCCGTGGGCGTGCCGCTGCGGCCAGCCCTTCAGCAGGGTGAAGAACGCCTCGTCGCCGATCTCGTCGCGCAGCGCCTGAAGGGCCAGCGCGCCCCGGTCGTACACCGCCACGTGGAACTGGTTCTCCGGGCCGGGGTCGCCCGGCCGCACCGTCCAGAACGGATCGTCGGCCGGCCGGGAGGCGTACACGTAGTCCGCGATCTCCTGGGCCGTGCCCTCGCCCTCGTGCTCGGACCACAGCCACTGCGCGTACCGGGCGAAGCCCTCGTTGATCCAGATGTCCTTCCACCCGGCGACGGACACCAGATCGCCGTACCACTGGTGGGCCAGCTCGTGGACGACCACGGAGGTGTTCGACCCGTTGGCGAACTGCCGCGGGCTGTAGAAGGGCCGGGTCTGCGTCTCCAGCGCGTACCCGGTGGTGACGTTCGGGACGTACCCGCCGAGCGCGTTGTAGGGGTACGGCCCGAAGTACTCGGTCAGCCAGTCGGCGATCTCCCCGGTCCGCTCGACGCTGGCCCGCGCCGCGCCGTCGTGGGCGCCGAGGTCCTTGCTGTAGGCGTTGACGACCGGGACGCCGCTCTCGGTGCGGCCGGTCGTGATGTCGAACCTGCCGACCGCGAGGGTGGCCAGATAGGTCGCCTGCGGCTTGTCGGAACGCCAGCTGTAGCGGGTCCAGCCGGCCCGTGAAGTCGTCGACTGGAGCATGCCGTTGGAGATGGCCTGGGTGCCGTCCGGCACCTGCACCGAGACGTCGAAGGTGGCCTTGTCGAGCGGGTGGTCGTTGCTCGGGAACCACCACCAGGCCGACTCGGGCTCGTTGGCGCCGACCCCGCCGTCCGGCGTGCGGTGCCAACTGGTGAAGCCGTACGCCTCCTTGGAGGACGGGACGCCGCTGTAGCGCACCACCACGGTCACCGCCGCGCCCTTCGCCAGCGGTGTCCTCGGGGTGATCTCCAACTCGTGCTCTCCCGAAGCGGAGAACGCCGCCTTCGCGCCGTTGACGCGCACCTCGCTCACGTCGAGCAGGAAGTCCAGGTTGAACCGCGACAGATCCTGCGTCGTCTTCGCGAGGATCGTCGCCGTGCCCTCCAACCGGTCCGAGGCGGGCTGGTACTTCAGCCGCAGGTCGTAGTGGGAGACGTCGTAGCCGCCGTTGCCGTAGGCCGGGTAGTAGGGGTCGCCGATGCCCGGCGCGCCGGGGGAGACGCTCGCGGCCGACGCCGGGATCGCCAACAGGACGGACGCGGCGGCGAGTGCGCCCGGCGCGATGAGTCTGCGGTGCACGAAAGCTCCAAGCCGTGGGGGGACGAGGTCTGTCGGGAGCCTACGAACTCCCTGTGCCCGGGACCTGCCCAGCGCCGCCGCTGTCACACGATCGCCATTCGGCCGTCATGACCCGACCGTCCATCGACGTGTTCCGGCCACAGTCCGCTCACAAATGCCCTCTTCTATACATGAGTTGACCGCTGTACCGTCCAGGCGCATGCCGATACGCACGCGCTTCACGATCTGGAGACCGCTCACGGCCGCGGCCGTCACCGCCCTGGTGGCCGCCTTCCTCACCCCGGCGACCGCCCACGCCGCCCCGCGCGAGAGCAAGCCGGTGTACTCCTACGAGAACGCCGTCCGCGAGGCCGTCTGGGTCGACACCCGGCTCGACGGCGACGGCGACGGAAGGACCGACCGGGTCGCCGTCGACATCGTCCGCCCCCGCGAACCCGCCGCCCGGGGCCGCAAGGTGCCCGTCATCATGGACGCCAGCCCCTACTACTCCTGCTGCGGACGCGGCAACGAGAGCCAGCGCAAGACGTACGACGCGAACGGGGCCGTCGCGCAGATGCCGCTGTTCTACGACAACTACTTCGTGCCGCGCGGCTACGCCTTCGTCGGCGTCGACCTGGCCGGCACCAACCGCTCCGACGGCTGCGTCGACGTCGGCGGCCGGTCCGACGTCCTCTCCGCGAAGGCCGTCGTCGACTGGCTCAACGGACGCGGCGCCGCCTACACCGCCCGCAGCGGCGGCACCGCCGTCAAGGCGACCTGGACCGACGGCGCGACCGGCATGATCGGCAAGAGCTGGGACGGCACCATAGCCAACGGCGTCGCCGCCACCGGCGTGAAGGGCCTGAAGACCATCGTCCCGATCAGCGCCATCTCCTCCTGGTACGACTACTACTTCCAACAGGGCGCCCCGCTCTACGACTCCGGCCCCGACTGGCTGTCGAACTACGTCGACAGCCCGGACGCCCGCACCAAGTGCGCCGCCGTGCAGCGCCGGTTGGTCGAGCAGGCGCCCCGCACGGGCGACTGGACCCGGCTGTGGACCGAACGCGACTACGTGAAGGACGCGGGCAAGGTCGAAGCCAGCGTCTTCCTCGTGCACGGACTCCAGGACCTCAACGTCCGTATGAAGCACGTCGGCCAGTGGTGGGACGCTCTCGCGCGGCACGGCGTCGAGCGCAAGATCTGGCTCTCCCAGACCGGCCACGTCGACCCCTTCGACTTCCGCCGCGCCGCCTGGGTGAAGACCCTGCACCGCTGGTTCGACCACGAACTCCTCGGCTACGACAACGGCGTCGACCGCGAGCCGATGGCCGACGTCGAACGCCACCCCGACCAGTGGGTCACCTCGAAGGTCTGGCCGCCGCGCGACACCCGCACCGCCACCCTGCGGCCCGCCCCCGGCGCCCACCCCGGCGTCGGCGTCCTCGGCCTGCGCAAGGGCAAGGGGACCGCGACCTTCACCGACGACCCGCGGCTCGGCGAGACCGACTGGGCCGCGCGGATCGACGCACCGACCCCCGACAAGGCCGGCTTCGTCACCGCGCCCCTCACCCGTGACCTGCGCCTGTCCGGCTCCTCCGAGGTGACCGTCACCGTCACGCCCACCACCGCGACGGCCCATCTGAGCGCCGTCCTCGTCGACCTCGGCCCCGACACCGTCCGGGACTACGCGGCGAGCGGCGAGGGCATCGTCACCCTCGCCGAGCGCACCTGCTGGGGGGTGAGCAGCGCCGGCGACAGCGCCTGCTTCAGGGAGACCGCGGCGCGCACGGCCGACGTCGGCCACACCGTCGTCAGCCGGGGCTGGGCCGACCTCGGTACCCACGCCCACGCCGGGAAGGGCTCCGCGCTCACTCCGGGCCGGCCCTACTCGATCACCATCGACCTCGCGGCCACCGACCACGTGGTGCCCGAGGGCCACCGGCTGGCGCTGATCGTCGCCGGCACCGACAAGGACCTCGTCGACCCGCCCGTCGACACCCCGAGCCTCACCCTGGACCTGTCCCGCACCTCGGCCCGGGTCCCGTTCGTCGGCGGCGCCCGCGCCTTCGCCGCCGCTACGGCGACGGCCGGAGCGACGGCGGCCACGACACCCGGCACCGCACCGCGGGACGGCGTACGGGCGCCGACGCGCACCCACCGCGTGCCGTAGCCCGACTGTCCCGGAGGGGGCGGCACCGACCGTCCCGGAAGGGGCGGCGCAGGCCCCTCCCGGAGGGGGCGGCACCGGCCCGACCGCCGCCCCCTCCGCCCTTCCCCGCTCCCCGACGCGTCACGGCCACCGCGGTGAGGCGAGACCGTCGCGCACCGCGCCGCCGCGGGCCGACTAGGATCTGGCGTCTGATGACTGCCACCCTCGTCGCCAAGAACCTCGCCGCCGGCCACGGCGACCGCTCCCTCTTCTCCGGGCTCGACCTCGTCGTCGCGCCCGGCGACGTGATCGGGCTGGTCGGAGCCAACGGCGCGGGCAAGTCCACGCTGCTCGGGCTCCTCGCCGGACTCACCGCGCCGGAGGAGGGCGAGCTGCGGCTCTCCCCGCCGACCGCGACCGTCGGCCATCTGCCCCAGGAACCGGAGCGCCGCCCCGGCGAGAGCGTGCGCGCGTTCCTCGCCCGCCGCACCGGGGTCGCCGAGGCGCAGCGCGCCATGGACGAGGCCACCCAGGGCCTGGTCGACGGGGCCCCGGGCGCCGACGACGCCTATGCGACGAGCCTGGAGCGCTGGCTCGGCCTCGGCGGCGCGGACCTCGACGAGCGCGCGGAGGAGGTCGCCGACTCCCTCGGCCTCGGCGTGGACCTCGACCAGCCGATGACGTCCCTGTCCGGCGGCCAGGCCGCCCGCGCCGGCCTCGCCTCCCTCCTCCTCTCCCGCTACGACGTCTTCCTCCTCGACGAGCCGACCAACGACCTCGACCTCGACGGCCTGGAGCGCCTGGAACGCTTCGTGAAGGGCCTGCGCGCCGGGACCGTCGTCGTCAGCCACGACCGCGAGTTCCTCACCCGCACCGTCACCAAGGTCCTCGAACTCGACCTCGCCCAGCAGCGGATCAACCTCTACGGCGGCGGCTACGACGCCTACCTGGAGGAGCGCGAGATCGCCCGCCGGCACGCCCGCGACGACTACGAGGAGTACGCCGACAAGAAGGCCGCCCTCCAGGACCGCGCCCAGACCCAGCGCTCCTGGATGGACAAGGGCGTGAAGAACGCACGCCGCAAGGCGGGCAACGACAACGACAAGATCGGCCGCAAGTTCCGCAGCGAGGCCAGTGAGAAGCAGGCCGCGAAGGCCCGGCAGACCCAGCGCATGATCGAACGCCTGGACGTCGTGGAAGAGCCGCGCAAGGAGTGGGAGCTGCGCATGGAGATCGCGGCGGCCCCGCGTTCCGGCGCGGTCGTCGCCGGCCTGCGCGACGCCGAGGTGCGGCGCGGCGACTTCGCCTTCGGCCCGGTCTCCCTCCAGATCGACTGGGCCGACCGGGTCGCGGTCACCGGAGCGAACGGCGCGGGCAAGTCGACGCTGCTCGGCGCGCTGCTCGGCCGGATCCCGCTGGACGCCGGGCACGCCGCCCTCGGCTCGGGCGTCCTGGTCGGCGAGGTCGACCAGGCGCGGAAGCTGTTCCACGGCCCCGAGGCCCTGCTCGACGCGTTCAGCGCCGCCGTACCCGACACCGAACCGGTCGAAGTACGCACCCTGCTGGCCAAGTTCGGTCTGAAGTCGGACCATGTGCTGCGTCCGGCGGCCACGCTGTCACCGGGGGAGCGGACCAGGGCCGCCCTCGCCCTGCTCCAGGGCCGGGGCGTCAACCTCCTCGTCCTCGACGAGCCGACCAACCACCTCGACCTCCCGGCCATCGAACAGTTGGAGTCCGCCCTCGACGCCTACGAGGGCACGCTCCTCCTGGTCACCCACGACCGCCGCATGCTGGACGCGGTCCACGTCACCCGCCGCCTGGAAGTGGCGGACGGCAAGGTGACCGAACACTGACCGCTCCGCTGGAAGCGCCGCGATGTGCCGTTGTTCGTCCGCGGCACCGTCGTGGCTGGTCGCGCAGTTCCCCGCGCCCCTTCGGGGTGCCGCCGAAGCCGGTGCGAGAAGGCCCGGCTTGCTGGGCACGGAGAAGGGCCCGGCCTCCGCGAGGTGCGGGAGCCGGGCCCGTCGTTCAAGGCGTCAGCGCTTGTTCTTGGGGTCGACCAGCCCCGCGCGCCGCAGCGCGTCGGCCATCGCGCTGTTCGCCGGCGCCGGAGCCTGCCGCCCGCCGCCCGCGCCGCCGCGCTGACCGCCGCCCCGCTGGCCGCCGCCCTGCTGGCCCGCACCCCGCTGACCGCCGCCGCCTCCGCCGCGCTGCCCGCCCTGCCGCTGCTGCGGCGCACGTCCGCCGCCGCGCTGCGGCCGGCCGCCCTCGCCCGGTGAACCGCCCTTCGGGGCGGCCTCGTCGTCCAGCCGGAGCGTGAGCGAGATCCGCTTGCGCGGGATGTCGACGTCCAGGACCTTCACCTTGACGATGTCACCCGGCTTGACCACGTCCCGGGGATCCTTGACGAACGTCCGCGACAGCGCGGACACGTGCGCCAGCCCGTCCTGGTGGACGCCGACGTCGATGAACGCCCCGAAGGCCGCCACGTTCGTCACGACGCCCTCCAGGACCATCCCGGGCGCCAGGTCGGAGATCTTCTCCACGCCCTCCTTGAAGGTGGCCGTCTTGAACGCCGGACGCGGGTCGCGCCCGGGCTTCTCCAGCTCCTTCAGGATGTCGGTCACGGTCGGCAGACCGAACGTCTCGTCCACGAAGTCGGCCGGCCGCAGCGAGCGCAGCGCCGAGGTGTTGCCCACGAGCGCGGCCACCTCCTGCCCGGACGTCTTCACCATCCGCCGTACCACCGGATACGCCTCGGGGTGCACGCTGGACGCGTCCAACGGGTCGTCGCCGCCGCGGATCCGCAGGAAGCCCGCGCACTGCTCGTACGCCTTGGGGCCGAGCCGGGGCACCTTCTTCAGCGCGGAACGCGAGGTGAACGGCCCGTTGGCGTCGCGGTGCGCCACGATGTTCTCGGCGAGCCCTGAGGTGATGCCGGAGACGCGGGCGAGCAGCGGCGCGGACGCGGTGTTCACGTCGACGCCGACGCCGTTCACGCAGTCCTCCACCACCGCGTCCAGCGAGCGCGACAGCTTCACCTCGGACAGGTCGTGCTGGTACTGGCCGACGCCGATCGACTTCGGGTCGATCTTCACCAGTTCGGCCAGCGGGTCCTGGAGCCGGCGGGCGATGGACACCGCGCCGCGCAACGACACGTCCATGCCGGGCAGTTCCTGCGAGGCGAACGCGGACGCCGAGTACACCGAGGCGCCGGCCTCGGACACCATCACCTTCGTCAGCTGCAACTCGGGGTGCTTGGCGATGAGTTCACCGGCGAGCTTGTCGGTTTCGCGGGAGGCGGTGCCGTTGCCGATCGCGACCAGGTCGACCGCGTGCTCCTTCGCCAGCCGCGCGAGCTTGGCGATCGCCTCGTCCCACTTGTTGGCCGGCACATGCGGATAGATGACGTCGGTGGCGACCACCTTGCCGGTCGCGTCGACCACCGCCACCTTCACGCCCGTACGGAAACCGGGGTCCAGGCCGAGGGTGGCGCGGGTGCCGGCCGGGGCGGCCAGCAGCAGATCGCGCAGGTTCGCCGCGAACACGTCGACCGCCTCGTCCTCGGCGGCCGTGCGCAGCCGGAGCCGCAGGTCGATGCCGAGGTGGACGAGGATGCGGGTGCGCCAGGCCCACCGGACCGTGTCCTTCAGCCACTTGTCGGCCGGCCGGCCGCGGTCGGCGACGCCGAACCTTCCGGCCACGATCCCCTCGTAGGACGAGGGCCCGTCCGTGGGCTCCTCCGGCTCCAGGACGAGGTCGAGGACCTCCTCCTTCTCGCCACGCAGCATCGCCAGGATGCGGTGCGAGGGCAGCTCGGTGAACGGCTCGGAGAAGTCGAAGTAGTCGGCGAACTTCGCGCCGGCCTCCTCCTTGCCGTCCCGCACCTTGGCCGTCAGCCGCCCACGCCCCCACATGCGCTCGCGCAGCTCGCCGATCAGGTCGGCGTCCTCCGAGAAGCGTTCGGTGAGGATCGCCCGCGCGCCGTCCAGCGCGGCCTGCGGATCGGCGACGCCCTTGTCGGCGTCCACGAACGCGGCGGCCGCGGCGAGCGGATCGACGCCCGGATCGCCGAGCAGCCCCTCGGCGAGCGGTTCGAGCCCGGCCTCCCGGGCGATCTGCGCCTTCGTCCGCCGCTTCGGCTTGTACGGCAGATAGACGTCCTCCAGGCGCGCCTTGGTCTCGGCGCCCCGGATCCGCGCCTCCAGCTCGTCGGTGAGCTTGCCCTGCTCACGCACGGACTCCAGGATCGCCGCCCGGCGCTCCTCCAGCTCCCGCAGATAGCGCAGCCGCTCCTCGATGGTGCGCAGCTGCGCGTCGTCGAGCGTCTCGGTCGCCTCCTTGCGGTAGCGGGCGATGAAAGGCACCGTCGAGCCGCCGTCCAGCAGCTCCACGGCGGCCTTCACCTGCCGCTCCCGTACGCCGAGCTCCTCGGCGATCCTGCCTTCGATGGACCCTGCTGCCATGGTCGCGCTGGACCCGGGTGTCGTCACGATCCCGTACCGCCTTCTCCACTGAGGTTGCGCCGCAATTGTGGCAGGCGACGCCGAGTCTCGTGGATCAGGGCGGATCCCGGGCGGGCCTCAGGCCCTGCCGCGCCGCGTCGAGGCGGACGCGCCGCCGAACAGCCGGGCCACGGCCCGGAAGGGAAGCGTCACGACGGTGGCGATGGCGCCACCGATCTGCCGCAGCACATCAGCGATAGCACGGAACACGAAGCACTCCTTTCCTTCTCCGGCCACCGCGGCCGGAGGTGAACGGGTACCTCGCCGACAGCCGATCATGCTCGTCCGCCGTTCCGCCGATGGCGGAAAAGGTGCGCAACTCGTCGTTGCGGACACTCCACGCCCCGCGAAGAATCGTCCGCATGGCCCAGCGAACTGTTCATCCTGACGTGGTCCAGGTGAAGCGCGGCTCCCTGCGGTCCAGGAACGCCGTGACGCCCTCCGCGGTGTCGGCGGAGGCGCGGGCCTGGGCGGTCCAGTGGGCGTCGCGGTCGGTGCGGCCGTTCGCGAACTCCTTTGCCGCGGCCTGGGTCAGCTGGGACCGGGAGACCAGGATCCGGGTGAACTCCTCGACCCGGCCGTCCAGTTCGGCGGCGGGCAGTACCTCGTCGACCAGGCCCGTGCGCAGCGCCCGCTCGGTGTCGATCAACTCGCCCGAGAACAGCAGGTACTTGGCGGTGGCCGGACCCACCAGGGACACCAGCCGCCGGGTCGCGGAGGAGGCGTAGACGATTCCGAGCTTCGCCGGGGTCACCCCGAACAGGGCGCCCTCCTCGGCGAAGCGCAGGTCGCAGGCGGCGGCGAGCTGTGCCCCGCCGCCCACGCAGTGCCCGCGCACCACCGCGAGCGTCGGCTTGGGGAACGCGGCGAGGGCCTCCTCGGCCCGCACCGACAGCTCCTGCGCCTCGTCGGGCGAGCCCTGGAGCGTGGAGATGTCGGCCCCCGCGCAGAAGGTGCCGCCCGCCCCGGTCACCACCAGGGCCCGTACGTCCTTGTCGGCGGCCAGCCGGTCCAGCAGCGGCGGCAGCGCCCGCCACATCGCGGCGGTCATGGCGTTGCGCTTGGCCGGGTGGTGCAGGACGACGGTGGCCACCGAATCGGTGACACCGTGCAACAGTTCGGGCTCCATGCGCCGGATGCTAACCGCCCGCCGACGTCCATGATCGATGCCCGGCCAGGTGAGCGGCACGGCATCGAGGGCAAAGGTGACATAGGCACCCCACGAGGGGAGCGTGATGTGAGGAGGCTCCCATGGCCGCGTCCACCCGCCCCCACGGCGAGGCGGCGAAGCTCCGCAAGGGCTTCGGCCGGCTCACCGTGCTCGGTGTGATCCTGGTCGTAGCCGGCCTCGTCGGCCTCGTCTACACGGGGCTCGCCACGCTGACCTCGATGCTGCTGTTCGGCTGGCTGCTGCTGGTCGGCGGCGTCGTGGGGCTGCTGCACGCCGTCGAGTCGCGCGACGGCAACTTCTTCTGGCTCGGTCTCGTCGTCGCCGCCCTGAACCTGGCCGCCGGGGTGGTGGTCATCCGCAGTCCCGACACGGCCGCCGACGCGCTCACCATGTTCGCCGCCCTGCTCTTCCTCACCGGCGGACTCTTCCGGCTGGTCGGCGGTCTGATCGTGCGCGGCCCCCAGTTCGGCTGGACGCTCCTGCTGGGCGCCTTCGACCTGCTCCTCGGCGTCCTGGTGCTGGCGAAATGGCCGAGCAGCAGCCAGTACGTGATCGGCTGCTTCTTCTCCCTCGCCCTGCTCTTCGACGGCCTCGGTCTGATCGCCACCGGCTTCGGCGGCCGGCGCATCGTCGGCATGGTCTCGGAGCGGCCGGCCGTGCAGGACGCCCCGGGGGACGAACCGGGCGAGCGTCCCGCCAAACCCGTACAACCTGAATAGTGCGCGAAAGCGGCACGAACCCGACAGGAGCGGTCGCTTTCCCGGCTGTCTCGGGCAGTAGCGGTTGGGAACGCTCGATATCTGCTGACTTGTGTTCAGTCGTCGGGGGCCGTGCGCCCCGGTGCCAACACTCGACGTGTGGTGACAATCGAGCGCGAGGGTGGCGACCGGACGATGGACGACGACGGGCGCGGGCCCGGCCCACGCCCCGACGGCGAACGCCCCGACGGCGCAGCGGGTGAAGCTCCCGAGCCCGCCGCCGACGCGCTCCGGCCGCTGCCGTACGAAGGGGTCTGGCGGTTCACCGCCGCCGCCGTGGACGCCTCCGTCCCGCGGGCCCGCCACGCGGTGCGGGACCTGCTGTTCCGCCAGGGCGTGCCGGTCTCCGACGACATGGTGCAGGGACTGCTGCTGATCGTCTCCGAACTCGTGACCAACGCCGTCCGGCACGCGGCGGTGCTGTCGCCGACGCTCGGCGTGGAGGTCGCCGTCGGAGCCGACTGGGTGCGGGTGTCCGTCGAGGACAGCCACCCCTACCGCCCGACCGCCCTGGAGACCGACCACGGCCGCACCGGCGGCCGGGGCCTCCTCCTCGTCCGGGAGATCGCCCGGGAGGCGGGCGGCGCGTGCGACGTCCAGCGCACGGAGGGCGGCGGCAAGGTGATCTGGGCCGTCCTGCCGCTCAAGCCCGCCCGCACCTCCTGACCGCGAGCCTCACCCGACGGCGGGCCTCATCCGACGGCGGGCGTCGGACGCCGGACGCCGGAGGCCGGGCGTCACCACCCGGCCGACGGGCCGGTCAGCTCCCTGACCGCCGGACGGGCCGCGTCCAGCACCGTCATGAACCAGGCCGAGAACGTGTCCTTCGCGTGCCGCTCGGCCAGCTCGGCCGGCGTCACGTATGCCGTGTCGCCGACCTCGTCCGGGTCCGGCCGCAGCCGCGACTGCACCAGCCCGACGAAGAGGTGGTTGTACTCCTGCTCCACCAGCCCCGAGGCCGGGTCCGGGTGGTTGTAGCGGACCGTGCCCGCCTCCGCGAGCAGCGACGGCGAGACGCCCAGCTCCTCGAACGTGCGCCGCGCCGCCGCCGCGAACGGCGCCTCCCCCGGGTAGGGGTGACCGCAGCATGTGTTGGACCACACGCCGGGGGAGTGGTACTTGCCCAGCGCCCGCTGCTGGAGCAGCAGCCGCCCCCGCTCGTCGAAGAGGAACACCGAGAACGCTCGGTGCAGCTGCCCCGGCGGCTGATGGGCGGTGAGCTTCTCCGCGGTGCCGATGGTCAGGCCGTCCTCGTCGACCAGTTCCAGCAAAATCGCGTCCGCGGCGCCGTTCGACGAACCGTTCGTCGTGGTGGCAGGAGTGATCGGCATACCCATCCTTAGCATCGGTCCTCGCGCCCCAGTCTGCCGTACGCGTCCGGCACTCCCGGCGCTTCGCGCGAACGCCCGCATGTCCCGCGCGCGGCACGGTACGCGGCCCTCGCCGGTCCGCCGCCGGAAGCGGGGCCCGGTGGCTGATCTTGCCCTACGGGACGGGCGCGGAACCGCCCTGAACAGATGTGCGGCAAGGGTGACAGTGGTGCGGGGCGGGGGCGGGGCCGGCGAGGGCCGCGTACCGGGCCGCGTCAGTGGCAGAGCCGGGCCTCGTGCTCGGCGTGGCCGCCCGGCTCCAGCTGGAAGGTGCAGTGCTCCACGTCGAAGTGGTCGCCCAGGCAGCCCTGGAGCTCGTGCAGCATCTTCTCGTGACCGCTCGCGTTCAGCGCGTCCGAGCGGACCACCACGTGCGCCGACAGCACCGGCATCCCCGAGGTGATCGTCCAGGCGTGCAGGTCGTGCACGTCCTCCACCCCCTCCAGGTCGAGTATGTGCGCCCGCACCTGCCCCATGTCGACGTCCTTCGGCGCGGCCTCCAGCAGGACGTCCAGCGTCTCGCGCAGCAGCTTCACCGTCCGCGGCACGATCATCAGGCCGATGACGAGCGAGGCGACGGGGTCGGCGGCCTGCCAGCCGGTGGTCAGGATCACCGCCGCCGATATCAGCACCGCGACCGAGCCCAGCGCGTCCGCCGCCACCTCCAGGAACGCCCCGCGCACGTTCAGGCTCTCCGCCTGGCCGCGCATCAGCAGCGACAGCGAGATCATGTTCGCGACGAGACCGATCCCGCCGAACACGATCATCAGCCCGCCCTCGGTCGCCGCCGGCGTGAAGAAGCGCTCGATCGCCTCGTACAGCACATAGCCGCCCACCCCGAGCAGCAGCAGGCAGTTGGCGAGGGCGGCCAGGATCTCGGCGCGGGCGAAGCCGAAGGTGCGGTTCTCGCTCGCGGGCCGGTTGGCGAAGTGGATCGCGAGCAGCGCCATGCCGAGGCCCACCGCGTCCGTCGCCATGTGGGCCGCGTCCGCGATCAGCGCGAGGGAGTCCGCGAGGAGCCCGCCGACGATCTCCACCACCATCACGGTGAGCGTGATCGCCAGCGCCACGCGCAGCCTGCCCCGGTACGCCGCCGCGGCGGTGCCGGTGGTCGGCGTGTGCGAGTGAGCGTGGCCGTGATCGTGCCCAGCCCCCATGGAGACCGCCCTCCTGTCGTCCGTCCGGATCCTGTCCGGGGTCCACGCGGATACCGGTTCGGGTTTCCGTTCCGGGATCACAGTGAACTACGGGTGGGGGGTATCCGGCAACGCGGCACTGAACACCGTTGTCATGTGCCCTGACCTGCGGAAACGAACCGCAGGTCAGGGCGTCCTCACCGGCGCGTGCCGCGGTGCGACAACCAGCCCCGCCAGGCCGACTCGACCATCTCGCGCACCCCGCGCCGCGCGGTCCAGCCCAGCTCCTTCGCGGCCAGCGCGGCCGAGGCGACGGCCCTCGGGGCGTCCCCCGGGCGGCGCGCCTCGACCACGGCCGGTCGGGTGTCCCCGGCGACCTCGCCGATCAGCGTGACCAGTTCGCGCACCGAGACGCCCTCGCCCCGGCCGACGTTCACCGTCAGGTCCCCGGGCGTCGGCGTCGCGGTCAGCCGCCGGGCCGCCGCGAGATGCGCCTCCGCCAGGTCGGCGACATGGATGTAGTCACGGACGCAGGTGCCGTCCGGGGTGGGGTAGTCGTCGCCGAAGATCCGCGGGGCCTCGCCGCGGGTGAGCCGGTCGAAGACCATCGGGACGATGTTGAAGACGCCGGTGTCGGCCAGCTCCGGCGCCGCCGCCCCCGCCACGTTGAAGTAGCGCAGGCAGGTCGTCGCGATGCCGTGCGCCTCGCCCGCCGCCCTCACCAGCCACTCGCCGGCGAGCTTGGTCTCGCCGTACGGGTTCACCGGAGCGCAGGGGGCGTCCTCGGTGATGAGATCGGTGCCGGGGTCGCCGTAGACGGCCGCGGAGGAGGAGAACACGAAGCGGCCCACTCCGGCTTCGGCGGCTGCTTCGAGGAGGGTGGCCAGGCCGCCCACGTTCTCCCGGTAGTAGTGCGTCGGCCGTGCCACGGACTCGGCCACCTGCTTGCGGGCGGCCAGGTGCACGACGCCGGTGACGGCGTGCTCGGCGAGGAGCCCCTTGAGCAGGCGCGGGTCGGAGACGGAGCCGGTGACGAGGGGGGTGCCGGGCGGGAGCCGGGCGGGGAGGCCGGCGGAGAGGTCGTCGAGGACGACGGTGTGCTCGCCGGCTTCGGTCATGGCGCGTGCCACGTGGGCGCCTATGTATCCGGCTCCGCCGGTGATCAGCCACGTCATGTCTGCACACCCTACGGGGGTGCCCACCAGGCCTCACCTGAACGGCCGGTGAACACGGCTTTCCCCGGATCCGATAGCCTCTGCCGACATGCCGCCCGGCTGGCGCAGCCACGGGGCGTGCCCTTCGTGTCCCCATCATTTCGTGTCCCCATCATGCAGACGACCGGCGCGGCGCGCCGGAATCCAGGGAGTGAGTTCGGTTGCCGACCGCCATCCTCACCGGTCAGCCGGTCCCGGGATCGTCGATCGAGGGCGACCTGCGCTCCCTCGGCTTCGACGTCAGGACCGCCGCCGACGCCGCCGACGCGGAGACGCTCCTCGCCTCGGTACCCGGTGACCAGCGCGTCGCCCTCGTCGACAGCCGCTTCGTGGGCCACCCGCACGCGCTGCGCCTCGGCCTCACCGACCCCCGCTACCCGCTCGCCGCGATCCCCGGGGCCCTCACCGCGCAGGGGGAAGGCCGCCAGGCCCTGACCCGCGCGATGGCCCGGGAGAACTCCGCGAGCGGTGGTGCCGCCGTCGTCGTCGGCAGCCTGGCCGACCGGGTCGTCGGCGCGCTGGACGCCGACGGCGTCGCCGTCCACCGCCCCGTGCTGGGCACCCTGGTCGCGGCCGTCCCCGCCGACCCGCAGGCCCGCAACGAGGCGCGGCAGGCCGTCAGCGCCGTCGACGACGAGGCCGTACGCCTGAGGTCGGCGGTGAAGGCCGGCGACGGCTTCTTCACCACCTACTTCATCAGCCCGTACTCGCGTCACATCGCGCGCTGGTGCGCCCGCCGGGGCCTCACCCCGAACCAGGTCACCACCGCCTCGCTGATCACCGCGCTGATCGCGGCCGGCTGCGCGGCCACCGGGACCCGGGTGGGCTTCGTCGCGGCCGGCGTGCTGCTGATCGCGTCCTTCGTCCTGGACTGCGCGGACGGCCAGCTCGCCCGCTACTCGCTCCAGTACTCGACCCTCGGGGCCTGGCTCGACGCCACCTTCGACCGGGCCAAGGAGTACGCCTTCTACGCGGGCCTCGCCCTCGGCGCGGCCCGCGGCGGCGACGACGTGTGGGCCCTCGCCCTGGGCGCGATGGTGGTGCAGACCTGCCGGCACGTCGTCGACTTCGCCTACCACGAGGCCAACCGCGACGCGGACGCCGCATCCGCATCCGAATCCGGAGCCGGCGGCGGTGCGCCGGTCCTCGCCGACCGGCTGGACAGCGTCGCCTGGACGGTCTGGGCGCGCCGGATCATCGTGCTGCCCATCGGCGAACGCTGGGCCATGATCGCCGTCCTCACGGCCGTCGCCACCCCGCGCATCACCTTCTACGCCCTGCTGGCCGGCTCCGCCTTCGCCGCCGTCTACACCACGGCCGGACGGGTGCTGCGCTCACTGCGCCGCAGGACTCCGCTCACCGAGCGGGAGGCGCGGTCCCTGGCCGCCCTCGCCGACAGCGGGCCGCTCGCCGAGCTGCTGTCCCGCGTCGTCCGGGTCCGCGCCCCGCACCTCGCGCCGCTCGCCGCCCTCGCCGGAGCCGCCACGGTCCTGGCCGTCGCCTGGTCCCTCGGCACGAGCTGGTGGGTCGTCCCGGCGGCCGGCGTGTACGTCCTGTGCTCCGCCGTCGCCGTCTCCCGCCCCCTCACCGGCCCACTGGACTGGCTGGTGGTCCCCGTCTTCCGCGCGGCCGAATACGGCACCGTCCTCGTCCTGGCCGCCGAGGCGGACGTGAACGGAGCCCTACCAGCGGCTTTCGGGCTGGTAGCCGCCGTCGCCTACCATCACTACGACACGGTGTACCGCAACTGGGGCGACACCGGAGCGCCGCCACCGGCCTGGCTGGTGCGCGCCGCAGGGGGACAGGAAGGACGGACGCTGCTCGTCACCGTCCTGGCCGCGCTGCTCACCGCCGCGCAGTTCACGGTCGCGCTCACGGCCCTCGCCGTGGCCGTGGCCCTGCTGGTGCTCACCGAGAGCATCCGCTTCTGGGTGGCCGCTCATCTGGGTGGCGCGCCCGCCGTACACGACGAAGGAGAACCCGCATGATCGGCCTCGTGCTGGCCGCCGGCGCCGGACGGCGTCTGCGCCCCTATACCGACACCCTGCCCAAGGCGTTGGTGCCGGTGGGGCCCGAGGGCGACGCCGACGGGCTCACCGTCCTCGATCTGACGTTGGGGAACTTCGCGGAGATCGGGCTGACGGAGGTCGCGGTGATCGTGGGGTACCGCAAGGAGGCGGTGTACGAGCGGCGGGCGGCGCTGGAGGCGAAGTACGGGCTGAAGCTGACGCTGATCGACAACGACAAGGCGGAGGAGTGGAACAACGCCTATTCGTTGTGGTGCGGGCGGGACGCGTTGCGGGACGGGGTGATCCTCGCCAACGGCGACACGGTGCATCCGGTGTCGGTGGAGCGGACGCTGCTGGCCGCGCGCGGTGACGGCAGGAAGATCATCCTCGCGGTGGACACGGTGAAGAAGCTCGCCGAGGAGGAGATGAAGGTCGTCGTCGACCCGGAGCGCGGGATGACGAGGATCACGAAGCTGATGGATCCGGCGGAGGCGAGCGGCGAGTACATCGGCGTGACCCTGATCGAGGGCGACGCGGCGGCTGAGCTGGCGGACGCGCTGCACACGGTGTGGAACGCCGACCCGCAGCAGTTCTACGAGCACGGGTACCAGGAGCTGGTGGACCGCGGCTTCCGCATCGATGTGGCGCCGATCGGTGATGTGCCGTGGGTGGAGATCGACAATCATGACGATCTGGCGCGGGGTCGGGAGATCGCGTGCCGGTACTGACGCGGTTGATTCCTTCGCCGGTCGTGGTGGACATCCGTGCGGGTGCGCTGGACGATCTGGCGGGTGTGCTGGCCGACGAGCGGATCGCGCGCTCGGGCCGGCTGGCGGTGGCCGTCTCCAACGGGTCGGGCGCGCGGCTGCGTCAGCGACTCGAGGCCTCGATGCCGGGGGCGACCTGGTTCGAGGTGGGCGGCGGGACGCTGGACGACGCGGTGCGGCTGGCCGGCGAGATGCGGGCGGGCCGCTTCGAGGCGGTCGTCGGGCTGGGCGGCGGGAAGATCATCGACTGTGCGAAGTTCGCCGCGGCGCGGGTGGGGCTGCCGCTGGTGGCGGTCCCGACGAACCTGGCGCACGACGGGCTGTGCTCGCCGGTGGCGACGCTGGACAACGACGCCGGGCGCGGCTCCTACGGCGTGCCCAACCCGATCGCGGTCGTGATCGACCTGGACGTGATCGCGCAGGCCCCGGTGCGGTTCGTGCGCGCCGGGATCGGCGACGCGGTCTCCAACATCTCCGCGATCGCGGACTGGGAGCTGGCCAACCGGGTCAACGGCGAGAAGATCGACGGACTGGCCGCGGCGATCGCCCGGCAGGCCGGCGAAGCGGTGCTGCGCCATCCCGGCGGGGTCGGTGACACCGGCTTCCTCCAGGTGCTGGCCGAGGCGCTGGTCCTCAGCGGCATCGCGATGTCCGTCTCGGGCGACTCGCGCCCCTCCTCGGGCGCCTGCCACGAGATCAACCACGCCTTCGACCTGCTCTTCCCCCAGCGCGCCGCCGCCCACGGCGAGCAGTGCGGCCTGGGCGCCGCCTTCGCCATGTACCTGCGCGGCGCGCACGAGGAGTCCGTCCACATGGCCGGCGTGCTGCGCCGGCACGGCCTGCCGGTCCTGGCCCAGGAGATCGGCTTCACGGTCGAGGAGTTCGTCCGGGCGGTCGCCTACGCCCCGGAGACCCGCCCCGGCCGCTACACCATCCTCGAACACCTCGCCCTCACCCCCGAACAGATCAAGGACACCTACGCCGACTATGTCAAGGCCATCGGTAGCTGAACTCAGACCGGTCGTCCACCCTCCGGGGGTGAAGGACCGGCGCAGCGGTGAGCACTGGATGGGACGCCTCTACATGCGCGAGGTGTCCCTGCGGGTCGACCGCTACCTGGTCAACACCAGGGTCACGCCCAACCAGCTCACGTACCTGATGACCGTCTTCGGCGTCCTCGCCGCCCCGGCGCTGCTGGTGCCGGGGATCTGGGGCGCGGTGCTCGGCCTGGTGTGCGTCCAGATGTACCTGCTGCTGGACTGCGTCGACGGCGAGATCGCCCGCTGGAAGAAGCAGTACTCCCTCGGCGGGGTCTACCTGGACCGGGTCGGGGCGTATCTCACCGACGCCGCCGTCCTCGTCGGCTTCGGGCTGCGCGCCGCCGACCTGTGGGGCAGCGGCCGGATCGACTGGCTGTGGGCGTTCCTCGGCACGCTGGCCGCCCTCGGCGCGATCCTGATCAAGGCCGAGACCGACCTCGTCGGCGTCGCCCGGCACCAGGGCGGGCTGCCGCCGGTCAAGGAAGCGGCGTCCGAGCCGCGCTCCTCGGGCATGGCGCTCGCCCGCAGGGCCGCCGCCGCGCTCAAGTTCCACCGGCTCATCCTCGGCATGGAGGCGTCCCTGCTGATCCTGGGGCTGGCGATCGCCGACCAGGTCCGCGGCGACCTGTTCTTCTCCCGGCTCGGCGTCGCCGTGCTGGCCGGCATCGCCCTGCTCCAGACACTGCTGCACCTGGTGTCCATCCTCGCGTCGAGCAGGCTGAAGTGAGCGCGTCCCTGAAGGTCGGCGCGGTCGTCATCACCATGGGCAACCGCCCCGACGAGCTACGCGCGCTGATCGACTCGATCGCCAAGCAGGACGGCGACCCGGTCGACGTGGTCGTGGTCGGCAACGGCTCGCCCGTCCCCGAGGTCCCCGAGGGCGTGCGGACCGTCGAGTTGCCGGAGAACCTCGGCATCCCCGGCGGCCGCAACGTCGGCATCGAGGCCTTCGGGCCCAGCGGCCGGGACGTCGACGTGCTCCTCTTCCTCGACGACGACGGCCTGCTGGCCCACCACGACACCGCCGAGCTGTGCCGGCGGGCGTTCGCCGAGGACCAGGGGCTCGGCATCGTCAGCTTCCGCATCGCCGACCCCGACACCGGCGTCACCCAGCGCCGCCACGTGCCCCGGCTGCGCGCCTCCGACCCGATGCGCTCCTCCCGGGTCACCACCTTCCTCGGCGGCGCCAACGCCGTCCGCACCCGGGTCTTCGCCGACGTCGGCGGGCTGCCGGACGAGTTCTTCTACGCGCACGAGGAAACCGACCTGGCATGGCGGGCCCTCGACGCGGGCTGGATGATCGACTACCGGTCCGACATGGTGCTGTACCACCCGACGACCGCGCCCTCGCGGCACGCGGTCTACCACCGCATGGTCGCCCGCAACCGCGTCTGGCTGGCCCGCCGCAACCTGCCCGCGCCCCTGGTCCCGGTGTACCTCGGCGTGTGGCTGCTGCTCACTTTGCTGCGCCGCCCCTCGGGGCCCGCGCTGAAGGCGTGGTTCGGCGGTTTCCGCGAAGGCTGGGCCACCCCGTGCGGACCGCGCCGCCCCATGAAGTGGCGTACGGTGTGGCGGCTGACCAAACTGGGCCGGCCTCCCGTCATCTGACAAGCTCCACCCGAGGGCCCCGGAGCGTGCCGCGGCCCCCCGGCTCTTACCCGGCCCCCTTCTGGCCGGGGCATCCCGAAGACGAAAGTTTCCGACCTGTGAGTGAGACAACGCATGACGGCGGAGTCGCGGTGAGCGCGCCCCCGTCGCCCGACGAGGGCCTCACGGCGGCGCAACTGGCCGCCAAGTACGGGCTGGCCGTGAGCGGGGCCCGCCCCTCGCTGCGGGACTACGTCCGCCAGCTGTGGGGGCGCCGTCACTTCATCCTGGCCTTCTCCCAGGCGAAGCTGACCGCCCAGTACAGCCAGGCCAAACTGGGGCAGCTGTGGCAGGTCGCCACCCCGCTGCTTAACGCGGCCGTCTACTTCTTCATCTTCGGCGTGATCCTCAACGCCGGTAAGGGCATGTCCCGCGACGTGTACATCCCGTTCCTGGTCACGGGCGTCTTCGTCTTCACCTTCACGCAGAGCTCGGTCATGAGCGGAGTCCGCGCGATCTCCGGCAACCTCGGCCTGGTCCGCGCCCTGCACTTCCCGCGCGCCTCCCTGCCGGTCTCCTTCGCCCTCCAGCAGCTCCAGCAGCTGCTGTACTCGATGGTCGTGCTGTTCCTGGTGGCGATCGCCTTCGGCAGCTACCCGTCCGCGTCCTGGGCGCTGATCGTGCCCGTGCTCGTCCTCCAGTTCTGCTTCAACACGGGCCTGGCGCTGATCTTCGCCCGGGCCGGCGCGAAGACCCCCGACCTCGCGCAGCTCATGCCGTTCGTGATGCGGACGTGGATGTACGCGTCCGGCGTGATGTTCTCCATCCCCGTGTTCCTCGCCGACCGGCCGCAGTGGCTGTCCACCGTCCTCCAGTGGAACCCGGCGGCCGTCTACATGGACCTGATGCGCTTCGCGCTCATCGACGAGTACGGCGGCCAGTACCTGCCGGACCACGTGTGGGCGATCGCGGTCGGCTGGGCCGTCCTGTTCGCCGTCGGCGGCTTCGTGTACTTCTGGAAGGCGGAGGAGAGGTATGGCCGTGGCTGAGCGGGCGCCGGGCGAGCGGGTCCCCACCGTCATCGCCGACGACGTGCACATCGTCTATCGCGTCAACGGCGCGAAGACCGGCAAGGGCAGCGCCACCGCCGCCCTCAGCCGCATCCTCAAGCGCGGCTCCGACGACGCGGCGCGCGGCGTGCGCAAGGTGCACGCGGTGCGGGGCGTCTCCTTCGTCGCCCACCGGGGCGAGGCCATCGGCCTGATCGGCTCCAACGGCTCCGGCAAGTCGACGCTGCTGCGCGCCATCGCCGGTCTGCTGCCCCCCGAGAGCGGCCGGGTCTACACCGACGGCCAGCCCTCGCTGCTCGGCGTCAACGCCGCCCTGATGAACGACCTGACCGGCGAGCGCAACGTCATCCTCGGCGGTCTGGCCATGGGCATGTCCCGGGAGCAGATCAAGGAGCGCTACCAGGGCATCGTCGACTTCTCCGGCATCAACGAGAAGGGCGACTTCATCACCCTGCCCATGCGCACCTACTCGTCCGGCATGCAGGCCCGGCTGCGGTTCTCCATCGCCGCCGCGAAGGACCACGACGTCCTCATGATCGACGAGGCGCTGGCCACCGGCGACCGCAAGTTCCAGCTGCGCTCCGAGGAGCGCATCCGGGAGCTGCGCAAGGAGGCCGGCACGGTGTTCCTGGTCAGCCACAGCAACAAGTCGATCCGGGACACCTGCGACCGGGTGCTGTGGCTGGAGCGCGGCGAACTGCGCCTGGACGGCCCGACCGAAGAGGTCCTCAAGGAGTACGAGAAGTTCACGGCCAAGTAGCCGCCGGTCCGTCAGGGCCCCGCCGGGACTGGCCGGTGGGGCCCCGCGTCTGCAAAGGAACCGTCAACTCCGGTGCGGCGCTGGAAGCTTGACACGGATCGGTGTGTTGTTGTGATGCGCGGGACACCCCCGGGAACCACGCTGCGTTGTACAACGTAAGCTGTACCGGTCCCGAAACACGTGCAAGTGTGGCGATAAGACGCGACATCCTCACGCAGGGCTGCCGTGCGGCAGCTGGGCGGCGTGTCCGAAATAGTGGGTATCGGGTTGTCGGTGTAGAACGGGAGATGTGACGGCAATGGCTACGGAAACTCCCCAGCTCAACGCAGCACGCGCCGTCCCTGCCCGAGGCAGCCGGCGGTGACGGCGCCGACCGCGTCGCGCACCCGGGGCCCGGAGCGCGACACCCTCGCCAAGGCCGCCGACGAGAACTTCCCCGTGGCCCCCTTCTTCCTCCCCGCCGCCTGGCGCGACGACCTGACGGCCGTGTACGGCTTCGCCCGTCTCGTGGACGACATCGGCGACGGCGACCTCGCCCCGGGCGGCGCCGACGCCCGCCTGCTCGGCGTGTCCGGCGCCGACGCCGAGGACCGCCTCGTCCTGCTGGACGCCTTCGAGGCCGACCTGCGCCGGGTCTTCGACGGCGTCCCGCGCCACCCGCTGCTGCGCCGCCTCCAGCCCGCCGTCCGCCGCCGCTCCCTCACCCCCGAGCCCTTCCTCGGCCTGATCGCCGCCAACCGCCGGGACCAGCTCGTCACCCGCTACGAGACCTACGACGACCTCCTCGCGTACTGCGAGCTGTCCGCCAATCCCGTGGGCCGGCTCGTCCTCGCCGTCACCGGCTCCGCGACGCCCGAGCGGATCCGCCGCTCCGACGCGGTCTGCACCGCGCTCCAGATCGTCGAGCACCTCCAGGACGTGGCCGAGGACCTCGGCCGCGACCGCGTCTATCTGCCCGCCGCCGACATGAAGCGCTTCCACGTGACGGAGGCGGACCTCGCCGCGCCCACCGCGGGAGCCTCGGTGCGCGCCCTGATCGCCTTCGAGGCGCAGCGCGCCCGCGACCTGCTGGCCGAGGGCGACCCGCTGGTGCGCAGCGTCCACGGCAGGCTCCGGCTGCTGCTCGCCGGGTTCGTGGCGGGAGGAAGGGCGGCCCTCCACGCGATCGCCGCCGCCCGCTACGACGTCCTTCCCGGCCCGCCCGCGCCCGGCAAGCTCCGGCTGCTGCGCGAGGTGGGCGTGATCCTGCGAGGAGAGGGGTGATCGAGGCCGTGGACTCTCCGCTGCACGCGTCCGCACCGGTACTCGCCGCCTACGGCTACTGCGAGGCCGTCACCGGACAGCAGGCGCGCAACTTCGCGTACGGCATCCGGCTGCTGCCCGTGCCCAAGCGGCGCGCCATGTCGGCGCTGTACGCGTTCTCCCGCCGGGTCGACGACATCGGCGACGGCGCGTTGGACGGCGACGTCAAGATCGCCCGGCTGGAGGGCACCCGGGCGCTGCTCACCCGGGTCCGCGAGGGCGAGGTCGACGAGGACGACACCGATCCGGTCGCGGTCGCCCTCGCGCACGCCGCGCGGGTCTTCCCGATCCCGCTGGGCGGCCTCGACGAGCTGATCGACGGCGTCCTGATGGACGTCCGCGGCGAGACCTACGAGACCTGGGACGACCTCAAGGCGTACTGCCGGTGCGTCGCGGGCGCCATCGGACGGCTCTCGCTCGGCGTGTTCGGCACCGAACCGGGGGCGCGCGGTGCCGAACGCGCCCCGGAGTACGCCGACACGCTGGGGCTCGCGCTCCAGCTCACCAACATCCTCCGAGACGTCCGCGAGGACGCCGCGGGCGGCCGGACCTATCTGCCCTCCGACGACCTCGCCAAGTTCGGCTGCTCGGCCGGGTTCGACGGCCCGAAGCCGCCGGAGGGCTCCGACTTCGCGGGCCTCGTCCACTTCGAGGTGCGGCGGGCCCGCGCCCTCTTCGCCGAGGGCTACCGCCTGCTGCCCATGCTGGACCGGCGCAGCGGCGCCTGCGTCGCCGCGATGGCCGGCATCTACCGCCGTCTCCTCGACCGGATCGAACGCGATCCGGAGGCAGTGCTGCGCGGCCGTGTCTCGCTGCCCGGCCGGGAGAAGGCGTACGTCGCCGTGCGCGGGCTGTCCGGTCTCGACGCCCGCCATGTGTCCCGGCTGACCGTCAGGAGGCCCCTCTGATGGCCGCCCGGGGCGAGACGGTGGACCGGGGCGACGCGCTCGGTGTGAAGCGGTGCGCAACCCTCCGGCGCGGCGTGGCGTCCCTGACTGCGACGGCCCGCCGTGCGCGGCGCGAACGTCACCGCGGGCACGCAGGGGGAGGTGCACGATGAGCGACGAACTGCTCCCGGACTCGCTGAACGAGGCGGTCGTGGTCGGCGGCGGCCTCGCCGGGACCACCGCCGCGCTCGCGCTCGCCGACGCCGGCGTCCGCGTCACCCTGCTCGAAGGCCGGCCCCGGCTGGGCGGCCTCGCCTTCTCCTTCCGGCGGGGCGGGCTCACCGTCGACAACGGCCAGCACGTGTACCTGCGCTGCTGCACCGCCTACCGCTGGTTCCTCGACCGGATCGACGCGGCGGCGCTGGCGCCCTTGCAGGAACGTCTCGACGTGCCCGTTCTCGATCTCGCCCGGCCCGAGGGACGACGGCTCGGCAGGCTGCGCCGCGACGCGCTGCCCGTCCCCCTCCACCTGGGCCGCAGCCTCGCCACGTACCCGCACCTCTCCCTCGCCGAACGCGCCAAGGTCGGCAGGGCCGCGCTCGCGCTGAAGGGGCTCGACCTCGACGACCCGGCCCTGGACGCCCAGGACTTCGGCAGCTGGCTGACCGCCCACGGCCAGTCGGCGCGCGCCGTCGAGGCCCTCTGGGACCTGGTCGGGGTCGCCACCCTCAACGCCGTCGCGGGCGACGCCTCCCTGCAACTCGCCGCGACGGTCTTCAAGACCGGCCTGCTGTCCGAGCCGGGCGCCGCCGACATCGGCTGGGCCCTCGTCCCGCTGGGCGACCTGCACGACCGGCTCGCCCGCAGGGCGCTCGACGCCGCCGGCGTGCGCACCGAGGTCCGCACCCGCGTCACCTCCGTCTCCCCCGACGGGCACGGCGGTTGGACCGTCCAGGTCCCCGGCGAGACGCTCCGCGCCGACGCCGTCGTCCTCGCCGTACCGCAGCGCGAGACGTACGACCTGCTGCCCGACGGGGCGCTCGACGCCCCCGAGCGGCTCCTCGCGATCGACACCGCGCCGATCCTCAACGTGCACGTCGTCTACGACCGCAAGGTGCTCGACGCGCCGTTCGTCGCCGCGCTCGGCACGCCCGTGCAGTGGGTGTTCGACCGCACCGACGCCTCCGGACTGCGCCGGGGACAGTACCTCGCGCTGTCGCAGTCGGCCGCGCAGGACGAGATCGACGAGCCCGTCGCCGTGCTGCGCGAGCGCTATCTGCCCGAACTGGAGCGGCTGCTGCCCCGCGCGCGCGGTGCCCGGGTGGAGGACTTCTTCGTGACCCGGGAGCGCACGGCGACGTTCGCGCCCGCCCCCGGCGTCGGGCGACTGCGGCCCGGCGCCCGCACCAAGGCATCCGGCCTGTACCTGGCCGGAGCGTGGACCGCCACTGGGTGGCCCGCGACCATGGAGAGTGCGGTCCGCAGCGGCGTCGGCGCGGCGGACGCCGCGCTCGGCGCCCTCGGCCGGCCCCGCCCCCGCCACCTCTTCACCCTCGAGGAGGCGGCGTGATGCGCTATCAGAACCCGCACGGCTCGGCACATTCCCGCACCCCCTCCGGTACCGCGACAAGAGGAGAAACCGTGCCCCCTGTGCCCCCGGCCTCGACGGCCGCTCGAGAGACCGCGGTGGACGTGGCCGCGCTCCTGGAGCGCGGCCGGACCCTGGCCACACCGGTGCTGAGGGCGGCCGTCGACCGTCTGGCGCCCCCCATGGACACGGTCGCCGCCTACCACTTCGGCTGGATCGACGAGAAGGGCAACCCGACCGACGGCGACGGCGGCAAGGCCGTGCGCCCCGCGCTCGCGGTGCTCTCCGCGGAGGTCGCCGGCGCCCCGCCCCAGGTGGGCGTGCCCGGCGCGGTCGCCGTCGAACTGGTCCACAACTTCTCGCTGCTGCACGACGACCTGATGGACGGCGACGAACAGCGCCGCCACCGCGACACCGTCTGGAAGGTGCACGGCCCCGCCCAGGCCATCCTGGTCGGCGACGCCCTGTTCGCCCTCGCCAACGAGGTCCTGCTGGAACTCGGCACGGCCGAGGCCGGCCGGGCCACCCGCCGTCTGACCACCGCCAGCCGCGCCCTGATCGACGGTCAGGCGCAGGACATCTCCTACGAGCACCGCGACCGCGTCAGCGTCGAGGAGTGCCTGGAGATGGAGGGCAACAAGACCGGCGCGCTGCTGGCCTGCGCCAGCTCCATCGGCGCGGTGCTCGGCGGCGCGGACGACCGTGCCGCCGACGCCCTGGAGAAGTACGGCTACCACCTGGGCCTCGCCTTCCAGGCCGTCGACGACCTCCTCGGCATCTGGGGCGACCCGGTCTCCACCGGCAAGCAGACCTGGAGCGACCTGCGCCAGCGCAAGAAGTCCCTGCCGGTCGTCGCGGCGCTCGCGGCGGGCGGCCCCGCCTCCGAGCGGCTCGGCGAGATCCTCGCCGCCGACGCCGAGAGCAGCGACTTCGAGAACTTCTCCGAGGAGGAGTTCGCGGCCCGCGCCGCCCTGATCGAGGAGGCCGGCGGGCGCGAGTGGACCGCCGAGGAGGCACGCCGTCAGCACACCGTCGCCATCGAGGCGCTGACCGCCGTCGACATGCCCGAGCGGGTGCGGGACCGGTTCACGGCGCTCGCCGACTTCGTCGTCGTACGAAAGAGATGATCACTATCGGTCGAATAGCCCTCGCGTAGTCGCCGGCCGGTGTCGAGGGAAGAGACGCACCGGCCGACGGCGGACCCACAGCAGACGCAACGCCATGCACACTGCACGAAGGGGAAGCCATGACAGCGACGACCGACGGAAGTCCCGGGGCCCTGCCGCCCCGGGCTGCGGCGGCCAGCGAAACCGACAGCGACACCCCCGCGGCGGCCGGGGTACAAGAAGCCGCCGAACGCGCGGTGCTCCGCGCGACCGACTTCCTGCTCGCCCGGCAGGACGCCGAGGGCTGGTGGAAGGGCGACCTCGAGACCAACGTCACGATGGACGCCGAAGACCTGCTGCTCCGTCAGTTCCTCGGCATCCGCGACGAGTCGACGACCGCGGCCGCCGCCCTCTTCATCCGCGGCGAGCAGCGCGCGGACGGGACCTGGGCCACCTTCCACGACGGCCCGGGACAGCTCTCCACCACCATCGAGGCCTACGTCGCCCTGCGCCTGGCCGGTGACCCGCCCGACGCGCCCCACATGGCGAGAGCCTCCGCCTGGATCCGCGACCAGGGCGGCATCGCCGCCTCCCGGGTCTTCACCCGGATCTGGCTCGCCCTGTTCGGCTGGTGGAAGTGGGAGGACCTGCCCGAACTCCCCCCGGAACTGCTGTACTTCCCGAAGTGGTTCCCGCTCAGCATCTACAACTTCGGCTGCTGGGCCCGACAGACCATCGTCCCGCTCACCGTCGTCTCGGCCAAACGCCCGGTGCGTCCCGCGCCGTTCCCCCTCGACGAGCTGCACACCGACCCCGCCCGGCCCAACCCGCCCCGGCCGCCGGCGCCCGTGCACACCTGGGACGGCCTCTTCCAGCGCCTCGACAAGGTCGTACGCGGCTACCGCACGGTCGCGGTGCGCCGGCTGCGCCGCGCCGCCATGAACTCCGCCGCCCGCTGGATCATCGAACGGCAGGAGAACGACGGCTGCTGGGGCGGCATCCAGCCGCCCGCCGTGTACTCCGTCATCGCCCTGTACCTGCTCGGCTACGACCTCCAGCACCCCGTGATGCGGGCGGGCCTGGAGTCCCTGGACCGGTACGCGGTCCGGCGCGAGGACGGGGCCCGGATGATCGAGGCCTGCCAGTCGCCGGTGTGGGACACCTGCCTCGCCACGATCGCGCTGGCCGACGCGGGGGTGCCTGCCGACCACCCCCAACTGGTCAAGGCGGCCGACTGGATGCTCGGCGAGCAGATCGTACGGCCCGGCGACTGGTCCGTACGCAGGCCCCAACTCCCGCCCGGGGGATGGGCGTTCGAGTTCCACAACGACAACTACCCCGACATCGACGACACCGCCGAGGTGGTCCTCGCGCTGCGCCGGGTGCGCCACCACGACCCGGAGCGGGTGGAGAAGGCCATCGGGCGCGGGGTGCGCTGGAACCTCGGGATGCAGTCGAGGAACGGCGGTTGGGCCGCGTTCGACGTCGACAACACCAGCCGCTTCCCCAACCGGCTGCCGTTCTGCGACTTCGGCGAGGTCATCGACCCTCCGTCGGCCGACGTCACCGCGCACGTCGTGGAGATGCTCGCCGTCGAGGGTCTCGCCCACGACCCGCGCACCCGGCGCGGCATCGACTGGCTGCTCGCCGAACAGGAGCCGGAGGGCTCGTGGTTCGGCCGCTGGGGCGTCAACTACGTCTACGGCACCGGCTCCGTGGTGCCCGCGCTGACCGCCGCCGGGATGCCCGTCCAGCACCCGGCGATCCGGCGGGCCGTGGCCTGGCTGGAGCGGGTCCAGAACGACGACGGCGGCTGGGGCGAGGACCTGCGCTCCTACGACGACCCGGTCCGTTTCAGCGGCCGGGGCGCCTCCACCGCCTCCCAGACGGCCTGGGCGCTGATGGCGCTGCTCGCCGCGGGGGAGCGGGAGTCCGGGGCGGTCGAGCGCGGCGTGGCCTGGCTCGCCCGGACCCAGCGCGAGGACGGCTCCTGGGACGAGCCGCAGTTCACCGGCACCGGCTTCCCGTGGGACTTCTCCATCAACTACCACCTCTACCGGCAGGTGTTCCCGCTGACCGCGCTCGGCCGGTACGTCCACGGCGAGCCGTTCACCGAGACGGTGGTCCGGGTCGTCGTCGACGACACGGTCCCCGCAGAGGCCGAGGGGAGCTGATGAGAGCGCAGCCCGCCTCCGCCCCGCTGCTGATCGCCTGCGCGCTCGGCATCGAGCACCTCGCCCTGCGCATGGGCGACCGCGGCGGGGCCGGCGGGCCGGTCACCGTCCTGCGCACCGGGATGGGGCCGAAGGCGGCCGAGCGCACCGTCACCCGGGTCCTGGCCGACCCGCCGCTGAGCGGAGCGGCCGTGCTCGCCACCGGCTTCTGCGCCGGACTCGCCCCCGGAATGCACCCCGGCGACCTCGTCGTCGCCGAGGAGACCCGCGACCCGCGCGGCACCGTGCCGTGCGTGGGCGTCGAGCTGCTCGTCAAGGAACTCGTGCGCACCCTGCCGGGGCGCACCGTCCACACCGGCCCCCTCACCGGATCCGACCACGTGGTGCGCGGCCCGGAGCGGTCCGACCTGCTCGCCACCGGCGCGATCGCGGCCGACATGGAGTCGGCGGCCACGCTCCTGAGCGCCGTCCGCGCTTCGATGCGCCCGGTTGCGGCCGTCCGGGTGGTCGTGGACGCTCCTGAACATGAACTCGTCCGGATCGGCACGGTGCGCGGTGGAATATCGGCTTTCCGCGTCCTTCGTTCCGTCCTGCCTGCATTCTTCGAATGGCACCGTAATGTGCTGCTCCCCCGGAGGTGAGCCAGATGGCCATGCCGCTGCGCCAGTCCATCAAGGTCGCTACATACTTGGCTGAACAGAAGCTCCGCAAGCGGGACAAGTTCCCGCTCATCGTCGAGCTGGAGCCCCTCTTCGCCTGCAACCTCAAGTGCGAGGGCTGCGGCAAGATCCAGCATCCGGCCGGCGTGCTCAAGCAGCGCATGCCCGTCGCGCAGGCCGTGGGAGCGGTGCTCGAATCCGGCGCCCCGATGGTGTCGATCGCCGGCGGCGAACCGCTGATGCACCCTCACATCGACGAGATCGTCCGGCAGTTGGTGGCCAGAAGGAAGTACGTCTTCCTCTGCACCAACGCGATGCTGCTGCGCAAGAAGATGGACCGCTTCAAGCCCTCCCCCTACTTCGCGTTCGCCGTGCACATCGACGGACTGCGCGAGCGGCACGACGAGTCGGTGGCCAAGGAGGGCGTGTTCGACGAGGCCGTGGCCGCGATCAAGGAGGCCAAGCGGCGCGGCTTCCGGGTCACCACCAACTCCACCTTCTTCAACACTGACACCCCGCAGACCATCGTCGAGGTGCTCGACTTCCTCAACGACGACCTCCAGGTCGACGAGATGATGATCTCGCCCGCCTACGCCTACGAGAAGGCGCCCGACCAGGAGCACTTCCTCGGCGTGGAGCAGACCCGCGAGCTGTTCAAGAAGGCCTTCGCGGGCGGCAACCGGCGCCGCTGGCGGCTCAACCACTCCCCGCTCTTCCTGGACTTCCTGGAGGGCAGGGTCGACTTCCCGTGCACCGCCTGGGCGATCCCCAACTACTCCCTCTTCGGCTGGCAGAAGCCCTGCTACCTGATGAGCGACGGATACGTGCCGACGTACCGCGAACTCATCGAGAAGACGGACTGGGACAAGTACGGTCGCGGCAAGGACCCGCGCTGCGCCAACTGCATGGCGCACTGCGGCTACGAGCCCACCGCCGTCCTCGCCACCATGGGCTCGCTCAAGGAGTCGCTGCGCGCCATGCGCGAGACGGTCTCCGGGAACCGGGAGTGACCCGGTGACCGCCGTCTCCCTCGGCGTCCCCGAGGCGCCCCTGCGGCCGATCGCCGAACGGCGCGCCTCGCGCCGGATCCAGGTCGGCCCGGTCGCGGTCGGGGGCGGGGCCCCGGTGTCGGTGCAGTCGATGACGACCACCCGCACCTCGGACGTGGGCGCGACCCTCCAGCAGATCGCCGAGCTGACCGCGTCCGGCTGCCAGATCGTGCGCGTCGCCTGCCCCACGCAGGACGACGCAGACGCCCTCGCGGTCATCGCCCGCAAGTCGCAGATCCCGGTGATCGCCGACATCCACTTCCAGCCCAAGTACGTGTTCGCGGCGATCGAGGCGGGCTGCGCCGCCGTCCGCGTCAACCCCGGCAACATCAAGCAGTTCGACGACAAGGTGAAGCAGATCGCGCGGGCCGCCGCGGACCATGGCACGCCGATCCGCATCGGGGTCAACGCCGGTTCCCTGGACCGGCGGTTGCTCCAGAAGCACGGCAGGGCCACCCCGGAGGCGCTCGTGGAGAGCGCGCTGTGGGAGGCGTCCCTCTTCGAGGAGCACGGCTTCCGGGACGTCAAGATCTCCGTCAAGCACAACGACCCGGTCGTGATGGTCGAGGCCTACCGGCAGCTCGCCGCGCAGTGCGACTACCCGCTGCACCTGGGCGTGACGGAGGCGGGGCCGGCGTTCCAGGGCACGATCAAGTCGGCGGTGGCCTTCGGCGCGCTGCTGTCCCAGGGCATCGGCGACACGATCCGCGTCTCGCTGAGCGCGCCGCCGGCCGAGGAGGTCAAGGTCGGCATCCAGATCCTCCAGTCCCTCGGCCTGCGGCAGCGGCGGCTGGAGATCGTCTCCTGCCCGTCCTGCGGCCGTGCCCAGGTCGACGTCTACAAGCTGGCCGACGAGGTCACCGCCGGCCTGGAGGGCATGGAAGTCCCGTTGCGCGTCGCGGTGATGGGCTGTGTGGTCAACGGCCCCGGCGAGGCACGGGAGGCCGACCTCGGGGTCGCCTCCGGCAACGGAAAGGGTCAGATCTTCGTGAAGGGCGAGGTCGTCAAGACCGTCCCCGAGTCGAAGATCGTCGAGACGCTCATCGAGGAGGCGATGAGGATCGCCGAGCAGATGGAGCAGGACGGCGTCGCGGCGGGGGAGCCGGCCGTCACCGTGAGTTGAGCAGCACGGAACGAGAGGGGGCCCGATCGTGACGATCCTGGAGACCATCCGGCAACCACGCGACCTGAAGGCGCTGTCCGAGGCGGAACTCGGCGAACTGTCCGAAGAGATCAGGGAGTTCTTGGTGCACGCGGTCGCCCGCACCGGCGGCCACCTCGGCCCCAACCTGGGCGTGGTGGAACTGACCGTCGCGCTGCACCGGGTCTTCGAGTCGCCGACCGACCGCATCCTGTGGGACACCGGCCACCAGAGCTATGTGCACAAGCTTCTGACCGGCCGTCAGGACTTCTCCAAGCTGCGCGGCAAGGGCGGCCTGTCCGGCTACCCCTCGCGGGAGGAGTCCGAGCACGACGTCATCGAGAACAGCCACGCCTCCACCGCCCTCGGCTGGGCCGACGGACTCGCCAAGGCCCGCCAGGTGCTCGGGGAGAAGGGGCACGTCGTCGCGGTCGTCGGCGACGGCGCCCTCACCGGGGGCATGGCCTGGGAGGCGCTCAACAACATCGCGGCCGCCAAGGACCGGCCGTTGATCATCGTCGTCAACGACAACGAACGCTCCTACGCGCCGACCATCGGCGGGCTCGCCAACCACCTGGCCACCCTGCGCACCACCGACGGCTACGAGAAGGTGCTCGCCTGGGGCAAGGACGTCCTCCAGCGGACCCCGGTCGTGGGCCACACGCTGTACGAGTCCCTGCACGGCGCGAAGAAGGGCTTCAAGGACGCGTTCGCCCCGCAGGGCATGTTCGAGGACCTCGGCCTGAAGTACCTCGGCCCGATCGACGGGCACGACGTCAAGGCCGTCGAGTCCGCGCTGCGGCGGGCCAAGCGCTTCCACGGGCCGGTGCTGGTGCACTGCCTCACCGAGAAGGGCCGCGGCTACGAGCCCGCCCTCGCCCACGAGGAGGACCACTTCCACACCGTCGGCGTGATGGACCCGCTGACCTGCGCACCGCTCGTACCGGCCGGCGGCCCGTCCTGGACGTCCGTCTTCGGCGACGAGATCGCGCGGATCGGCGAGGAGCGCGACGACGTCGTGGCGATCACCGCCGCCATGCTGCACCCGGTGGGCCTCGGCCCGTTCGCCGCACGCTTCCCGGACCGGGTGTGGGACGTCGGCATCGCCGAGCAGCACGCGGCGGTCAGCGCCGCCGGGCTCGCCACCGGGGGCCTGCACCCCGTCGTCGCCGTCTACGCCACCTTCCTCAACCGCGCCTTCGACCAGCTGCTGATGGACGTCGCCCTGCACCGCTGCGGGGTCACCTTCGTGCTGGACCGGGCCGGCGTGACCGGCGTCGACGGGGCCTCCCACAACGGCATGTGGGACATGTCCGTCCTCCAGGTCGTCCCCGGCCTGAGGATCGCCGCGCCCCGCGACGCCGAGCAACTCCGCGCCCAGTTGCGGGAGGCCGTCGCGGTGGACGACGCGCCGACCCTCGTGCGCTTCCCGAAGGAGTCGGTGGGCCCCGAGATCCCGGCGGTCGACCGGGTCGGCGGCATGGACGTGCTGCGCCGGGGCGAACGGGCGGACGTGCTGCTGGTCGCCGTCGGCGTCATGGCCCCCGTGTGCCTCCAGGCGGCCGAGCTGCTGGCGGCGCGCGGCGTCGACTGCACGGTGGTGGACCCGCGGTGGGTCAAACCCGTCGACCCGGCGCTGCCCGGTCTCGCCGCCGCGCACCGGCTGGTGGCCGTCGTCGAGGACAACAGCCGTGCCGCAGGCGTCGGTTCGGCCGTGGCGCTCGCCCTGGGCGACGCCGAAGTCGACGTGCCGGTACGGCGGTTCGGCATCCCCGAGCAGTTCCTCGCGCACGCCAAACGCGCGGAGGTGCTGGCCGACATCGGCCTCACGCCGGTCGAGATCGCCGGACGGATCGGCGCGAGCCTGGCCGTCAAGGAGTTCGAGAACTCCAAGGAGTCCAAGGAGCACGACGTATGACGACCGCCGAATCCGCGTCGCCCTCGCCCCCGTCCAGGGGCAGGGCCGGGGAGTTCGACCTGCGCGCGCTGCTCGCGGCGCGCGGGGCCGAACGCTACGAGCTGCACGACAGATACCTCAACCACCAACTGCCGCGCATGCTGCACACGATCGGCTTCGACAAGGTCTACGAGCGGGCCGAGGGCGCCTACTTCTGGGACGCCGACGGCGCCGATTACCTGGACATGCTCGCCGGGTTCGGCGTGATGGGCCTCGGCCGGCACCATCCCGTCGTCCGCAAGGCGCTGCACGACGTGCTCGACGCGCAGCTCGCCGACCTCACCCGGTTCGACTGCCAGCCGCTGCCCGGACTGCTCGCCGAGCAGCTCCTCACCCATACCCCGCACCTGGACCGGGTGTTCTTCGGCAACAGCGGCACCGAGGCCGTCGAGACCGCGCTGAAGTTCGCCCGCCACGCGACCGGCAGACCGCGGATCCTCTACTGTGACCACGCCTTCCACGGCCTGACCGCCGGCTCCCTCTCGGTCAACGGCGAGTCCGGCTTCCGCGACGGCTTCGCCCCGCTGCTGCCCGACACGGCCGTGCCCCTCGGCGATCTCGACGCCCTCGCGGCGGAGTTGGCCAAGGGCGACGTCGCCGCTCTGATCGTCGAGCCGATCCAGGGCAAGGGCGTGCACGAGGCTCCGCCCGGCTATCCGCGCGCCGCCCAGGAACTCCTGCACCGGCACAAGGCGCTGCTCATCGCGGACGAGGTGCAGACCGGCCTCGGCCGCACCGGCTGCTTCTACGCCCACCAGCACGCGGACGGCGTCGAACCGGACCTCGTGTGCGTGGCGAAGGCGCTCTCCGGCGGCTATGTGCCGGTCGGGGCCACGCTCGGCAAGGACTGGATCTTCAGGAAGGTCTACTCGTCCATGGACCGGGTGCTGGTGCACTCGGCGAGCTTCGGCTCCAACGCCCAGGCCATGGCCGCCGGTCTCGCCGTGCTGTCCGTCATGGAGGACGAGGGGATCATCGCGAACGCCCGCGTCACCGGCGAGCTGCTGAAGTCGCGGCTGGCGGCGCTGGTCGACAAGTACGAGCTGCTCGCCGACGTGCGCGGCCGGGGGCTGATGATCGGCATCGAGTTCGGCCGGCCGAAGTCGCTGAAGCTGCGCAGCCGTTGGGCGATGCTCCAGGCCGCCCGCAAGGGGCTGTTCGCGCAGATGGTGGTCGTGCCGTTGCTCCAGCGGCACCGGATCCTCACCCAGGTGTCCGGCGACCGGCTGGAGGTGATCAAGCTGATCCCGCCGCTCGTCATCGGGGAGAAGGAAGTGGACCGGTTCGTGGACGCCTTCACCGAGGTGATGGACGACGCGCACAACGGGGGCGGGCTGATGTGGGACTTCGGCAAGACGCTCGTCAAGCAGGCGGTCGCCGGCCGGTGAGCGCGGGGGCGAGGGCCGGGCGCGGTGGCTTTCGCCTCGCCCGGCGCGGGGCTTTTGCCTCTGAGGCAAGTAATTTGCCGCAGAGGCAAAGTTGCGGCTGAATGGAGGCATGAGCCCTTCCGACGCCGACCAGGATTCCGGCCCAGGTGCCGACCCGGGCCCGGGTTCCGACCCGGCCGACGGTATCCCCGCCGTCGCCCCGCAGCTGCGCTCCCTGCGCCGCCTGGCCGGTCTCACCCTGGAGACCGCGGCCGGCGCCGCCGGGCTGTCGCCCGCCCATCTCTCCCGTCTGGAGACCGGGCGACGCCAGCCCTCGCTGCCGATGCTGCTGGCGCTCGCCCGTGTCTACGGTACGACGGTCTCCGAACTGCTCGGCGAGACGGTCGCCGACCGGGACGCCGTCGTGCGCGCCGCCGACATGGAACCGACCCGCGCGGGCGGCTGGACCTACTGGCAGGCCGGCGCGTCCGGGCGGGCCATGCAGGCCCTGCGCGTCCACGTGCCCTACGGCTCCCAGGGCGACATCGTGCGCGTCCACCCCGGGGAGGAGTGGCTGCACGTCCTGCGCGGGCGGCTGACGCTGCGGCTCGGGGACGCCACGCACCGGCTCGGGCCGGGCGACAGCGCGCACTTCGACTCGCTGACCCCGCACCGCATCGCGGCCCGCGACCCCGACGGGGTCGAACTGCTCTTCGTCCACACCCTGTTGCAGAGTCCGACGGCCGCCCTGTGCCTCGGCCCCACCCCTGGAGAGACGCCATGAGCGACATGGAGGAGAGGTTCCCGCGCGGGATCTGGATCCGGCTGATCATCTACATCGCCGTCGGACACGTCCTCGCCGCGTTCATCTGGCTGCTGTTCGAGGCCGGCACGAAGCAGTGACGCGGGCTCAGTCGAGCAGGCGCTCCCGCAGCCGCTCCCTGGTCTGCGCCGAGAGGCCGAGGCCCTGCTCCAGGTAGGGGTCGACACCGCCCCACGTGACCTCGATGGTCTCCAGCGCCGCCGTGAGGTACTCGGCGCGGGCGTCGAAGAGGGGGCCGAGCAGCTCCATGACCTCGGGCGAGTAGGTGTCACCGGAGCTGCCGTTGCGGTGCACCTTGTAGCGGCGGTGCTTGGCGTTGGACTCCAGGTAGTCGGCGAGGATCGCCTCGCGCTCCACGCCCAGCGCGAGCAGCGTCACCGCGATGGACAGACCGGCGCGGTCCTTGCCCGCCGCGCAGTGCATCAGGACGGGGACGCTGTCCTCGGCCAGCGAGTGCAGCACCTCGGAGTGCTGGGCCGTGCGGTCCGTGACGATCGAGCGGTAGGAGGCGATCATCCGGTCCGCGCCCCGGCCGTCGCCGAGGATCCGGCGCAGCTGGTCGATGTCGCCGTCGCGGACCATCCGCCAGAACTCGGCGCCGTCCGCCGGGTCGGACAGCGGCAGGTTCACGTTGCGCACGCCCGGCAGCTCGACGTCCGGGCCCTCCAGCTTGACGTCCGCCGCGTTGCGGAAGTCGAAGATCGTGTGCAGGCCCAGGGAGGAGAGGAACGCGGCGTCCTCGCCGGTCGCGTGCGCGAGATGGCCGCTGCGGAACAGCACGCCGTGCCGCACCCTCCGGCCGTCGGCGGTCGGCAGGCCGCCCACGTCACGGAAGTTGCGCACACCGGCCAGCTCGGGCTCGGTCGACGGGATCTGCTGCGTCACGGGGGCTCCCTCCCGGTCGGTCCCGGTCGGCGCGGCTCGGTGACCGACGGAACTTCCTCGACCATACGACATCGATTCGTGCTGCAAGGAGACGTGCACGGGCGGTCACCGGAGGCGGACCGGCGGGCATCCGCCGGGGGCGCACGCCGGCCGCCGAGGTTTGCCCGGCGGGACGCCCACCCCTGATGATGTTGGTGATTGATCGCACCTGTTCGAATCAGTGGGGGTTTGATGCCCGAGTCCGCCGCCGACGGCCGTACCTGGCTCCTGTCCGGGCCCGCCAGCAGTTACGCCGTCCATGTCACCGAGGCCGACGAGCTCGTGCACCTGCACTGGGGGCCCCGGATCGAGCTCGCCGACGCCGAGGCGCTCGCCGTGCGCCCGCTCCCGGACTACTGGGCCTTCGAGTCCCCGCTCGACGGCCGCGAGGAGTACCCGGTCGAGGGCGGCGCCCGCTTCGTACGGCCCGCCCTGTCCGTGCGCACCCCCGGGCGGCGCGGCACCGAGTGGACCTTCGCCGGCCATGAGACGGAGGACGGTGAGCAGGGCGACGAGCTGCGGCTGCGCTTCCGGGACGGCGTGCTGTCCGTCACCCTGCACTACCGGATGCGCGACGACGTCGTGGAGCGCTGGGCGACCCTGCGCCACGAGGGCGACGACGGCGACGGCGTGGGTGATGGCGAGGGCGGCGAGCCGCTGGAGCTGCTGCGCGCCGACTCCGCCGTCTGGACGCTGCCCGACCGCGACGGCTGGCGGATGTCCCAGCTGCACGGTCGCTGGGCCGCCGAGTCCCGGCTCACCCGGGCGCCCCTCACCTACGGCGAGAAGGTCATCGGCAGCCGCCGCGGCCACACCGGCCACCAGCACCTGCCCTGGGTCGCCCTGGACACCGACGCCACCGAGGAGCACGGCGAGGTCTACGGCTGCGCGCTGGGCTGGTCCGGCTCCTGGCGGATCGCCGTCGCCCAACTGCCCGACGCGCGCGTGCAGATCACCGGCGGCGCCGGCTACGACGACTCGGGCCTGCTGCGGCTCGCGCCCGGCGAGACCTTCACCACGCCGGTCTTCGCCGGCCTGTGGACGGACGGCGGCTACGGCGGCGCGAGCCGCGCCTGGCACGCCTACCAGCGCGCCCACGTGATCCCGGACGCCGAGCGCGACCGGCCGGTGCTCTTCAACTCCTGGGAGGCCACCTACTTCGACATCTCCGAGGAGCAGCAGGCCACCCTCGCCCGCCGCGCCGCGGCCATCGGCGTCGAGCTGTTCGTCGTCGACGACGGCTGGTTCGGGGCGCGCACCGGGGACCACGCGGGCCTCGGCGACTGGACGCCCAACCCCGACCGCTTCCCCAAGGGGCTGAAGCCGCTCGCCGAGTACGTGCACGCGCTCGGGATGCAGTTCGGCATCTGGGTCGAGCCCGAGATGGTCAACGCGGACAGCGACCTGTACCGGGCGCACCCCGACTGGGTGCAGTTCCAGCCGGGACGAAAGCGGACGGAACTGCGCAATCAGCTCGTCCTCAACCTGGCCCGCGAGGACGTCCGGGAGTATCTGTGGCAGCGCCTCGACACCCTGCTGTCCAGCGCGCCCATCGACTACGTCAAGTGGGACTTCAACCGCGCCTTCACCGACGCCGGCTGGCCCGACGACCCCTACCCGCAGCGGCTCTGGGTCGACCATGTGCGCGCCCTGTACGCCCTGTTGGACCGGCTGCGGGCGGCACACCCGGGCGTCGCCTTCGAGTCCTGCTCGGGCGGTGGCGGGCGGATCGACCTCGGGATCATGAGCCGTACCGACCAGGTGTGGACCTCCGACAACACCGACCCGCTGGACCGGCTCGCCGTCCAGCACGGCTTCAGCCAGATCCACCCCGCGCGGGTGATGGCCGCCTGGGTCACCGACAGCCCCAACACCCAGCTCAACGGCCGGGCCAGCTCGCTGCGGTTCCGGTTCGTCAGCGCCATGGCCGGGGTGCTCGGCGTCGGCGGCGACCTCTCCGAGTGGACCGAGGAGGAGCTCGCCGAGGCCCGGCGATGGGTGGATCTCTACAAGGAGATCCGGCCCCTCGTCCAGCGCGGCGATCTCCACCGGCTGCGCGCCCCGGAGGGCGGGCTGAGCGCCGTGCAGTACGTGCGCGGGGACGAGGCCGTCGTCCTCGCCTGGCTCCAGGCGCAGCGGTACGGCGAGCCGGCGCCGGCGCTGCGACTGCGCGGACTCGACCCGACAGGATCGTACGAATGCCTCGAAACGGGCGAAGTGCACCGAGGGGCGGTGCTGTTGCATCACGGGTTGCGTACCGGGTTGCGCGGTGACCTTGATGCGGCAGTTATCCGTCTGCGTCGCATCTGAGTACTCTGTCCGAATTAAATCCTTCATTCCAACTAGGTCCGGAATAAAGGAACCTGGAGAGACGTCACGTGAGCAGCGTCATATTCGTGACCGTACGTTGTGCGTCATGTTCACGTAATTCGTGGAGTTTTCATGGGTGTTTCCCGCAGAATCCGTCACCGGATTCACGGAGCGTGACCGGGTTTTCTCACAGCGGACCACAAGGCGGGCGTCACCGGCACAACCTTCGCTTGTCCCCGTACGTCTGAGTCGCTTACGTTCCACCTCAATCCGGACGGACGCCCAATCCTGCCGCCGCCCGGAAACCGAAGACACTCACCCGTGTACGGCAGGAGCGGGGGACCCACAGGCAGAACCGCCTGTTCCGGTCTCCGGAACAGGCTTGGGGTAAAGCCGCGCCTCGGCGCGGCCGGGCATCTCCAGTCCGCACCCGACAGCTCACCTCGCAGGCGCCGGAGAGGAATTCGCCATGCCCGCGAAGGGTAAGCACCGCCGTCCCAAGGCTCAGCGTTTCACCCGTTCCATCGCCGCCGCCGGTACCGGGGGCGCGGCTCTCGCCCTCCCGCTCATCGGGGCCGCCGGCGCCCAGGCCGCCCCGGCCCAGTCGGCCGCCGCCCAGTCGGTCTCCTCCGTTTCGGAGCGGCCCGTCCAGACCGTTCCGGTCGCGCAGCAGGCCGCCGCCGACTCGAAGGCCGCGGCGAAGTCCGCGACCTACACGGTCCGTTCCGGCGACTATCTCTCGAAGATCGCGGACGAGCAGAACGTCACCGGCGGCTGGCAGAAGCTGTACTCGGACAACCGCGAGGCCGTCGGCGCCGACCCGTCGCTGATCCACCCGGGTCTGAAACTGTCGATCGGGGAGCGGGCCGCGGCCGGCGGCGCCAAGTCGCCGTCCGGCTCGACCGGTTCCACCGGTTCCTCGGAGAACTCCGCCTCGAAGACCTCGCGCTCCGCGGAGTCCTCGAAGTCGTCCGCGTCGAAGTCCTCCGCCTCGAAGTCGTCCGCGTCGAAGGCCTCGGAGTCGTCCTCCAAGTCCTCGGCGTCCAAGGCGTCGACGAGCCAGACCTCCGGGAACGGCGGCGGCAGCGTCTCCGGCTTCAGCCTCCCCGTGTCCAACGCCTCCGTCGGCACCCCGTACCGGATGTCCGGCAGCATGTGGTCCAGCGGCTACCACACGGGCGTCGACTTCGTCGCCCCGACCGGCACCACCCTCAAGGCCGTCGGCGCGGGCACGGTCGTCTCCGCGGGCTGGGGCGGCGCGTACGGCAACCAGGTCGTCATCCGGCTCGCCGACGGCTACTACGCCCAGTACGCCCACCTGTCCTCGCTGTCGGTCTCGGCCGGCCAGAGCGTCTCCGCCGGCCAGCAGATCGGTCTCTCCGGCGCGACCGGCAACGTGACCGGCCCGCACCTGCACTTCGAGATCCGCACCTCGCCGAACTACGGCTCCGACATCGACCCGATCGCCTACCTGCGCTCGCACGGAGTCTCCGTCGGCTGACCACCGCCGCTCCACCCTCCTGCCCGAGCGCCCTCACAAGCACTGGCAGGCACTGGCAGGCACTGACACGCAAGCCGAAGGCCGGACCCCGATCCACGGGGCCCGGCCTTCGGCTTTGCGCGTTCATGATCGTCGTATTGCGGTCTCATGGCAGACCCTGACGGGGTGTCGACAGCGGTGGCGGGACGAGGACACAGTGATCTCCGTCAGCTGACGAGCAAGCGCTTTCCCTCCACCTTCACCGCTCTCCAACGCCCTATGGAGGTCCCCGTGTCCGGCGTCGACCGACACACCGTCACCAGAGGCACCGTCGCCAGAAGCACCGTCGCCAGAAGCACCGTCGCCAGAGGCACCGCCGCCAGGGGAATCGCCGCCAGGGGAGTCGCCCTCTCCGCCGCCGCCACCGCCGTGGCCCTGCTCGCCGGGCTCGTCGCCGCGCCGGTCGGTCAGGCCGCCGAGCGGTCGCCCGGGGCCGCCGAGCAGCCGCGCAGGACCGTCGAGGACCTGGACCGGGGCCTGGTCGCCGTGCCGTCCGGGAAGGGCGTGTTCCTCAGCTGGCGCCTCCTCGGCACCGAGTACGCGCACCACGGCGACGCCATCGCCTTCAACGTGTACAAGAACGGCCGCCGCCTCAACCGCGAGCCCGTCCGGAAGTCGACCACGTACCAGGACGACACCCGGGGGACCGGCGTCTACACCGTGCGCACGGTGATCGACGGACGGGAGAGCAGGCCGAGTTCGCCCGCCCTGCGCTGGACCGACGGCTACGCCGAGATCCCGCTCGCCGCCGCCGACGGCTACACCGTCCAGCACGCCTGGCCCGGCGACCTCGACGGCGACGGACGCTACGAACTCGTCGTCAGCCGGCTGTCCGGGACCCGGGACCGGCCCGACCTGCTGGAGGCGTACAGCCTCGCGGGCGAGCGGCTCTGGCGCGTCGACCTCGGCCCCGGCTCCTACACCCAGGCCGGCGGGAACGGCGCCAACGACCCGGCCCCGGCGGCGATCAGCGGCTCCACGCCCATCGGCGGCTACCGCAACGACGACAACGTCACCGTGTACGACCTCGACGGCGACGGAAGGGCGGAGGTGCTCGCGCACACCGCCGCCGGGACCACGTTCGCCGACGGCGCGAAAGTCGAATCCCCTTCGCCCGCCGACCAGTTCGTGTCGGTCATCGACGGCGCGACCGGCGCCGAACGCACCCGGCAGCCCGTCCCCGACGACTTCACCGCCGACGGCCCCTCCGGCGGCCACTTCGGCATCGCCTACCTCGACGGCGAACGCCCCTCGCTCGTGACCAAGTTGGTGACCCGCGTCGGCGCCCGCCGCGGCGCGTTCCGCATCCTCTTCCAGACCTGGGACTTCAACGGCACCGAGCTGACCCGCCGTTGGAAGCACGTCGTCGACCCGGCCGCCGGCGCGAGCAGCTTCCACCAGATCCGCACCGTCGATGTCGACCAGGACGGCAAGGACGAGATCGCCGACGGCAACTACGTCGTCAACAGCGACGGCACCCTCCGCTATGTCGTCGACCGCGCCATCCACGGGGACCGCTTCGACATCGCCGACCTCGACCCCGCCCGGCCCGGCCTGGAGGGCTTCGCCATCCAGCAGTCGGAGCTGGGCGTCGTCTCCGCGTTCCCCTGGTACTACTACGACGCGGACACCGGCGAGCGGCTCGTCACCGGCGCGCACCCGGCGGACCCGGTGAGCGACGCCGACCTGGACACCGGGCGCGGCAACGCCGCCGACATCGACCCCGGGCACCCGGGCTACGAGTACTGGACCTCCACCGCCGACGTCACCCGGCCCGGCGCGGGCGTCTTCAACGTTCGCGACGGCAAGGTGTCCACCACCACGCCCAGCGTCAACTTCCGCATCTGGTGGGACGGTGACAAAGCGTCAGAACTGCTCGACTTCACCCACGTCGAGAAGTGGGACCCGGCGACCGAGACCAGCACCAGGATCTTCGAACCGGCCGGAGTGGTCTCCGGCGCGCGCAACGCCACCCCCTTCTACGGCGATCTCGTCGGCGACTGGCGCGAGGAGATCCTCGCCGAGACCGCCGACCACACCGCGCTGCGCCTCTACACCACCACCGAGCCCACGCGGACGCGCTTCTACACGCTGGCCCAGAACCCCGCGTACCGACTGGGCTGGACCGTGCGCGGCTACCTCCAGTCCACGTACACCGACTACTACCTGGGCGCCGAGACACGGCGTGTCCCCAGGCCCGCGATCACGACCCCTGAAGGAGCCGTCTCCCATGACGACCACGCGTAGAGCCTTCGGCGCCCTGGCCGCCGGCGCGGCCCTGGCCGCCCTCGCCCCCGCGCACACCGCCGCCGCGAGCACGGCCGCCGGCCACGGCGCGCCCCGGCATCGCCGGCTCCTCGCCCACGACGACTTCCGGCACGGACTGCGCCGGTGGGCCGTGGAACTGGAGAAGGGCGGCACCGTCACCGCCTCCCGGGGCACCCTGGAGGTCGACGTGCCCGCCGGCGCGACCATCTGGTTCCGCCAGCGGCTCGAAGGACCGTACGTCCTGGAGTACACCGCCACCCCCGTCTCCGCGGGCGGCGTCAACGACCGCGTCTCCGACCTCAACAACTTCTGGAACGCCGTCGACGCCCGCTCCCCGGACGACCTCTTCGCCACCCCGAGGGGCGGCGCGCTCGCGGAGTACGACAACCTCAGGACGTACTACGTCGGCTACGGCGCGAACACCAACACCACCACCCGGCTGCGCCGCTACGTCGGCTGGCCGGGGGAGCGGCCGCTGCTGTACGACTACACCGAGCCGCTGCTCGTCGCCAACGAGCCGAACCACGTCCGCATCGTCTCCGACGGGTCCACCGTGCGGTGGTGGAACAACGGGCGGCTGGTCTTCGACCACGTCGACCCCGAGCCCTACACCGGCGGGCACTTCGCCTTCCGCACCACCTGGAGCCACTTCCGGATCAACGACTTCCGGGTGTGGTCCACCCGGCGGGGGCGGTGAGGGACGCTATTCCCCGATTGGCAAACTCTTTAAGGGTGTCTTATCTCACCGTCCGTCAACCCTTGCCTACGGTCGCGTAGGTCACATTCGAAGGTGAATCATGCCCTGTTGTGGCAGACGATTCGAAGAGTGACAGCAGATCAGTGATCGGGTCGTACGTGGCGGTGGGGGACAGCTTCACCGAGGGCGTCGGCGACCCCGGGCCCGACGGGGCGTTCGTCGGCTGGGCCGACCGGTTCGCGGTACTCCTCGCAGACCGGCGCCCGGAAGGCGACTTCAGGTACGCGAACCTCGCGGTGCGCGGCAAGCTGCTCGACCAGATCATGGCCGACCAGCTGCCCAGGGCCGTCGAGCTCGCGCCCGACCTCGTCTCCTTCTGTGCGGGCGGCAACGACATCCTCCGCCCCGGCACCGACCCCGACGAGGTCGCCGAGCGTTTCGAGCGGGCGATCGCCGAACTCACCGCCGTGTCCGGCACGGTCATGGTGACGACCGGCTTCGACACCCGTGGCGTCCCCGTCCTCAAGCACCTGCGCGGCAAGATCGCCACCTACAACGGACATGTGCGCGCCATCGCCGACCGCTACGGTTGTCCCGTGCTGGACCTGTGGTCCCTGAGGTCCGTCCAGGACCGCCGGGCCTGGGACCACGACCGGCTCCACCTCTCCCCGGAGGGGCACACGCGCGTGGCGCTGCGCGCCGGGCAGGCCCTCGGCCTGGAGATCCCGGCCGACCCGGAGCAGGCCTGGCCGCCGCTCCCGCCCCGCGGCGCTCTCGACGTCCGCCGCGACGACGTCCACTGGGCCCGCGAGTACCTGGTGCCGTGGATCGGCCGCCGGCTGCGCGGGGAGTCGTCCGGGGACCACATCACGGCCAAGGGCGCGCTGTCGCCGGACGACATCAAGTCGTGGATCGCCTCGGTGGCGTGACGCGCCGGTCGGGGTGAGCCCTCCGGGCGCGCGGCCCGCCGCTCCACGCTCCACCAGTGAGGTGAGCACACGGGAGTGGTGCGGCCGCGCGGGCCGGGCCGGGTGCTGGGATGACCGCACACCGTCCCCCCAGCCCCGAAGGACGTTCCGCATGTCCCTTCCCCACCCGCCGCACCGGCTCGGCCCGTCCCGGCGGCTCCGCCTCTCCCGCCGTGCGGCCGTCGCCGCCGGCGCGGCCCTGCTCGCCCTGGTCGTCCCGGCCGTCGTCGCCGTGCCCGCGTCGGCCGCCGCGCCCGGCCACCTCGCCGCGCCGGCCCTGTCTGCCGTGCCGGCCCACACCGAGGCTTCCGCCGGGACCGTCACCGTGACCGGTGAGGGCAGCGCGAGCGCCGCTCCCGATCTCGCGGTCGTCGCGGCGAGCGTCGAGGCCACCGCCCCGACCCCGCAGCGGGCCGTGGACGCGCAGTCCCGGGCGGCACGGGCGCTGCTGGAGGCCGTCCACGCACAGGGCGTCGCCGACCGGGACGTGCGTACCGAGAACGTGGCCCTCAACCCCGTCTACGACTACCCGGACGGCGCCGCCCGGCTGAAGGGCTACGAGGCGACGCAGTCCTTCTCCGTGAAGGTGCGGGACGTGGAGCGGACCGGCGCGGTGCTCCAGGCGATCACCGACGCCACCGGCGAGGCCGGACGCATCGGCTCCGTCGTCTTCGAGGTGTCCGACCCGGCCCCGCTCCAGGCCCGCGCCCGCCGGGCCGCCCACGACGACGCCCACGACAAGGCCCAGCAGTACGCCGAACTCAGCGGCCACCGCCTCGGCCGCCTCGTCTCCCTCAGCGAGGGCCCCGTCGCTTCCGCCCGTCCCATGGCACCGGCCGCGGACGCGCTCGGCGCCGCCGGCGGGGTGCCCGTCGCACCGGGCGTGGTCCGGACGACGGCGACCGTGACGGCGGTCTACGAACTGACCTGACGGACGCGCCCCTTCCCCCGGGCGGTGCCGCCACCTCGACCTCGATGACGTTGCCGCCGAGCCGCAGCGGACCGGTGCCGAGGCCGACCACCGGACGCAGCCGGTTCACCGGCGTCAGCCGGGTCCCGTCGGCGGTGCCCCGGTACGTGTCGCCGCCCCGCCCGAGGCCCAGGTGCGCGCCGTGCGCGGAGTCCCGGTCGGCGGGCGGGTCGACGGTGGTGCGGCAGCGGCGCGCCGGTCCCCGGCGTCCAGCCGTCGGCGGACCGGCGTGGCTCAGTGAGCCGACGGCAGGCCGAGCTCGCGGACGAGCGCGTCCTCGACCCACTCCTGGGCCTTGGCCCGCGACACCGCGCCCTGGTAGGACGTCAGTTGGACGGCGAGGCCGTCGAGCAGGGCGGTCAGGCGCAGGGCGGTGCCGGACGGGTCGGGGCAGCGGAACTCGCCCGCGGCCACGCCCTCGGCGATCACCTCGGACAGCGCCGCCTTCCACTGCCGGTCGAGGTCGCGGGCGACCTCCCGCAGCGCGGGCTCGCGCAGCGACACCGCCCAGCCCTCTATCCACAGCCGCCAGCCCTTGGCCTGGCCCGTGGGCGCGTACCAGCGCACGGCGGACCGCAGCCGGCGCAGGGCGGTGGCGCGGCGGCCGAGCAGCTTGCGCAGCCGGGCGAGATCGTCCTCGGCGGCGTAGGCGAAGGCGGCGGCGACCAGTTTCTCCTTGGTCTCGAAGTGGTAGAGCACGAGCGCGTTGCTCACGCCGAGCGCGGCGGCCACGTCGGCGATCCTGACCGCCGCGACGCCCCGCGCCTCGATCTGCTCGATGGCCGCCCGCAGCAACTCCTCGCGCCGCTCGGCCACGCTCAACCGCACTCTCGCCACGCGGCAACCCTACACAGCCCCCGTGACCTGCGCCGACGCGCTCATGGCCGCCCCGCACGCTCCCAGGGGGCACCCCGCCTCAGCGCCGGCTGCCGAACCGTTCCGTGATCGCCGGCAGGCGCTGCGCGGCGATGGCGTGGGCCGCGGCCCGGGGCGTCGTGCCGTCGGCCTCCGCGCGCGCGAGGACCAGTTCGACCAGCGCGCGCATCGACCGGCGCGTGTGGGCGAAGGCCTCGTCGGCGTCCGCGCCGATGTCGCCGAAGAGCGTCCACCACCACCAGGCGTTCGTCCCGGAGTTGGCCACGACGTCCGGCAGCACGCGCACCCCGCGCGCGTGGAGCAGCTCCTCCGCCTCGGGCAGGACCGGCATGTTGGCGGCCTCGGCGATCCACCGCGCGGTGATCCGCTCCTGCTCCTCGACCCCGATCGCGTACGACACCGCCGCGGGCACCAGCACCTCCGCGTCGACGGAGAGCCAGGCGTCGCCCGGCAGTTCGCGGTCGTCGCGGCGCAGGACGGCGCGGTCGACGGTGCCATGCGCGTCCCGCGCGGCGAGCAGCGCCTCCACGTCCAGGCCCGCCGGGTTGGCGATCGTCCCCTTGACGTCGGCGACGGCGACCACCGTCAGCCCCGCGCGTGTGAGGAACCGCGCGGTGGCCCCGCCCATGGTGCCCAGCCCCTGGAGCGCGACCCGCGTCCCGGCGTACGCCACGCCGTCCCGGTCCAGGGCCGTGAGCACCGACTCGGCCACTCCGCAGCCGCCGACCAGCTCGTCCAGGCCGATGCCGTCCACCTCGACGGCGAAGGCGTCGGCGAGCCGCCGTCGGGCCGCGTCCTCGTCGTCGAGCAGCGGATAGACGGCCTGCACCGACGACACGAGCCCCGCCTCGGCGGCGGCCCGGTCCACGACGTCCTGGGTGAGCCCCAGATCCTCGCCGGTGGTCCAGCAGCTCTCGACGTACGGCCGCACCGCCCGCAGATACCGCACCAGCAGCCCGTATGCCTCCGGGTCCCGCGGATCGCAGTCGACGCCGCCCTTGGCGCCGCCGAGGGGGACGTAACGGGCCTCGGGGTCGTAGTGCAGGGCCTCCTTGAGGCTCATGCCGCGGGCGAGGCCGGTCACCTCGTCCAGGGTGCAGCCCGCCCGCATCCGCAGCCCGCCGCTGCACACGCCGCGCACGAGCCGGTCGACCACCAGGAAGCCCTGGCGGCCGGTGAGGTCGTCGGTCCAGGTGAGGGACAGCAAGGGGGCGGTCGCGGGGGTGGTCGTGGGGACGGTCGCGGGGGTGGTCATACGGGCTCCTCGACCTGGGCCTCTACTGAACGGCAGGTCAGTATCGGGAGTCGGAGGGCGCTGTGTCAACGCGGTGCCGGGGTCCTGTGCCGAGGCCGGTCCGGCGTTGTCGTAGGGGCCGACCATAATGGAATCCTCAGCGACTCCACCTGGAGGTACCGTGGCCGGTTTCCGTTCCCCGAGCTCCGGGCTCCGCGCGTTGCAGCCCGAGGCCTTCGGCGCGGACCCGAGCGGTGAGCGCCTGGCGCGCATCCGCAGATCGCCCCACTTCAAGGACGGCGTCTTCCAGAACCCCGGCGGCCCGGCGCGCACCCGCCCCTCGGGCTCCACGCTCGACCTGGCGAAGGCGTTCCTCGACAAGAACACCCGCACCCGCCGCGCCCCGGTCGGCACGCTCCCCGTCCACGCCACCACGCTCGCCGACCTGGCGAAGCCGGCCGCCACGGGCCTGCGGCTGACCTGGCTGGGCCACTCCAGCGTGCTCGCGGAGATCGACGGGCACCGGGTGCTCTTCGACCCGGTCTGGGGCGAGCGCTGCTCCCCCTTCCCCTTCGCGGGACCGAAGCGGCTGCACCCGGTTCCGCTGCCGCTCGCCGCCCTGGGTCCGGTCGACGTCGTCGTCATCTCGCACGACCACTACGACCACCTGGACCTGCCCACGATCAAGGCGCTGGCCGGCACCGACACGCTGTTCGCGGTGCCGCTCGGCGTCGGCGCCCACCTCGAACACTGGGGCGTCTCCGCGGACCGGCTGCGCGAGCTGGACTGGCACGAGGCGACCAAGGTCGGCGGACTCACCCTCACCGCCACCCCGGCCCGCCACTTCTGCGGCCGGGGTCTGCGCAACACGCAGCACACCCTGTGGGCCTCCTGGGTCGTCGCGGGCGACGAGCACCGGATCTACCACAGCGGTGACACCGGCTACTTCGACGGCTTCCGCGAGATCGGCGCGGAGCACGGCCCGTTCGACGCCACGATGATCCAGATCGGCGCGTACTCCGAGTTCTGGCCCGACATCCACATGCTCCCGGAGGAGGGCGTCCGCGCCCACCTCGACCTCCAGGGCGGCGAACCGGCGGGCGTGCTGCTGCCCATCCACTGGGGCACCTTCAACCTGGCCATGCACCCGTGGGCCGAGCCGGGGGAGTGGACGAAGGACGCCGCCGAGGACGCCGGCCAGGCGGTGGCGCTCCCCCAGCCCGGAGAACCGTTCGAACCGACCGGCAAGATCCCGGCAGAGCCGTGGTGGCGCGGCGTCTCCGCCCCCCTGCCCCGCCCCTGGCGCCGGACCCACCGCCCGGAGACGACCCCGACGCCGTCGGACCGCGACGATCTGGATCTGGCGGGGGACCGCTGAGTCGGCCGCGGGGCGCGCGTAGACATCTGGCGGACCGGACGCGCTCCGGGCGGCGCGCCTCGCGGACCGTTCACCGACAGTGACCAATTTTGATCGACCTCGATCGTTCCTTCGTCGTTCCGGTGTGATCCGAGAACGAGGGCATTGCGGGCCTTATCGGTCTGTCGTGCGAAGCCTCATACCAGAGCGGGACTCTCTCCGGGGGACTTTGTCAACTGCCCACCGCACATGATGCGTTGGCGACTACTGTGAGTGTCCGTCGGGCGACGTGCGGCCGAATTTCCGGCCCTCTCGACCGACACCGTGATGGCGCGTGCCCGTGTCGCGCACCCCGCGCGAGCCACCACGCCCGACGGACCGACAGTACGAGGACACCGAGGTCACCGATGTCTCACCTCCGCGCACCCGCCCCACGCGCAGACCGCCGCGAGGGCGGACGGCACGGACGGCCGGTCGCCCGCCCCGCACTCTCGCCGGTGGAGACGCACATACGGCCGCAGCTCGTGCGGCTCGCCGTGCTCCCGCCGACCGCCGTCGCCCTCAGCGCCTGCGCGGCCGTCCTGTTCACCGTGCGCTCCACCGGCGCCCGGCCCAGCCCCACCCTGTGGGCCGTCCTGACCGGCGCGATCGGGGTGACCGGCGTCGGGATCCTCGTCGCCGCCGTCGCCGCCGACCGCGCCGCCCGCTCCGTCAGCGACCGCCTTGCCGCCCTGCGCAAGAGCAGCGCGCGCGGCGAGGCCGACCTGCGCGCCCTGCTCGACACACTGCGCCGCGGCGAGGCCCCGCCCGCGCGCAAGACGCGGGGCGGTCCGCCCGGCGACGCCGACGACTTCGAGCTCCTCGCCGCCGACCTGGCCCGCGCCCACGACGGGGCCGTCGCTGTGGTCGTCCAGGCCGCCCAGCTCTCCAGCCAGGCCGGCAGCGAACAGAAACTGGAGGTCTTCGTCAACCTCGCGCGGCGGCTTCAGTCCCTCGTGCACCGCGAGATCTCCATCCTGGACGAGCTGGAGAGCGAGATCGAGGACCCCGACCTGCTCAAGGGCCTCTTCCACGTCGACCACCTCGCCACCCGCATCCGCCGCCACGCCGAGAACCTCGCCGTGCTCGGCGGGGCCGTCTCGCGGCGGCAGTGGAGCAACCCCGTCTGCATGACCGAGGTGCTGCGCTCCGCCATCGCCGAGGTGGAGCAGTACTCGCGGGTCAAGCTCGTCCCGCCGATCGCCGGGGAGCTGCGCGGGCACGCCGTCGCGGATGTCATCCATCTCCTCGCCGAACTCGTCGAGAACGCCACGGTGTTCTCCAACCCGCACACCCAAGTGCTGCTGCGCGCCAACCTCGTCACCTCGGGGCTCGCCGTCGAGGTCGAGGACCGCGGACTGGGCATGCCCGTCGAGGAACAGAGCCGGATGAACGCCCTGCTCGCCGACCCCGACCAGGTCAACGTCGGCCGCCTCCTCGCCGACGGCCGCATCGGCCTCTACGTCGTCTCCCAACTCGCTCGCCGCCACGGCATCCGCGTCCGCCTCCAGAACAACATCTACGGCGGCGTCCAGGCTGTTCTCGTCGTACCGCAGGCGCTGTTGGGGTCGGCGGCGGGGTTGTTGGAGGGGGAGGAGGAGTCGAGGGCTGGGCAGGTTGTGGGGGGTGGTGTCGGGCCCGGGGCCGGGCAGGTTGTGGGGGGTGGTGTCGGTCTCGGGGGCGAGCAGGGGGCCGAGGGGGGTGTCGGGCGCGGGGCTGCGGGTGGTGTTGGGCAGGGGGCCGAGCGCGGGTCCGCGGGCGGTGCCGGTCGTGGGGGCGAGGGTGGTGCCGGTCGTGGTGCCGGGGGCGGGGTGTCGCCGTCGGTGGCAGCGGCGGTGCCTGCCGCGCCGCAGGTCCGGCGCAGGCCGCCGGCTTTACCGCCGCATCCGCCGACAGTCCCGACAGCGCCGACAGTCCCGACAGCGCCGACGGCGCCGACAGCGCCGACAGTCCCGACAGCGCCGACAGTCCCGACAGCGCCGACAGTCCCGACAGCGCCGGCAGCCCCGACAACGCCCGCAGTCCCGGCACGGCCGAGCACTCCTCATCGGGCGAGCACCACGCACCCCTCGGCGACGCCGCACGCCTCGGCCGCGGGACCCGGCTCGGCAGGGCCGCACGCCTCGGTCGCGGGCCCCGCGTCGGGCACCGCTTCCGATCATCCGACCCGGGTTCAGGGGCCCGCCTCCGGTTCGGTGGCGGCGTCCGCTTCGGGGGCAGGGCAGGGGCAGGCCCCCAGTGGGGGAGCCGCCGGCGGCACCGTGACCCCGGGGCAGGGGGCGAGCGGGGCTCAGGGGCATTCCCGTGCGCAGGCGCCCGGTGTCGGCCCCGCCCCGGCTCAGGATCCCCTCGCCGCCGATGCCCAGGCCCACGTCCGGGCCTCGGGGTCGGCTCTGGCGGGCGGTCAGGGCGCGTTTCCCACGCAGTCTCAGGCGCACGCCCACGGGCGCGCGCAGCCGACGGACGTGGGTGATGAGCTGCTCGGTTCCTCCTCCGCGCGGGCGGGCCGTCGTGGGCCGGCTCCGTTGCCCGTGCGCGGGGCTCGTGCGGAGCGGCCCAATCCGGCGGAGGCCGTGCCCGGGATCCGGCCCGGGGACCGGCCCGTGGTGGAGGAGAACGCGGGCATCGCGCCCACCCCCCGCTCGGGCGCGGTGCGCGGCACCATGGGCAAGCCGCAGCTGCCCCGCCGCCGTGCCCAGGAGCACATCGCACCCCAGTTGCGCGGCGGCCCGGCCCCCCGCCAGGACGTGGACCGGCCCGCCGGTCACGACCCCGGCCTCATGGCCGCCTTCCAGCGCGGCATCGGCCTCGCGGAGGCCCAGCAGAGCCTGAAGCCGGAGGACCTGGAGCCGGACCCGTACACCGACCCCACGACCACCCCGCCCCCGCCCCCGGGCCCGGCGTCGTTCCTCATCGGCCGGCACGACGGGAGCACGCCGACCGGATGAGCACCCTGACCACCCCCGCCCCCATCCCCGTCCCCGCCCCCATCCCCACCCCCACCCCCACCCCCATTCCCACCAGAACCCCCACCGCTCCCGCAGACCCGCGTACCCCAAGGAGTCGATCCCCCATGGCGAGCGAAGCGCCGACCGGCCGTGTATCCGATCTCGACTGGCTGATGAGCGGCCTCGTGCAGCGCGTCCCGCACACGACCAGCGCGGTCCTCCTCTCCTGCGACGGCCTCGTCAAGTCGGTGCACGGCCTCGACCACGACAGCGCCGACCACATGGCGGCCCTGGCCTCCGGCCTGTACTCGCTCGGCCGCAGCGCCGGCGTCCGCTTCGGCGACGGCGGCGACGTGCGCCAGGTCGTCGTCGAGCTCGACTCGACCCTGCTGTTCGTCACCACCGCCGGCTCCGGCACCTGCCTCGCCGTCCTCGCCGGCCGCGAGGCCGACGCCGCCGTCCTCGGCTACGAGATGGCCATGCTCGTCAAGAGCGTCCGCCCCTACCTGACGACCGCCCCCCGGCAGCACGCCGTCGAACCGTCGGTGACGGGACCTTGAGCGTGGCGGCGGCCGGCGACGGGCCCTGGCTCGACGACGCGGCCGGCCGGCTGGTGCGACCGTTCACGGTCAGCAACGGCCGGACCCGGCCCAGCGTCGCCCTCGACCTGATGTCACAGGTCAGGGCCACCGGCGCGACCCCCCTCGGCTATCTGGGCCCCGAGCACGCGCAGGCCCTCGCCCTGTGCCGGGCGCCCGTCCCGGTCGCCGAGGTCGCCGCCTGCCTGAAGCTGCCGGCCGTGGTCACCAAGGTGCTGCTGTCGGACCTCGTCGACTGCGGGGCGCTGACCACCAAGCCACCCGAGTACCACCACATCCCCACCGACCGGGCCCTACTGGAGGCAGTGCTCGATGGACTACGACGACAGCTCTGACCACGACGACAGCTCCGCGAACGGCAACAGCCCCGCGCACGGCGACAGCTCCGCCTACGACGACCGCCGTGCGAACGGCAACAGCCCCGCCTACGGCGACCGCCCCGCGCCCTTCCCCACCGCGCTGAAGATCCTCGTCGCGGGCGGGTTCGGGGTCGGCAAGACCACGTTCGTCGGCGCCGTCAGCGAGATCGCGCCGCTCAGCACCGAGGAGCTGCTCACCACGGTCAGCGCGGCGACCGACAACCTCGACGGCATCGAGAACAAGGTCGAGACGACCGTCGCGATGGACTTCGGCCGTATCACCCTCGATCCCGAGCACGTCCTCTACCTGTTCGGCACTCCGGGCCAGGAACGGTTCTGGTTCATGTGGGACGAACTGTCCGAGGGCGCCCTCGGCGCGGTCATCCTCGCCGACACCCGCCGGCTGGAGGAGTGCTTCGCGGCCGTCGACTTCTTCGAGGAACGCGGCCTGGGCTTCATCATCGCGATCAACGAGTTCGACGGCGCCCACCGCTACGACCCCGAGGAGGTGCGCGCCGCCATCGACCTGGACCCGCAGGTCCCCATCGTGCGCTGCGACGCCCGGATCTCCGCGTCCAGCGTCCAGACGCTGCTCACCCTGGTCCGGCACCTCATCGCCCACGCGCCGGCGGCGCCTCAGCCCAGCCGCGGCGCCCACATGTGATCCCCGCACACACCCGCACCCGGAGCCGCCGATGCCGTATATGTCGCACCTCTATAGGGACGGAGTCCGCTCATGAGCTACGACCCGCCGCGCCCGGCCGGTCGACTGCTGCTCACCCCCGAGGACAAGGAAGCTCCCGCCCGCACCCGAAGACTGCGCCGACTCGGCCTCGGGGTGTGGCCCGAGCCCGCCCTCGACGCCTTCGCGGACCGTCTCGCCGAGCTGACCGGCGCTCCGTACGCCATGGTCAACTTCATCGACGAGGACCGGCAGTTCTTCGCCGGGCTGCACACCCCGCCCGGCGGCCGGGCCGCCCGCGGCGGCAAGCCCGAGATCGGCCGCGCCCTGCCCCGCGACCACGGGTACTGCCCGCACGTCGTCGTACGGCGCAAGGCGCTGGTCCTGGAGGACGTCGCCGACTACCCGCGCTTCGCGGGCAACCCGGTCGTCGACACGTACGGCGTCCGCTCCTACCTCGGCGCCCCGGTCGTCGACCCGAGCGGCATGGCGCTCGGCACGGTGTGCGTCGCCGATCTCGCGCCCCGCTCCTGGGGGAGAGGCGGCCTGGAGACGATCAAGGCGACCGCCGCCGACCTCGCCGGACGGCTGTGCCACCGGGAGAGCGACGGGCTCCCCCTGTGACGCCGCCGCCCGCCGGAGGGGCTTGCCGCCGCCGTGTGAAGCGGAGCTGTTGATCTGCTTAAGAAACTCTCGATGGACCCGGGGCGCGCGGTACGGCAGATTGCTACGGGATTCCATTTCTCCCCGGTACGGGCCCCTTCGGCGTGCCCTGACCCGGGGGCCGAACCACAGGAGCCGTCGTGAAGGCGCTGGTCAAGCAGAAGGCGGAGCCCGGGCTGTGGCTCGCGGACGTTCCGGAGCCCGCCGTCGGAACCGGCGATGTGCTGATCAAGGTGCTGCGCACCGGCATCTGCGGCACCGATCTGCACATCCGGGCCTGGGACGGCTGGGCGCGGCAGACGATCAGCACGCCGCTGGTGGTCGGACACGAGTTCGTCGGCGAGGTCGTCGAGACCGGGCGTGACGTCACGGAGATCGCCGTCGGCGACCGGGTCAGCGGCGAGGGGCACCTCGTCTGCGGCAAGTGCCGCAACTGTCTGGCCGGCCGCCGCCATCTGTGCCGGGCCACCGTCGGCCTCGGCGTCGGCCGCGACGGCGCGTTCGCGGAGTACGTCGTGCTGCCCGCGTCCAACGTGTGGGTGCACCGGGTGCCGGTGGACCTCGACGTGGCGGCGATCTTCGACCCGTTCGGCAACGCCGTCCACACCGCGCTGTCCTTCCCGCTGGTCGGCGAGGACGTCCTGATCACCGGGGCGGGGCCGATCGGCCTGATGGCCGCCGCCGTCGCCCGGCACGCCGGCGCCCGCAACGTCGTCGTCACCGACGTCAGCGAGGAGCGGCTGGAGCTGGCCCGCAAGATCGGCGTGAGCCTCGCCCTGAACGTGGCGCGGTCGTCCATCGCGGACGGGCAGCGGGAGTTGGGGCTGCGCGAGGGCTTCGACATCGGCCTGGAGATGTCCGGCCGCGCCGAGGCGCTGCGCGACATGATCGCCAACATGACGCACGGCGGCCGGATCGCCATGCTGGGCCTGCCGGCCGAGGAGTTCCCCGTCGACTGGGCCCGGATCGTCACCTCGATGATCACCATCAAGGGCATCTACGGCCGTGAGATGTTCGAGACCTGGTACGCGATGTCGGTGCTGCTGGAGGGCGGTCTCGACCTCGCCCCCGTGATCACCGGCCGCTACGGCTACCGCGACTACGAGGCGGCGTTCGAGGACGCGGCGAGCGGTCGCGGCGGCAAGGTCATCCTCGACTGGACCGCGTGACCGTGACCGCGTGACCGTGACCACGTGACCGTGACCACGTGACCGTGTAACTCCCTTCCCGGCGAGACCACTTCAGGAGCTTTCCCATGTTCGACTCCGTGCGCGACGATCTGCGCGCCACCCTCGACGAGATCCGCGCCGCCGGTCTGCACAAGCCCGAACGGGTCATCGGCAGCCCGCAGTCCGCGACCGTCGCCGTCACCGCCGGCGGGCGTCCCGGCGAGGTCCTCAACTTCTGCGCCAACAACTACCTCGGCCTCGCCGACCATCCCGAGGTGATCGCCGCCGCGCACGAGGCGCTGGACCGCTGGGGGTACGGCATGGCGTCCGTGCGCTTCATCTGCGGCACGCAGGAGGTGCACAAGGAACTGGAGGCCCGGCTCTCGGCCTTCCTCGGCCAGGAGGACACGATCCTGTACTCCTCCTGCTTCGACGCCAACGGCGGTGTCTTCGAGACCCTGCTCGGCCCCGAGGACGCGGTGATCTCCGACGCGCTCAACCACGCCTCGATCATCGACGGCATCCGCCTGTCCAAGGCGCGCCGCTTCCGCTACGCCAACCGTGATCTGGCGGACCTGGAGCGGCAGTTGAAGGAGGCGACGGAGGGCGGGGCCCGCCGGAAGCTGATCGTCACCGACGGCGTCTTCTCCATGGACGGCTATGTCGCCCCGTTGCGTGAGATCTGCGACCTCGCCGACCGCCACGACGCCATGGTCATGGTCGACGACTCCCACGCCGTCGGCTTCACCGGCCCCGGCGGACGCGGCACCCCCGAACTGCACGGCGTCATGGACCGCGTCGACATCATCACCGGCACCCTCGGCAAGGCCCTCGGCGGAGCCTCCGGCGGTTATGTCGCCGCCCGCGCGGAGATCGTCGCCCTGCTGCGCCAGCGCTCCCGCCCGTACCTGTTCTCCAACACCCTCGCCCCGGTGATCGCCGCGGCCTCCCTCAAGGTCCTCGACCTGCTGGAGTCGGCCGACGACCTGCGCGTACGGCTCGCCGAGAACACGGCCCTGTTCCGCCGCCGGATGACGGAGGAGGGCTTCGACGTCCTGCCCGGCGACCACCCCATCGCCCCCGTCATGATCGGCGACGCGGCGCAGGCGGGCCGCCTGGCCGAACTGCTCCTGGAACGGGGCGTGTACGTGATCGGCTTCTCCTACCCGGTCGTCCCCCAGGGCCAGGCCCGCATCCGCGTCCAGCTCTCCGCCGCCCACTCCACGGACGACGTCGACCGCGCGGTGAACGCGTTCATCTCGGCCCGCGACGAGATGAACGGGACGGCGACGCCGGCCGCCTGAGCGCGTGGGGCCGGGGCCTTGTGCGCTCCTGCCCCACCCCGTCCCTCGCCGTAGGCGATTCCGCTCCCGCACCTTGCGATAATCGAGGCGTGATCGAAGCGCGGCGGCTCCATATTCTTCGGGCGGTGGCCGACCACCGTACGGTGACGGCGGCTGCCGCCGCGCTGTACCTCACCCCCTCCGCCGTCTCCCAGCAGCTCACGGCGCTGGAGCAGGAGACCGGCCATCGGCTGGTCGAGCGCGGGACCAAGGGCGTGCGGCTCACCCCGGCCGGTGAGATCCTGCTCGCCCACACCCACGCTGTCCTCGCCCAACTGGAGCGCGCGGAGGCGGAGTTGGCCGCGTACGGCTCCGGGGCGGCCGGGACGGTCACGGTCGCCGCGTTCGCGACCGGCATCGCCCTGGTCGTCGCGCCCGCCGTGGCCCGGCTCGCCGGGGCCGCCCCGGGGATAAGGATCCGCGTCCAGGACGCCGAGGGCGACGCCAGCCTGCCGATGGTCCTGGACCGGCAGGTCGACGTCGCCGTGGCCGTCGAGTACCGAGGCGGCCCCGCCGCCGACGACCCGCGCCTCGTGCACCTCCCGCTGTACGCCGAGCCCTTCGACGCGGTGGTCCCGGTCAGCCACCGTCTCGCCGACCTCGCCGAGGTGCCGCTCGCCGAGCTGGCCAAGGACCCGTGGATCGGCCCGTACCCCGGCAACCCCTGCCATGACGTGGTGGTCCTGGCCTGCGAGCACGCCGGCTTCCAGCCCCGGTTGGAACACTCCTCGGACGACTTCCGCGCCGTCGTCGCGCTGGCCTCGGCGGACGTCGGCGTGGCCCTCGTCCCGCGCTCGGCGCTGCGCGGCATGGACCTCGCCGGCGTGGTCGTCCGCCCGGTCGACGGGGCGGCCCCGACGCGGCGCGTCTTCGCCGCCGTACGGCGCGGCGCGGAGGAGCACCCGCTGATCCGGCCGGTGCTGGACGCGCTCGGAGAGGCCGCACGGGCGCAGACGGCGTGACCCCTGCTCCGCTCCGCGAGCTTTTCGTCACCGGGTGACTGTCAGTGGCAGCCGCTACCGTGCGAAGCATGCCGGACGCCGAAGACGCACGCCGTATCGCCCTGTCCCTGCCGGACACCACGGAGAAGATCGCCTGGAGCATGCCCACGTTCCGGGTCGGGACGAAGATGTTCGCCACCCTGCCCGAGGACGAGACGTCCCTCGCCGTGCGCTGCCCGAAGGAGGAGCGCGACGAACTGGTCCTCGCCGAGCCCGGCAAGTTCTGGATCGCCGGTCACGAGGCGCAGTTCGCCTGGGTCCGCGTCCGCCTGGCCGCCCTGGAGGACGAGGACGAGCTGCGCGACATCCTCGCCGACTCCTGGCGCCAGGCGGCCCCGCCGCGACTGCTGGACGCCTATCCGGGACTGGGGGTGCAGTCGGAGGGCTGAGCCGTGCGGCGCGGCGGGGCCGCGTAAAGGGATGCGCGACCACCGACCCGAGTGCGGTATGGTTTCCATGCACGTTCTGCCGGGGGAAACCCCAGGTCAGACGGGCAACGGGACGTGGCGCAGCTTGGTAGCGCACTTGACTGGGGGTCAAGGGGTCGCAGGTTCAAATCCTGTCGTCCCGACCAGCTTCACGCAGGTCGGAGGCCGTCTTCTCAGCGATGAGGAGGCGGCCTATTCCGTGTTCGTGTCCACCGTGTCCGTGTCCACGTAGAGGCAGAACGGGTGGCCCGCCGGGTCGAGCAGCACGCGTACGTTGTCCTGCGGCTGGTGGTCCGCCTCCCGCGCGCCCAGTTCCCGCGCGTGCGCCACCGCGGCCCGCAGATCCACGACCTCGAAGTCCAGGTGCATGGTGATCCGCTGGGCGCCCTCCCGGGCCGGCCAGACCGGCGGGACATAGCCCTCCGCGAGCTGGAAGCCCAGGTAGCCCATGCCCTCCGGAGGCGCGACGGCCGCCCCGTCGGCGTCCTCCTTGGCGATCTCCCAGCCGAGCAGCTCCGCGTAGAAGCGGGCGAGCGCCCGCGGGTCGGGGGCCTCCAGCACCACGCCCCACCAGTCGTGTCTGGCCATACGAGGGGTGCGCGGGTCGGGACCGGGTCGTCCGTGCACAGCGGCTGCGCCTCCGTTTCCTCCGCCCTCCTACCGGCGTCCGCGCGTGCGCGCGCCCCGGGGCGGGTCGATGAATTGGAGCTCCAGGGCGACCGGCGGCTCGGCGACCCCGGGGCCGCCCGCGGCCGCCCAGCCGAGGATCTCCTCCGTGCAGTCGTCGTCCATGGCGAACCCCACCCACACGGCCCGGCCGCCCGCCCGCCGTCCGGCGGCCGAGGGCTGCACGACGATCACGTTGGCCTGGTCGCACGGGCCGAGACAGTCCGTCGTACGGACCTGGAAACCGCCGTCGGACGCGGCGGCCGCCGCGCGCAGCCGGTCGAGCTGCCAGGCGTGGTCGAAGCCGGGGTGCTTGCGGGCGTCACCGCAGCAGCAGCCCCGGCACACGACGACCGTGCACGGCCGGCGGGCGGCGGCGCCGATCGACACCGCACGCTGACCGGGCAGCGCGGAACGCGGTCCCACCCGGATCAGGAGGCCGACAGGCCGACGTGGGCCAGGGCCTGCCGCAGCAGGAACCCGTGCCCGCCCGGCATCTCGCTCTGCACCGCGGGCGAGGCCGCCTCCTGCGGGTCGAACCACACCAGGTCCAGCGCGTCCTGCCGCGGCCGGCAGTCACCCGTCACCGGCACGATGTAGGCGAGGGACACCGCGTGCTGACGCGGGTCGTGGTACGGCGTGATGCCCTGCGTCGGGAAGTACTCGGCGACGGTGAAGGGCTGGAGGGACGTCGGCACCCGGGGCAGGGCCACCGGGCCGAGGTCCTTCTCCAGGTGGCGCAGCAGCGCGTCGCGGACCCGCTCGTGGTGCAGGACCCGGCCGGAGACCAGGGTCCGGCTGACGTTGCCGTCCGGTCCGATGCGCAGCAGCATGCCGATGCTGGTGACTTCGCCGCTGTCGTCGACGCGCACGGGCACGGCCTCGACGTACAGGATCGGCATGCGGGCGCGCGCCATCTCGAGCTCGTCGGAGCTCAGCCAGCCGGGCGTGGTGTCGGTCAAGTCAGACATTGCTTGATCATACTTTCAGTGTCCGTCGGGAAGCCGGTAGACCCTGAGGGCGTTGTCCGCCCCGGTCCACCGCGCCAGGCGCAGCGCGTCGGCCAGACTCAGTTCGTCGGCGTCCACCCGGTCCTGGAGAAGGTCCCCCAGACCCCGGCGGAACGCCAGCGCGCCGAGCGCGTGGAACTCGGCCACACCATAGGCGTCGGAGCTGTACAGCAGTTTGCGGAACGGTGTGATCTCCAAGGCCTCCTCCAGGACCGTCCGCGCTCGTACGGGACCCACATGGTGCAGGGTGAGCCCCACGTCCAGATACACCTGCTCGAACACCGCGGCCAGGAAGGCGGCCTGCCGCTGGTAGGGCCAGCAGTGCAGGAGCAGCACGGGGATCGTGCCCGCGATCCGGTGCAGCCAGTCCGTGAGAAGCGAGGGATCCACCCGGTGCAGCCGGATGTCGGCGTCGCCGAAGCCCGTGTGCAGTTGCAGCGGCAGCCCCAGGTCGACGGCCGTCCACAGCAGCTGCCGCGTCAGCACCGGATCCTCCAGCCGGCCGCCGCGCGCCAGCCAGCGCCGGGCCGCCCGGGTCACCTCGGCGTCCGAGGGCCGGGCCGGGTCCAGGTCGAAGCCCGTGCGGTAGGCGGCCACCGACTTCACCGCGACCACGCCCGGCCGCCGCACCGCGTCCAGCGCGGCGGCCCGGAACGCGTCCGCCCACCCGCCCGCGTCGACGCCCCGCGCGGCCACCGCCTCGGCGACGCCCTCCAGCCGTACGACCTCGTGTGCCGCCGCGCCCGACAGCGCGGCCATCTCGGCGGGCGGGGTGAGACGGCCCGCGTCGAAACCGGTGTCCACGAGGAACCGGGCCGTCCCGGCCGCCGTCAGGAACCGCCGGTTCACCTCCCGCGGCCCCAGCTCGGCCCGCCGCGCCAGGTACTCCTCGGGCGGGGCGTGCCGGTCCAGGTCCAGCAGCGGCGCGCAGTGGCGGCGCACGGCCACGCCGGCCGGGGTGTCGAACGACGACATGCCGGGCCACGCGGCGCCCTCGGTGAGCAGCGCCTCGAAGCCCGCCCGGTCGAGCGGGCCGGCGACCACGCCGTGACAGTGGTGGTCCACCAACTCCAGCGCCGCGAGCGCCTCGTGGACCGGCCCGGCGCGCGTCTCACCGCGCCCGGCGCCCATCTCAGTACGCCCAGCGGTAGGCCGCCGCCACCCGCTCGTCGTCCAGCCCGGCCACCGCCTCGATCTCGCCCCGCCGCACGGCGGTCACCGCGTCGGCGAGGACCGGGCCCAGCGCGGCCCGCAGCACCTCGTCCCGCCGGAACTCCGCCACCGCCTCGGCCAGCGAGGACGGCAGCCGGCGCACGCCCCGCGCAGCGGCCGTGCCGGCGTCCAGCCCGGCCGGGTCGCCGTCGGTCTCCTCGGGCAGGGACGCTCCCGACGCGATCCCGTCCAGACCGGCGGCGATCACACAGCCGAGGGCGAGATAGGGGTTGGCGGCCAGGTCGACCGGTTTGACCTCCAGGTTCGCCAGCTCGGCGCGCCGGCCCGCCGTGCCCCGCACCAGCCGTACCGCCGACTCGCGGGTCTCCAGGCCCCACGCGGTGAACACCCCCGCCCACTGGGACGGCTTGAGCCGCAGATAGCTGGCCGGGCTCGGCGCGGTCACCGCCGTCAGGGCCGGCAGCCGGGCCAGCACACCCGCCGCGAAGGCCTCCGCGTCGGCCGTCATGCCGTGCCGGCGCTCCCCGCCCGTGTGCAGGTTGACGCCGTCGCGCCAGACGGAAAGATGCAGGTGACCGCCGTTGCCGACGCCCTGGGCGGTGACGGCGGGCGAGAACGACACCCGCAGCCCGTGCCGCCGGGCCACCGCGCGCACGGTCTGGCGCACGAGGACGCTGCGGTCGGCGGCGGCCACCGGGTCCAGGGCGCCCACGGAGATCTCGAACTGGCCGGGCGCGTACTCGGGGTGGACCTGTTCGACGTCCACGCCCTGCGCCGCGCACGCCGCGAGCAGGTCGGCGGTGCAGTCGCTCAGCTCGACCTGCCGGGTCGCGCCGTACGCGGGGCCCGTGGTCGCCGGGACGAACTCGCCGGCGGGCGCGGAGTCCAGGCCGAACGACCACTCGATCTCGACTCCCGCCTTGAAGGTGAGGCCGTGCGCGCCGACCGCTTCGGCGACGATCCGCCGGAGGAAGGTGCGGGAGCAGCCCGGATGCCGTTCGCCGTCCTGGGTGATCCGGTCGACCGGCGCCCACGCCCAGCCGGGCTGCCCCGCCAGGACCACCAGCCGGTCCAGGTCGGGGTACAGGCGCAGGTCGCCGTCCGGTGAGCCCAGCACATCCGTGGCGACGATGTGGTCGTTGGCGAGGAACGTGTCGAACACCGGCGACATGCCGACGCCCCAGGCCGCCGCCGAGGCCAGCCCCGCCGCCGGGACCGTCTTCACCCGGCCGACGCCCGCGGTGTCGACGTAGGCCAGCACGATCCCGTGCACGCCCCGCCCCGACAGCTCGGCGCCGAGGGCTCTCGCCCGCTCGACGTCGCCGGGCCGTCCGCCGGGCACGGGATCGGCGGGTACCGGATCGGTGGGCACGGGGTCGGCAAGGGTGCTCATACGGCCTCCAGGTCACGGCCTCACGGTCGGAGCGCCCCACGCCCGGTGCGCGCGCGGGGGCGCGCCGTCAGGGTTTCACGGCCACCGCGCCGTACTGCGGCACCACGGCCGGGGCGCCCGGCTCCGGACGCCAGCGCGAACAGGACACCAGGCCGGGCTCCAGCAGCTCCAAGCCCTCGAAGAACGCGGCGATCTCCGCACCGCCGCGCGCGGTGATCGGCGGGGTGGCGTTCTCGTTCCAGAACTTCATCGCCGGGATCTGGCCCTCGCCGCCCACCTCCGGGTCGTGCGTGGGATGCGTCAGCACCAGGAAACTCCCCGAGGGGACCGCCGCCATGACCCGGCGCACGATGTCCCGCGCCGCCTCGACGTCCAGCACGAAGTTCAGGATGCCCAGCATCATCACCGCGACCGGGCGCGTGAAGTCCAGGGTGCCCGCGGCGCGTTCGAGGATCGCCTCCGGGTCGTGGACGTCGGCGTCGACGTAGTCGGTGACGCCCTCGGCGGTGCCGGTCAGCAGCGTGCGCGCGTGCACCAGCACGATCGGGTCGTTGTCGACGTACACGATCCGGGAGTCCGGCGCGACGCGCTGGGCGATCTCATGGGTGTTGTCGGCCGTCGGCAGACCGGTGCCGATGTCGAGGAACTGCCGGATCCCGCGCTCCTCGGCCAGGAACCGCACCGCCCGGCCCAGGAACCAGCGGTCCGCGCGGGCGATCTCCCTGATCAGCGGGAACATCCCGGCGACGTGCTCGCCGACCTGCTGGTCGACCTCGTAGTTGTCCTTGCCGCCGATCCAGTAGTTCCACACCCGCGCGTTGTGTGCCACCCCGGTGTTCAGCGCTGCCGGACCGCCCGACGGCGTGTGGACCTCGCTCACGTGACCGCTCCCTCTCGCGCCCTTGTCGCGCCTCGTCGCGTGCCGCTCGTCTCGCCGCACCTGCGCTCGTCCGTCATTGTGCCGCCGGGTGATCACCGGTGTCCCGGGATTCGCTGTGCCGGTGGCCGGGGCCGCCGACCGCGCCGGGTCCCCCGGTAGGGTGAAATTCCGGTCGCCCCCGTAGCAGGAAGCAGGACATGCCCTACTCTGACGCCGCCCAGCTGCCCGCCCCCGAGCCGTCGGCCGAGTCTGCCGAGTCTGCCGCGTCCGCCGCGTCGGCTGTGTCGGCTGATATTCGCCTCATCGTCACCGACATGGACGGCACGCTGCTCGACGACGACAAGCGGGCGCCCGAGGGGCTCCGGGAGGTGCTCGCCCTGCTGCGCGAGCGCGGGGTGCTGTTCAGCCCGGCGAGCGGCCGGCAGTACGCGACGCTGGCGCACGAGTTCGACGGCGTCGCCGACGGCATGGTGTTCATCGCGGAGAACGGCACGTACGTGGTCCGCGACGGCGAGGAGCTGAGCTGCGACCCCATGGACCCGGCCGTCGTCGCACAGGTCGTCGAGTCGGTGCGCCGGCTCGTGGCGGGCGGCGCCGACGTGGGGGCCGTCGTCTGCGGGAAGCGGTCCGCGTACGTGGAGCGCACCGACGACGCGTTCCTGGACGAGGTCCGCCGGTACTACCTCCGCAACGAGGTCGTCGACGACGTCTCCGCGGTCGACGACGACGTCATCAAGGTGGCCCTCTACGACTTCGGCTCGGCCGAGCGCATCACCGCCCCGGCCCTCGCCGCGTTCGCCGGCACCCATCGCGTCGTCGTCTCCGGCGAGCACTGGGTCGACGTCATGAACCGCACCGCCACCAAGGGCGCCGCGCTGAGCCGGCTCCAGCGGGAGCTGGGCATCACGCCCGCGCAGACCATGGTGTTCGGCGACTACCTCAACGACCTGGAGATGCTGGACGTCGCCGAGTGGTCCTTCGCCATGGCCAACGCCCACCCGGAGGTCGTCCGCAGGGCCCGCCATCTGGCCCCGTCCAACAACGACAACGGCGTGCTGCGCACGATCGTCCGGCTGCTCGACCTGCCGGTGGCCGGTCTCTGAGAAGGTACCCCCAGCAGTCGGAGACTTTCGGGCAGCAGGGGAGAGGGCGTCGTCATGAGCGAGCCGGCCGTCGTCGCACGTCTCACCCGGGAGGCGACCTCCGGGCTGAGCGCGGCGGACCTGGAGGAGTTCTACCGGGATCTGCACCGCCACCCGGAGCTGTCGTTCCAGGAGCACCGCACGGCGGCCCGCCTCGCGGCCCGGCTGCGGGCGGCCGGGTACGAGGTGACCGAGGGCGTCGGCCGCACCGGCGTGGTCGCCGTGCTCGCCAACGGCGACGGGCCGGTGGTGTGGCTGCGCGGCGACATGGACGCGCTGCCGGTGCGGGAGGCCACCGGCCTCTCCTACGCCTCCGCCGTCGAGGGTCTGATGCACGCCTGCGGCCACGACCTGCACATCACCTGGCTGACCGGGGCCGCCGAGGCGCTCGCCGCCGCCCGCGACCTGTGGGCGGGCACGCTCGTGGTGGTCGGGCAGCCCGCCGAGGAGGCCGGGGGCGGCGCTTCGGCGATGGTCGCCGACGGCGTGCACGAGCGCTTCCCGCGCCCCGACGTGCTGCTGGGCCAGCATGTGACCCCGGGACTCGTCGGGTTCTACCCGCACACCCCGGGGCTGACCCTGTCGGCCTCCGACGAGATCGACATCGTCGTGCGCGGCGTCGGCGGGCACGGGGCGCGGCCGGAATCGACGGTCGACCCGCTGGTGACGGCCGCGTACGTCGTCACCCGGCTCCAGACGGTCGTCTCGCGCGAGACCGCGGCGAACCGGTCCGTGGTGCTGACGGTGGGTCAGTTCCATTCCGGGACCAAGCCGAACATCATCCCGGAGGAGGCGCGGCTGTCCCTGAGTCTGCGCACGCAGGACACCAAGGTGCGCGAGCGGGTCATCGCCGCCGTCCGGCGGATCGTGGAGGGGGAGTGCGCGGCGGCCGGCTGCCCGGAACCGCCCGAGATCGCGCACATCCCGGGCTATCCGGCCACCGTCAACGACGTGGCGCTCGACGAGGAGATCGCGGCGGTGCACCGCGAACTCCTCGGAGCGCACACGGTGTTCGACTTCGGCCAGGTGATGGGCAGCGAGGACTTCTCCCTGCTGGCGCCCGAGGGCGTCCCGTACGACTTCTGGTACGTGACGTCGACGCCGGCCGAGGTCTGGGAGGCGGCGCCGGGCGAGGAGTTGACGGAGAAGTTCGTCAACGTGCCCGGCAACCACAGCCCGTTGTTCGCCCCGGACCTGTCCGTGGTCCTGCCGGGCGTACGGACGCTGGTGTCGGCCGCGTTGAGCCGACTGGCCTGAGCCGCCGACCGGAGCGGCTCAAGGGGTGAGCGTCACGGCTTGAGCGGGTCGTGTCCGACGGTCATCAGACGGTGCCGCAGCCGGGTGTCGTCGGCATCGGGCTCGTTCTCCAGGTCCGTCTGCGCGGTCACCGTGTCCACGACCCGGTGCATCACGCGCAGGTCGTCGTCGGTGAGGTCGGTGCGCCGCTTCTGGAGGATGGCCAGCACATGCTGGCCGGTCGGGGTCCCCGCCTCCTCGGGCAGCGGCTCCGCGTTCTCGTCGGCGTCCCGCACCCGCAGCCAGGCGGCGAGTTCCTGCGAGGTCATGTTCACGACGCGGTGGAAGTCCTCCCACAGCGCGTCGAGTTCGAGGGCGTCGGTCATGTGGTGCCCCTCCGTCCATGGGCCGGGCGCCCTGCCGTCGTCATGTCGGCGGCGAGGCGTCCGGCCCGGTGTCGTTCGTCGTGCGTCGTTCGTTGTGCGTCAGCAGGTCACTGCGTCGGCAACTCGGTGCGTCAGCAGGTCAGTCGTCGTGCGGCCAGTTCTCCGCCTCGAACATCCACCGCTGCTTCTCCAGGTCGGCCGTGATGGCGATCAGCAGGTCCTGCGTGACCGGGTCGGCCTTCTCGGTCGCCTCGATGCGCTCGCGCAGCCGTCCGATCGCCGCCCCCAGGGTCTCCGAGATCACCTGCACGACGTCCTCGTCGCGTACCCAGCCGTCCTTCGGGGCCGGCAGGGTGAACGCCGAAGCGATCGTCTCGGGCCGGCCGTCGGGCGGCAGGCCGAGCGCCGCGGCGCGTTCGGCGACGGTGTCGGAGAAGGTGCGGGCCGTCGAGACCACCTCGTCCAGCTGGAGGTGGATCGAGCGGAAGCGGGGGCCCACGATGTTCCAGTGGGCCTGCTTGCCGATCAGTGAGAGTCCCAGCAGGTCGACGAGAGTGCTCTGCAACGCATCGAAGGTGACCTGACGGGCCGGTTCGGGCAGCGGGCTCTTCACGACAGTCATACCGAGGTTCTCCTTCTCGCGTCGTCACGTGCGGTACGGAGCAGTGCGGTGCGTTCGTCCTCGTCGGTCCCGCCCCAGACGCCCGAGGTAGGGGCGCTGCCCAGGGCGAAGGCCAGACACGCGGCGGTCACCCGGCAGCGCGCGCAGACGCGTTTGGCGTCCGCGGCGTCCCTCAGGGCGGGGCCGGACGTGCCGACGGGAAAGAACAGCTCGGGGTCCTCGCCCACGCAGGCGGCACTGCGCAACCACTCCATGAGGGCGCGGGTGCCCAGGGCCGACACCCGCAAACACGCGCTGTCCTCGCGAAATGGGCCGGTCGGCGCGGCCTTGGGCGCGGCCTTGAGTGAGGGTCCGGGCGAGGTCCTAGGAGAGGGGCCGGGCGAGGGCCTCGTCGAGGAAGCGGGTGAGGTCCGCGAAGACCTCGGACCGGTTCGTCTCGTGGAACACCTCGTGCCGCGCGCCGGGGTAGACCCGCTCGGTCAGCCGCCCGCCGCTCGTCACCCCTTCCCGCCCGCCGCACAGCCGCTCCACGCCCACGCGGCTGCCCTCGACCGGGACCAGCCGGTCGTCCGCGCCGTGCAGCCACAGCACCGGCAGCGGGCCGACGTCCCCGTGCTTCTCGACGGTCTCCAGGGTCCGTACGAACGCCTCCAGCGTCGGCCGCTTCATCGGCCCGTGCCACACCAGCGGGTCGGCGGCGTACGCGGCGCCCACCGCCGGGTCCCGGGAGAGCGCGGCCGGGCTGACGGGCGTGTCCGGGATCGTCTCCAGGGCGAGCAGCCGTCCCGGCAGCTCCCAGACGCCGACGACCGGCCCGGACAGCACCAGCGCGGCGAGGCCCTCGCCGTACCGCTGCGCGTACCGGGCGGCGATCAGGCCGCCCATCGAGTGGCCGACCAGCACCACCGGCAGCCCGGGATGCGCGGCCCGCGCGAGCGTGGCCGCGGTGTGCACGTCGGTGACCACGTCCTCGAAGTCCTCGATCAGCACGCGCTCGCCCGCCGACCTGCCGTGACCGACGTGGTCCACGGCGAAGACCGCCGCGCCGTGCCCGGTCAGGACGGCGGCCGGCTCCTCGTACCGGCCGGCGTGCTCGCCGTAGCCGTGCACGAGGAGGGCGATGTACCGGGGCCGTCCGGCGTGCGGCCACGCGTGGGCGGTCAGCGGGCCGCGGGTGCCTGTGAGGGCGTGCTCGGTCATGTCCTGCCTCCGGCTGCGTCGGTTGCGTCGGTTGCGTCGGCTGCGTGGGCTGCGTCGGTGAAGGCCGTCGGGAGATCTTCCCAGGGGTCCGCGGGGCGGTCTATAGTCCGAAACTAGCAGTGCTAATTAAGGTCGTCCCCGGTCAGGAGTCCTGTCGTGCGTCCCGTCCACTTCGCGGCCGCCCGCCGCACCCCCATCGGAAGGCTGCGCGGCGCCCTGTCCACCGTGCGCCCCGACGACCTCGCCGCCGCCGTGGTCCGCGCCCTGGTCTCCGAGGTGCCGGCCCTCGACCCCGCCCGCGTCGACGACGTCTACTGGGGCGCCGCCAACCAGGCCGGCGAGGACAACCGCAACGTCGCCCGGATGGCCGCCCTCCTCGCCGGCCTCCCCGAGACCGTCCCCGGCGCCACCGTGAACCGGCTGTGCGCCTCCGGGATGGAGGCCGTCACCGCCGCCGCCCGCACGATCGCCGCCGGCGAGGCCGACATCGTGATCGCGGGCGGCTCCGAGTCGATGAGCCGCGCACCCTTCGTCCTCGCCCGCCCCGACGAGGCCCTCCCGCACCGCGTCGAGACCGTCGACACCCGGCTCGGCTGGCGCCTGGTCAACCCGGCGATGAAGGAGCTGCACGGACTGCTCGCCATGGGCGAGACGGCCGAGGAGGTCGCCGACCGGTACGGCGTCTCCCGCGAACGCCAGGACGCCTTCGCCCTGCGCAGCCACCAGCGCGCCGCCCTGGCCCGGAAGGACGGCCACTTCGACGACGAACTCCTGCCCGTCACCCGCCCCGACGGCGTCCTCGTCGACGCCGACGAGAGCATCCGCGAGGACACCTCGTACGAGAAGCTCGCCGGCCTCAAGCCCGTGTTCCGTTCCGGCGGCACGGTCACCGCGGGCAACGCCTCCCCGATGAACGACGGCGCGGCCGGGCTCCTCCTCGTCAGCGAGGAGGCCCTGAACGACCTGGGCCTTGAGTCCCTCGGGCGCTATGTCGCCGGGGCATCCGCCGGCGTCCACCCCGACGTGATGGGCATCGGCCCGGTCCCGGCCACCCGCAAGGCGCTGGCGCGCGCCGGATGGAGCGTGGACGACGTCCGGGAGGCCGAGTTCAACGAGGCGTTCGCCGCCCAGGCGCTGGCCTGCGTGGACCAGCTGGGCATCGACCCCGACCTGGTCAACCCCAGCGGCGGTGCGATCGCCCTCGGCCATCCGCTGGGCTGCTCGGGAGCCCGCATCCTCACGACGCTGCTGCACCGGATGCGCAGGACGGGCGCGGACCGCGGGCTCGCGACCATGTGCGTGGGCGTGGGACAGGGGAGCGCGGTGCTGGTGGAGCGGCACTGAGCCGCCACACGATCACCTGGCGAGACAGTGTCGAGGCGGGCCGTTCGATGCATCTAGCATCGGTCTCCGCATGGACACGATCACGCACCTCAGCGGCTGGGAGTTCGCCGCGCTCGCCGGCGCCGCCCTCCTCGTCGGCTTCTCGAAGACCGCCGTCAGCGGAGCCAACACGGTCAGCCTGGCGATCTTCGCCGCAGTCCTGCCCGCCCGCGCCTCCACGGGCGTGCTGCTGCCGATCCTGATCGCCGGCGACGTCCTGGCCGTCCTCACCTACCGGCGGCACGCCCACTGGCCCACCCTGTGGCGGCTGTTCCCGGCGGTCGCGGCCGGCGTCGTCGCCGGCACGGTGTTCCTGGTGTGGGCCGACGACGCGATCGTGCGGACCTCGATCGGCGCGATCCTGCTCTTCATGGCGGCGGTCACACTGTGGCGCAGGCGCACCGCCGACTCGACGGACGAGCCGGACGCAGTGGTCACCCGGGCCGGCCGGATCAAGGCCCGCTCCTACGGCGTCCTCGGCGGCTTCACCACCATGGTCGCCAACGCGGGCGGCCCGGTGATGTCGATGTACCTGCTGTCGGCGGGCTTCCGCAAACTCGGCTTCCTCGGCACCTCCGCGTTCTTCTTCCTGATCGTCAACGTCTCCAAGGTGCCCTTCAGCGTGGGCCTCGGCCTCATCGACGGCCGCTCGCTGCTCCTGGACGCCGCGCTCGTCGCCTTCGTCGTCCCCGGGGCGCTGCTCGGCAAGTGGGCCGTGGACCGCATCAACCAGCGTCTCTTCGAGCAGCTCGTGATCGCGGCGACCGTGCTGGGCGGCCTTCAGCTGCTGCTCCGCTGATTACGTGATCCGCTGATCAGGCGTCGCCGGGGCGGCGGCGCAGCAGATACGTGTCCATGATCCACCCCTTGCGCTCGCGCGCCTCCGCCCGCAGCCGCTCGATACGGGGCCCGGCCTCGGCGATCGGCCCGGAGACGAGGATCTCGTCCGGGGTGCCGATGTAGGCGCCCCAGTAGATGTCGACGTCCTCGTCGGCGTACCGCCGGAAGGTCTGGTGGGCGTCGAGCATGACGACCACGTCGTCCGCCCCCTCCGGGAACCCCTCGGCGAGCCGTCGCCCGGTGGTGATCTGCACCGGCCGGGCCACCCGGTTCAGCCCGGTTCTGTGCCGCGCCACGAGCGCCGAGACGCTGCTGATGCCCGGCACGACGTCGTACTCGAACACCACCGCGCCCCGCGCGAGCACCTCCTCCAGGATGCCCAGCGTGCTGTCGTACAGCGCCGGATCGCCCCAGACCAGGAACGCGCCGCTCTCGTCCTCGCCGAGCTCCTCGGCGATCAGCCGCTCGTAGATGTCGGCGCGGGCGCTGCGCCAGTCGCCGACGGCCGGTGAGTAGGCGGCGCCGTCCGCGCTGCGGTCCCGCTCGGGATCGCGCGCCTCGACCACCCGGTACGCGCCCTCCGGCACATGCGTCCGGAGCATCTCCCGGCGCAGCCCGGTCAGGTCGCTCTTCACCTCGCCCTTCTCCAGGACGAAGAACACGTCGGTGCTCCGCAGGGCCTTGACCGCCTGGAGCGTGAGGTGGTCGGGGTCGCCCGCGCCGATGCCGATGACATGAATCTTTCGCACGATCACGAGTCTGCCGCACACCACTGACAGTGACCGCGCCGCGGGTGCGCGTCTCAGCGCAGCCGGGGCGCCGACCCCCGCGCGTCCGCCGCCGCGCCGGTCAGCTCCACGTCCTGCGCCAGCCCGCGCGCCCACCGGGCGAGCCCGTCGAGGTCCATCCCGTACGGCCGGGCCTCGCCGCCGTCCGCCGCCCACTCCTGTACGGCCGCCGCGCCGCGCCGCAGCAGCCGCGCCCCGCCGGTGACGTTCCCCCGGGCCGCGTGCGTGAGTCCCACCGCGAGCTGGGCGAGCCCGCGCCACAGGGCGCGTTCCTCCTCGGGGCCCGACTTCCAGGCGTCCTCGAACACCTCGTGCGCGTGGAACGGCTTCCCCGCGTCCAGCAGCGCCTGCGCCTCGGCGACGGACTCCTCGGGCGCCCGCACGACGCCCTCCGGCTGGCGTTCCACGCCCGGCGCGCCGTACGGCAGGGGCCGGCCCAGCCCGTCCCGCGGCCGGGCGTTGCGCGCCCGCCCCTCCTCGTCCCGGTCCCGTGCGCCGACGGACCGGCCGCCGCTGTCGCCTCCTGTGCTGCCCATACGGCGATTGTCCCGCGCCGCCGCTGCCTTCGGAGCACCGCCCCGCGTGGGGTAAAGTGCTCTTCGCGCGATCCCGCGGAGCTCCGCGGGAAGCGCACCGGGACGTGGCGCAGCTTGGTAGCGCACTTGACTGGGGGTCAAGGGGTCGCAGGTTCAAATCCTGTCGTCCCGACCAGCGACATCGCAGGTCGGAAGCCGTCTTCTCCGTCGGGGGAAGGCGGCTTCGGTGCGTCAGGACCGCCGTGCGTCGGCGAGGGCGCGGATATTCTGGGATCATGCCCTCCTCCCGCCGTACCGCCCGACAGGCCGATCTGCTGGAAAGACTCGTCGCGCTGCTGGCCGCGGAGGGCTTCTCCGATCTCACGCTCGACGACCTCGCGGAGCGGCTGCGCTGCTCGAAGACGACGCTGTACCAGCTGGCGCGAAGCAAGCAGGGGCTGGTGGTGGAGGCCGTCAAGCACTACTTCCGGGGGGCCACCGAGGCCGTCGAGAAGCGGGTCGCCCAGACCGACGACCCCTCGGACCGCGTGCGTGTGTACCTGACCGCCGCGGCCGAGCAACTGCGCCCGCTCTCCCGGCGGTTCCTCGACGACGTGGCGGACTTCCCGCCCGCGCGCGAGGTGTACGAGGCCAACACCCGGATGGCCGCGGAGCGGGTGCGCCGGCTGATCGCGGAGGGCGTCTCGGACGGCGCCTTCCGCGAGGTGCACGCCGCGTTCGTCGGCGAGGTCGCCGCCGTGACCATGCGGCAGATCCAGCAGGGCGAGCTGAAGGCGCGCACAGGGCTGAGCGACGCCGAGGCCTACGAGCAGCTCGCGTCGCTGATCGTGCACGCCGTCTCATCCTGAGGTCTGAGGTCTGAGGTCTGACGTCCGAGGTCTGACCCGGCCACGTCTGGCTCCGGCGTATCTCCTTGCCGTACGGTGAATGATACGTTCGTACGCACTCCAGTATCGTTCTCAGTATCACTTCCCGCACTACCTCCGTGGAGGTCACCATGCCTGCCACTCGCGCCCTGCCGACCGAGGAAGCCGTCGAGCTCATCCAGCTCACGCGCACCCTCGCCGCCAAGGAACTCGCGCCCAGGGTCGCCGACGCGGAGGCGGACGGGGCCTTCCCGCGCGACGTCTTCCGCACCCTCGGCCGCAGCGGGCTGCTGGGGCTGCCGTTCGCCGAGGAACACGGCGGGGCGGGCCAGCCCTACGAGGTGTACCTCCAGGTGCTGGAGGAGGTCGCCGCGGTCTGGTCCAGCGTCGCCGTCGGCATCTCGGTGCACGCGCTCTCCTGCTTCCCGCTGGCCCGCTTCGGCACCGAGGAGCAGCGGCGCGAATGGCTGCCGGACATGCTCGGCGGCGAACTGCTCGGCGCGTACTGCCTGTCCGAGCCGCACGCCGGCTCCGACCCGGCGGCCATGCGCACGCGTGCGGTGCGCGACGGGGACACGTACGTCCTCAACGGGGCCAAGGCGTGGACCACGCACGGCGGATACGCCGACTTCTACACCGTCATGGCCCGCACCTCCGACGACCGCACCCAGGGCATCTCCTGCTTCCTGATCCCGGCGGACACCCCGGGGCTCAGCGCCGACCCGCCGGAGCGGAAGATGGGGCTGACCGGGTCGGCGACCGCCACCATGCGGCTCGACGACGTCCGGGTGCCCGTCGGGCGGCGGATCGGGGAGGAGGGGCAGGGCTTGAAGATCGCGCTGGCCTCGCTGGACTGCGGCCGTCTCGGCATCGCCGCCGTCGCCACCGGACTCGCCCAGGGCGCCCTCGACCACGCCGTGCGCTACGCCCGTGAGCGGGAGACCTTCGGCAGGCCGATCATCGAGCACCAGGGGCTCGCGTTCGTCCTCGCCGACATGGGCGCGGCGATCGAGTCGGCGCGCGCCACCGCCCTGGCCGCCTCCCGGCTGAAGGACCTCGGTCTGCCCTTCACCCGCGAGGCGTCCATCGCCAAGCTCGTGGCCACCGACAACGCCATGAAGGTGACCACGGACGCCGTGCAGGTCCTCGGCGGGTACGGGTACACGCGCGACTTCCCCGTCGAGCGCTACATGCGCGAGGCGAAGGTCATGCAGATCTTCGAAGGAACCAATCAGATCCAGCGCATGATCATCTCCCGTGCGCTGGACCGGAGCGAGGGCGGTGTGCTCACCGTCCTCGGCAAGGAGTGATGATGCAGCTCGAGAACACCGCCGCCCTCGTCACCGGCGGTGCGTCCGGCCTCGGCGCGGCCACCGCCGGGGCGCTCGCCGAGCGGGGCGCGAAGGTCTTCGCCCTCGACCTCAAGGACGGGATCGACAAGGCCCCCGAGGTCGACGGCGTCACCTACGTCCCCGCCGACGTGACCGACCCCGAGCAGGTGCGCGCCGCCGTCGCCGTCGCGGCCGGCTCCGGCGTCCCGCTGCGCACGGTCGTCAACTGCGCCGGCATCGGCCCGTCCGCGCGGGTCCTCGGCAAGAAGGGCGTCCACGACCTGGGCCTGTACGCCAAGGTGATCCAGATCAACCTGATCGGCACCTTCAACGTGCTCGCCCTCGCCTCCGAGGCCATCGCCGCGACCGAGGCCGACGAGGAGGGCCAGCGCGGCGTCATCGTCAACACCGCGTCCATCGCCGCCTACGACGGGCAGATCGGCCAGGCCGCCTACTCCTCCTCCAAGGGCGGCGTCGTCGGACTGACCCTGCCCGCCGCCCGCGACCTCGCCCAGTACGGCATCCGCGTGTGCACCATCGCGCCGGGCATCGTGGAGACGCCGATGCTGGCCACCGTGTCGGAGGAGTTCCGCGCCTCGCTCGCGGCCGGCGTGCCCTTCCCGCAGCGGCTGGCCCGGCCCGAGGAGTACGCCAAGCTCGCCCTGGCGATCGTCGACCACGACTACCTCAACGGCGAGACGATCCGCATGGACGGCGCGCTGCGCATGGCGCCCCGGTAGCAGGCGTCCCGGCAGCCGGTGCCCCGGTAGCCGGTTCCTTCACGGTCTGACCAGCAGCTGGAAGTCGAACGCGTACCGGGACGCGCGGTAGATGTGCGTCCCGTACTCGACCGCGCGGCCGGTGTCGTCGTACGCCGTGCGCTGCATGGTCAGCACGGCCGCCCCCGCCTTCTCGGTGAGCAGGGCGGCCTCCTCGGCGGTCGCCGAGCGGGCGCCGATGGTCTGACGGGCGCTGTGCAGCGTGATGCCGGCCTCGCGCAGCATCCGGTACAGGCCCGTCGACTCCAGCCGGGGCGTGTCGAGGTCCAGCAGGGCCGGGGGCAGGTAGTTGCACAGGAACGCCACCGGCTGGCCGTGCGTCGAGCGCAGCCGCTCCAGGAGCGTGATCTCCGCGCCCTCCGGGATCCCCAGCGCGGCGGCGACGTCGGCGGTCGCCGGCACCCGCTCGTTGCGGACGACCTGCGTGGCCGGTCCCTGCCCGGCCGTCTCCAGGTCGTCGTAGAGGCTGCTCAGTTCGAGCGGCCGTTTCACCTGGCTGTGCACGACCTGGGTGCCCACTCCGCGCCGGCGCACCAGCAGGCCCTTGTCGACCAGGGACTGGATGGCCTGACGGACCGTCGGGCGGGACAGGCCCAGCCGTGTCGACAGGTCGATCTCGTTGCCCAGCAGGTTGCCGGGGGCGAGCGCGCCGTGTTCGATCGCCTCCTCCAGCTGCCGCGCGAGCTGGTAGTAGAGCGGCACGGGGCTGGTGCGGTCCAGGGTGAAGGGCAGTGCGTCGAGCGGGGATCCGGAGGCGGCGCGGGAGCGGGCACCGGTCTTCGCCATCGAGGCACCTCCTGGGACGGTGGGTGACGCCCTTGCACATGGGGTAGGTCGCACGGGGTAGATCGCCCCTCAGGTGTAGAGCCCGGCGGCCTTCACTGTCAATGGTTTGTTCTTACATTCGGACCTGAGTGTGAAATGATGTCTTAACAAAGCATTGACAGTGGACTCCGCAAGGGATTGGATCCCGTCCCAACAGCGCAGCAGTCCCGACCGCTCCAGGTCCGGGCCGTCGTTCCCCCGTCGCACAGTGAGGTGCCGGAAAGATGGACAGCTCGTCTCCCGCCCGCTCCCGCAGAATCGCCCCGGTCGTGGCCATGGCCGCGGCGGTGGCCCTGACCCTCGCGGGCTGCTCCAGCAGCTCCGGCGGCAAGAAGGCCGAGGAGGGCGCGGACGGCGCCTCCGCGGGCAAGGCGAACACACCGCAGATGACGGTGGCCCTCGTGACCCACCAGGCGTCCGGCGACACCTTCTGGGACATCGTGCGCAAGGGCGCCGAGGCCGCCGCCGCCAAGGACAACGTCAAGCTGATCTACTCCAACGACCCGAACGCCGGCAACCAGGCCAACCTGGTCCAGAACGCGATCGACCAGAAGGTCGACGGCATCGCCGTCACGCTCGCCAAGCCGGACGCCCTCAAGGACGTCATAGCCAAGGCGAAGGCCGCGAACATACCCGTCGTCGGCCTCAACTCCGGTGTGAGCGACTGGAAGAAGCTCGGCCTGCTGGAGTTCTTCGGCCAGGACGAGACCGTCGCCGGCGAGGCCCTCGGCAACAGGCTGAACACGGAAGGCGCCAAGAAGGCCGTCTGCGTCATCCAGGAACAGGGCAACATCGGTCTCACCCAGCGCTGCGACGGCGTGAAGAAGACCTTCTCCGGCACGACCGAGACCCTGTACGTCAACGGCACCGACATGCCGTCCGTGAAGTCGACGATCACCGCCAAGCTCAAGCAGGACAGCGCCATCGACTACGTCGTCACCCTCGGTGCCCCGTTCGCGCTGACCTCCGTGCAGTCGGTCTCCGAGGCCGGCTCCAAGGCGAAGATCGCCACCTTCGACCTCAACAAGGAGCTGACCGGCGCCATCGACAAGGGCACCATCCAGTTCGCGGTCGACCAGCAGCCCTACCTCCAGGGCTACTTGGCGATCGACTCGCTGTGGCTCTACAAGAACAACGGCAACTACATGGGCGGTGGCGAGCAGCCGGTGCTGACCGGCCCGGCCTTCGTCGACAAGACCAACGTCGACGCGGTGGCCTCGTACGCCGCGAAGGGCACCCGGTGATGAGCATGGCCCGGCATGCCGAGCCGGCGGTGACCTCACCGCCGGCCTCCGGCCCGCAGCAGACCGACGGCCGGACTTCGCAACGCCCCCTGGCCCTGCGGCTGTTGGCCCGCCCCGAGGTCGGCGTCTTCCTCGGCGCCGCCGCGGTGTACGTGTTCTTCCTCGTCGCCGCGCCGCCGGTGCGCGAGTGGAGCTCGATGGCCAACATCCTGTACCAGTCGTCGACCATCGGGATCATGGCACTGCCCGTGGCCCTGCTGATGATCGGCGGCGAGTTCGACCTCTCGGCCGGCGTCGCCGTCATCACCTCGGCGCTCACCGCGAGCATGCTCAGTTACCAACTGACCATGAACGTATGGGTCGGTGTCGTCGTCGCGCTCCTGGTCTCCCTGGGCATCGGCGCGTTCAACGGCTGGATGCTGGTGAAGACCGGGCTGCCGAGCTTCCTGGTCACCCTCGGTACCTTCCTGATCCTCCAGGGCGTCAACCTCGCCGTGACCAAGCTGATCACCACCAACGTCGCCACCGACGACATCAGCGACATGGACGGCTTCAGCCAGGCGAAGAGCCTGTTCGCCTCGTCCTTCGAGGTCGGCGGCGTCCAGGTGAAGATCACCATCGTCTGGTGGCTGCTCTTCGCGGCACTGGCCACCTGGGTGCTGCTGCGCACCAAGTACGGCAACTGGATCTTCGCGGTCGGCGGCAACAAGGAGTCCGCGCGGGCCGTCGGCGTGCCGGTGACCTTCACCAAGATCTCGCTGTTCATGCTGGTCGGCTTCGGCGCCTGGTTCGTCGGCATGCACCAGCTGTTCACGTTCAACACCGTGCAGTCCGGCGAGGGCGTCGGCCAGGAGCTGATCTACATCGCCGCGGCCGTCATCGGCGGCTGTCTGCTCACCGGCGGCTACGGCTCGGCGATCGGACCCGTCTTCGGCGCGTTCATGTTCGGCATGGTCCAGCAGGGCATCGTCTACGCCGGCTGGAACCCCGACTGGTTCAAGGCCTTCCTCGGCGTGATGCTGCTCGGCGCCGTCCTGATCAATCTGTGGGTACAGCGCACAGCGACTCGGAGGTGACCCCCATGACGACCGACAAGACCGGCACCCACGGAGCCGTCCTCGCCGACACCCCGTCCGGAGGCGGGGAGCACCCCCTCGTCGAACTGCGCAACGCGGGCAAGTCCTACGGCAACGTCCGCGCCCTGCACGGAGTCAGCCTCGCGGTGCGCCCCGGCAACGTGACGTGCGTGCTCGGCGACAACGGCGCGGGCAAGTCCACGCTGATCAAAATCATCTCGGGGCTGCACCAGCACACCGAGGGCGAGTTCCTCGTCGACGGCCGGCCGGTGCGGTTCTCCACTCCGCGCGAGGCCCTCGACCACGGCATCGCCACCGTGTACCAGGACCTCGCCACCGTCCCGCTGATGCCGGTGTGGCGGAACTTCTTCCTCGGCTCGGAGATGACCAAGGGCCCCTGGCCGATCCGGCGTCTCGACATCGCGACCATGAAGAAGACCGCCGACGAGGAACTGCGCAACATGGGCATCGTCCTCGACGACCTCGAACAGCCCATCGGCACCCTCTCCGGCGGCCAGCGGCAGAGCGTCGCCATCGCCCGCGCCGTCTACTTCGGGGCGCGCGTCCTCATCCTGGACGAGCCCACCGCCGCGCTCGGCGTCAAGCAGTCCGGGGTGGTCCTGAAGTACATCGCCGCCGCGCGGGATCGCGGCCTCGGCGTCATCTTCATCACCCACAACCCGCACCACGCCTACATGGTCGGCGACCACTTCAGCGTGCTGCGTCTCGGGACGATGGAACTCTCCGCCGACCGCAGCCAGGTCAGCCTGGAGGAACTCACCAACCACATGGCGGGCGGCGCCGAACTCGCCGCGCTGAAGCATGAGTTGGCCCAGGTGCGGGGCGTCGACGTCGAGGGGCTGCCGGAGGAGGGGGATCTCACCGCACCGGTGGCGGGCGCCGGGGGCGGGAAGGACTGAGGTCACCTATTCTCGTCGGCATGTTCGACACCGAAGTCCGATTGGGGGCCGCCGCCACCGCGACGGCCCCCGCCCTTGTGCTCCGCCCCTGGCGCCCGACGGACGCCGCCGCCCTGACCGAGGCCTACCGCGACCCCGTGCTGCGCCGCTGGGTGAGCGGGGACGTCCGGGACGAGGCGGACGCGGTGCGCTGGCTGCGCGTGCAACAGGAGGGCTGGGCTTCGGGTCAGCGCCTCGCGTTCGCCGTCCTCGAAGCCCATCAGGACGGCGGGGAAGGGGCGTTGGCCGGGCAGGCGGTGCTGAAGGCTCCCGCCGGGCAGACGGTGTTCAGGGCTCCTGAGACTCCTGGTGGCCCCTCGGCCGAGGTCGGGTACTGGACCGCAGCCCACGCGCGCGGCCGGAGCGTGGCCCCGCGCGCACTGAGCGCGCTGACGGACTGGGCCTTCACCGCCTTCCCCCACCTGACGCGCCTCGAACTCCTCCACCAGACCGCCAACACGGCGTCCTGCCGGGTCGCGGAGAAGTCCGGCTACGCCCTGGAGTCCGTCCTGCCGGCCGCACCGCCTGACTATCCCGGGACAGGGCATTTGCACGTGCGGAGGTAGCGGCAGGCATTCGCTGCCCCGTCCCCGTCCCCGTCCCCGTCCCCGTCGACAGGCGGTGGCGCGGGGGCGCTTCTATGCTGAGGGTTGATGGGCCGCATGCGGCTCGTGCCCGTTGGTGCGGCTGTGGCCTGCGGCGTTCGTCTCCTCGTGGAGGAGTGAGCCGATGACGCGTCCGTGTATTCGACTGCGCCGGGGAATCCTCGTCGCCGCCGCGGTGGGAGCGTTGGTCGCGCCGACGGCCGGCGGGGGAGCCGCTGCCCCGCCGTCGGCCGAGGGCGACCTCGCGACCCGGCCCTCGCCGTCCCCCTCCGGGGGAGAAGTGCGCGCGCTGACCCCCGAGGTACAGCAGCAGATCGACCAGGCCGTCCAACAGGTCCTGAAGGAGGCGGGCGTTCCCGGTGTGAGCGTCGGCATCTGGACGCCCGACGGGGGCGAGTACGTGAAGTCCTTCGGCGTCGCCGACAAGGACACCGGCCAGAAGATGACGCCGGACCTGTACACACGCATCGGCAGCGAGACCAAGACGTTCACCGTCACCGCCGTCCTCCAACTCGTCGACGAGGGACGGATCGGCCTCGACGACACCATCGACAAGTACGTCCAAGGCGTGCCGAACGGCGACAAGATCACCCTGCGGCAACTGGCCGGCATGCGCAGCGGGCTGTTCAACTACTCGGAGGACGAGGACTTCTTCAAGGCCCTGACCTCCGATCCGCAACGCCCCTTCACCCCGCAGCAGTTGCTCGACTACTCCTTCAAGCACCCCGTGCTGTTCCCGCCGGGCGAGAAGTTCTACTACTGCAACACCAACCTGATCCTGCTCGGCCTGGTCGTCGAGAAGATGAGCGGTGAGCCGCTCGCCGAGTACATCCAGGACCGCGTCCTCGACCCGGTCGGGCTGAAGCACACCCTCTTCCCCACCGGCAACGAGTTCCCGAGCCCGCACGCCCAGGGCTACACGAACCAGACGGCCACCGGGAAGGTCGAGAACTCCACCGACTGGAACCCCTCCTGGGGCTGGGCGGCCGGCGCGATGATTTCCCGCCTGGAGGACCTGCGCGTCTGGGCCCGCACCGTGGCCACGGGCCAACTGCCCGACGGCGGCAGGCTGATCAGCCCCGCCACGCAGAAGCAGCGGCTGATCACCCCGCCCACCACGATCCCGGGCGCGGGCTACGGACTCGGCATCTTCGACGTCCAGGGCTGGATCGGCCACAACGGCTCCCTGCCCGGCTACGAGTCCCTGACGATCTATCTGCCGTCCGCGCGCACGACCCTCGTCCTGGTGCTGAACACCGACATCGGGCACGACAACGAGGAGCCCAGCACCCTCTTCGGCGACGCGATCACGAAGATCATCTCGCCGGAGCACGTGTTCAACCTGCCGGCCCAGCCGGCGTCCAGATGAACCGGCGACCGGATGAACCGGCGTCCAGATGAGGCCGGTTCAGATCAGACCCTGCGGACCTCCGCGATCGTCACCGGACGGTGCTCGCGCAGCGACAGCGTGCACGCCTCCGCGATCCAGCCCGCCTCGAGGGCGTCCTCGATCGTGCAGGGCGAAGGCCGTGAGCCGGCCACCACCTCGGTGAACGCGGTGAGTTCGGCGCGGTAGGCGGCGGTGAAGCGGTCCATGAAGAAGTCGTGCGGCGGACCGGCCGGGAAGGTCACCCCGGGCTCCACCGACCGCAGCGGCAGCTTGTCCTCGAGGCCCACCGCGATGGAGTCCTGGAAGCCGTGGATCTCCATGCGCACATCGTAACCACGGGCGTTGTGACGGGAGTTGGAGACCACCGCGATGGTCCCGTCGTCCAAGGTGAGGATCGCGCCGGTGGTGTCGGCGTCGCCCGCGGCCTTGATGAAGTCGGCGCCCCGGTTCCCGCCGACCGCGTACACCTCGGTCACCTCACGGCCCGTGACCCAGCGGATGATGTCGAAGTCGTGCACCGAGCAGTCGCGGAAGATGCCGCCCGAGGCGGCGATGTACGCGGCCGGCGGCGGCGCGGGGTCCAGCGTGGTCGAGCGGACCGTGTGCAGCGTGCCCAGCTCGCCGGAGGCCACCGCGGCGCGGGCGGCGACGAAGCCGGCGTCGAAACGGCGGTTGTAGCCGATCTGGATCGGCACCGCGCTGCCCCGCACGGCCGTGAGGACCTCGACGCCCTCGCTCATGGTCCGGGCGACCGGCTTCTCGCAGAAGACCGGCACGCCCGCCGCCACGGCGGCGAGGATCAGACCCGGGTGGGCGTCCGTCGCGGCGGCGATCACCACGCCGTCCACGCCGGCGGCGAGCACCGCCTCGGGGGAGTCCGCGACCTCGGCGCCGAACCGCTCGGCGGCGGACTTCGCGGCCTCCGCGAACGGGTCGGCGACGACGAGCGACTCGACGGCGTCGAGTCCGGAGAGGGTCTCGGCGTGGAACGCGCCGATACGGCCGAGGCCGAGGATTCCGATGCGCATGGGGGTGCAGCTCCTTGAGGGGTCGTACGGGGAGGGGGCCAAGCAGGGGAAGTGAGCGGCGGGCGGGCGGCGGGAAGGCGCTCCGCCGTCCTAGTCCAGGCCGCCGAGCACGTTCTGGTCCCAGTCGATCACCGATCCGGTGACCACGCCGGACCGCTCGGACAGCAGGAACACCACGAAGTCGGCGATCTCGTCCGGCTGCCCGAGCTTGCCCATCGGCAGCCGCGCCGCCGCCTGCTCGCGCCAGTCGTCCCCGGCGCCGTGGAAGGCCCGCTGGGTCGCGTCCTCGCCCTCGGTCGCCGTCCAGCCGATGTTCAGCCCGTTGACGCGGACCCGGTCGAAGCGGTGGGCGTGCGCCGCGTTGCGGGTCAGTCCGATCAGCCCGGCCTTGGCGGCCACGTACGGCGCGAGGAACGGCTGACCGCCGTGCGCCGACGAGGTGATGATGTTGACGACCGTGCCGGGCGCGCCCCGGCCGACCATGTCCGCGACGGCGGCCTGCATGGCGAAGAACGGCGCCTTGAGGTTGATCGCGATGTGCTGGTCGAACAGTTCGGGCGTGGTGTCGAGGAGGGTGCCCCGGGACGTCAGCCCCGCGGAGTTCACCAGGCAGTCGATCCGGCCGTACGCCTCCACCACGCGGGTGACGGACGCCTTCGCCTGCTCGGCGTCGGCGAGGTCGGCCCGGACGAACAGCGCCTTGCCGCCCGCCGCGGCCAGCTCCGCCGCCAGGGCCTCACCGGGTTCGGGCCGCCGGCCGGTGACCGCCACCGTCGCGCCCTCCCGGACGGCGGCCCTGGCGATCGCGGCGCCCACGCCCTGGCTGCCGCCGTTGACGAGGACGACCTTGTCGTCGAGAAGTCCCATGGGCTCGGGAGTCCTTTCAGCTGTCGCCGCGCTCGGCCGGTCCGCGGTGCGAGGCGGCTCTGTCATTGTTGTCAGTACAAACCTCTCGAACAACCGGCAGTGATCCATCAAAAACCCCTCAACGACACCCCCAGGAGTGGACCGTGGGCCATCCCTTCCCGATCCGTGAGATCGCCCGTCAGGCGGGTCTGAGCGAGGCCACCGTGGACCGGGTGCTCAACGGCCGGGGAGGGGTGCGCGCCTCCACCGAGCAGGAGGTGCGCCGGGCCATCGCCGACCTGGACCGGCAGCGCACGCAGGTCCGGCTCGTCGGCCGCACCTTCATGGTCGACATCGTGATGCAGGCGCCCGAGCGGTTCACCACCGCGGTGCGGGCCGCGCTGGAGGCCGAACTGCCCGCCCTGCACCCGGCCGTGCTGCGCTCCCGCTTCCACTTCCGCGAGACCGGTCCCGTCGAGGAGTTGGTCGCGACCCTGGACCGGATCGCCCGCCGCGGCTCGCAGGGCGTCGTCCTCAAGGCGCCGGACGTCCCCGAGGTCACGGCGGCGGTCGGCCGGCTCGCCGCCGCCGGCATCCCGGTCGTCACCCTCGTCACCGACCTGCCCGCCAGCGCCCGCCTCGGCTACGTCGGCATCGACAACCGGGCCGCCGGGGCCACCGCCGCCTACCTCATGGGCCAGTGGCTGGGCGAGCGGCCCGGCAATGTGCTCACCAGCCTCAGCAGCGGGTTCTTCCGCAACGAGGAGGAGCGCGAGATGGGCTTCCGCAGCGTCATGCGCGCCCGGCACCCCGAACGCGCCCTCGTCGAGATCACCGAGGGGCAGGGGCTGGACGCCACCCAGTACGACCTCGTCCGCGCCGCCCTCGAACGCGACCCGGACATCCGCGCCGTCTACTCCATCGGCGGCGGCAACAACGCCACCCTGCGCGCCTTCGAGGGCCTCGGCCGGGAGTGCGCCGTGTTCGTCGCGCACGACCTCGACCACGACAACACCCGCCTGCTGCGCGAGCACCGGCTGTCCGCCGTCCTCCACCACGACCTGCGCCAGGACATGCGCGAGGCCTGCCACGTCGTGATGCGGGCGCACGGCGCGCTGCCGCCCGCGGGGCCGGTGCTGCCCTCCGCGATCCAGGTGGTGACGCCGTACAACACCCCGCCCCAGGCGACGGTCGGCTGACGGTGGTCCCCGGCGGCGGGTCAAGGAGACCGGGCGGATCAGCTCCCCGGCCGCACCTCGGCCCACGCCCCCGTCTCCGCCGAGCGGGTCATCGCCTCCAGGGCGGCCGCGCTGTGCACGGCGTCCGTGAGGGTGGTGCCGTACGGCCGGCCCTCGGCGATCGAGCGCAGGAAGCGGTACGCCTCGATGACCTTGAGGTCGTCGTAGCCCATCGCGTTCGCCGCGCCCGGCTGGAACGCGCCGAACTCGCCCGCGCCCGGACCGACGTACACCGTGCCGACCGGCTGGTCCTGGTACGTCGTGCCGCGGCTGACGCCCAGCTCGTTCATACGGCGGAAGTCCCAGAACACCGCGCCCCGGGTGCCGTGCACCTCGAAGCCGTAGTTGTTCTGCTCGCCGACCGAGACCCGGCAGGCCTCCAGGACCCCGCGCGCGCCGGAGGCGAACCGCAGCAGACAGCTGACGTAGTCCTCGTTCTCGACGGGGCCCGGCTCGCCGCCGGTGGCCAGGGTGTGCCCGGCGGTCGCGCCGGCCGGACGCGCGCGTTCGGGGATGAAGACCGCGGTGTCGGCGGTGAGGGAGGCGATGTCGCCGAGCAGGAAGCGGGCGAGGTCGACACCGTGCGAGGCCAGGTCGCCGAGGACCCCGCTGCCGCCGCGCTCCCGCTCGTAGCGCCAGGTCAGAGCGCCGTCCGGATGGGCCGCGTAGTCGCTGAAGAGACGGATGCGGACATGGGTGACGGCGCCGAGCTCCCCGGCGGCGATCAGCTCGCGGGCGGCCTCGACGGCGGGCGCGTTGCGGTAGTTGAAGCCGACCGCGCCCCGCACGCCCGCGCGTGCGACCGCGTCCGCGACCGCGCGGGCGTCGGCGGTCGTGAGGCCCACCGGCTTCTCGATCCAGATGTGCTTGCCGGCCTCGGCCATCGCGACGCCGATCTCGCGGTGCAGGAAGTTCGGCGCGGTGATGCTGACGGCCCGCACGCGCGCGTCGGCGGCGATGTCACGCCAGTCGCGGGAGGCCGAGGCGAACCCGTAGCGCGCGGCGGCCTCCTCGGCCCGGCCGGGCACGTCCTCGGCGACCGCGACCAGCTCCGGCCGCACGCCGAGCTGCGGGAAGTGATGGAGCACGCGCGCGTACGCCTGGGTGTGCACCCGGCCCATCCAGCCGAACCCGACGACGGCGACACCCAGCGCATCCACCATGCCCATCACGAGCCTCCTTGGACCGGTCCAGACGTTGTCCAGGCCACCCTGAAGTCGGCTGTCCAGTGGTGTCAACCCTTTGACAGGCCGTACGGGGTCATGGAACGGTCCAGTCATGGAACGGCCCACAGCATGAGACCGCCGACCATCCGTGACGTCGCCGACCGCGCCGGAGTGTCCAAGTCGCTGGTCTCCCTCGTCCTGCGCGGCTCGGACCAGGTGCGCACCGAGAAGCGGGAGTCCGTCCTGCGGGCCGTACGCGAACTGGGCTACCGGCCCAACGCGGCGGCCCGCAGCCTCAGCGAGCGACGCACGCGCACGGTCGGCGTCCTCCTGAACGACCTGCGCAACCCCTGGTACGTCGACCTCCTCGACGGCCTCGGCTCCCTGCTGCACGCGAGCGGTCTGCACATGCTGCTCGCCGACGCCCGCCTCAACCGCCGCGTCGGCCACGACCTCGCCGGGCCCTTCCTGGACCTGCGGGCCGACGGCCTGGTCGTCGTCGGCACGCTGCCCGACCCGGCGGCCCTCGACGCGGTCGCCGCGCTCATGCCGGTCGTCGTCGCGGGGGCCCGCGAACCGGTGCCGGCGGGCGTGGACGTCGTCGCCAACGACGACGAACGCGGGGCCCGTCTGGTCACCGAGCACCTGATCGGCCTCGGGCACCGCCGGATCGCGCACCTCGCGGGCTTCGGCGCGGTCGGCGAGCTGCGCCGGCGCAGCTACGAGGCGACGATGCGGGCGCACGGGCTGGCGGAGTTCACGACGGTCGAGAGCTGCGACATGACCGAGGAGGGCGGTCATCGCGCCGCCGTCCGGCTGCTCGCCCGCCCGGACCGGCCCACCGCCGTCTTCGCCGTCAACGACATCGCCTGCGTCGGCGCCCTGTCGGCGGCCGAGGAACTCGGCCTCGGCGTGCCGCGCGACCTGTCCGTGGCCGGCTACGACGACACCAGCGTCTCCCGGCTGCGCCACCTGTGGCTCACCACCGTCGACCCCGCCGGGCACGAGGTCGGCCGCCGCGCCGCCCGCTGTCTCCTCGACCGGCTGGAGCGGCCCGGGGGAGAGGGCGGCGTCCACCTGGCCGCGCCGACGCTGAAGGTGCGGGGGACGACGGCCGCGCCCCTCCGGCCGTCTTGACCGGCGCATGACCCGCACGTGACTGGCGGGCCCGCCGGGGTCCGGCGATCGTGGAGATCATGGCGGACCCCACCACGGCAGACGCCGGGCCGCACCGGCACGACAGCCGCGTGGCGATCCTCTTCGGCGGTGTCTACCGGGTGCGGGTGGTGACCGTGGACGAAGCGGTCGCCATCACCGAGTGCCGCATGGTCCTCGAGGGGCTGTGCGCGGCGAAGGCCGCCGTCGCGGCCAGCGACGAGCAGCTGGTCGAGCTGACCGACATCGGCACCGCCATGACCAAGGCGGTCGCCGACGGCGAGCCGCTCACCTACTCCGACCTCAACCACGAACTGCACGTCCGCATCCGGGAGTTCTCCGACCAGCGGACCGCGCAGCAGCTGCTGGAGCGGCTGAACGCCCAACTGGTTCGGCACCGCTTCCAGTTGGCGCTGAGGCCGGGGCGTCCCCAGCACTCCCTGAACGAGCACCTGACCATGATCGAAGCGATCCGGGCCAGGAGGGATCCACAGGCGGCCGAGACGGCCGTCCGCGCCCACCTCACCAGCGTGATCGACGCGCTGCGCGGCTAGGCATCCGCCGACGCCGCAGCGGCGGCCGTGGCCGTGGCCGTGACCTGGCCGCGGTCGCGGCACGCGACACGCGGGGGCGGGCGCTCACCCGTCACGCTGCCGCTGCTGTTCGCGCCGGTGCTCGCGAGCTTCCTGCCCCATCCGGTCCGACCCCGGCAACCACGCCACCGCCGTCGGCTGGACCTCCGGCATGGGCCGCTTCGGCGCGGTCTTCGGCCCGTGGCTCGGCGGCCGGCTGCTCGCCGCGGGCAACGGCGACTGGGGCTTCACGGCTTTCGCCCTGGCCGGCGTCTCCTCCATGGTCTTCATCGGCATCGCCGTCCTGCGCGGCTCCACGTCGGCCGACGGCCGAGGCAGGCCGCAGGAAAAGCAGTTGGCCGCACATTGAGCATCCCGGGCAGCCGGTCAGGGGCTGCCCGGGACCACCGCGCCCGCCGGCCCGGCGCATTCCGTCCCGCCGGCCCGGCGCATTCCGTCCCGCCGGCCCGGCGCATTCCGTGCGGGGCGCCCTTGCTCCGATCCGCGCGCGGCGCGACCATTGCCTGCTGCCACAGGGCTCGAGACGGACGGGACAGAGGGGGACGGCGATGGCTGACGAGGGGTATGGCGATGGCTGACGAGACGATCGGCGTCGTCGGCGCCGGAATCGTCGGGCTGGCCACGGCCCGTGAGATCGCGCTGAGCCGGCCCGGAGCCCGGGTCGTGGTCTTCGACAAGGAGCGGGAGGTCGCGCTCCACCAGACCGGCCACAACTCGGGCGTCGTCCACGCCGGCATCTACTACACGCCCGGCAGTCTGAAGGCCGACCTGTGCGTGCGCGGGGTGTCCCTGCTCCGCGAGTACTGCCAGGAGCGGAGGCTGTCGTACCGGGAGATCGGCAAGCTGGTCGTCGCGGTCCGCGAGGACGAACTGGGCCGGATGGAGGCCCTGTTCGAGCGGGCGCGCAACAACCACGTGCCCGACCTGAAGAGGATCTCCCGCGACGAGATCCGGGAGATCGAGCCGCACGCCGGCGGTGTCGCGGCCCTGCACTCCCCGCGCACCGCGATCACCGACTACCCGGCGATCGCCCGCGCCTTCGCGAAGGACGTCGTCGACTCCGGCGGCGAGTTGCGGCTCGGCTTCACCGTGACGGGCGTCACCGGCGTGCCCGGCGGCATCGAGGTCGCGTCCGCGCGGGAACGCGTCCGCGTGGACCGGCTGATCCTGTGCGCGGGCCTCCAGTCCGACACCGTCGCCCGGCTCGCCCGGGACCGGCGCGAGCCGCGCATCGTGCCGTTCCGCGGCGAGTACATGCTGCTCAGGCCGGAACGGGCGGACCTGGTGCGCGGCCTGATCTACCCCGTGCCGGACCCCCGCTACCCGTTCCTCGGGGTCCACTTCACGCCCCGCGTCGACGGCTCGGTGGAGGTCGGCCCCAACGCCGTCCTGGCCCTATCCCGAGAGGGCTACACCCGCGCCCGGATCTCCCCGAGGGACCTCCTCGGCCTCGCCGCCTACCCCGGCGCGTGGCGGATGGCCGCCCGGCACTGGCGCACCGGGATCAAGGAGTACCGCGGCTCGTTCTCCGCGACCGCCTTCATGAGGGACGCCGCGCTCTACGTCCCCGGCGTCGGCGTCCGCGACGTCGTGCGCGGCGGGGCGGGGGTCCGCGCGCAGGCGCTGGACCGGGACGGCGCCCTCCTGGACGACTTCCGCATCCACCACGTGGGCCGCGTCACCGCCGTACGCAACGCACCCTCCCCGGCCGCGACGGCATCCATGGCGATCGCGGAACACATCGCCACCGCTGTCTTCTCGACCGCGCGCTGATCTCCCGCGGGATTCTTTGGGGGGCGAGGGCGTGCCGCCGCGGCGGCCGCCGGGTGGGTGGGGAAGGGGGGCTCCCGGTGGCACCGGCGGACGGGCTCGGCCTTCAGCCGTCGTCTCGGGCTTTCAGGGGGCCGGATTCTCGGGCAGCTCGGGCTCTCTGGCGGGCCGGGCTCAGGTGGGCCGGGTTCTCGGCCGGGCCCGGCTTCAGGTGGGCCGGGCTCTCGGCCGGGCCCGGCTTTCAGGCGGGTCGGGGCTCGGCTGCCTTGCGTATGTGGTGGGCGATCAGGGTGTATACCTCGCGTGCCTTCTTCTCGTCCTCGCCGTCGTAGGCGTGGTCGGCGTCGGCCACGTCGACGTGTTCCGTCAGCGCGCCCGCCTCGCCGAGCCGCGCGGCGTACTGCGCGCCCTCCGCGCGGAGCAGGTCGTGCGCCGCGGTGATCACCAGCGCCGGGGCGATGCCCCGGAGGTCGGCCGTGTCGGACGGGTGGGCGGGCGAGACGAGGCGGTCGGCGCGCAGGGCCGGGTCGGGCACGTACGCGGAGTCGAAGACCGCCGCCATCCAGGGCCGCAGCATCGGCCGGGCGATCGCGGCCCGCTTGTCCTCGGCACGGGTGACGAGGTCCAGCGGCGGATAGTGCAGCACCTGGAGCGCGACGGACGGGCCGCCCTCCTCCAGCGCCTGCCGGGCCACGGCCGCCGCGAGCCCGCCGCCCGCGCTCTGCCCGCCCACGGTGAGCCGGGAGCCGTCCCAGCCCTGCTCCGCGCCGTGCTCGGCGACCCAGCGCACCACCTCGAAGGCCTGCCGGGGCGGCCCGGGGAACGGGAACTGGGGCGCGACCGCGTACTTCACGTTGACGACGACCACGCCGGCCTCGGCGGCGAGGAACCGGCACAGCGCGTCGTCGATCTCCGGCATCGACATCACATAGCCGCCGCCGTGGAAGTTGACGTGCACCGGCGGATCCGGTGTCCCCGCCGCCGGCGCGTACACCGTGACCGGCGCGGGAGCCACCGACGTCGGCACCGTCAACGTCCGCACCTCGCGCGGGAACTCCGGCAGACGCGCGAGCAGGTCCGCCGTCGAGCCGCGCCCGCTCGTGCGGCGCGACGCCAGTGCGGCGACGCGCTGCATGGTTCTGGCGGTGAGTGAGGCCACGGCGGGCCGGCCGAGGAAGGACATCGCGGATCCGATCGTTCGAACCGTATCTCCATCATCAGGTTTCCTGATGATGGACGGGGTGAAGCTAGCACGGCCGGACCCGCCCCCGTCAGTCCCGCCGGGCAACGATCCGGTAGGCGTTGGACACCCCCAGCCGGTGCGCCAGCGGCCGGACCGCGAACCGGTCGAGCAGCGTGCCCGCGATCAGCGCGGGGATCCCGGCGACCAGCAGCGCCCCGCGCAGGACCCGGCGCGCCGCGCTCGGCGGCTCCGGAAGCCAGGGCGCGTCGTCCCGCGGGGCCAGCCGGTCCAGCGACAGCCATACGGCGGCCAGCAGATCCACCGGGTCGTGCGGCTCGCCGTGCTGCTCCGCCACCACCGTGAAGCCCAGGTCGGCGAGGCGCCGCCGCAGGTTGGCGACCGGCACGAAGTGCAGATGCTGCGGCTGGAGCCAGGGCAGCCACCAGCGGCCCAGCAGCCGGGCGTACCGGCTCTCCGGGTCCGGCACCTCGACGATCAGATGCCCGCCGGGGCGGACCGCCTCCCGGGCCGCGCGCAGCTCACGTTCGGGGTCGGTGCTGTGCTCCAGGTAGTGGAACATGCTCACCACGTCGTAACGGCCCGCCAGTTCAGGCGCCAGCACGGGGAAGTCGCCCCGGTAGCCGTGCTCCACCCGGCCCTCCCGCTCGGCGAGTTCGACGCCGTCGGTGAAGTCGAGGCCGTCGAAGACGGTGTCCGGCAGCACCTCGCGCGCCGCCGCGCAGAAGTGGCCGTGCCCGGTCCCGACGTCCAGCCAGGTCTTCGGCCCGGGATCGTGCGGCAGCATCGACTCCGCCCGCCCCCGGTACATCGCGGTGCGCCCGCCGAAGGTGTCGCCGAGCTTCTTCTCGCCGAGCCCGTCGTAGAAGTCCCGGTAGTAGAACGCCAGCCCCTGCGCGCTGAGTCGAGGGTTCTGAAACGTGTGGGCGCACGCCTCGCACCGGTCCAGGACGAAGCGGCCCGGCTTGTGCTGGAGCAGGTCGGTGGTGCGCAGCCGGGTGGTCAGCCGGTCCGATCCGCACCACGGGCAGGTGGTCCGCCGGGGCTCGAAGAAGCGGTCCAGGCCGGCCGACAGGTCGGCCTGGTAGCGGGGGCGCAGTTCCGCGATCCGCTCGGCGGTCCGCTTGCTCTCGTCGCTCATCACAACTCCCTGGCAAGCTCGTCGAGATGGGCCGCGGCGACGGGAGCGCCGCCGGCTGCGCGGAACGCCGAACGGATCCGGCCGGCCGCGGCGCGGGGCCCCGGGTCGTCCAGTACGGCGTCCAGGGCGGCGCCCAGCTTCTGTTCGGTGACCCGGCCGAACCGCACCCGCACCCCGGCGCCCGCGTCCACGACCTGCCCGGCCACGACCGGCTGGTCGTCGCGGATGGGCGCGACGACGAGCGGGACCCCGTGCCACAGCGCCTCGCACACGGTGTTGTGCCCGGCATGGCAGATCACCGCGTCCACCCTTTCCAGCAGGGCGAGTTGGGGGACGGACGGCACGATCAGGACGTCCTTGCCGTCGCGCGCTGCCCGACCGCCGCCGCCCAGGGGATCGGCCCGGGTCCCGTCCAGGGTGCCGCCCGGGTCGACGATCACCCCCTGCACGCGGTCGGCGCGGTCGAGCAGCGCGCGGCGGCACACGTCGAGGAAGCGCCCGCCGACGTCGGCGTTCGCGGTGCCGAGCGTGACCAGCACGGCGGACCGTCCCGGGTCCAGCCACTCCCAGGGGAAGCCGGACGGGGAGGGGCGGGCGGCGATGGAGGGGCCGACCCAGCGGACTCGGTCGTACGGTTCCGTGTCGCGCGCGTCAGCGTTGCCCGGGTCGGTGCTGCCCGGGTCGGCGTTGCGCGGGTCGGTGTCGCGCGGGACCGCCAACTCCGTTGCGCTGAAGGCGAGCACGAGGCGGGGGGAGAACCGGGGATCGGCGTCACCGGCCGGATCGCCGATGGCTTTCCGCAACTCGGCGAGCCGGTCCTCCAGCCACTCGCGGACCTTGGGCAGTCCGGCCAGCGGATCGGTGAACTCCGCCGACGTGGTCGCCGAGGTCGCCCAGGGCACGCCCAGCCGCTCAGCCACCAGCGCGCCCGCGAAGGCCTGTTGGTCGGCCACCACCACGTCCGGCCGGAACGCCTCGACGGCCGCCCGCACCCCGGGCGCCATCGCCTCGGCCAGCGGCAGCAGATACCACTCCCACAGGAACCTGAGCGCCTCAGGCCCGCGCAGCTCCGGCGGCCGGCTCCCTTCCGGCGCTCCCGCACAGGGGAACACCTCGGTCCCGTCGCCCGCGAGCCGTCGGACCAGTGCCGGGTCGGCGCACACCCAGGCCACCCGGTGCCCCAGGGCGTTCAGTTCGGCCGCGACGCCCACGAGCGGATTGATGTGCCCGGTCAACGGCGGTACGACGCACAGGAATCGGCTCACCGGACCTCCGCCGCCCCGGCCGACTCGGTCTCCCGCACCAGTGACAGCACATGCCCGCCCACCGTCCCCGCCGCCTCCACCAGCACCGAGTGCTCATGGCCGGGGATCACCACGGTCCGGCAGTCCGGCAGCACGGCCTCCAGCCACGGGACGAGTTCGGCGAGGTCGGAGTCCGCGCCGTACAAGCCGAGCACCGGGCAGCGCACCGCAGCAATCTGAGCATCCGTCAGCACCCGGCTGGCCGGGATGTCCCGGCCGAGCGTGGTCTCACGGGCCAGGCGGGCCGCGCCCTTGGCCAGCCGGGCGGTGTTGCGATTCCGGTGGGCGGCGATCCAGGCGATCGCCTCGGGCTCGTTGTACACCAGCTCGCTCACCACCCGGCCCAGGATGCCGCCCAGCTTCACCGCCCAAGCGGCGGTGGCCGGTTCGGACTCGATCAGCGTGACGCTCGCCGCCCGCTCCGGACGGCGGGCCGCGTAGCCGAACGCGACGGTGCCGCCGTAGGAGTTGCCGACCAGGTGCACCGGACCGGTGACGGCGAGCCGGTCGAGGAGCGCCTCCAGGTCGTCGACGTTGTCGTCCACCGTGTAGCCCTCGGCGGGGCGTTCGCTGCGGCCGTGGCCGCGCAGGTCGTACATGACGACGTCGAGGCCGGCCGCCGCGAACGCGGGGGCCACGGTGAAGTAGTAGCTCGCCAGGCTGTCGGTGAGCAGGCCGTGGACCAGCACCACGGTGGCGGTCGCGGTACGGCCGCCGCCGGGGCCGATCCTCTGCACGTGCAACCGGACGGCGCCGGTGTCGACCATCGCCATGCTCAGCTCGCCTCCGCGGCCTTGAGCCCGGTGACGACGTACTCGACGAGCCGTCCCACGGTCAGCTCGATGATCTCGTCGAACTCCATCCCGGCCAGGAACTCGGCGAAGTTGATCCGGTCGCCGTACCGCTCCTGGAGCATCCCGGCCAGCGTGACGAGGTCGATGCTCTCCAGCTCCAGATCGCGGTTGAAGGTGGTGTGCATGCCGATCTCGACGTCGTCGAGGCCGTACTCGTCCTCCAGGAGCCGCGCGAGCATGTCCGTGAGATCGGCGAGGACGGCCTCCTCGTCGGGGGTGCGGGGGGCTTCGGGGGTGCCGGGGGCTTCGGGGGTGCGGGGGGTGTGCGAGGTCATCGCTCGTACTCCTTCGCTCGGGCGGGGGACGGCTCGACGGGTCCTGTCGTCCAGGCCACGACGTAGGACCGGTCCGGCAGGGCCGGCGGGTTGGCGACCGGCGCGCAGCGCACGGTGTAGGCGCGTTCCAGGCGGCCCGAGACGGTCAGCCGGCCGCCGTCCGGGTCGGCGTCGAAGACGGCGAAGTCCCTCGGCCGACCGCCGAGTCCGGTGCCCTCCGCCTTGGCGACCGCCTCCTTCGCCGCCCAGAAACGGGTGAACCACAACGCCTCGGAGTCGCCGGTGGACGCCGACAGGCCGTGCAGCAGCCGGAGTTCCTCCGCCCCGAGGGCGTTCGCCAGCGTCTCCGGCGTGCGGTCGGTGACCTCCTCGATGTCGATGCCGGGACCCGGACCGGGCGTGTGGGGCCGGACGATCGCGACCCCGGTCTCGCCTCGGTGCGCGAGCGACACGTCCAGCGCGGGCAGGACCCTGCCGTGCACGCCCGTCACATACGGGCCGCCCGCCGCGTCGTTGAGCACCCGCAGCTCCGCCGGGAAGACGGGGCCCTCACCGTGCTCCCACAGCCACCGGCGCACCGCGTCCTTGACCGCGATCCGGCCCAGCAGCCACTGCCGGCGTCCACGCGGGGGATGCTCGGCGTACTGCGAACGCTCCGCCCCGTTCAGGGAGTTGCGCATGATCAGCTCGCGGGAGGCGAGGTCCGGCCAGCGCTCGTGCAGCAGCGTCCAGCCGCCCGGCCGGACCTCGGACAGCGTGTTGCGCTCCGGGAAGCGCTCGACGGGGCGGGTCGTCGGATCGTTGTCGAAACGGCGGTCCTGCCAGCCGCGCAGCTCCGCCCACACCGTCCCGTCGACCGTCAGCAGGGCGTCGGCCTCCAGGACGGTGTCGGTCAGCGAGGTGATCCGCACCTCGCACACCACCTCCGTGCCCGGCTCGGGATGCGGCCCGTAGAAGCGCATCTCACGCATCCCGACCGGGAACACGACCGTGCGCTCGGCACGGGTCGCCATGATCCAGTAGCCCAGAATCTGACCGACGTTGTCGAGCAGCGCGCCGGGGGCGGACGGCGTCGTGATCACACCCCGCACCTGCCGGTCGCCGATCGCGGTCAGCTCGGTGACGCCCTGGAACGCCGGACCGTGGAACATCCAGCGCTCGTCGTAGAGTTGCGCGGCCGTGTGCTCGGGTACACGCGCGTCGTCGGCGTCGAGCGGCCGGGGCGCGGGCGGTGGGGGCGGGTACGCGGCGGCGACCTCGACGGTGGCGCGGGCGCGGGGGCCGAACGACACCGCCAGCCGGTCCGGGCCCTCGGGGACCACGGTCACCGGGACGTCGACGGCGGGCGTCGCGGTGAGCCACTCCTCGAACCGCGCCCCGTGCACGGCGACCGGCACCAGACCGGGCGCGGCCTCGCCCGCCGCGTCCACGATGTGCCGCACGATCGTCGTCGCCGGGACGACCGGCCACCGGTCGGCCACGTCCGGCCAGCCCGGCCGCTGCGGGAAGAAGCAGTGGTCCAGGAGGTACGGCATGGTCTCGGGGGAGACGCGGACGGTGGAGCGGCGGGAGGTGAGGGGCCGGGGCGGGGCAGGGGCGGTGAGAAGCGCGGCTGCCGTGTCCGCCGTGTCGCGCAGCAGGGCGCTGAGTTCGGCGGCGACGGGGGAGTGGCCGGCCAGGGTGTTCAGGTCGTCCAGGGGAGAGTTGCCCGGGTTGCGGGTGCCGCCCACGAGGGACGGGGCGGACATGACCGCCGGTTCGGTGCGCAACTCGGCTCTGAGCGACGTGAGTTGTGTCGGCGTGAGGGACACCAGGGCGCCGTCCAGATCCAGTCGGACCGGTGGCCGTACGCTGCCGGACCGTTCGGAGGTCCGGGACAGCGCCGGGGCGACCGCCGCCCCCGCCGTCCACAACGCGGTGGCCACCCGGCGGAGTTGGGCCAGGCCCGTACGGCGCGGGGAGTTGGCGGCGACGACGAGGTGATCGCGTCCGCCGAGGGTGTCGTCGACCAGGGAACCGAGCTGTCCCGGTCCGGCCTGGACGAACACCCGATGGCCCGCCGCGTACAGGGCCTCGGCCAACTGCCGGAAGCGGACGGGTTCCAGCAGATGGCGGAGGAACAGGGCGCGGGTCTCGGCCTCGTCGTCGGGGAAGGGCGCGGCGGTCGTCCCCGACCAGACCGGGGTGTGCGGCGGATGCAGCCGGAAGCGCTCGGCGGCCTCCTTGATCGGGCCGAGGTGGGGCTCCAGCATCGGCGTGTGGAAGCCGGATCGGAACGGCAGCGTCTGGCTGAGCACGCCCCGGGCGCGGAACGCCCTTACGAAGGCGTCGACCGCCGGCTCCGGGCCGCACACCATCGACTGGCTGGGCGCGTTGTCGTGGGAGAGCACGATTCCGGCCTCGCCCCAGCCCTCGTCGCGCAGGGCGGCCGTCACCCGCTCGGCGGACGCGCCGATCGCGCCGAAGGCGACCCCCGGCACGGTCAGCGCGTCCGGGTCGAACGCCGCCATGAACGCGTCGACCTCGTCCCCCGCGTACAGTCCGCCCGTGGCCATCGCCGTCCACTCGCCCACGCTGTGCCCGGCGACCGCGTCCGGCACGATCCCCGTCCGGCGCAGGGCGGCGTCGAGGAGCCGGCCGACGGCGACGACGCCGAGTCCGTGCAGTCCGAGGCCGATGTCGCCGACCGGCTCCTCGGCCACGGGGAGCGGGGGCAGACCGAAGTGCGCGGCGACGTCGTCCACGCGGGGGGTGAACTCGCCCTCCAGGCCGGGGAAGAGGAACGCGAGCTTGCCGTGGCCGCCGCCGAGCAGGGGGTCCGGGCGGAACCAGACGTCGCTGCGGCCGTGCCAGGCGCGCCCTTTGGCGACGGCCCGGCGGGCCAGGGCGAGCCGCTTGGCGGTCGGGTCGACGATGCCGAGCCGGGCCGCGCCCGCCGTCGGGTGGGGGAGGGCGGGGTCCAGTCCCGCGGCCCGTACGGTGTCGTCGTCGGCGTCGAGCAGGGCGGCCAGCCGCTCCGGGGAGCCGGCGGCGAGGAGGAGGACGTGCTCCGGTTCGGTCACCCGCGCGACCGCCGTCGGGCGTGATCGTGCACCCGGCGCCTCCTCCAGGACCACGTGCGCGTTGATCCCGCCGAACCCGAACGCGTTGACCGCCGCCCGGCGCACCGGCTGTTCGTCGGTGGTCTCCCACGGTTCCGCCTTCTCCAGCGTGCGGAAGCGGGTGCGGGCCAGGGCGGGGTGCGGGTCGTCGCAGTGCAGGGTGGGCAGCAGCGTCGCGTGGTGCACGGCGAGCGCCGCCTTGATCAGACCGGCCACTCCGGCGGCCGGCATGGTGTGCCCGATCATGGACTTGACCGAGCCGAGGACGGCTGTGGCGGCGGTGAGTGCGTGATCCGGCCCGAACACCTCGGCCAGGGTGGTCAGTTCGGCGCCGTCCCCGGCCGGGGTGGCGGTGCCGTGGGCCTCCAGCAAACCGACCGAGCCCGGCGCGGCCGGGTCGAGACCGGCGGCCCGCCACGCCTGCCGCACCGCCTGCGCCTGACCCCCGGGATCGGGGTTGACCAGCCCGGCCGCCCGGCCGTCGCTCGCCACCCCGGTGCCCCGGATCACGGCGTAGACCCGGTCGCCGTCGCGCTCGGCGTCGGCCAGCCGCTTGAGGACGACGACGCCCGTGCCCTCGCCGATCAGGATGCCGTCGGCGTCCCGGTGGAAGGGGCGGATGCGCTGGCTGGGGGAGAGGGCGCGCAGTTGGGAGAAGACGCTCCACAGGGTGATGTCGTGGCAGTGGTGGACGCCGCCCGCGAGCATCAAGTCGCAGCGCCCGGAAGCCAGTTCGCCCACCGCTTGGTCGACGGCGACGAGCGACGAGGCGCAGGCCGCGTCCACGGTGTACGCCGGGCCGCGCAGGTCGAGCCGGTTGGCTACCCGGGAGGCGGCCAGGTTGGGCACCAGGCCGATCGCCGACTCGGGACTGTCGGGCCCGAGACGGTCCGTGAACGCCTCCCGCACCCGGTCGAGTTGCGCGCCCGTCAAATGCGGAAGCAACTCGCCCAGAGTCCGCGTGAGTTGGTTCGCGGTCCGCACCCGCTGGTCGAGTCGGACCAGGCCCGGGGTCAGATAGCCGCCCCGGCCGAGGACGACGCCGACGCGCGCCCGGTCGGGGAGGCGGTCCGTGCCGCCCGCGTCGGCGAGAGCGGCCTCCGCCACGTGCAGGGCGATCAGCTGGTCCGGCTCGGTCCCGGCGACCGAGTTCGGCATGATCCCGAACCGGGTGACCTCGACCTCGGCCAGCCCGTCCACGAACCCGCCCCGCCGGGCGTACACCCGGTCCGCCACGGCCGGTTCGGCGGCGCTGCCGGGCCGGTAGTAGTCGGCGTCCCAACGCCCCTCCGGCACCTCGCCGATCGCGTCCACGCCGTCCCGCAGGTTCCGCCAGTAGCCGTCCAGGTCGGCGGCGCCCGGCAGCAGCACCGCCATCCCCACGATCGCCACCGGCGTCTGACGTTCTGTCATGCCGCTCGGCTGTCGGTGGTCCGGCGGGCTCACCGCGGCCGTCACCAGCCCGAGGCGGTGTAGACGACGGCGGTCGCGGACTCCTCGCCCCAGGCCAGCTCCCGCAGCAGCGCCGCCGTCCCCTCCTCGGGGTCGATCAGCCGGATGCCGCGCCGCGCGTACTCACGGGCCAACTCCGCGCCCACCATGCCGGAATGACCGGCCGACGGCGCCCACGGGCCCCAGTGCACGGTCAGCGCCCGGTGCCCGGTCCGGGCGGCGAAGGCCGCGCCGAGCGTCTCCAGCGCGTCGTTGGCCGCCGCGTAGTCGACCTGGCCCCGGTTGCCGAGGACGGCGGAGACACTGCCGAACAACACTGTGAACGCGGGCCGGGCAGGCAGCTCCTCCAGCGCCGTGAGCAGGGCGTCCGCACCGGTGGCCTTCGTGCCGTAGACGCGCTGGAAGGACTCCACGCTCTTCTCCGCGATCAGCCGGTCCTCGATCACGCCGGCCGCGTGGACCACGCCGTCGAGCCGGCCGTGCTCGGCGTGGATCTCCTTGATCGCCTGGACCACCGCCTCGGGCTCCCGGAAGTCGACCGAGCGGTAGCGCACCCGGCTGCCGAGTGCGGTGAGTTCCTCCAGCGTCGCGGTGATCTCCCTTTGCGCCAGCAGGAGTTCGGCGGCGCGGTTGATCTCGGCCGGTTTCAGCCCGCCCCGGGCGGCGAGCGCCGCGCGCAGCGCGGTGGGCGTGCGGGCGGCGGCGGTGTCCGCGTCCTCCGGGCCGTCCGGCGCGGGCGTCCGGCCGAGCAGCTCCAGCCGGCAGCGGGCCGCTCCGGCGAGGGCGACGGCGAACTGCGCGGTGATGCCCCGCGCCCCGCCCGCCAGCACCACCACCGAGTCGCGGTCCAGGCCGAGCGCGGCGGCCTCGGCCGCCCCGTCCCCGGCCGGCCCCGCGCCGGTGCTGCCGAGCGCGCCGAGCGGCGCTTCGGCCAGCTCGAACCCGTACCGCCCGGCCGCCGTCCGCAGCACGACCGGCGTACGGTCGGCGGCGGCGGCCTCCGCGACGACGGCGTGTGCGACGGCCCCCGGTGAGACGTCCGCGAGGTCGACGACCCGGGCCGCCGTCTGCGGATACTCGCGCGCCACGGTACGGAACAGCCCGTGCAGGCCCGCGGCCCGCGCGTCCCCCTCGGCGGGACGCACGGCCAGCAGCCACCGCGGGGACCGGGCCAGGGCCGCCTTCAGCACCGGGAACGCGTCCGGCAGCACCGGGGTGTCGCCGCCGCCGAGCGCACCGAGGTAAAGCACGCCGTCCACCGGCCCGTCCGACTCCGACAGCACATGATCCCGGCCGCGCACGACGACCTCGGCCCCCAACGCCTCGATATGGGCGACGACTTCGGGAGCGTCCCCGAGAACGGCCCAGCGGGTGCCGGGGAGCACCGACGACGGATCGCCGGAGGCTTCCTGCTCGTCGAGGAGGACGGGCCGCAGGACGTGCCGCCGGGGCGGCTCGCCGGTCACCTCGTCGCCGCTCGCCTCGTCGCCGGTCGCCTCCGCGACGGCCGGCGTCGGCGGGGACGGCTCGGGCGGCGCTCCGAGCCGCGCCGTCAGCCAGTCGGTCACCGCCGCGGCCGTACGCGCCTTCGCCAGCTCCTCCAACTCCTCGTCACCCAGGGCGGTCAGGTCCGCGCCGCCTCCTCCGCCAAGGCGCTTCGCCAGCTCACCGGCGATCTCGGCGCGCTTGATGGAGTCGATGCTGAGGTCCGCCTCCAGATCGAGGTCGGGCTCGATCATGTCGACGGGGTATCCGGTGCGCTCGCTGATGATCTCCAGCACCGTCTGCTGGACGTCGACAGGCCCGGAAGCCGTCTCCTCGACGGGAAGCGGTTCGACGGACGGTGTCCGCGGCACGGGTGGCGTGGACGGCGCGGGCGGCGCGGGCGCTTCCAGGGGCAGTGGGGTCGGCGCGGGCGTCGGCATGGACGTGTGTGCGGGGGTGGGCGGTCCGGCCACGGCGGGCACCGTCGCGCCCGGCGTCGCTCCGAAGTAGGTGAGCAGCACGTCCCGTTGGGCGGCGATCATCTCCCGGCTGGTGCGCAGGAACTCGGAGACGAGCGCGTCCCGGTCGGACGGGACGCCGTGCGGGGGGTTGGTCGTCACAGTCGTCACGGTCCTTTCGGCGGGGTCCACGACATCGACGGGGGCGGCGACGCGTCGGGCCGGCGCGAGCGCACCGGGGAGGAGGGCGCCGGCGGCGGTACGGACGAGCTGCCCGTCCACCGTCCAGCCGGGCCGCTTCGGCGCGGGCGTGCGCACGGCGTCGACGGCGTCACGGCCGCGCAGCAGCCCGCCGGTGCGCACCGGCAGCCCGGCGACGGCGAGCCGGGCGAGGGCGTCGAGCCAGCCGCGCAGCCCGTCGCCGGGGCGGGGCTCGCAGGCGACCGTGGTGTGCGGCCGGTCGCCGAGGATCCGCCCGACCAGCCGGGTCAGCACCGACCCGGGGCCCGCCTCGACGAAGACGCGCGCGCCCGCCTCGTACATCGACTCGATCTGCTCGACGAAGGCGACCGGAGCGCCGATCTGGGCGGCCAACTCGGCGCGCACCGCGTGCGCTTCGGGGGCGTACGGGGCGGCCGTGCGGTTGGACCACACCGGGAACTCGGGCGCGTGGAACGGGCGTTCGGCCAGCGCCGCCGCGAAGCGGTCCCCGGCGCCGGCGACCAGCGGGCTGTGGAAGGCACAGGCCACGGGGATGCGCTTGGCCCCGAGGCCCGCCTCGCGCAGCAGCCGCACCGCCTCGGCGACCGCCTCCGACGGTCCCGAGATCACCGTCTGGTCCGGCGAGTTGCGGTTGGCGACGACCACCGTGTCCGGCGCTCCGGCCGCCTTCAGGGCCTCGGCGACGCTGTCCGCGCCGGCCGAGACGGCGGCCATCGTCCCGGGATCGTCCCCGTGCTTCCGGGCGGCATCGAGGATCGCCGCCGCCCGTTCGGAGCTGAGCCGCAGCAGCGTCTCGGGGGAGAGGGCCCCGGCCGCGCACAGGGCGACCAGCTCGCCGTAGCTGTGCCCGGCGGCCATGTCCGGCCGTACCCCGGCGCCGGTGAGCACGGCGTACGCGGCGAGCCCGGCGATCCCGAGAGCGGGCTGCGCCACCCGGGTGTCGGTCAGGGCCGCCTGCTGCCGGTCGCGCGCGGCGTCGTCGAAGGCGGCCGGGGGGAACAGCGCGTCGGCGTGGTCGCGGCCCAACTCCAGGTAGGCGCGCAACTCGGGGAAGAACACGAAGAGATCGGCCAGCATCCCGGCCCGCTGGCTGCCCTGACCGGGGAAGAGGAAGGCGACCTTGCCGGGGGACGGGGTCGTGCCAGCGTTCGGGTCCGTTGCCGGATCCGCAGTCGGACCCGCGGTCGGATCCGCAGTCGGGTCGGCTGTCGTGATCGCCCGGTGGATCCCGGCCGCCGCGGGCCCGCCGCCCGCGTCCGAACCAGCCGCCACCGTCCGCAACTTCGTCACCAGATCGTCCACATCGGTGGCCACGACCGCCACTCGCACCGGGTCCCCGCTCGCGTCGGAGCGGCGGGCCGCCCCGAGCGCCAGGTCTTGCAGCCGCCAGGGGCTGCCCTCCGCCTCGGCGGTCTTCAGCAGCTCCGCCACCGCCCGCAGGGCCGCCCGCTCGTCCCGGCCGCGGAAGAGGAACAGCTCGGCGGGCCAGGCGTCCACCGCCCGAGCCGGCGGCACGCCGTCGCCGTGAGCGCTCAGCACGACATGGAAGTTGGTGCCGCCGAAACCGAACGCGCTGACCCCCGCGAGGCGTTCGGCGGCCGGCGTCGCCCAGGGGCGGGCCTCGGTGTGGAAGGCGAACGGGCTGCCGTCCGCGTCCCAGGCCGCGTTGGGCGTCTCGACGTGCAGCGTGGGCGGCCGTACGCCGGTGTGCAGCGCCAGCAGCGTCTTGATCATCCCGGCCAGTCCCGCGGCGCACTTCGTGTGCCCGATCTGCGACTTCACCGAGCCGATCGCACAACCGCCGCTCCGCGCCCCGGCCTCGGCGAACACCTCGCTCAGGACGCGGAGTTCGGTGCGGTCGCCGACCACGGTGCCCGTGCCGTGCGCCTCCACGAGCCCGACGTCGGCCGGTGACACGCCCGCGTTGCGGTAGGCCCGCTCCAGGGCCGTGCGCTGTCCTTCGGGGCGGGGCGCGGTCAGACCGAGGGAGCGCCCGTCGCTGGAAGCGCCGAGTCCCTTGACCACGCCGTAGATCCGGTCGCCGTCGCGCTCGGCGTCCGCGAGCCGCTTCAGGACGAGGCAGGCCACGCCCTCACCGAGCGCGATGCCGTCGGCCGAGCCGTCGAAGGCGCGGGAGCGGCCGGTGGGGGACAGGGCGTGGACGGACGAGAAGAGGACGTAGTCGTTGATGCCGTTGTGCAGGTCCGCGCCCCCGCACAGCACCACGTCGCTGGTGCCGCCGACGAGTTCCTTGCAGGCCACGTCGACCGCGGCGAGCGAGGAGGCGCAGGCGGCGTCGACGGTGTAGTTCGCGCCGCCGAGGTCGAGCCGGTTGGCGATCCGTCCGGAGATCACGTTGGCGAGCATCCCGGGGAAGGAGTCCTCGGTCAGCTGCGGGAGCTGCTCGTCCAGGCCCGGCGGGACCTCGCCGTAGTAGGAGGGCAGCACGGCCCGCAGCGTGGCCGCGTTGGACAGGTCGCTGCCCGCCTCCGCGCCGAACACCACCGAGGTGCGGGAGCGGTCGAACTCCCGCCCCCCGTCGCCGTATCCGGCGTCCTCCAGGGCGCGCCGGGCGGCCTCCAGGGACAGCAGCTGGACCGGCTCGACGGAGCCGAGGGACGCGGGCGGGATGCCGTAGCGCAGCGGGTCGAAGGGGATCGGCGGCAGGAAGCCGCCCCACTTCGACGGCGTGGACCGTCCGTGGTGGACGGCCGGGTCCCAGCGCTCCGGCGGGACCTCGGTGACGGCGTCGCGCCCGCCGACGACGTTCGCCCAGAAGGCGGCCAGGTCGGGGGCCTGCGGAAACATGCAGGCCATGCCGACGACAGCGATGTCGAGGGGCGTGGGCGCCGCGGCCTGCGGGGACGCGTGGTCGTCGCTCAGCTCGGCGGCCCGCCGGGTGAGGAACTCGGCGGCTCCGGTCGTCACCGAAGCGTGGAGCGCCGCGACCGTGGTGGTGGCCGACCGCAGCACGGCGACCTCCCCGGCCATGAACATCCCCTCGGCGAACTGCCGTTGCTCGTCCACGGGTACGAGCGCGCCGTCCGCCGCACGGGTCACGCCCTTGCTGGCGACCCGCAGCCGGCCCACGTTGAGCCGCTCCAGCTCCTCCCAGATCCGGCGGTCCGGCACGCCCTCCGCGCGCAGCCGGGCCTCCTCCTCCCGGTATCCGGCCGCGAACGGGCTGGGCACACAGCGCGTGGCGTGACCGGGCGCCGACTCCAGCAACGCGGTGCCCTCAGCCGCCAGGACCTGCCGCTGGAAGAGCGGCCGGATCGCGCCGTGCGCCACCGCCTCCTCGGTGAACAAGTAGGCGGTTCCCATCAGGACGCCGACGGCCACCCCGCGCGCGGTCAGCGGCGCGGCGAGCGCGGCGACCATCGCCGCCGAGCGCTCGTCGTGCACGCCGCCCGCGAAGAACACCTCGACACCGGTGGCGTCGCCGCCGTCGAACCAGTCCTCCAGCACCGCGAGTTGCGCCTCCCACAGCGGGAAGCTGCCGCGCGGTCCGACGTGGCCGCCGCACTCCGACCCCTCGAAGACGAAGCGCCGCGCCCCCGCCTCCAGGAACTGCCGCAGCAGCCCCGGCGAGGGCACGTGCAGAAACGTCCGGACGCCGTCCCGCTCCAGCGCCTGCGCCTGCGACGGCCGCCCGCCGGCGATGATCGCGTGCGTCGGCCGCAGCTCCCGTACGGCCTCCAACTGGGCCGCCCGCACGTCCTCCGGGGCGAAACCGAGCACGCCCACGCCCCACGGCCGCCCGGCCACCGCCTCCCGGGTCTCGGCCAGCATCGCCCGCGCGCGCCCGCCGTCCGCCAGCGCCAGCGCGAGGAACGGCAGCGCCCCGTCCTGCGCGACCGCCGCGGCGAACTCCGCCCCGTCGCTGACCCGCGTCATCGGACCCTGCGCCACCGGCAGCCGGGTGCCGAGCGCCCGGCCCATCGGGGACTCCGCCCCCAGCGCCCGTACGGCACCGTCGTCGCGTACGGCGTCCCGCACCGCGACCTTCAACTCCCGTACCGTGCAACGCACATCACCCCATCGGTCAGCAAACCGAGCGGCCAGGAAGCCGTCCTGACCGACCGGCAGCAACTGGGTGCGCGCGTCCTGAGCGCCGAGCAGGGCGGCCACCGCCGCCCGGGAGGCGTCCTCGGGGACGTGCGGGGTGTCCGGGCCCCGGCGCAGGAGGACCCGGTGACCGGCCAGCACGACGGTCTCCGAGCCGTCCAGGGTGCGCAACGCGGCGGCCGCGGCCTCGGGCAGCGCCGACTCGGCCAGCAGCGCGAGCTGCCCGTCCAGGACGACCCCGGCCGCCCCGCCGGCCACCGCGGCGGCGGCCGTGCGCGGGCCGATGCCGCCGCACGCCCACACCGGGAGCGTCAACTCGTCGTCCGACAGCAGCTGTTGGAGCAGCACGAACGTGCTCAGCTCGCCGATCCGGCCGCCGCACTCGGCGCCCCGGGCGATCAGGCCGTGGGCCCCTGAGCGGGCCGCCTCCCGCGCGCCCTCCAGATCGGTGACCTCCGCCAGCACGCGGTACCGGCCTGCGAGCTCGCGGACCTGCCAGGGCGCGTCGACGGCGAGGACGACGGTGTGCGGGGCGTGGAGCCCGGGTTCGTCGGCTTCGAGGTCTGCCGGCGACAGTCGGCAGGCGGGGCCGACCCGGACGCCGTACCCCGAGCGGGCACTGTCGCTGTCGCTCTTGCCGTTGCCGTTGCCGTTGTCGTTCCGGGCCGGGAAGGCGCGGCGCAGCCGGGTCAGCGCCTCGCGCGTCCTTCGGTCCCCCGCGCCCAGGTCGAGTACGCCCAGCCCGCCGGCCCGACAGACGGCCAGGGCGAGACCGGCATCGGGTTCGCCGAACGGAGTGATGCCGATGATCATGTCCTCGGAGCGCACAGTGGACGTCATGATTCTCCGAATCAACGGTGAAACTGCACGGTGGGGGTTCGGGACAGCAAAGGCGGCACACCGGATTCCAGCGGGCACGGGATCACCGCGGAACGCCGACTAAAGCGCATGCTTCGAAACGTGGTGAAAGGTAGTGCCGTTATTACTCGCCGGTCAACGTTTGAACGAACGGCCGGTATCCGGCCGGTTCGATTCGGTCAGGCGCGGGGCGCGGCCAGGGCGTAGGAAAACGGATCAATTGCTGTGCGGCGACGATCACGTTCATCGTCGGCTCACGCCGTGGAAACATGAACGGGCGAAGGAAATGGGTTCCTTGGGGCCGCATGTCCGAAACGGGAGCCCTATTTCCGGCTCCGCGTGGACGGCGGGGAAATTCTGTGTGTCGGCACAGGAGTGACCGGGAAGGCATTGTTGACGTGACCGCCCGTACCGCTGGTATCCGCGTGCGGCCGGCCGGGGCCTCGGCATGAGGTCGGCACGGCGTGGGCAGGTGCGGGCAAGTGTGTCCGGAGCCGGTTCGTGGACACGCACTTGACGCGGTCCGGTCGGCCGCGAAAACTGGCGTGACCACGCAGCCAAGCCGGTCCTCGGGAGGTCGTCGACCGGCTTGGCTGCGTGGTTCGCGGACGGAGAGCGCGGCGAGCCGGGCTCCCGCCGGGCCCGGAGTCGGGCACCGGTGCGTTTGCGGTAGGGTTTACCTGCGTGTTCCCGCACTTCGACGGTGGGAGCGCGACGGGACGTGGCGCAGCTTGGTAGCGCACTTGACTGGGGGTCAAGGGGTCGCAGGTTCAAATCCTGTCGTCCCGACCGGGATTCATCCTGGATCGGAGGCCGTCTTCTCGAACGAGGAGGCGGCCTTTGCCGTTTGTCCGCCCGTTGTCCGCCCGTTGTCCGCCCGCGTTCGCGGGCTGGTACCGGCCCGTGTTCGGACGCGCCGTGACGGCCCGGTGCCCGCCGGGGCGTCGTTACGCGGCGGCGTTCCGTGCGGCGGCCTTGCCCTTGGCGTCGGCGTCCTCGTGCGCCCTGGCCTTGGACGCGTCGGCGAGCGGGATCAGCTCGGCCATCGCCGGGTTGGCGTGCGCCATGGTCAGCTCCGGCACGATGAAGTCGACCTCCAGGCCCAGCATGTCGCCCAGGATCGCCGCCAGGTAGTTCTGCACGTACTCGTAGCCCTCGCGCGGCGTGCCCGGGGCGTAGGAACCGCCGCGGCTGGCCACGACGTAGACCGGGGTGCCCTTCGCCGGGAGTTCGGGGACGCCCGCGGTGCGGCCCATCAGGATCACCTGGTCGAGCCAGGCCTTGAGGGTGGACGGGATCGTGAAGTTGTACATCGGGGCGCCGATCAGCACGGCGTCCGCGTTCTCCAGTTCCTCGATCAGGCGCAGCCGTGCGGCGAAGGCTTCCGCCTGCTCGGGGGAGTGGTCGGCGGGATCGCTGAAACCGGCCGCCGCGGCGAGGGCGTCCAGGTGCGGCACCGGGTCCACGGCGAGGTCGCGGTACACCACGGTGCCGTCGGGGTGCTGCTCCTCCCACGCCTTGCGGAAGGCGGCGGTGACGGAGCGGGAAGAGGAAGCGGACTCGGGCCAGAGGGAGGAGTCCAGGTGGAGCAGGGTGGCCATGACGGTCTCCAAGAGGGAGGGAGGGCGGGCTGCCATTCCGTGTGTACCTATTGATAACACAGGGACTTACTTTTTTTCAGCAGCAAGGATCGTCACAGTACACTGGGCGCATGACGGAAGCGGTCCCCGAGCCCTGCAAGACGGTCGACGCGGCGATCACGCGCGTCTTCGTGCTGCTGGGCAAGCGGTGGACCGGCCTGATCGTGGCCGTGCTGATGGAACGCCCGGTGCACTTCACCGACCTGCGCCGCGCCATCCCCGGCATCAGCGAACGCATGCTCTCCGACCGGCTGGCCGAACTGGGCGCGGCGGGACTCGTCCTGCGCGAGGTCGACGAGGGCCCCCCGCTCCGCGTCTCGTACCGCCTCACGGAAGCCGGCGCGGCCCTGGACCCCGCACTGCGAGAGCTGTCCGCCTGGGCGGAAAAACACCTGCCGGAAGCGGAACACGGCAGGGGGCAGTGCGGACGCTGAGCCACGGGGGGACGGTGGCGCGGTGCCTCCGGTCTCGCGGACGCGCCCCCGGGTGACACAGACGCGTCCCCGGGTGTCAGGGACGCGCCCCCGGGCCGCCGTAGCCGCGCGCCGCCGCGTCGCCCGTCAGTCCTGGCTGGTGTCGTGAGGTGATCGCGGTCAGGTAGCCCCGCAGCATCACCTTCGCCTCGTTCAGGATGTCCTCGTCGCCCGACGCGTCCCGGCGGAACGCCTCCTGGGCGAGGGCGTCCGCCGTGAGGGTCGCCGCGTGGCAGGAGCGGGCGAGGGGCTCGTCGTCGGCGGCCGCGTCCAGGGCGAGCAGGACGCGGCGGACGCCGTCGGCCATCCGGCGTTTGTGCTCGCGGTCGGCGGCCCGCGTCCGCTCGGTCAGCCCGCTGCCGAACCACAGCGCGCGGAAGCCGTGTTCGCTCCGGTAGATCCCGGCGAACGCGTCGACGAGCACGCCGACCGGGTCCTCCCACCGCTCGGCCGCCGCCACCCGCACCAACTCGTCCATGGCCGCTTCCAGCCGGGCGAAGTACCCCGCCGCGAGCGCGTCGATGATCGCGTTCCGGTCGGGCAGGTACTGGTACAGCGAGCCCACCGACACCTTCGCCTCGGCCGCCACCCGCGTCGTCGTGAGCGCCTCGACGCCCTCCTCCACCAGCACCCGCTCGGCCGCCGCCAGCACCCGCGCCAGCCGCGCCCTGCTCCGCGCCTGCCGGGGCGTACGGCGCAGGGAAGCGCCGCCCGGATCCGCCTCGGTCTGGCCCACGGTCGCCTCCGAACATGAACGTGACATTGTTTCACCTTTACGCTACCGTCGCGCCCATGACCGACTCAAGCTCCGCGCTGGGTCAGGAGCGGGCCGCCGTGGCCGACGCCTGCCGGCGCCTGGGGGCCGAGGGCCTCCTCATCGGCACGGCCGGGAACGTCAGCGCACGGGTGGGGGAGCGGGTCGCGATCACCGCGACCGGAGCGGTCCTCGCCGAGCTGACCCCGGACCAGGTGACCGTCGTCGACCTGGACGGGAAGATCGTGGCGGGCGCCCTGGAGCCGACCTCGGAACTGGAGCTGCACCTCGGCGTCTACCGCCGGCACGGCGCCGGCGCGGTCGTCCACACCCACGCCCCGATGGCCACCGCCGTCTCCTGCGTCCTCGACGAACTGCCCTGCATCCACTATCAGTTGCTCGCCCTCGGCGGCACGGTGCGCGTCGCGCCGTACGCCACCTTCGGCACCCCGGAACTCGCCGAGTCCGTGCTCGACGCGCTCGACGGCCGCAGCGCCGCCCTCATGGCGAACCACGGCGCGATCACCCACGCCCCGACCCTCGACAAGGCCGTCGAGCACGCCCTGCTCCTCGAATGGGCCTGCGGCGTCTACCAGCGCGCCGCCGCCATGGGCAGCCCCCGCGTCCTCGACGAGCGGCAGCAGCTCGCGGTGATCGAGGCCGCGCTCGCCCGCGGCTACGGCACCACCCGACCCGTACCACCCGCGCAGGAGGGAAACCGATGAACGTCGTCACGATGGGCGTGCACGTCCTGGACGTACTGGTGCGGCCGGTGGAGGCCATACCCGAGGGCCAGGGCGCGACCCTGGTCGACGACATCCGGATGACCGCCGCCGGGACGGCCGGCGGCACCGCCCTCACCCTGGCCAAACTCGGCGCGTCGGTCCGCGGCGCGGGCGCGATCGGCGCCGACCCCACCGGCGACATGCTCGTCCAGCTCCTCCAACGCGCCGGAGTCGACACCGAGTTCCTCGTCCGCCGCGCCGACACCCCCACCTCCGCCAGCGTGTTGCCGATCCGGCCCAACGGCGACCGGCCCTCCCTGCACCTGCTCGGCGCGAACATCACCTACGGCCTCGACGACGTCCCCTGGGACGCCGTCGCCGAGGCGACTCACCTCCACCTCGGCGGGCCCGAGTTGATCGGCGTCGACGTCGCCGCGCGTATCCTGGCGTTCGCCAAGGAGCACGACACGGTCACCTCCGTCGACCTGCTCGCCCCCGGTGTGCTCGGGAGCTTCGAGCAGATCGAGGCCGCGCTGCCCCACATCGACCACCTGCTGCCCAACGAGGACCAGGTGCTCGGCTTCTCCGGCGAGCCGGACCTCGCCGCCGGCGTGCGCAAGCTGCTCGGCGCGGGCGCCGGCGTCGTCGCGGTGACCCGGGGCGGCGAGGGCGCGCTCGTCGCGACCGCCGAAGGCAGCGAGACCGTTCCCGCGTTCGCCGTCGACGTCGTCGACACCACCGGCTGCGGAGACGCGTTCTCGGCGGGCTACCTGCGGGGAGTGTCCCTCGGCCGCACCCCCGCCGAGGCCGCCGTACTGGGCTGCGCGGCGGCGGCCCTGGTCGCCCAGGGCCTCGGCAGCGACCACGGCGACTTCGACCTCGCCGCGACCGACGCCTTCGCGAAGGACCACGAGACCCACCCCGCGAGCTGAGCCGGCCTCACCGGCCCGACGGCACGCGCGCACCCCCGGCCCGGCGGCCCTGCCGCCGGGCCGCCGCGTTCAGCCCGTGGACGCCCCCTTGACGGCGGTAGGGAGGCGATCGACACTCGGAGCGAGGAATCCTAGTGAACAGGTAGGGAAACATGGGGCGCCTTGAGCCGGTCACCCGTCGCGTGAGCCGCACGGCATGGTCGTCGCCCCTTCTCACCTCCCGCCGTCACATCGATCTGCTGCGCGTCGCCAGCGCCATCGGACCCATGGGCTGACCCGGCCCGCCACTCCGCGCGCGCCGACCCGTCGCCTCCCCGTTATGTTTTCCGCGGTCCTGCAAGAGGGCCGCTGGCCTCCGGGCCCGGCATGACTGTGTCCCCCTGTCGAACGGATGACCTGGGGGGTGG
>NZ_JBIARQ010000003.1:89231-599271 GCF_042890065.1 Streptomyces sp. NPDC002328 | reverse complement strand
ACGCCCGGTTACATTCCGAACCCGGAAGCTAAGCCTTACAGCGCCGATGGTACTGCAGGGGGGACCCTGTGGGAGAGTAGGACGCCGCCGAACAAATTTTGAGAGAACCCCGCATCTTCGGATGCGGGGTTTTCTGCGTTTTATGGCTCCGTTCGTACTCGGGTACTACGGTGATCTGCATGAACTACGTGATCCGGTCCGTGCGTGCCGATGAGTGGGCTGCCGCGAGGGAGCTGCGGCTGCTGGCGTTGCAGGATCCGGTCGCGCATCTCGCCTTCCTGGAGACCTACGACGAGGCGCTGGCGAAGCCCGAGTCCTTCTGGCAGGAGCGGACGGCGGGGGTGGCCGCCGGCGTGGAGTCGGCGCAGCAGGTCGTCGTCGAAGGGCCGGACGGGGAGTGGGTCGGGACGCTGACCGTGCTGGTGGAAGAGGCCGGGACGAAGGACTGGGCGGGATTCCCGGTCGAGCGGCGGCAAGGGCACGTCGTGGGGGTGTTCGTACGGCCCGACTGCCGGGGCATAGGGCTGACCGAGGTGCTGTTCGACGCCGGCCTGGAGTGGGCCTGGGGCCGGGGAGTGGAGCGGGTGCGGCTCATCGTCCACGAGGAGAACGGGCGAGCGCGGGCCTTCTACCGACGGGCGGGGTTCGTGCCGAGCGGGGTGGTGGTGCCGCTCGCGGGCAACGCCTCCGACGGGCGGGAGCTGGAGTACGTGCTGGAGCGCCCTTAGACCCTTTCCGGCTCAGGGCGCAGGCCCCGTACGGCGAACTCCGTTGCCGGGCTCATGTGGGCAGTTCGTGGTGGGGCCAGCGGGACCGGGCCTGTTCGCGGGAGCGGAGGAGGGCCAGGGTGGGGAGGCCGGTGGCGGCGCCGGACGCCATGAGGTCCGGCAGCTGGGGGATCGGGGCCACGGCTGCGACGTCGTCCAGCACCAGCGTCAGTGGTGGGTCGAGGCGACCGGAGGATGACCGTTCGGCCATGCGCCGGCCGCGCTCGACCACGCTGGAGACGAGGGCCGTGAGGAGCGGCATGGCGCCGGGACTGGTCCTCGGGTCCTCGATGGATACGCCGAGCACATAAAGCGTTCCCCCTTCGTTCACGAAGGAATCCAAGGCGAGGGCATCATTTCGGTTGGGAGTGCATGCCTCGCGGATGTTCACCGTGGAGAGGGAGGACAGCGCGCGGGTCGTCAGCTCATGGGCGATGTCCCTGCGCTCGGGGTGCGCGGTGAGGGCGGCTTCGAGTTCGCCGGCCGAGCCGGGGGCCGCCTTCGGGTGGGTGCGCAGCGTGCGGACGGCTTCCTGGACGTTGGCGCCCTGCGACCAGCGGTGGACATGGCGGACGGTGCGGCCGTCGACGGCCGCGGCGTGAAGGTAGCTGCGGAGGAGCGTTTCCGCGGTGTCGGCGAGGGCCTGGTCCAGGCGGGCCGTGGGGCGCACGGGGGCGAGGAGGGCCGCGGCTCGCGCCGCCGCCGTCGCCTTGTCCTCGCAGCCTGCCGTCGGGGACCAGTGGAGGCGGGCCGGTGTGTCACAGAGGTGGGTCGGGTCGTAGAGGAGGACGGGGCCGAGCTTGGCGCGGGCGTCCTTGGTGTCCTGCCAGAGGGAGGGCGCGGAGGTGACGACGAGGGTGGCGCCGGCGGCGTCGCGTACGACCTGCGCGGCGGCGGGGTGACGGACGGCCGGGGGGCCGTAGAGGACGGTGGGCGTCTCCCACCCGCTCGTCGTCCGCTCGTCGCCCTCGGACAGCGCGACGAGCGGAGGCTGCGGCTGTTGCCGCGGGGCGCTCCCGGCCGGCATCGCCGCCGACTCCGTACCGCTCACCGCCGACTCCACGCCGAGCGCCGCCGACTCCACGCCGAGCGCCGCCGACTCCGTCCTGGGGGTCGGCACCTCGTGCTGGGGCGGGGGAGCCTCGGCCCCGGCCGGCACGGAAGCCTGGGCGCGGTTGCGGGCGCGTACCGCTCGCCAGCGGGCCACCGTCCCCAGCACGAAGACCGTGAGGACGAACAGCAGCATCAGCTGGCCGATGAACAGGCCCCAGAAGAGGCCGTATCCGGAGAGTTCGGCGGGGCGGGCCTCGGGCCAGGCGCCGGGGATGTCGTGGGGCTGGGCGATGAGGTGGCGCATGGCCAGCGGCGTGCGGGTGAAGGTGACGCCGGACGGCCAGGCGCCGTGCGCGAACACGGCGGCCAGGCCGGTGGCCGTCCAGACCAGCAGGGTCATGCCGAGGAGGAAGCCGAGTATGCCGACCAGGAGGCCGTCGGGAACGCCTCCTGCCTGGCTGCCCGGGCCGCCTCCGTGGCCTGCCTTGACTCCCTGGGACCGGTGGTCGTCGGTCGGTCTCATGGCCGTGGGACCGCCTTATGCCACCGTCGACTCGGACGAGCCGTCCAAGTCGGCCAGGTGCTGTTCCATGAAGGCCGCCGCCCGTTCCTCGGCCTCCCGTTCGGCGGCGCGCAGGGCGTCGTCGGCGGACAGCTCGACGGACGACTCCGTCATCGCGCGGTCCGTGAAGACCAGCGGCCGTTCCGTCTCGGTGACCAGGTGTTTGACCACCTGGACGTTGCCGTTGACGTCCCAGACGGCGATGCCGGGCGTGAGGGTCGGGATGATCTCCACCGCCCAGCGCGGCAGGCCCAGGACCCGGCCGGTCGCCCGGGCCTCGTCGGCCTTCTGGGCGTAGATCGTCCGGGTGGACGCCATCTTCAGGATCGCGGCGGCCTCCTTCGCCGCCGCTCCGTCGACCACGTCGGACAGATGGTGGACGACCGCGACGAAGGACAGGCCGAGTCGGCGGCCGAACTTCAGGAGCCGCTGGAACAGCTGGGCCACGAACGGGCTGTTGATGATGTGCCAGGCCTCCTCGACCAGGAAGATGCGCTTCTTCCGGTCGGGGCGGATCCAGGTGTGCTCCAGCCACACGCCGACGATCGCCATCAGGATCGGCATCGCGATGGAGTTGCGGTCGATGTGGGAGAGGTCGAAGACGATCAGGGGGGCGTCGAGGTCGATGCCGACCGTCGTCGGGCCGTCGAACATGCCACGCAGGTCGCCGTCGACCAGGCGGTCCAGGACCAGCGCCACGTCCAGGCCCCACGCGCGGACGTCGTCTATGGCGACGTTCATCGCCTCCGCGGACTCCGGTTCGGGGTGGCGCAGTTGCTCGACGATGTCGGACAGGACCGGCTGGCGTTCGACGATCGTCTCGTTCACGTACGCGTGGGCGACCTTGAGGGCGAAGCCGGAGCGTTCGTCGAGGCCGTGGCCCATGGCGACTTCGATGATGGTGCGCAGCAGCGCCAGCTGGCCGGTCGTGGTGATCGACGGGTCCAGGGGGTTGAGACGGATGCCGTGGTCCAGGGCGGCCATCGGGTCCAGACGGATGGGGGTTATTCCCAGCGCCTGCGCGATGAGGTTCCATTCGCCGACTCCGTCCTCGCCCTGGGCGTCCAGGACGACGACCTGGCGGTCGCGGAAGCGGAGCTGGCGCAGGACGTACGTCTTCTCCAGCGCCGACTTGCCGTTGCCGGACTCGCCGAGGACCAGCCAGTGCGGGGCCGGGAGCTGCTGGCCGTACAGCTGGAAGGGGTCGTAGATGTAGCCCTTGCCGGAGTAGACCTCGCGGCCGATGATCACGCCGGAGTCGCCGAGGCCGGGGGCGGCGGTCGGGAGGTAGACCGCCTGGGCCTGGCCGGTGGAGGTGCGGACCGGCAGCCGGGTCGTCTCGACCTTGCCGAACAGGAAGGACGTGAAGGCGTCGGTGAGGACGGACATCGGGTCCCGCATGTGAAGCCCCTACCTTCGGATGCCGGTGGCGAACGGGAGCGTGTTCACGAACGCGCGGTGGTGCTCGCGGTCGCACCACTCCAGCTTCAGGTACGACTTGCCCGCCGACGCCCTTATCGTGCGCTTGTCGCGGGCGAGGGCCTCGGGGTTTCGGGAGGAGACGGTGATGTAGCCGACCAGGTTGACGCCGGCGGCGCCGGAGGCCAGGTCCTCGCCGCGCTGGTCGAGGCGGGAGTGGGCGGCCACGTCGCGCGGGTCGACGGTCCGGTTCATCTTGGCGGCGCGGCTCGCTTCCGCCTCGTCGTTCGTCTTCTCGGTCAGCATGCGCTCGATGGCGACCTCGGTGGGTTCGAGGTCCATCGTGACGGCGACGGTGCGGATGACGTCCGGGGTGTGGACGAGGAGCGGGGCGAGGAAGTTGACGCCGACGGGCGTCATCGGCCACTCCTTGACCCAGGCGGTGGCGTGGCACCAGGGGGCGCGGGTGCTGGACTCGCGGGTCTTGGCCTGGAGGTAGGTGGGCTCCATGGCGTCCAGCTCGGCCGGCCAGGCGTTGCGCCGGGTCATCGCCTGGATGTGGTCGATGGGGTGGTCCGGGTCGTACATGGAGTGGACGAGGGAGGCCAGCCGGCCCTGCCCGAGGGGCTGCCGTACGCGGATGTCCGCCTCCTGGAGGCGGGAGCAGATGTCGGTCAGCTCGCGGGCCATGACGACGGCGAGGCCGGCGTCGCGGTCCAGCTTGCGGCCGTTCTGCGGGCGGGCGGCGCGGGCCATGGCGTGGCCCTCGGCGGCCAGTTCGCGCGTGTAGTGCATGCAGGCGACGAGGTAGGCGCGGTGCTGCTCGCTGCTCGTGGACACCATGGACTGGAGCTGGTTGTAGGAGGACTGGAGCCACGGCGGGGACTTGCCGTCGCCGCGCTGGGTGACGTCCTTGGCGTGGGCGTCGGGGTCGGCGGGCAGGGTGCGGGCGAGCATCTGGAGGCGGGTGACGAAGCCGTCGCCGTTGGCCACGTGCTTGAGCAGCGTGCCGAAGCGGTCGACGAGGGCCTCCTGGTCCTCGCTGTCGCGCAGGCCGACGCCGGGGCCCTCGATCTCGATGGCGGCGGTGACGGTGCGGCGGTCCGCGTGCAGGAGCACGGCGATCTCGTCGGGGCCGAAGGGGGCGGCGAGCCAGGTGATGCGGCCGATCCCGGGCGGCGGGCCGATCTCGATCTCCTGGCCGTCGAGCCGGGTGCCCGCCTCCATGACGGTCGAGCGGTAGACGGTGCCCTGGCGCAGGGTGCGCTTGTAACTGCGGTTGATCTCGAACCACTTGTAGAACGTGCGGTGCTTGTACGGCACGTAGACCACGGCGAGCGCGAGCATCGGGAAGCCGGCGAGCAGCACGATCCGCAGGGCGAGGAGGGGGACGAGCAGGCCGCACATCATGCCGAGGAACGCGCCGACGACGATGAGGGCGATCTCGCCGCTCTCGCGGTTGCGTCCGACGATCGCGTTCGGCCGGGCGCGGCCGATCAGATATGTACGGCGGGGCGCGATCGCGTGGGACACATGGGCCACGTGGGAATCAGCCGTCAACGCCCTTCACCTCCCGTGCGGTTGTTGCGGGTGTTGCTGGCGTGCGGGGTGTTGACCGGGCTGCCCTGGCGGGGCGCGGGTGCGGCGGAGGGGACAGATCCGCCGCCTCCGTTCGAGGTGCGCGAGCTGTGCGCGGCGACGCCGCCGGCGGCCTGGTTGGCCTGGCGGGGGGTGTTGGAGCCGCCGGAGGCCGTGCCGCCGCTGTTGCTGTCGGCGCGGGTGCTGTGGGTCTTGATGCCCTGGGCGACGAGGGTCGCGGGGGAGCTGATGACGGCGGCGGCCTTGCCTTCCGCGCTCTGCATGATGCGGTTGTTGCGGGAGCCCGCGATCTCGTCGCCGAAGCCGGGGACGAAGCGGTAGATCATCGCGCTGGCGAAGATGGCCAGCAGGATGATCGACAGGCCGGACACGACGGCGCCGAAGGCGTCCGGGCCGTCGTCGGCGGAGAGGGCGCCGGCGAGGCCGAGCACGATGACGATCACCGGTTTGACCAGGATGACGGCGATCATGATGCCGGCCCAGCGGCGGACGTGGCCCCACAGGTTCTTGTCGACGAGGCCCGCGTAGACGACCGTGCCGAGGAGGGCGCCGACGTAGAGCAGGGCGGCCCTGATGACCAGTTCCAGCCAGAGCACGCCGGCGGCGAGGACGGACACCAGCGAGACCACGATCAGCATGATCGGGCCGCCGCCGATGTCCTCGCCCTTCTCCAGGGCGGCGGAGAAGGTGCCGAAGAACGTGTCGGTCTGGTTGCCGGTGGTCTTGGCGAGGACGTCCGTCAGGCCGTCCGTGGCGGAGACGACGGTGTAGAGGATCAGCGGGGTGAAGGCGGAGGCCAGGACGGTGAGCCAGAGGAAGCCGACGGCTTCGCCGATGGCGGTGGTGAGCGGCACGCCGCGCACCGCGCGCTTGGCGACGGCGAGCAGCCACAGCAGGAGCGTCAGGACGGTGGAGGCGGCGAAGACGACGGCGTACTGCTGGAGGAACTTGGGGTTGGTGAAGTCGACGTTCGCGGTGTCCTTGACGGCTTCGCTGAGCTTGCCGACGGTCCACGCGGCGGCGTCGGCACAGCCCCTGGCCAGGGAGGAGAGGGGGTCGAGGGTGTCGGAGACGCCGGGGTTGGTGTTGGTGGAGCGGCTCTCGCCCCGTTCGCAGTAGTCCCTGGCAGGGCCCCGGATGAGCTCGCTGCACGCGCCGCCGCTCGGGGAGGTGGAAGGGGACGGCGACGGGGAAGGGCTGGGCGTCGCGGCGACGGCTCGGCCGGCCAGCAGCACGGCTGTGGTCTGCGCGGCGGCCAGGGCGGCCGTCAGCTTGAGCGAGAGGTGCTTAGCGCGCATACGTGAAACCCCCGTACTCCTCGACGGCCTTCGTCATGTCGTCAGCGGTGGAGGCCTGCTGGTCGCGCCCGACCGGAACGGGCCCGTCCTTCTGCTGGAAGTCGGCGACCTTCCAGTCGTTGTCGATCCACTTGAGCTGGTAGGTCGTGGTGTACCAGCTCTCGGTCACGGGGTTGGTCGAGGCTTCGCCCGAGAGGCCGAAGAGCGAGGTGTACCAGACCTCGACGGTTGCGGTGTCCGCGGTGAACGCCGTGACCTTGGTGCCCACGGGGATCACCCGGGAGACGAAGGTCTGGCCGTCCGGCGCGGTGCCGTCCTGGTCGAGGCCGATGTTGCCGAGGAACTTCTCGTCCGAGTACGCGGTGTCCAGTGCCGACTGGCGGGCGGCGGCGACGGCGGGTGCGTACACGGTGCTGACGATCTCGTGTCGCCGGGCCGTGTCGAACATCTCCGCCGAGCCCAGCGCCACGCAGTAGTTGGCAGCCGCGCTCTGCGCACCTTGTCGATCCCGGGCGTACCCGGTCGCGATGCCGTCGTTCTTCGTCTGTACCGGCTTCGTGCCCGTTGCCGCCGTCGTCGATGTGCGGGGCTTGTCGGCCTCGCTCGGGGACGTGGAGGTAGGGGAATCGTCTCCTCCGCGGTTCGCGAAGGCGATCGCGGCGATGAGGAGGACGACGACGCCGACCACCGTCACCAGGCTGCGCGAGCTGGAGCGGCCGGGGCGTTGGGCGCCGCCGTAGGGGTCGGACTCGGGCAGGCGCACACGCGTGCGCGTGGGCTCGCCGTAGTCGTGCTCGTCGCCGGGACTCATGCCGTGTACGCCCCCTCGTTGCCGTACCGGAACGCGTAGAAGTACGACGGTAGCCGTGCTGGTTCCCGCGCGGGCGCGGTGTGGTGACTCGACATCAGGGAAACGCAACCTCAGCCGGTGGGCACGACGGGTGGGTGGGGTCAAGGGGGCCGGGCGTGCCCGGACGGGACGGGGGCCGGCTACACGGCCATCCCGTACACGATCGTGAACAGAGTGCCCAGTGAGCCGATGATGAAGACGCCCGTCAGCCCGGCGATGATGAGGCCCTTGCCCTGCTCCGCGCTGAAGGTGTCCCGCAGGGCCGTGGCGCCGATGCGCTGCTTGGCCGCACCCCAGATGGCGATGCCGAGGCAGATGAGGATGGCGACCGCCATCACGACCTCGATCATCACCTTCGCCTCGTTGCCCAGGCTGCCGAAGGGCCCCCAGTCCGGCGCGATTCCGCCGATGATGGTGTTGATGTCTCCCTTGTCGGCCGCGAAGAGCATGTAAGTCACCGCCCCTGGTCGGTAGTTCCGCAGGCCCCTGCGGTCGTGCAGAGGTCACGCATCATTCTCGCCGACAAAGCCGCCGTCGCATGTCGACTTGGCGTCAATGATGAGCGGGATTCGTACGAATAGCTCGTACGGTCACTCTGTGTATCACGGCAGGTTACGCCGGGCAATGAGGTCGCAGCGGAACCTGGCGTGTGGTTCCGTCGTTGACCCACTTCACAGCCCTGGGCCGGTTCTGGCGGCTGGTCGGGTGAGCTTCCGCGTCGATGCTCTCATGGCGCGGATCCGGTGACGCATGTCTCAGGCGGGACTACCCGTGCGCTCAGGGGCCTGACGGCAGCGGAACGGGCCGCGGCTGGGTGCCGCGGCCCGTATGTTCGGTGACGGAGGGTCAGCCGGTGAAGGCGGACGTGCCCTGCGGGGTGCCGAGGCCGGTGGGGCCGTCGTAGCCGGACCTGGCCGTGCACAGGTAGCTCGCACTGGCGGAGCAGCTGCCGTTGCTGCCGCTGGTGACGTCGTTGAGGGCGGAGGAGCCGGCGGCGTAGGGGTAGGAGGCGGGGTAGGCGTTGCTGCCGGGGGTGCCGGCGAGGGCGTAGACGGCGGCGATGACGGGGGCGGAGGCGCTGGTGCCGCCGAAGGTGTACCAGCCGGCGGTGACGCCGTAGGAGTCGTAGACGGAGACGCCGGTGGCGGGGTCGGCGACGGCGGAGACGTCGGAGACGGTGCGCTTGGCGCAGCCGGTGTCGGTCTGCCAGCTCGGTTTGGCGTCGTAGGCGGAGCAGCCGGAGCCGGTGCCCTCGGTGCTGGAGGTGTTCCAGACGGACTCGGTCCACCCCCGGGCGGAGGAGTCGCGGGAGAGGGCGGTGCCGCCGACGGAGGTGACGTACCTGGAGGCGGCCGGGTACTCGGCGCCGTAGCCCTCGTCGCCGGCGCTGACGGTGACGGCGACGCCGGGGTGGTTGAAGTAGGAGGAGTCGTAGCTCGTGTCGGAGGAGGACTCCGCGCCGCCGTAGCTGTTGGAGACGAACTTGGCGCCGAGCTTGACGGCCTCGTTCACGGCGGTGCCGAGGTTGGCCATGCTCGCGGACTTGGCCTCGACGAGCAGGATCTTGCACTGCGGGCAGACCGCGCTGGCCATGTCGAGGTCGAGGGATATCTCCTCGGCCCAGCCGCTGTCGGCGGTGGGCAGGGAGGTGGTGGAGCCGGTCTGGCCGACCTTCTTGAAGCAGCCGTTGGCGACGGTGCAGGCGGGGAGGCCGTAGGTGGAGCGGTACTTCGCGAGGTCGGCGGCGGCGTTGGGGTCGTCGTAGGCGTCGACGATGGCGACGGTCTCGCCGGAGCCCCGGCTCGCGGCGGCGTCGGTGAGGCCGTAGGCGTCCTGGAGGTCGGAGGGGCCGTAGCCGGAGGGGGTGGAGGCGTCGGCGGCCTTGGGGGTGACGCCGTCGGTCTTGGCCCGCTGCCGCTGGAAGGCGGTGAGGCCGCCGGTGACGCGGAAGGAGTCGCAGGCCAGCTCTCCCTTGTGCTTGGGGGTGGCGCAGGGGGTGGCCGTCCAGGTGACCCGGGCCGCGCGGGCGGTGGCGGAGGGGGCCGCGCTCGCGTGCGCCGCGGTGCCGAGTCCGGCGAGCACGAGGGCGGCGGCGCCGAGGACCGAGACGCCTGCGCGGCGCCATCTGCCGGGTTCGGCGGGGGTGTTGGGGGGTGTCGTACGCAACGTGCGGCCTCCTGGGAGTGGGGTGTCAGGGGCGGTGCGGGCGGCGGCCCGCCGACGACTGTGACGTTGTTGAGTACGTGACAACAAGGCGGCCGGTGGAATCCTGACTTCCGCCTTACTGAAGGGGGTTGGGGGATTGCGGGCCGATGGCCGGTCGATGGTGGGGGGATGGGCGGGGCTTGACCTCGAGCGCGGTTGAGCTGTGAGCCTCGTGCACATGACGACTACGACGACTACGACGACTGCGGCGACTGAAGCGTCGGGGAGGCGGGGGGCGGCCGTGCGGCCGACCTCGCGGCGATCCGGGCCGTGGTGGCCACCCTCCAGCACTCCCAGCGGCGTGAGCTCCTCGAGGAGTTCGTCGGCCTCTTCCGCGAGGACGCCCTGTGGACGACGGGGCACGGGCGCCGCCTCTACGGCCGCGCGGAGATCTCCGCGTTCACGCACCGGGTGCTGCCCGGATCGATGACCGACGGGACGGTCACCTACGAGGTGGAGCACGTGCTGTTCATCCGCCCGGACGTCGCCGCGGTCAAGGCCCGCGCGCGGTACTGGACGGCGGACGGCGGTGAGCCGGTCGGCAATGCGGGGAGCCCGCTGTACGTCATGGCCGAGGAGGGTGGGCGGTGGCTGCTGACTGCCTGCCAGAACACGGAGGTGGCCGACGGCTGACCGGCCCTTGCCTCGGGGCTGAACTGGTCCGTGTGGCATGGTCGTTCGGTGGACGCACTGAAGGATCGGGACCCGGCGCGGATCGGCGCGCACACGCTTCTCGCCCGGCTGGGCGCCGGCGGCATGGGACAGGTCTACCTCGGACGCTCGCCGGGCGGGCGGCTGGTGGCGATCAAGGTGATCCGGGAGGAGATCACCGAGCATCCGGAGGCGCTGGCGCGGTTCCGGCGGGAGGTGGAGACGGTACGGGCGGTACGGAGCGCGTACACGGCGAACCTGATCGACGCGGCGCTGGACTCGGCGCCGTACTGGCTGGCCACGGAGTATGTGCCGGGGCCTACGCTGAGCGGGGCGGTGGCGGCGAGAGGGCCGTTGCCCGTTCCGACGTGCCGCGGGCTGCTCGCCGCGCTGGCCGAGGGGCTCGCCGCCGTTCACGCGCACGGGGTCACCCACCGGGACCTCAAGCCGCAGAACGTGATCCTCGCGGCCCAGGGGCCCCAGCTCATCGACTTCGGCATAGCGCGGAGCACGGCGCAGACGGCCCTCACCGAGGCGGGGTTCGCTCCCGGCACCCCGGGCTACACCGCGCCCGAGGTGCTGCTGCGCAACGAGGTCGGCCCGGCGGCGGACGTCTTCGCCCTCGGCGCGACCCTCGCCCACGCGGCCACCGGACGCCCGCCGTTCGGCCACGGAGAGCCGACCGGCGTGAGCTATCGCGCCGTCCACGAACCCATCGACGTCGCTGGCGTGGAAGCGGAGTTGGCCGCGCTCATTGAGTGGTGCGTCGCCAAGGACCCGTCGGACAGACCGGGCCTCACCGAGGTGATCGCACGGTGCGGGGTACGGATCGCGCTGGTCGAGGACCTGTTCTACGGCGGACTCGCCGGACTCGCGGAGCCGGTGCCGTCCACGCCCGTGCCGCCCGGGATGCCGGTGCCGCCCGCCCATGCTCCTCTCGGCACCCACGAACTGCCGACGGTCGCCCCTCCCGGGGCCGGCTACACACCCACCCAGGTGACCCAGCAGACCCCGCCCGCCCGGCGGCGTGGGAAGCCCTGGCTCATCGCCGCAGCGATGGTTGTGGCCGTGGCGGTGGGCGCGGTCGCCGCGCTCACCTTCCTTCCCGATGCCGGCGACGGCGGCACCGGCAAGGACGACTCGGCGGGTCCGACAGCCACCTCGGCGGCGCCCACGAAGGGCGGGGCGGGCGATCAGGCACCGGCCCACGTCGAACCCACGAACCCCTCCCGTGACTTCTGGACGTCCGACGGGACGTCACAGGGCGGGAAGTGCAGCCTTCCGGCTGAGGAGCGCAACGACCAGTTCCAGACGTCCATCACCGCGGCCGAAGCCAACGCCCCGTACACGTCGGGCAGCGGAACGATCGGGATCCGGCTGAAGGCTCAGCCCTCGACGTCGTACTACATGTCCGTGGCCGTGAAGCCGCCGCACGAGATCGACGCCGACACCGGCAAGCCCATCGAGGGGGCCCAAGCGCAGAACCTGGACCTGGGATACATCAGCAAACCCGTCGAACTCGGCACCGAGTGGGTGTATCTGACCTACCCCGACGACTTCACGCAGCACGTCAACGGCAAGCACTACAGCGATGCCATACCGGTCGAGAACGACCCCGGTGACTGGACCGTGCTCTTCCTCCATGTTCAAGGACCGAGGCAGTACGCGACCATTGAGTGCCGCGGGTTCGTCTCGAAGTAGCGCACACGACACGGACAGGTTCGGGAAAGACCCGTAAACGGGGCCACGGTGGGGGAGGGTTGACGGGTGCGAAAAGTTTGGTGGATCGGCGGGGCCGCCGTCGGGCTCGGACTGAGCTTCGTGATGGTGCTCGTCATCGGGGTGTACATGGTCGCCGGGAACATCGTGAACGGCGTGGGCGGCGGGAGCGTCGGGCTGGCCAAGGGAGCCGTCCCGGGGGCCTATCGGGCGCTCATCCAGAAATGGGGCAACCGCTGCTCCGCCATCAACCCTGCCCTGCTGGCTGCCCAGTTGTACCAGGAGAGCGGATTCGACCCGGACGTCGTCAGTCACGCCGATGCCCGGGGCATCGCCCAGTTCATCCCCAGCACGTGGGCTTCGCACGGAATCGACGGCGACGGAGACGGCGACCGTGACATCTGGGATCCGAATGACGCGATTCCATCGGCCGCGTCGTACGACTGCGCGCTGGCGAAGGACGTCAAGAACGTGCCGGGCGACGTCACCAACAACATGCTCGCGGCCTACAACGCGGGGCCCTATCGCGTCATTCGGTCGGGCGGAGTTCCGGCGATCCGCGAGACGCAGAACTACGTCAAGACGATCCGCACACTGGAGAAGAGCTTCGCCGCCCCCGTAACCCGGGTGGACCCCTCCAAGCAGGCCGCCGGGGCCATCTACTTCGCTCAGAAGAAGTTGGGGACGCCCTATCTCTGGGGTGGGAACGGTACGGCTGAGCAGGGCGGACGGTTCGACTGTTCGGGGTTGACCAAGGCGGCCTACGAGAGTGTCGGGATCACTCTGCCCCGGGTGGCCAACGACCAGTACAACGCCGGCCCGCACCCCTCCAGGGACGAACTGCTGCCGGGAGACCTGGTGTTCTTCTCGCCGGACAAGAACAACTCCCGGGCCATCGACCACGTCGGGATCTACGTGGGCGGCGGGTACATGATCGACGCGCCCTTCACCGGCGCCGTGATCCGGTTCGACCCCGTCGACACCCGCAAGTACTTCGGCGCCACCCGGGTCACCGAAGATGGCGCGAAAGCGCTCCCCACAACTGTCTGAACCGCCCGGCAGCCCACCCTCTGAGCTGCGGCGATGTATCTCTCTTCGATAACGTCTGCGTGATCATTCGGTGGAGAGTGGAACGTATCAACGGGGGACGTGCGTTCCTGTTGACGTAGCCCAGCGATGCCTGTGACTGGCGTACCGGTACGTACTGGCAAAAGCGGATCTACGAACCACGGGGGTGGGCACGAGCGGCGTGCGTGAGGCGCGCCGGGCAACACACGACGAAGGGCCGCAGCACCATGGCTGGACTCGCCGCATCCGGGTCGAATCCCGACGTCGACCTGCTCTACGACATCAACGGTCTCGCCAAGGACGCGCCGCACTGGCTGGACCGGGTCGTGGAGTTCGTCGGCGAGTACGGGCTGCCGTTCGCGATGGTGCTGCTGATCGTGTGGTGCTGGTGGTCCGTGCGGCGGCGGCCCCTCGGTGCCGAGGAGGCCTCGGCGTCGGTGGCCGCGCTGGTGTGGGCGCCGCTCGCCGCCGCGGTCGCGGTCCTCGTGAACGTGCCCATACGCGGGTTCGTGGAGCGGCCCAGACCCTTCCTCGACCATCAGGGGCTGGAAGTCCTGGTCTCCGGCAAGACCGACTACTCGTTCGTGAGCGACCACGCGACGATCATGATGGCGATGGGCGTCGCGCTGTTCGTCGCCGACCGAAGGTTCGGGGTCTGGGGCCTCGTGATGGGGCTGCTCGGTGGCCTCTGCCGGGTGTACATGGGTGTGCACTACCCGACCGACGTGATCGGCGGGTTCGCACTCGGCACGGCTGTCGCGCTGCTGCTGTCGCCGCCGGCCTCGATGCTGCTGACGCCCGTGCTGCGGGCGGTGGAGGGGTCGCCCCGGGTCGGGTGGGTCGTGCGCAGCCGGTCCGCGCGGACGGCCGTGGACGGGCGGGACGCCGTGGTGCCGGGGGCCCGGACGGACGCGGCCAGCCGGGAACGCGACCTGGCCGCGTAGCGCGCGGACTTCCCGGCCCGTCCGTCGCCGCGGTGGACGGGCCCGCTGTCAGAGACCCTGGGGGTACGTGAAGACGCCCCTGGGGTCGTACTGCTTCTTCAGCTGGGTCAGGCGGGGCAGCGCGGCGCCGTAGTACGCCTTGCGCCAGTCGGCCAGCGACGGGTCCGCGTAGTTCTGGTAGGCGGCCCCCGACGCGTACGGGGCCATCGCCTTGTGCGCGGAGGCCAGCCAGGACTGGCCCGCCGCGCCGCTCGTGCCCGCGCGCCAGGACGTGAGGTACTGGGCCAGCATGCGGGAGCGGCGGTGGACGAAGGCCGTGGCCGTGGGCGAGACGCGGTTGACCGCGCCGCCGAGCGCGGTGAGCGCGATGCTCCCCGAGCCGCCGCGCACGGCGGTCACCTGCCTGAGCAGCGTCTGGATGCCCGCCGCCGACAGCGAGCGGTCGAAGAAGGCGGAGCGGGCCGCGTACGTCTCCCGGGCCAGCTTGCCCTGCGGGGAGCGGCCGGGGGTCGCGCCGGGCAGATGGCACTGGGCGTCGGCGGCGAAGGAGGAGCAGCCGGCGTAGATCTCCATGGCCTGCTCGTAGCCGCGGCGGCGCAGGGACACGCTGGACGCGGGTGCGCCCACGCGCGAGGCCAGCCGGTCGACCGCGTTCTTCAGCTCGCCGTAGGTGCCGATCGAGAAGGCGGAGACGGAGATCCTCGGGGTGCCGCCGGGGGTGTTCGCCAGGTGGAGGGCGGACCAGATCTCGTCCGGCTGGGACGGGCCCCACTCCTGCCAGGCCTTCACCACCGCCGCCGCCTTCGACCAGGGCCAGGACAGGAAGCCGGTGACGGCCTGGGGCGCCGGGTGGGTCTTGAAGTGCAGCTCGGTGACCACGCCGAAGTTGCTGTTGCCCGCGCCGCGCAGGGCCCAGAACAGGTCCTTGTTCGTCGTCGCGTCGGCGGTGAGCTGCTTGCCGTCCGCCGTGACGAGCGTCGCCCGGGTCAGGCTGTCGCAGGTCAGGCCGTACGCGCGGGAGACCACGCCGTGGCCGCCGCCGAGGACGAGCCCGGAGACGCCGACCGTGGGGCAGGAGCCCGCCGGGATGGTCACGCCCTTCGCGGCCAGCGCCCGGTAGACGTCGATCAGCTTCGCGCCCGCGCCGACCACGGCCGAGCCGCCGCTCGCCCGGACCCGGTTCAGCCGGGAGACGTCGAGGATCAGCCGGCCGTCGCCGGAGGACCAGCCGCCGTAGGAGTGGCCGCCGTTGCGGATGGCGAGCCGGACGCCGTGGGCGCGGGCGTAGGACAGGGCCGTGCGGATGTCGTCGGCGTGGGCGACGTAGGCGACCGCGGCGGGCTTGAGCGTGTCGAAGCGCGTGTTGTACAGCTGGCGGGCCGTCGGCCAGGAGGCGTCCCCGGGGCGGATCAGGGAGCCGTCGAGGTCGCGGGCGAGGGCGGCCCAGTTCGCGGCGGCCGCCGCGCCGGTCGTCCGCATCGAGGCGCCGTCGCCCTGGCCGCCGGAGGGCCTGCTGTCGTCGCCGGCCCCCGTGGAGCCGTCGATTCCGCCCGGCCGGCACGCGGTCGTCGTGGCCGCCGTGAGCGCGGCGGTGCCGCCTGCGATGAACGTACGCCGTTGCATGTGCTCGTCCCTTCGCCTTCCGCCGGCTTCATGGTGCGAGACGGGAGCGGACGCCGAGAGGTTCCACGGAGGGGCGGCGCTACCGGGTGCCGGGGGCGTGTCCCTCCGCGTCGGACCGGGCCAGGCTTCTCGCCCTGCGCGCCGGGCCGCGCCAGCCGCAGGTGCAGCGTGCGAGACAGAAGCGGCCGTTCTCGACGGTCGTCGTGCGGTGCTCCCCTCCGGGGGGCTCTGCGGGGCGGGGCACATCGGTCGAGCTGTTCTGCTGCGTCACGAAGAGAACGCTACCCATCTTCGGTAAAGGACTCGTACGGCGGTGAAGGACCCGTACCTCGGTGAAGGACTCGTCCGGCGGTCGCGGGCGCTTCGGCGCGACTTCCGGAGGCGGAGGGCCGGGCGTGAGCGGGGCCGGGCGTGACGGGGGTTGCCTACCCGTCGTTAACCGGAACGACGTGTGGCCCGTGACGGATGTACCGGCTGGGGGTATCAGGCGATGGCGCAGCGGCAGCAGCGGCGGTGGGGGTCGGGGGTCGTCGCGGGGCTCGTGGCCGGGGTCTGCGCGGCCGGGCTCGGCGTCGGCGCCGCCGGGTGTTCCGGCGACGGGGCGGACGGCCGGCCCGACGGCGACGACCGTGCGGCGGACCGCGTCGCCGACCGTGCCGCGGACCGCTCCGCCGATCCGGTGCGGACGCTGCGGCGGGCCGCCGACGCCCTGGTGGAGGCGGGCAGTTCCAAGGCCCGGACGTCGATGGAGATGGCCACCGGCGGCACCCGCGTGACCATCCGCGGCGAGGGCGTCTACGACTACCGCAGACAGCTCGGGCAGCTGAAGGTCGTCCTGCCGCAGGACCCCGCGGGCTCCAGCGGACGCCGGCCCATCACCGAACTCCTCGCGCCGGGCGCCCTGTTCATGAAGAACCGGGGCGCGGGAGTGCCCGCCGACAAGTGGGTACGGGTGGACACGGCGACCCTGTCGGACGGGAACCTGGTCACCGGCGGGGCCACCGACCCGTACGCCGCCGCCGAGGTGCTGCGCGGGACGCGCACCGCGACGTACGTCGGCAGGACCCGGCTCGCGGGCGTCGAGGTGCGGCACTTCAGGGGGACCGCCGACCTCGCCGAGGCCGCCGAGGACGCCTCCGAGGGCGGACGGGACTCCCTGGACGCGGCGGCGAGAGGCTTCGCCACCGCCCGGGTGCCGTTCGACGTCTACCTCGACGACCAGGGGCGCATCCGCAAGGTCAGGCACCGCTTCGGCTTCGTCAACGGCCGTGAGGAGGAGGCGGGGGGCCGGGCCGGCGCGGTCGTGGCGGTCGCCTCGACGACGCTGCTGTACGACTTCGGGGTCCCCGTCGACGTCAGGCTCCCGGACGCCGGGGACATCTACGCCGGGCGGATCGCCGAGGAGTGAGACGCCCGTCACCGGACGGGCGCAAGAACTAGCCCGTCCGTGCCATGCGCGGGGCGTACGCCGCTCCCTACTCTAGGAAGCCGGTGACGGCAGAGACGAGGTGATGCGCGTGGCTCCGGTCGGCGGTACGGCGGTTCAGGACCACGTGGCCCTCGCCGAGATCGAACTGTGCGGGGAGCTGATCATCGCGGCCTCGGCGGCCGAGGAGCGGCTCAGCATGGAGAGCATCGACGAGGTGCTGCGCGTGCGCGAGGAGCGGGACGCCTTCGCCGAGTGAGCGGCTCGGGCGTGGCTCAGGTCCGCAGGAGGCGGGCGATGGCCTTGGTGGCCTCCTCCACCTTCGCGTCGATCTCGTCGCCGCCCCTGAGCGCCGCGTCGGCGACGCAGTGCCGCAGGTGCTCCTCCAGCAGTTGCAGGGCGAAGGACTGGAGGGCCTTGGTGGAGGCGGAGACCTGCGTGAGTATGTCGATGCAGTAGGTGTCCTCCTCGACCATCCGCTGTAGGCCCCTGATCTGGCCCTCGATGCGGCGCAGACGCTTGAGGTGTTCGTCCTTCTGCTTGTGGTAGCCGTGCACAGTCGGGGCCGGGGCGTCCGGCGGCGTGGCCGGGGCGGCCGAGGTGGCCGTGGTGGGCGTCACCGCGTCCGTCGCGTGTGTGGCGTGCGTCGCGTGTGTGGCGTCCATCGCGTCCTCCAGACATATACCCCTACTGGGTATATCGTACAGAACTTTGCCGGGTATGAGGCCTGTGGCCGCCGCCGTGGTCGGCCGGTGGACTGGACCACTCGGCAGCCCCGCTGCCGGTCGCTCTTTTCGATGGGCGACACTGGGGGACGGCCCATTAGCCGTGGCCGGATGATGCGCCTAGCATCAGCCTGACCGAAACCGATGCATCTTGAGGACCCCACGTGCGCTTTCGTCTGACCCCCAGGGAGACGAGCTTCTACGACATGTTCGCCGCGTCCGCGGACAACATCGTCACGGGCTCGAAACTCCTGATGGAACTGCTCGGGGCGGACACCGCCGGCCGGGCCGAGATCGCAGAGCGTATGCGGGCCGCGGAACACGCCGGTGACGACGCCACCCACGCGATCTTCCACCAGCTCAACTCCTCGTTCATCACCCCGTTCGACCGTGAGGACATCTACTCCCTCGCCTCGTCGCTCGACGACATCATGGACTTCATGGAGGAGGCCGTCGACCTGGTCGTCCTCTACAACGTCGAGGAACTGCCCAAGGGCGTCGAGCAGCAGATCGAGGTGCTGGCGCGGGCGGCGGAGCTGACCGCCGAGGCCATGCCCAACCTGCGGACCATGGAGAACCTCACCGAGTACTGGATCGAGGTCAACCGGCTGGAGAACCAGGCCGACCAGATCCACCGCAAGCTGCTCGCCCACCTCTTCAACGGCAAGTACGACGCGATCGAGGTGCTGAAGCTCAAGCAGATCGTGGACGTGCTGGAAGAGGCGGCGGACGCGTTCGAGCACGTGGCGAACACGGTGGAGACCATCGCCGTCAAGGAGTCCTGAGCTTTTCATGGACACCTTCGCGCTGGTCGCGACCATCGGCGTCGCGCTCTTCTTCACGTACACCAACGGCTTCCACGACTCGGCGAACGCGATCGCCACGTCCGTCTCGACGCGGGCGCTGACCCCGCGGGCCGCGCTGGCGATGGCGGCGGTGATGAACCTCGGCGGGGCCTTCCTCGGGTCCGGGGTCGCCAAGACCGTCAGCGAGGGCCTGATCGAGACGCCCGAGGGGTCCAAGGGGATGGGCATCCTCTTCGCGGCCCTCGTCGGCGCCATCACCTGGAACCTCGTCACCTGGTACTTCGGACTGCCGTCCTCCTCCTCGCACGCGCTGTTCGGCGGGATGGTCGGGGCGGCGCTCGCCGGGGGGACGACGGTCTACTGGGACGGCGTGCTGGAGAAGGTCGTCATCCCGATGTTCGTGTCGCCCGTGGTCGGCCTGCTGGCCGGGTACCTGGTGATGACGGCCATCATGTGGATCTTCCGGCGGGCCAACCCGCACAAGGCGAAGCGGGGCTTCCGCATAGCGCAGACCGTGTCCGCGGCCGGCATGGCGCTCGGCCACGGTCTCCAGGACGCGCAGAAGACGATGGGCATCGTGGTGATGGCGCTGGTCATCGCCGATGTCGAGGACTACGGGGATCCGATCCCGGTGTGGGTGAAGATCGTGTGCGCGGTGATGCTGTCGCTGGGCACCTACGCGGGCGGCTGGCGCATCATGCGCACGCTCGGACGGAAGATCATCGAGCTGGACCCGCCGCAGGGCTTCGCCGCGGAGACCACCGGCGCGTCGATCATGTTCACCACGGCCTTCCTCTTCAAGGCCCCGATCTCGACGACGCACGTCATCACGTCCGCGATCATGGGCGTGGGCGCGACCAAGCGGATCAACGCCGTGCGCTGGGGCGTCGCCAAGAACATCGTCCTCGGCTGGTTCATCACGATGCCGGCGGCCGCGGCGGTGGCCGCGTGCTCGTTCTGGATCGTGAACCTGGCGTTCCTGTAGCGAGCCCGGCTCGACATCGAGCGGTGAAACGGCGTGGCCCGCCCCCCGGGAGTCAGGGGGCGGGCCTTTTGCCTCGCGGTGGCACCGCCATGCAGCACCGCGAGGGGACCGACGGGCCGGCTCAGCCGAAGCGGCCGGAGATGTAGTCCTCCGTGGCCTGGACCGACGGGTTGGAGAAGATGCGCTCCGTGTCGTCGATCTCGATGAGGCGGCCGGGCTGGCCGACCGCGGCCAGGTTGAAGAAGGCCGTGCGGTCGGAGACGCGGGCCGCCTGCTGCATGTTGTGCGTCACGATGACGATCGTGAAGCGCTCCTTCAGCTCGCCGATCAGGTCCTCGATGGCGAGAGTGGAGATCGGGTCGAGGGCGGAGCAGGGCTCGTCCATGAGCAGCACGTTCGGCTCGACCGCGATCGCGCGGGCGATGCACAGCCGCTGCTGCTGACCGCCGGAGAGACCCGAGCCGGGCTTGTTCAGGCGGTCCTTCACCTCGTTCCAGAGGTTCGCGCCCTTGAGGGACTTCTCCACGATGTCCGAGAGCTCGGACTTCTTGAAGTTGCCGTTCAGCCGCAGGCCCGCCGCCACGTTGTCGAAGATCGACATCGTGGGGAAGGGGTTCGGGCGCTGGAAGACCATGCCGACCTCCCGGCGCACCGACACCGGGTCGATGCCGGCGCCGTACAGGTCCTCGTCGTCCAGGAGGACCTTGCCCTCGACGCGTCCGCCGGACGTCACCTCGTGCATGCGGTTCAGCGTGCGCAGGAACGTCGACTTGCCGCAGCCGGACGGGCCGATGAAGGCCGTCACCGAGCGGGGCTCGACCGTCATCGAGATGTCTTCGATCGCCTTGTGGGAGCCGTAGTACGCGGTCAGTCCGCTGACGTCGATTCGCTTGGCCATGTCTCTACTTCACTTCCGGGGTCCGGGGTCGCTGTCAGGCCCCACGCGGCGGTAGCCGCACATTGATGCTTAGCGACCGGTCTTCGGGGCCTTCCAGCGGGCGATGCCGCGGGCTGCCATGTTGAGGATCATCACGAAGGCGATCAGCGTGAGCGACGCCGCCCAGGCGCGGTCGTAGGCCGCCTGGGAACCGGCGCTCTGCGAGTACTGCTGATAGATGTACAGCGGCAGCGACGCCTGCGCACCCTCGAAGGGGTTGGCGTTGATGAACGGGTTGCCGAACACGAGGAGCAGCACGGGGGCCGTCTCGCCGGCGATGCGGGCGACCGACAGCATGATGCCGGTGATGATGCCGCCGATGGAGGTCGGGACGACCACCTTCAGGATGGTGCGCCACTTCGGGACGCCGAGGGCGAGGGAGGCCTCGCGCAGCTCGTTCGGGACGAGCTTGAGCATCTCCTCCGTGGAGCGCACCACCACCGGCATCATCAGGATGGCCAGGGCGAGCGAGCCGGCGAAGCCGAAGGGCTGCATGTCGAACATCAGCATCAGGCTGAGGATGAACAGACCGGCGACGATCGACGGGATGCCCGTCATGACGTCCACGAAGAAGGTGACGGCGCGGGCGAGGTTGCCGCGCCCGTACTCCACCAGGTAGATCGCGGTGAGCACGCCGATCGGCGCGCCCATCAGCGTGGCGAGGCCGACCTGCTCCAGGCTGCCGAGGATGGCGTGGTAGATGCCGCCGCCCGCCTCGGAGTCGGCGACGACGCCCATGGAGTGGGTCAGGAAGTAGACGTCCAGGACCTTCACGCCGCGCTCGACGGTCGCCCAGACCAGGGACGCGAGCGGGATCACGGCGAGCAGGAAGGCGACCCAGACGAGGGCGGTGGCGATGCGGTCCTTGGCCTGGCGGCGGCCCTCCACGCGGGTGGCGACGGCGTAGGTGCCGATGAGGAAGAGAAGGCCGGCGATCAGGCCCCACTGGATGCGGCTGTGCAGTCCGGCGCCGAGGCCGATGGCCACGGCCACGGCGATCGAACCGGCCGCGACGGCCAGCGGGGTCCACTTGGGCAGGGTGGCGCCGCGCAGGGAGCTGGGGCGCTTGTCCTCGATGACGGCGTGGCTCATGCGTTGGCCCCCGAGTACTCCTTGCGGCGGGCGATGATCGCGCGGGCCGCGCCGTTGACCAGCAGGGTGATGACGAACAGGACCAGACCGGAGGCGATGAGCGCGTCACGGCCGAACTCGGTCGCCTCGTTGAACTTGCTGGCGATGTTCTGGGCGAAGGTGCCGCCGCCGGGGTTGAGCAGGCTGGCGTGGATGTCGAAGTCGGGGGAGAGCACCGTGGCGACGGCCATCGTCTCGCCGAGGGCGCGGCCGAGGCCGAGCATCGAGGCGGAGATCACGCCGGAGCGGCCGAAGGGAAGGACCGACATGCGGACCACTTCCCAGCGGGTCGCGCCGAGGGCCAGCGCGGCTTCCTCGTGCATCTGCGGCACCTGGCGGAAGACCTCGCGGCTGACGTTGGTGATGATCGGCAGGATCATGATGGCGAGGAGGATGCCGACGGTGAGCATCGAGCGCGGGGCGCCCTGGTCCCAGGAGAAGATCCCGGTCCAGCCCAGGTAGTCGTCGAGCCAGCCGAACAGGCCGTCCAGCTGCGGTACGAGGATCAGCGCGCCCCACAGGCCGTACACGATGGACGGCACGGCGGCGAGCAGGTCGATCACATAGGAGATGGGACCGCTCATCCGGCGCGGGGCGTAGTGGGTGAGGAACAGCGCGATGGCGACCGCGATCGGGACCGCGATGACCATCGCGATGACCGAGGAGACCACGGTGCCGAAGGCGAGGACGGCGATGCCGAACTTCGGCGGGACGAGGTTGGTGTTCCACTCGAACGCGGTGAGGAAGTTCGCCTCGTCCTTGCTGATGGCGAGGGTGGCGCGGTAGGTCAGGAAGACCGCGATCGCGGCCATGATCGCGAGCAGCAGGATGCCCGACCCGCGGGTGAGACCGAGGAAGATCCGGTCGCCGGGTCGGGTGGCGCCACGGGACGCGCGCTTCTGTTCGGACGCGGTCGGGGCGGACGTGGGGGGAGGTGGTTCGGCTGTGTTCTTCTTCGTCGATATGTCCATGGGGTTCTCCGGTCTGCGGAGCCGCTCGGGGTGGGCGGCTCGGGCGGGGCCGGGCGTACGGGCGGCCCCTGGCGGCGGTGCACCGGACGGTGCGGTCCGGGCCGGGTCGCCCCGGCGCCGGACCGCACCTCGGATCAGCTCAGGCCCTCGACGGTGGTGCGGACCTTGGAGATGATGGCGTCGGGGATCGGCGCGTAGCCGATGCCCGAGAGGATGCTCTGGCCGTCCTCGCTGGCGATGTAGCGCAGGAACGCCTTGGTGGCGGGCAGGGTGTCGGCCTTGTTGCCCTTGTCGCAGACGATCTCGTACGTGACCAGGGTGATCGGGTAGGCGCCCTCGGCCTTGGTGGCGTAGTTGATCTTGAGGGCGAGGTCGTTGCCGGTGCCGACGATCTTGGCGTCGGCGATGGCCTTGGTCGCGCCGTCGGAGGAGGCCTTGACCGGAGCCGCGGCGCCCGTGTTGAGGGAGACCGTGGACACGCCGTCCTTGGCGTACGACAGCTCCATGTAGCCGATCGCGCCGTTGGTCTGCTTCACGCCCTGGGCGACGCCGGAGGAGCCGGAGGCGGACTGGCCGCCCTTGGCCTGCCAGGCCTTGCCGCCCTCGTAGGGCCAGTCGCTCTTGGCGGTGGCGATCAGGTACTTGGTGAAGTTGTCCGTGGTGCCGGACTCGTCCGAGCGGTGGTACGGCTGGATCTTCAGGTCGGGCAGCGTGGCGTCGGGGTTGAGCTTCTTGATCGCCGCGTCGTTCCAGTTGGTGATCTTGCCGTCGAAGATCTTGGCGATCGTCGCGGCGTCCAGGACGAGGTTGTCCACGCCGGAGAGGTTGTACGCGACGGCGATCGGGCCGCCGACCATCGGGAGGTCGATGCCCTGGCCGCCGGTGCAGACCTTCTTGGAGTCGGCGATGGCGTCTTCCTTCAGCGCGGAGTCGGAGCCGGCGAAGGCGACCTGACCCTGCGTGAACGCGGTGACGCCGGCGCCGGAGCCGCCGCCCTTGTAGTTGACCTGAACGCCCTTGCAGGCCTGCGTGAAGTTCTTGACCCAGGCGTCGATCGCGTTCTTCTGCGCGGACGAGCCGTCGGCCAGCAGCTGGCCCTTGGCGTCGTCGCACTTGATGTCGCTGGCCGCGGCCGCGGAGGAGCTGCCGCCGCCGGCGGTGTTCGAGCCGGTGTCGTCGGAGCCGCACGCCGTGAGGGCCAGGGCGCCGGAGACCGCGAGAGCACCGAGGGTGAGGGCCCGCCGGTTCATGCGCTGAAGCTTCACTTGAGGGAGATCCTTCCAGGAGCCGCCGTCCTGAATTCGGCGGCGTGCGAAAGTCTGGGTGGTCCGGGCGCGTCCACGAGGGCGCGCGCCGCACCGGGTAAGGCCGAAATTAGGCAGATCAGGTGAAGGCGCCTATGGGCGTAAATGAACGCAGGGTGAACCCCTGTGGTCGGCCTGGTTAGGGGCGCTCAAGGTAACGGAACGCTCTCTTCTCGGACACGGGGTGGTTTCGGTCGGGGAGGCTGGTCGGCTTCTCTTTCCGGACACGGGCTGATCGCGGACCGCACTATGTCAGGTGCAGGGTCGTCAGCAGGGCGTCCACGAGGGTGCGGTCCCTCGGCTGGGTGAGGCGGTTGCGGGCGGCGGCCGGGGGCAGCCACAGGATGCGGTCGACCTCGTCGTTGGAGGTGAAGCGGCCGTCGACGGCCTCGGCCGCCCAGTACCGGACCTCCTTGGGCCGGCCCTGCGCGAGATAGCGCACGGTGGGCAGCCGGGCACCCGGCCGGGCCGTGTAACCCGTCTCCTCCGCCACCTCGCGCACCGCGCCCGGCAGGGGGGCCTCGTCCCGCTTCAGCTTGCCCTTCGGATGCGACCAGTCGTCGTACTTCGGCCGGTGAACCAGACATATCTCCAGCTCACCGTCGATCGGCGAACGCCGCCACAGGACGCAGCCCGCGGCCTGGACGGGCGGCGGCTCGGGGGAGCCGTGCGGTTCGCGGGGGAGGCCTCGGGGGCCTCCCCGGGGACCTCGGGGTTCCTGGGGGGCGCGGGGGTCGCGGGGGGAGGGCACGGGCACCGCCTCCTGTCGGTGGGCGCGTTACGACGTGGTGGTGCGTTACGACGTGGTGGTGCCGAGGGTGCCGATGGTCTGCTTCTGCCACGCCCGCTGGAAGGCATACCGGGCCGCCTCCACCTCGTGGCGCTGGTCCGCGTGGAGCACGCCGAGCGCGTACGCCGTCGCCGGGGCGATCCGCGGGGTGCGGGCCGCGTGGGCGGCGGCCGCGGCGGCCTCCGCGGCGTCGCGGTGCCGGTCGAGGGCCTCGCCCGCGGAGAGCAGCCGTACGTCCAGCGGGGCGTCGCCGCCGTACAGGACCTCGAGGGCGTACCGATGCAGACGCAGGAGCAGCCGGACCTGGTGCCAGGGGGCGTCCTGCGGATGCGGCGCGGGGTCCGGGGAGAGGCCGTGGATCAGGGCTTCCGCGTTGTACGGGTGGCCCGCTGTGATCAGGGGGAGCGCGGCGACGGCGTCCGTGAGGCGCTCCTCGGCGGCACTCGCGAAGGGGCGCAGGTCGGCGTCGGCGGCGGCCGGGGCGAGGGGGACTTCGCTGGCCAGCACGGCGACCTTGTCCGCCACGGCGTGGAAGCGGGCGCTGCCCAGGGCCTGGAGGGCGGTGGAGTGGGCGCGGGTGCGGGCGAGGGTGAGCTGGCGGTCGAGGAGGGCGCCGGCCTTCGCCGCGCCGACGGTGAGGTGGGCGCGGTCGGGGGTCGGGGGGTGGGGGGAGGGGGTGAGGGGGAGGGAGGCGGGGGTGGCCGGGGTGGGGACGGCGGGGGTGGGGGCGGCGTTCGTTCCCGTGACCGTGCCGAGGGCGGTGCCGGTGGTGCGCGGGTCGGTGTCCGCGCCGACGGCGGCTGCGGCGGGTGGGGGCGCGGCTGCGGGGGATGTGGTCGTGACGGATGTGGTCGTGACGGTGGGGGGTGCGGTCGCGGGGGTGGGCGGGGCGGCGATGTCCGCCGCGGAAGCCGGAGCCTTCGCTGTCGCGGCAGCGGCGCCCGCGCTGGTGGCCGTGGCCGTTTCGGCCGGGCTCGCCCCGGGCGGTCGTCCCGTGCCCCCCGTCCCCGCCCCCGCCGCCCGCGTGGGCATCGGTGTCGCTCCCGAGAGGCGGTGCAGGGCGAGGAGGAGGCGCTCCAGGCGGGCCTCGCAGGCGTGCTCCAGGGCCAGCGTGCCGGAGAGCCAGGCCAGTTCGGGGCGGATCTCCTCCGACCAGTCGGGGTCGAGGAGGGGCCGGAAGGTGTGCAGACTGCCGCTGACGCGGCGGGCCGAGCGGCGCAGGGCGCGCGCCGCGTCGGCCGAGTGCCCCGCGCCGCCGTTCGGCGTGCCGCCGCCGGTCTCCCGGTGCAGGCGCAGGGCGCGGAGGAACTCCGTGGCCTGCGCCCGGAGGTAGGCCGCGAGGGCGTCCCCCGTCATGGGCGCGGCCGCGGAGCCCGTCAGTTCATGGTGTTGCTGTGCCACGCCGGCGCCTCCGGGCGTCTATGAGCATCTCCTGGACGTTGCGCAGGGGTTGGCCGTCCGCGTCGGTCGCGTGCCGGGTCCACTCGCCGTCCGGACCGAGGTGCCAGGAGGCGGTCCCGTCCGACATGCCGGTCTCCAACAGCCGGTTGAGAGCGGCGCGGTGGGCCGGGTCCGTGACCCTGACCAGGGCCTCGATACGGCGGTCGAGGTTGCGGTGCATCATGTCGGCGCTGCCGATCCACACCTCGGGTTCACCGCCGTTGCCGAAGGCGAACAGCCGGGAGTGCTCGAGGAAGCGGCCGAGGATCGAGCGGACGCGGATGTTGTCCGACAGGCCGGGCACCCCGGGCCGTACCGCGCAGATGCCGCGCACCCAGACGTCGACGGCCACGCCGGCCTGGGACGCCCGGTAGCAGGCGTCGACGATCGCCTCGTCGACCATGGAGTTGACCTTGATGCGGACGTACGCGGGCCGGCCGGCGCGGTGGTGCTGGATCTCCTTGTTGATCCGTGAGACCAGGCCGTCACGCAGCGACTTGGGGGCGACCAGCAGCCGGCGGTAGGTCTCGCGGCGGGAGTAGCCGGAGAGCCGGTTGAAGAGGTCGGAGAGGTCCGCGCCGACCTGCGGGTCGGCGGTGAGCAGGCCGAGGTCCTCGTAGAGCCGTGCCGTCTTCGGGTGGTAGTTGCCGGTGCCGACGTGGCTGTACCGCCGGAGCGTCTCGCCCTCCTGGCGGACCACCAGGGACAGCTTGCAGTGCGTCTTCAGGCCGACGAGGCCGTAGACGACGTGGCAGCCGGCCTCCTCCAGCTTGCGCGCCCACTTGATGTTGGCGTGCTCGTCGAAGCGGGCCTTGATCTCGACCAGGACGAGGACCTGCTTGCCCGACTCGGCGGCGTCGATGAGCGCGTCGACTATCGGGGAGTCGCCGGAGGTCCGGTACAGCGTCTGCTTGATCGCGAGGACGTCCGGGTCGGCGGCGGCCTGCTCCAGGAAGGCCTGGACGGAGGTGGAGAAGCTGTCGTAGGGGTGGTGCAGGAGCACGTCCCGGTTGCGCAGCGCGCCGAAGATGTCCGGCGGGGACGCCGACTCGACCTCGGCGAGGTCGCGGTGGGTGCCGGCGATGAACTTCTTGTACTTCAGCTCCGGCCGGTCGAGGCTGTGGATGCGGAAGAGGCCGGTGAGGTCCAGGGGGCCCGGCAGCGGGTAGACCTCCGCCTCGCTGATCTTCAGCTCGCGGACGAGGAGGTCCAGCACCTCGCGGTCGATGGACTCCTCGACCTCCAGACGCACCGGCGGTCCGAAGCGGCGCCGCATGAGCTCCTTCTCCAGCGCCTGGAGCAGGTTTTCCGCGTCGTCCTCCTCGACCTCGAGGTCCTCGTTGCGGGTGAGGCGGAAGGCGTGGTGCTGCACGACCTCCATGCCCGGGAACAGCTCCTCCAGGTGGGCGGCGATGACGTCCTCGACGGGGACGTAACGGCCCGGGGAGCTCTCCAGGAAGCGGGACAGCAGCGGGGGCACCTTGACGCGGGCGAAGTGCAGATGGCCGCTGACGGGGTTGCGGACGACGACCGCGAGATTGAGCGACAGACCCGAGATGTACGGGAAGGGGTGCGCGGGGTCGACGGCCAGCGGGGTCAGGACCGGGAAGATCTGGTGCCGGAAGAGCGTGAAGAGCCGGGCCTGCTCCTTCTCCGTCAGCTCGCTCCAGCGGACCAGGTGGATGCCCTCCTCCGCGAGTGCGGGGGCGACGTCCTCGTGGTAGCAGGCGGCGTGCCGGGCCATCAGCTCGCGGGAGCGGGCCCAGATCATCTCCAGCACCTCGCGCGGCTGGAGACCGGAGGCGGAGCGGGTCGCCACGCCGGTGGCGATGCGGCGCTTCAGACCGGCCACGCGGACCATGAAGAACTCGTCCAGGTTGCTGGCGAAGATGGCGAGGAAGTTCGCCCGCTCGAGGAGGGGCGTGTTCGGGTCCTCGGCGAGCTCCAGGACGCGTTCGTTGAACGCGAGCCAGCTGCGCTCCCGGTCGAGGAAACGACCCTGCGGCAACTGGGTCCCGTCGGCCTGTGCCTCTTCGTACGCGTCGAGATCGGCGTCGAGGTCGGGTTCCAGGTCGGAGACGACGGCGGCCACGGTGTGCGGGCGGTGCGCGGCTATGGAGCCCACGGAGGGCTGCGCGTGCTGGACCTGTGCCTGGGTGTTCTGGCTCATGGATCCATTGTTCCGCGTCAGGACCGGGACAGGCGCGTCGGAGCGTGCGGGCGGGAGCGCGGCGACGTTTGCGTGGGGGTGACTCCCCTCGGGGGGCGGGGAGGGCGCGGGCACGGCGGGGTCCATTGCCTGAGCGTCGCAAGGTCGTCTGAACCGATGGTTACGAAGACATGGCGTGTGGGATATCGGGGGGCGGCTCGCGGGGGTGGGGATGCCCGGGTGAGGCGGCTCGCGGGGGTGGTGATGCCGATGCCGGGGCCATTTGTGTGTGGGGGGAGAGGGAGCGGTCAGACCGTGCGGCGGCGCAGGAGGAGGAAGGCGGCCGTGGTCGCGAGCGCGGCGACGGCGAGGACGATGCCGGACTCCACGAGTTGCAGGGGCCAGAAGTGCGACTCCGGGTGGAAGGTCGAGAAGTGGCCGGTGACGCCCAGGTCGTCCAGGCACCGCTGGATCTCGGCCTGCTTGCCCGCGCAGCGCGTGTAGTCGACGTCCGCTCTCGGCCGGCCGTCGACCAGGACGCCGTACGCCACCTGCGCCGCCGACTCGGGAGTGTCGACGTCGCCGGCCGAGGTGCGGGTCACGGTGGGCCACAGGGAGACACGCGCGCGTTCCAGGGCGAAGCGGAGCAGCCAGGCCGCAGCGACGGCGACGGCGAGGGCGGGCAGGGCGCGGCGCAGCAGCAGCGCGGCGAGCGTGCCGAGCGCGAGGGCGCACAGGGCGTACGCGACGGCGGTCGGGCCGCGGACCAGGAAGACGCCGTCGGACAGCCAGTCCGCGGACCACCGCAGGTCCTGTGTGGCGTCCCAGGTCCAGCGGAACGCCACGACCAGGACGATCGTGCCGAGCGCGACGGCGAGCGCGGGCACGGCGAGTTTGGCGGCCAGCCAGCGGGCGGGGGTGATGCCCTGGGCCCAGGCCAGGCGCGCGGTGCCGTTCTCCAGTTCGCGGCCGATGAGCGCGCCGCCGGCGAACGCGGCGACGGCGAGGGACGCGAAGCCCGCCGGCAGGGCGATCCAGCCGACCGGATCGCCGAAGCCGGAGACGTCGAACGTCAGATCGCACAGGTTCTGGCCGGCGCGGGCGCAGGCCCGCTGCTCGGCGCGGGCGTCCTCCGCGCTGACCTCGGCGATCCACACCAGCCGGGCGACCACGCCCAGCACGGCGACCGTCCACACGAGGAGGGCGGCGCGGTGCAGGCGCAGCACGGTGCGGACGGCGCCCCATCGGCGGGGGCGGGGCGGGGCCGTGACGACGGCGGTCATGCGGCGGCCTCCTCACGCGCGCGTGTGGTGCTCGTCGGGTACGCGGGCGTGCGGCCCGTCGTGGCCGTCGTGGCTGTCGACCGTCTGAGCAGCACGAACGCGGCCACGACGAGCGCGGCGGCGGCGACCAGGACGAGGGCGGTCGTGGTCAGCTGCAAGGGCCAGTAGTGCCCCTCGGGGTGGTAGGTGGCGTAGAAGCCGGTGGCGTCGAGCCTGTCGTACAGGTCGGCGCAGCCCTCGGCGAACGCCGGTCCGCAGCCCGGGTCGGGGATGTGCGCGCCGCTGGAGGTGACCAGGCCCGAGTCGACGGGGATGCCGCCGTACGAGGGGCCGTCGACGAGGCTGGTGACGCGGGTGCGGGTCGTCCACAGGTGCGGCATGACCAGGTCGGTGAGGATCCGCAGCCCGCCGGTGAAGACCAGGCCGAGGGCCAGCGCGGGCAGCGTACGGCGCCACAGCAGGCCCGTGAGGGCGCCGAGGGCCAGTCCCGCGAGGGTGAGGGCGACCGTGGTGGGGCCGTTGGCGTGCAGGGTGGGCAGGTCGGACCAGGGCTTCGCGGTGCTGATACGGCCCTCGCCCGCCCGCCAGGCCATGCGGTGCAGCAGGACCAGCAGTCCGGTGCCGGCGGCGGCCAGGGCGGCGGAGGGGGCGAGCTTGACGGCCAGCCAGCGGGTCGGGGAGAGCCCCAGGGTCCAGGCGAGCTGCGCGGTGCCGTTCTCCAGCTCACGGCCCACCAGGGCGGCGCCCGACCAGGCGGCGAGGAGGAAGGGCAGCAGGTTCAGGGCGATGGTCGTGTAGGAGTACACGTCCTTGTAGAGGAGGATCGCGTCCTGGTCGTAGCGGCAGGTCGCGCTGCCGGAGCAGGCCTCGTACTGCCGCCAGGCCTCGGCGGCGTCGTCGGTGAGCGGGCCTCCCAGCACGATCAGGGCGGCGGCGAGGAGGACGACGAGCGCCGACCACACGTACAGGGCGGGGCGGTGGATGCGCAGGAGCCAGCGCAGGAGGTGGGGCGGGGGGTCGGCGGCGGCCGTGCCGCCGGTCCCCTTGCCGGTCCCGGTTCCGGCCCCGGGGGGTGGGGGCGGCACGGGGGACGTCACGGTCGTCATGCTGCGGTCTCCTCGTGCGGGGCGGTGGCGGAGGCGGTGGCTCCGGAGGTCCCGTAGGTCAGCGGGGCCGCCTGGGGGTTGCGGAGGTAGGCGAGGACGAGCTCCTCCAGGGACGGCTGGGCGGTGCGCCAGTGGCCGGGGAGCGGGGCCGCGGGGCGCAGCAGCGCGGAGAGCTGGCGACCGGTGGTGCGGGACTCGACGACGGTGTGGGGGGAGAGGTCGTCCGCGGAGGCGGGGGCCGGTGTGGGCGTCGTTGTGGGCGTGGGCGTGGGCGCGGGTGTGGGTGTGGGTGTGGACGTGGGGGTCGGCGTGGGCGGCGTGGTCGTGCCGTCCTGGATCGGTCCCGTCACGCGCGTGTGGGCGGCGAGCAGCTCGTCGATCTCGCCGGACAGGCGGACGCCGCCGTCGCCGATCAGGAGCAGGTGGTCGCAGGAGTCCTCCAGCTCGGCGACGACGTGCGAGGACATCACGATCGTCGTGCCGTGCTGCGCGGCCTGGGACATCAGCGTGCCCATCAGCTCGTGGCGGGCGAGCGGGTCGAGGTCGGCCATCGGCTCGTCCAGGAGGAGCAGCTCCGGCCGTTTGGCCAGGGCCAGGGTGAGGGCGACACGGGTGCGCTGGCCGCCGGAGAGCGAGCGGATCTTCGCCTTGGGGTCGAGGTTCCCCGCGGAGACGATCCGCTCGGCGGCGTCGGCGTCCCAGCGGCCCGGGTTGAGGTCCGCGCCCACCAGCAGCGTCTCGGCGACCGTGAGCTGCGGGTACAGCGGCTTGTCCTGGGCGACGTAGCCGACACGCGTGCGTGCGGACGCCGGGTCGGTGCCGAGGACGGTGACCGTGCCCTCGGAGGGGGCCAGCAGGCCGGCGGCGAGGGCGAGGAGCGTGGACTTGCCCGCTCCGTTGGGCCCGACGACGGCGCAGACGCGGCCCGCGGGCAGGGTGAACGCGCAGTGGCGCAGCGCCCACTTCCCGCGTCGGCCGAAGCGCTTGCCGAGCGCGGTCGCCGCCATGGCGGTGTCGGTCATGAGGCTTCCCCCTGGGAGTGCTGGTCCTGGCCGGCGAAGTGCTTGTCCAGGACGGCGGTGAAGAGTGCGGCCACGTCGTCGTGGTCCAGGCCGGCCTCCCGGGCCCGGACCGCCCATGCGTCCAGTTCCGCGCGCAGGGGCGAGTCGGCCGGGGCGGTGCTCAGTCCGCGCCGTACGAAGGTGCCGAGTCCGCGGCGGGCCTCGACGAGCCCGTCGCGTTCCAGCTCGCGGTAGGCCTTCAGCACGGTGTTCGGGTTGATGGCGGTCGCCTCGACGACCTCGCGGGCCGTGGGCAGCTGGTCGCCGGGGCGCAGCATGCCGAGGCGCAGGGCCTGCTTGGTCTGCTGCACGATCTGGACGTAGGTGGCCACGCCGCTGTGCCGGTCGATGCGGTATTCGACCACTCGGAGCACCACCCTTTCACTAATTGAGTAGTGAAAGGGTGGTGCAGGGAGGGGGTGTCCGTCAAGGAGGACCGCGGGCCGGGAAAACTCGTCGGCCGGATCGTGAACCGAACGGCGGGGACGGACCGATGAGGGGATGTGAGCGAAACGACCAGCGACGGGGAGCTGCTGCGGGCCATCGCGGCAGACAGGGACCGTCACGCCTTCGAGGAGCTGTACCGGCGATACGCGCCGTGGCTGACCGCGCGCATGCGCAGCCGCTGCGCCGACGCCGGGATAGTCGACGACGTCGTCCAGGAGACGTTCCTCGCGGTGTGGCGGGGCACCGCCCGCTACCGCGAGGAGGGCTTCTCCGGTGACGCGGCCGGCTGGCTGTGGCGCATCGGCGCCCGCCGGCTGGTCGACGCCATGCGGGGCGACGGCGCGCGGGGGCGGCTGCGGCAGGTGCTGGCCAGGCTGCGCCATCGCGACGAGGCCTCGGCGGAGGAACGCGTGCTCGCGGGGGTGGAGCACGGAGACCTCGCCGGGGCCCTCACCCGCCTCTCCCCGGAGCTGCGGGCGGTCCTCCAGGCCACCGTCATCGACGGACTCACCACCCGGGAGGCGGCCGTCCTGCTCGGCATCCCGGCCGGCACGGTCAAGACGCGGGCCCAGCGGGCCCGCAAGCAACTGCGGGAGGCGCTGGCATGACGTGGCATGTGGCAGAAGACGATCTGCGCGCGTACGTGCGGGGCGAACTGGCGCCGCCGCTGCTGTGGTCCGCCGACACGCATCTCGCGGGCTGCGCGACGTGCCGGTCCCGGCTCACGGCGGCCGTCGACCCCGTCGCGCTGGACGCGGGCTGGGAGCGGCTGGACGCCGAGCTGGACGCACCGCGCCCGGGGCTGTTCGAGCGGCTGCTGACGCGGTTCGGCGTCGCCGACCACACCGCGCGGCTGCTCACGGCGACGCCGGTGCTGCGCCGCTCCTGGCTGCTGGCCGTGCTGTCCCTGCTGGTCATAACGGTCCTGGCGGTGCACACGGTGGACCGTCCCGGACTGTTCCTCGCCCTCGCGCCCTTGCTCCCGCTCGCCGGGGTCGCCCTGTCCTACGGGTCGAACCTCGACCCGACGTACGAGATGGCCGTCGTCGCGCCGATGCACGGCTTCAGACTGCTGATGATCCGGACGGTCGCGGTGCTCACCGCGGGACTGGTGTTCAACGGTCTGGCGACGCTCGCCCTTCCGGGGTACGGGCTGCTGGCGCTGGCCTGGCTGCTGCCCGCGCTCGCGCTCACCGCGACGGGCCTGGCGCTGACCCCCCGGCTGGGTCCGGTCCTGGCGCCCGCCCTGGTCGGCGGCGCCTGGCTGACGCTGCTGGTGCTGACGGAGCAGCACAGCCGGGATGCGCTCTCGCCCTTCACGGCGTACGGGCAGTCGGCCGCGGGGGCTCTCGCCGCCCTCGCCGCGCTGCTGCTCTACCAGAGCCGCGACCGTTTCGACGCCCGCCCCGTCGGCGGCTTCCGGGACGCCGGCGGCTTCCCGGACGGAGGTGCCGGATGACACCGCGCCCCTCGCGCGGGCCCGCCCGGCTCTCGGCCCACGCCGATGCCGCGGCCCACGCCTCCGCCGCCCCGTCCTCGTTCCACGACCGGACTTCCAGGAGCTTCGTATGACCACCGCGTCCACCACCGTGACGGCCGCCGGCCTGTCCCTGCGCTACGGCGGCACGCGCGCCCTCGACGGCGTCTCGCTGCGGCTCACCCGGGGCGTCACCGGGCTGCTCGGCCCCAACGGCGCGGGGAAGACGACCCTGTTGCGGGTGCTGGCCACCGCGGTGCCGCCCGACGGGGGCGAGTTCACGGTCCTGGGCCACGACCCCCGCACCTCCGCCGGCCGCCTGGACCTGCGCCGCGGGCTCGGGTACCTGCCGCAGAACCCCGGCTTCCACCCGGACTTCACGGCCTTCGACTTCGTCGACTACGTGGCGATCCTCAAGGAGCTGACCGACCGCGCCGCCCGGCACCGCGAGGTGCGGCGCGTCCTGGAGGCCGTCGATCTCTCCGAGGTGCGGAGCAAGCGCATCAAGCGGCTGTCCGGCGGCATGCGGCAGCGCGTCGCGCTGGCCGCCGCGCTCGTCGGCGACCCCGGCTTCCTCGTGCTGGACGAGCCGACCGTAGGGCTCGACCCGGAACAGCGCATGCGCTTCCGGGAGTTGATCGCCGACGCCGGTGAGGGGCGCACGGTGCTGCTGTCCACCCACCAGACGGAGGACGTGGCGATGCTCTGCCACCGGGTCGTGGTCCTCGCCAATGGCCGGGTCCGCTTCGAGGGCACGCCGGCCGAGCTGACCGCCCGCGCGTCGGGCCGGGTCTGGAGCAGCCCCGAGCGCGACCCGGGCGCGCTGGCCGGCTGGCGCACCGGCACCGGCGCCTTCCGCAACGTCGGCGATCCGCCGGAAGGAGCCGAGCTTGTCGAACCCACCCTGGAGGACGGCTATCTGCTCGCCCTCGACGACGCGAGCAGGACGGTGACGTCATGAGCTCCACGGCCACCCCGGTCAGGGACGACGCCGCCACGCGCCCCGGACCCCCGCACCCCGGCCGCCCCAGTGCCCGCGCGGTCCTCGACCTGGCCCGCTTCGAGGCCCGGGAGCTCTTCCTCCAGATCCCGGTGCTGGTCTTCCTGGCGCTCTACGTCGCCGTGGTCGCCGTGCAGTTGATCAGCCGCGACGGCATGGACGACTACCCCGTCCTCCACACGGTCGACCGCGACACGCAGACCGCGCCCCTGCTGCTCGCGATCGCCCTGCTCGTCTGCGCCAACGCGGCGGCCCTGCGCTCGCGCAAGCACGCCACGGTCCAGCAGTTCGACGTGCTGACCATGGAGCCCTGGCGGCGCACCCTCGCCCATGTGCTGTCCGTGCTGCCGTTCGCGGCGCTCACGGCGGTCGTCGTCGGCGCCCGGTTCGCCCGCGAGGCGCTGAAGCCGGGCGCGATCGGGCACGGCTCGCTCGGCGAACTGGCCGTGGGTCCGCTGGCGGTCCTGCTGGCCGGAATCCTGGGCGTCCTGCTGGCCCGCCTCGTGCCCACGCCCTTCGCGCCCATACTCTTCGTGATCGCCGCGTACCTGCTGATCGTCATCTCCTCCAACGCCGTCGAGGGCGAGGACCATTGGGCGAACCGGCTCTCCCCGGTGCTGTACTCCGGTGAATCCGGCGGCGATCCGGTCCCCGTCGATCTGCTCGACCGCCCGGCCGCCTGGCACGCGCTCTACCTGGTGGGCCTGTGCGCCTTGGCGGCCTGCGCCGCGCTGCTGCGGTCCGGCGGACGCACCGTCGCCCTCAAGGCGGCCACCGTCCTCGCCCTCACGGCCACCGCCGCCGGGGCGGTCGGCCAGCTCCCGCGCGACAAGGCAGCGCTGGAGGCGGCCCGGCGGACGGCGTCCACGACACCGCAGAAGGTCCAGTCGTGCAGCACGATCGACGGCTCGACGTACTGCTCCTTCTCCGAGTGGAAGACGGTGCGGGACGACTGGGCCGCGGTCGTCGACCGCCTCCGCTCCACGGCCGGCGGCGCCGCGGCGCGGACCCCGCTGACCGTGCGTCAGCGCATCGACGTCACCTCGGGAGTGGGGGCGGACGCCGCGCTGACGCCCTCCACCACCGCGGGCGAGGTGACGGTCGGCACCCGCTGGGGCGGCAACCGCGTCCCCGAGTTCGCGGTGGGAGTCGCCACGGTGCTCGTCGCGGGCAGGGAGGACGCGACGACGCGCAGCATGTGCGACGCCCGCGCGGTGACGATCATGTGGCTGGTCCTGGCCACCGACCCCACCCCCCTGACCACCTTCAGGAACCTGCGCCTGGACGACAGCGTCGTCGGCTCGGCGCTGGTCCTGGCCCCCACGGACGGACTGCTGCTGACGGACCAGCAGACGTCGGTGATCCGCGCCATGCTGTCCCGCCCGAAGGCCGAGATCACGGCCGGGGTGAAGGCGAACTGGCGGCAGCTGACGTCTGCGCGGACGACGACGGCCGAGGCCGCGAAACTGCTGGGACTCGACGCGCCGAAGGGAGTGGAGAAGTGCGAGGAGTAGAGGTACGGACGGGACGGACAGGGGGGATGGGGCGGACGCCGGTCACCCGGGCCCTGCTCCGGGCCCTCGCCCCACCGGTCTGGCGGTCACTTCCCTGGCGGGCGTTGGCCGCGGCCGGCGGGACGGGGCTGCTGCTCGCGGCGAGCACGCGACTGCCGGGGGAGGCGTGGGGCGAGGAGGCGGGCCTGATGCTGCTGAGGCTCATCGCGCTGACCGGCGCGGTCGGTCTGGCGTTCCTCCTCGACGACCCCGCCCGCCACACCACGGCGACGACCCCGCTGGGCCGCCCCGTCAGAGCTGGTCTGCGCCTGGCCATGGCCGCTCCGCTCGCGGCCCTGTGGTGGACGACGGCCCTGCTCCTCCTCCCCGCCGAGACCCGCCCGCCTCTCGGGCCCGTCACGCTGGAGGCCGCGGCGACGGCCACCGCCGCCACAGCCCTCGCGGCGGCGACGATCCGTTTCTCGAACGGCGCGGAAGTGGGCAAGGGCACGGCGCTGTGGCTGGGCGCGGCAGCCGTGGCCGCGGTACTCGTCCCGGCCCGCTGGGGACTGCTGACGCTGCCCGGCGAGCCGTGGTGGGAGGAGACGCAGACGAGATGGGCGGTGGTGCTCGGGGTGACGGCCGCATCGACGCTGCTGTGCACCCCGGAGCCCCTCAGACGCCGGCGCTTCGCCGACTTCGCTCGCTCCGCCCACCTCGCTCCCGGACCACGGAGCCGGGGAGGGCCCGCTAGATGAACCAGCCCTCCACGTCCGCGATCAGGTGCACGTTCCCGGAGTGGTTGAAGAAGGTCACCTTGCCGTCGACGACGGGGACGACGACCTGGTTCGGCACGGTCTGCCCGGCCCGGAAGTTCAGGCTCGACGCGGTGCCGCGCGGGGTGCCCGCGGGGTGGACCGTCACATAGCCGGCGGTCGTCGGCTGGGTCGCCGTGACATTGAGGACGACGGCCGAGGCCTTCGCCGGGACCGGGCCCGCGCCCCCGACCTGAAGCGTCACGGACTGCCCCGGGCCCACCGCGCCCTTGCGGACGCCGAAGCCGGTGCGGGTGTCCATGAGCCGGCGCGCCTCGGCGCCGGTGAAGACCGCGCCGTCGCCGGAGGTGTAGTAGCCGACGACGTCGCCGATCAGGTCGACGGAGCCGGAGTTGTTGGTGAGGGCGACCCTGCCGTTGACGACGGGCACGACGACGAGGTTGGCGATCGTGCGCCCGGTCGGCACGTTCAGGTTGGACGTGCCCGGTCGGGGGGTGCCGTCCGGATAGGCGGTGACGACGGTCGAGCGGGAGGCGTTCGTCGCGGTCACGTTCATGACGACCGCGGTCACCCCGCTCTCCGGCACGCCCTTGACGCCCGCCACCTGGAGCCGCGCGGTGCCGCCCGCGCCGATCTTGGCGCGCGGCACGCCGAGTCCGGCGCGGGTGTCCATGAACCGGGTCGGCGCGAGCGGCCGGAAGGCGGAGCCGGCGGCGCCGGTCGTGCCGGCGGCGTAGTAGCCGGCCACGTCGGCGACGAGGTCGACCTTGCCCGCGGTGTCGGCCATCAGGTCCACCTTGCCGTTGACGACCGGCACCACCACGAGGTTCGACGCCGTCTGCCCGGCGGTGAAGTTGACCAGGGAGGAGCGGTAGGTATCGCCGTTGAACGGGGCGACGGAGATGTGGCCCGGCTTGGTGGCGTTGGTGACCGTCACGTTCAGCACGACGCTGGTCGCCCCGGTGGCCGGGATCCCGCCGGCGCCCGCGACCTTCAGCGAGACCCGCTTCCAGGGGCCGACCTTCGCCTTGGGAGCGCCGACCCCGGAACGGGTGTCGAGCACCCGCTTGGGAGCGAGCGGCCGGTAACGGGAGGGGGCGGTCTCCAGGACGGTGTCGTACGCGTAGAGGTCGCCGTTCGTCAGCTGGACGAAGGCGTCCCCCGCGTCCGGCGCGACCTCGAGGGCGTAGAAGAAGCGGCCGGCCATGACACCGAGCCCGGCGTCGTCCTTCCCGTCCCACTGCGTCTGGACGCTCGCTCCGGGCCCGCCCGCACCGCTCAGCGTGCGCACGACCCGGCCGGACGCGTCGCGCACCAGCACGCGCCAGCGGTCCACGGGGCGCGAGAAGCGCCACAGGGCGTTCCAGGCGGGGTCGTCCGCGTCCGTGGCGCTGAACGCCCCGTCGACGGAGGAGCCGAGGATGACGAGGTCCTGTCCCGCGACCGGCGCCCGCTTCACATGGATGTTCTTCTGCGCGTCGATGTACGCGACGCCGCCGCCGAACCTGTCCACGGCCCAGTCCACCCGCCGGCCCGAGCCGGTCGCGGTGGTCACCGGGATGTCGGCGAACTCGGAGGTCCGTCCCGTCGCCGCGTCGGTGAGCAGCAGCTTCCCGGCCGCGTTGTCCCGGCGTACGACGAAGCCGTCGCCGAGCAGCGCCTCGCCCGCGGGAACGGAGACGCTCTTCCTCAGCTTCGTGTCGTACACACCGGCCTTGGCGCCGCCCGCACAGGCCCAGTACAGCCAGCGGCCCACCGCCTGGAGCTCACCGGGAACGCACCCGGAGCCGAGGTCGAGGTCGGCGGAGGTCGCCTTGGTGACCAGGTCGTAGGAGTTGACCTTGCCGGTCGCGGCGGCGGGCTTCCACAGCTTGCCGCCCCACAGGGCGGCGGCGGAGTGGGGGCGGGTGAGCAGGATCTTGTCGCCGGCGCCGTCGCCGAAGTCGCCCACGTAGAGCTTGGCGCCGTCGGAGGAGAGGGTGTAGCGGCCGCCGGCGTCGGTGAGATCGGCGTTCTCCGGGACGGCCAAGGACCACAAGGAGTTCTCGGTGATCGGTTTCTGGATCGAGCCGCCCTGGGAGACGGCGACCTGTCCGTCGCCGAGCGACCGGATGGCCCGCGGCGGAGCCTGGTTCTGCGTCGGGTACCAGAAGCGTCGCCGTGCGTCGCCCGGCGTGCGGGTGTCGACCTCGTACAGCGTCTGTCCCGGTCCCCGGCTGCTGTCGCTCAGGTAGTTCACCACCCCGCCGCCCGCGTCGAGCCCCTTGTAGGTCGCGGGTACCTGCGGCACCTTCCGCACGACCGTGAGCCGCGGCGCGCCGTCCTCGCCGAGGGTGACGCGGTGTACGGCCCAGTCGCGCGCGCTGCCGCCGCCGACGACGAGGACGCTGCCGTCGGGGGTGACGGTGAGACTGCCGGCCGAGTGGGGGAGCAGCTCACGGGGGGTGCCGCCGCCGATCGGCACGGCGAGGAGCTTCACTCCCTCGGTGTACCTGTCGTAGAACGGGTCGATGTCACGGCGTACGAGGATCCAGTCGCCGATCACGGTGGACCTGGACCAGTCGATCTCGTACCTGTCCTTCGGGGGCAGCGAGGTGGCCACCGGGGTCGCCGAGGGGTCGTCGCGCGGGACCGTCAGTACGGTGCCGAAGTTCTCCGTCACGAGCAGGCGGTCGTGGCCGAGGCTCCGCCGATGGTTCGAGGAGACAGCTGTCGTGGGCGTCAGGGTCGCCTTCGCGTAGTCGAGGTAGTAGCCGGACCACGGACCGCCGGCCGTCGTCCGCGTCGCCAGCAGTGCTCCCCTGATGTCCTGCTCCAGGACGTTCACGACGGAGACGGGTCCGGGCCATCCGGTGACGGGCTGCTCGGTGACCTCGGTGCCCGACAAGCGCAGCAGCCGGAGCCCGTCGTGCTTTCCGTCGGCCCCCTTGACGGTGGTCAGCAGGGAGTCCGGTGTGAAACCGCGGATCCAGGTCTGGTCGGCGGGCAGTTCCAGCTTCGCGGTGACGCCGCCGGTGGCGATGTCGGTGACGGTCAGTAGGCGCGTCGTGGTGTCGTAATGGCCCAGCAGACCCGAGTGGCGGGCGGCGTAGGCGGCGCTGTAGTCCGCGGGCACGGGCGAGTCCGCGCCGGTCGCGTGATCCGTCCAGACCGTCTGGCCGAACTCCTGCTTGTGGACGTAGCCGGTGGAGCCGGCCTGACCGATGTCCTCGCCACGCGGCTTGAACCGCCCCGGGTCCGGGATCACCACCTCGTCGGCGGGCGGCGCGGGCGTCGGCGCGGACGGTTCGGCCAGGGCCGGTCCCGCTGTGGCGGCGGTCAGGCCGGCGGTGACGGCCAGGACGACGGCGGTGGCGAGCGCGGTGCGCGAACGCGCGGCTCGGCGAGTTGCGCGGACGGTGCGAAGCACGTGTGGGTCCCCTCCCCATGACACGGGAGGAGACTCACCCAGGCGTGCCCACGCACACCGAGCCCCCGATCACCCCCCGGTACGCGTGATCCTAATCGAACAGGTTCAAGAAGTCGCCTGTGGCCAGGGGGAGTTAGCCGTGCGTGGACGTCCCGAGGGCGGTCCCGAGGGCGACCTCACGTCTCCGTCCGGTACATCAGGTCCGTCTCGTGCGTGACGAACCCCAGCCGCTCGTACACCGACACCGCCGCCTTGTTGTCGGCGTCGACGTACAGCATCGCCGTGGGCAGGCCCTGCCCCGCGAGATGCCGCAGGCCGATCGTGGTGAGGGACTTGCCGAGCCCCCCGCCCTGCGCGCCGGGCGCGACGCCGAGGACGTACACCTCGCCGAGCCGCTCCTCGGCGTGGACCTTCGTCCAGTGGAAGCCGACGAGCCGCTCCCCGTCGAAGGCGAGGAAGAAGCCCGCCGGGTCGAACCACGCCTCGGCCTTGCGGTCGTCGAGGTCCCGCTGGGTGAGGGAGCCCTGCTCGGGATGGTGGGCGAAGGCGGCGGCGTTGACGGCGAGCCAGGCGGCGTCGTCCTGCCCGGGGACGAAGGCCCGCACGGTGACGCCCTCGGCCAGCACCGGGTCGGGCAGCTCCAGACCGGTCAACGGCCGCCGCATCTGCCGCAGTTCACGGAACAGGGTCAGCCCCAGGACCTGGGCGAGATGCCGGGCGGCGGGGTGGCCGCCGTGGGCCCAGATCCGCAGCCGCTTGCCGGAGGCGGCGAGCAGGGCGGCGCCGAGCGCCCGGCCGTGTCCGTGCCCGCGGTGGGCGGGGTGGACGACGAGTTCGGCGGCCGGCGCCTCGACGGGGTCGGTGTCCTCCAACTGGGCGTAGCCGACGAGTCGGTCGCCGACTTCGAGCAGCAGATGGGAGACGCCCTCCCGGGCGCCGCCCCGCAGTTGCAGCCGGCCCTGCTCGGACACCGCCTGCTGGCCGTCGTTCCGCGCGGCCTCCGCGAGCAGGCCGAGGACGGCCTCGGTCTGCTCGGGGGAGAGCGCGGAGTAGGTCTCGATGGATCGGGAGCCGTAGATCCGTGCGGCGTCGTCGCTGGTCATGCGTACGAGGGTAAAGGGCGGGCCCGCCAAAGCGACGGCAACGGCGAGAGCGTGGACGAACGCGATGCGGAAGCGCGATACGGAAGGCGGACGACGGACGGGAACCAGCCACGCGGCAGCCCCGGAGAGAACCCGGAGCGGAGCCGAAGAAGACAAGCGGAAGACAAGCGGAAGGCAAGGCAAGGCCAAAGGGAAATCAGGATGTAACCATGAACCCCCTGTCGCGCTACGCGCGTTGACCCTAGGCTGCGGCCCGACGGGGCCACTTGTCTCATACGCCTCCCAGGGCCGCCCGGCCCGGAGGACGCGACGCCACCGCCGACACCACCGCCGACACAACAGGGGGGCGCATGCCAGCCACTTCCCAGTCGTATCCGAGCCGCAGACGCCGTACGTACCGTCTGGTCGCCGCGGCCGCCGCTCTCGCCACCGCCGGCGCACTCGCCGCCGCGATGCCGGCGGGCGCCCAGGATGCGAAGGACTCCCGCAAGCAGGAGGACCGTTACCAGGACGTGCAGCTGCTGTCCTTCAACGACCTGCACGGCAACCTCGAACCGCCGTCGGGCTCCTCCGGCCGGGTCACGGAGATCCAGGCGGACGGCACCACGAAGACGATCGACGCGGGCGGCGTCGAGTACCTCGCCACGCACCTGCGCGAGGCGCGCAAGGGCAACCGGTACTCCGTCACCGCGGCCGGCGGCGACATGGTCGGCGCCTCCCCGCTGATCTCGGGCCTGTTCCACGACGAGCCCACCATCGAGGCGCTGAACAAGCTGGAGCTGGACGTCACGTCCGTCGGCAACCACGAGTTCGACGAGGGCCCCAAGGAGCTTCGCCGGCTCCAGAAGGGCGGCTGTCACCCGACGGACGGCTGCTACACGGACAAGAGGTTCCAGGGCGCCGACTTCCCGTACCTCGCGGCGAACGTCCTGGACGAGAAGTCCGGCCAGCCGATCCTGAAGCCGTACTGGGTGTGGAAGGAGCACGGCGTCAAGATCGGCTTCATCGGCGTGACCCTGGAGGACACGCCGGGCGTCGTCTCCGCCGAGGGCGTCAAGGGCCTGAAGTTCAAGGACGAGGTCGAGACGATCAACAAGTACGCCCAGGAGCTCCAGAGCCAGGGCGTGAAGTCGATCGTCGCGCTGATCCACGAGGGCGGCCTGCCGGCCTCCACCTCGTACAACTACAACTGTGACGCGCCGGGCGCGGGCGACGGCATCTCCGGCCCGATCGTCGACATCGCGAAGAACGTCTCGCCGCAGGTGGACGCGCTGGTGACGGGCCACACGCACGCCGCGTACGCGTGCACGATCAACGACCCGTCGGGTCAGCCGCGCACGGTCACCTCGGCCGCGTCCTTCGGCCGGCTGTACACGGACACCACGCTGACCTACGACCGCTTCACCGGCGACATCGCCCGGACCGCGGTGAAGTCGGCGAACCACGTGGTCACCCGGACGGTCCCCAAGGCCCCGGACATGACCGAGCTGATCACCAGGTGGAACACCCTGGCGGCCCCCATCGGCAACCGCGCGATCGGCTACGTCTCCGCCGACGTCCCCAACACGGGCACCGAGTCCCCGATGGGCGACCTGATCGCGGACGCGCAGCTCTGGTACGGCAGGAAGCTCGACGCCGAGACGGACGTCGCGCTGATGAACCCGGGCGGCGTCCGGGCCGGCCTCACCTACGCGGCCAAGGGCGCCGAGGGCGACGGCGTGGTGACGTACGCCGAGGGCTTCACCGTGCAGCCGTTCTCCAACACCGTGAACCTCCAGAACTTCACCGGCGCCCAGCTGATCCAGGTGCTCAAGGAGCAGGTGAGCGGTTCGAACGCGAGCGCGCCGAAGATCCTCCAGCCGTCCGCCAACCTCAGCTACACGCTGGACCTGACGAAGACCGGCGCCGACCGGGTCGTCACGGACTCCATCAAGCTGAACGGCGCGGCCATCGACCCGGCCGCGACCTACCGCGTCGCCACCAACAGCTTCCTCGCGGGCGGCGGCGACGGCTTCACCACGCTGGGCCAGGGCACGAACGACCTCGTCGGCGCCGACGACCTGACGGCCCTCGAGCAGTACCTGACGGCCAACTCCTCGGCCACGGGCCCGATCGCGCCCCCGGCGGCGACCCGGATCACGATCGTGAAGTAGCGCAAGGCCGCTGCCCCGACACACACGTGGGGGCCTGTCCCGTACCGCATACGCGTACGGGACAGGCCCCCACGGGCTTTCCGCCGGGCCCTCCGTCAGTCCTGCGTCAGTCCTGCGTCAGCAGCAGGCGGACCGATCCGCCGGAGGTCTCCTTGCGCCAGGGGAACTCGCAGACCATCTTGTCGACCGCCTTGGCCTCCTCGACGATCGTGCGCTCGGGATAGTCCTTGCACTTGCCGCGGTCGGCGTACCTGGGGCAGGCGCCGTCGGGCTTGCGGAACTGGTGGGACTGCCAGGCGAGCGTGCCCGCGAGCTTCTCGCCGGGCAGCGTCGGCAGGTACTGGTTGCTGAAGAACGAGCCGATCATGCCGCCGGCGAGCGCCATCGCGAGCAGCGCGCCCACCGCCGTGAACTGCCGCGGCCCGCGCGCGACCTGGCCCGGCAGGGCGCGGACGAGCGGAGCGAGCTTCTGCACCGCGAACACGCAGGCCAGCACCGTCAGCGCGGTCAGCGTCACCTGGATCACGATCATGGTGCGGGGGAAGAGCTGGACCTGCTGGTCCGCCTCCATGTGGCCGGCCAGCCAGAACCGGATCAGCCACGCGCTGCCGAAGCAGGCGAGCGGCGCGACGACGACGGCCTTGCGCAGCCCGAGCGCGATGGCGATGCCGAGCCCGATCAGGACGATCACCGCGTAGGTGTGCAGCCCGGCGAACTCGCCGAAGCCGGGGTACTCGCCCGGCTCGTCCCAGGCCCGGCTGCTGAGCGGCGTGGTGCCGATGTACGCCGGTTCGGTCAGGGTGTAGCCCGAGCACCACTGGTCGCGGGTGCTCGTGGCGCCCAGCAGCACCCGCAGGTACACCCCGGCCACCACCAGGAAGCCGACCAGCGAGCTGCCCAGGAACAGCAGGCCCCGCAGACGGCCGGTCTGCCACGGGTAGAAGAAGAGGACGGCGATCAGCACGCCCGGCAGCGACCACACGTGCCAGCCGGAGTAGATGAGGAAGAGCACGCCGAAGGCGACGCCGAGGAAGCCGCCGCGCAGGGCCGTGCCGCGCGCGGTGAAGCGGGGCGAGGCGCGCAGCCACAGCAGCAGCTTCGCGATCAGCGGCACGAGCACCACGAGCACGAACGGGCTGTACGGCTTGTGGGGCAGGGTCTGCTGGAGCGCGGGCAGCAGTCCGACGGCGAGCGCGGGCAGCGGGCTCAGGCAGGACCGCCAGGCCAGGTAGGCGGCCGGGCCGGTCAGCGCGACGAAGGCGATGAACAGCCACTTGAGCCCGAACGCGGGCTGGCCGTCGAGGAATCCGGCCTTGGCCGCGAAGCCGAGCAGGTACGGCACGGCCGGCGGGTAGAAGGCGTCCATCGAGCCGGTGTGCAGGACTTCTTCCGCCCAGCCGAGGATGCGGTTGTTGTCGCCGTACGGTCCGTTGATCGGCCAGGGGGTGCCGCGCAGCGCGAAGACCTGGCCCGCGCCGAGGAAACCGGTGCTCAGTCCGGCGACGGCCGCGGCGGCCAGACGGATCGTCACCGCCCGCACCCGCTCGCTGCCGCGCACGGTCGCCCAGCCCACGACGGCCACGATCGCCAACACCAGTAGTGCGAGACGGAACTGAAGGTTGGACAGCCCGCTGACCTGACCGACCCGGGTGACCGGGCTGTTGGCGACCGTCAGCCCCCAGTAGGTGAAGCCGAGCGCCGTCACGACGGCCACCGCGCACTCGGCGGCGGCAGGCCACCAACGGCGGGCGAGCGCCCGGGAACGGTCCTTGAACGGGCGTCGGCCGACCGGAGGTCTCTCCGCCGGATCGGCCTGCGCTACCTCGGCCTGGGCTTCGTCGGCCCGAGCCCTCTCGGCCTGAGCGGCCTGGGACGGCTCGTCCGTGTCAGCGGGCGGCGATGTCTTCAACTGTGTCTCCATGATGAGCGGCCGGGCACTGGCCTCAGCCGCCGTGAACAAGATCGCACCGCGGCCGCCGGGCACCGGCGACACCACGGGGACGGCCGGACCGGGGCCGTCAAGGGCAGGGAGTCTAAACAGGGGTGATGGGGGAAGGGCTCAGCGGGTTCCCCCGGGCGCCACGCGGATCGCGCGGCCGAGCTTCCGCTTGACGCGGGTCAGCGTCGACGGCGGCTCCGGCACCGGCCGGATCTCCACGGTGAAGCGCACCTGCTTCGGCCCGACGCTCACCGTGTGCGGACGGCCGTCGGCCTCCGGCGGGGCGTCGGCCTTCGGCAGTGTGACGACGCGCTGTTCGGTGCGCTGGGGCACGTCGGGCCCGAGGGCCTTGCCCAGGGCGCCGCGGGCGGTCAGCCCGTGGGCGGTGCAGCGCAGGGAGATCTCCCAGACGCCGGGATCGAGGGGGCGGCCGTCGGCGGCGGAGGCGAGATCGACCGAGGCGCGGAACCCGGCCAGGCCGTAGTCGTAGGTCTCCTTGCCCCGGCTGACCGTGAGGTGCGGCGAGGCTTCGAGCTGCGCCGGGACCGCCGTCTCCCGCTTGCTCGCCGAGTGCCGGAGGACGATCTCGGTCCGCAGGGCGTCGGTGTCCACCTGGTCGAGGTAGGCGTACCCGGAGAGCTCGACGACGCTGCCGTTCCAGTCGACCCTTTCGAGCCGGCGGCGGGGGCTCGCCCCGAGCGCGGCGTCGGTGATGTCGCACAACTCCTCGTACGCGGTGCTGGAGACGGGCGGGAAGGGCGCGGGAGCGTAGAGGCGGCCGTCGCGGAGCAGGGCCTTGCCGGGGCGGCCGGCCACGTCCCACTCGACGACCGCGGCGAGTTCGTCGATGAGGCCCTCGCGCAGGCAGTGCGCCCGCAGCCGCTCCGCGACGTCGAGTTCGGCGAGGACGCCGGGTGTGATCCACGCGTGCGCGTGCGGGGCGGCGAGGTCGACGAGTTCCTTGCGTTCCGCCGCGTCGGCGGCGAGGAAGCGGCGGTCGAAGCGGCGCAGCAGCTCCGCCTTGACGTGCCGGGCCACCATCCGGTCCCGCATCGCCCCGGGCTCGGTGAGGCCGGTGACGAGCTCGACCATCTCCGCGGCCTGGGCGACCATCGTCGGGTAGTCGAGCCCGCCGAGGGTGATGTTGCCGTTGTCGCCGCGCCGGACGAGGTAGTAGCAGTCGTAGTCGGCGAGGATCGATATGACCGTGCTGTGCAGATACGCGCGGGCCACGAAGTGCTGGTCCTCGCTGATGCGCATGTGCTCGGGGAAGCGCAGCCCGTGCTCTTCCAGCATGGCCCGCCGGAACAGCTTGAACGGCATCAGCGTGTAGTAGACGGCCGCTTTGTCGGCCCGGTCCACGTTCTTGGCGAAGACCTGCCGCACCTCCGGCCGGATGATCCGCCCGACGCCGACGAGCTTGCCCAGGACGGTGTCCGCGCCGTTCCGCTCGGCCATGGCGACCAGGCGCTCCAGCGCTTCCGGCCCGAGGCAGTCGTCGCCGTCGAGGAAGAACACGTACCGCCCGGTGGCGTGGTCGAGCCCGACGTTACGGGGCCGGCTGGGGCCGCCGGACGCCTCCTGGTGGATCACCTTCATCCGCCAGGGCTTCTCCTTCGCCCAGGCGTCGAGGACGTCACCGCTGCCGTCCGTGCTGCCGTCGTCGACGGCGACGACCTCGAGGGCGTCCGTCCCGATGCTCTGCCGCGCCACCGACGCGAGGGTCTGCTCCAGGTACGGCATCGCGTTGTACACAGGTATGACAACGGAAACCGTCGGCTGACGCACAGCACTCATCGAGTGGATACCCCCCAAGAGAAACCACGAATGTGTGGACAAGATTAGGTGAACGTGTGTCGGTTTTTGCGTGGTGCTGGGATCGCGTTTGCGACGATCTTGTACAAGCCACGACGGCACGACATCCATGTCGGCACCGCCGGGTGAGTAGAGAAGGGGGAACTGTTCGGATATGTGCATCCGGGTATTTGACTCGATATCAGACCTCCTACGGTCCGACCGCTGCCCGACAAAGGCAGGTTCTGACCGCTCCACCGACCGGCGCTGACTGGCACCGGTGCCTCCGCCCGGGCCGCGGAAGTCAATCAGCCCGATCGATCCGCCCAATGCCGGCGCAGCAAGGCCGACGCCCTCGCCGCCACCCTCATCCCAGGGTCGAAGAGCCCTTCCACTTTCTCGGGGGGCGTTGAATCTATGTAAGGGAAGGCGCGGTTCCCGGCTGCGCCTGAAAATTCTCTCAGTCGTAATTCATCGAGGTCTCAGCGGAATCGGGCTTTTCCCGCTTCGGTGTCCCGTAGTGTTTTGCATGTCGAGAGCGAACGACGCGAAAGCGAAGGTCGTGATCGTGGAGTTGTCTGCAAGGCTGGTAATAGCCGCCATCAAGGGATAATGACAGCTTCGCACATGTGAATCAAAGGTGATTGCGGCAGGTTCGTGAAACGGCTGTCGCAGGATCGTTACGAAAAGCGAGAAGGGGAAAGAAAGAAATGAGCTTTCACAAGATCGCCCCGATGAAGAAGACCCGCAAGACCGCCGCCCCCGCCCCGGCCGCTCCCAAGGCCGGCGCGCAGAAGAAGGCCGCGAAAAAGGTCGCCCCGAAGCGTCGCCCGGTCGCGCACAAGGGCTGACGAACAGGACGATGCGAGGGAGTCGCTGACGTGAGGGAAGCGCGGAAGGCCTTCCGCCGCTTCTGGCCGCTGACCCGCGGCGACCGCCGATGGATGCTGGTCATCGTCGGGTGCGTGATGGTCTCCGCGCTCGCCGAGGCCACGTCGATCCTGCTCTTCGCCGAGCTGACCGACGACGCCCTGGAGGCCGGCTCGCTCGCCGCGTTCTGGGGCCCGGCCGGCGCCTGGCTGGCCGTCGCCGCGGTCGGCGCGCTCGTCGGCTACCTGGGCAACTCGCTCGCGACCTGGACGGCGGAACGTTTCGTCCTGCGGCTGCGCGCGAACGTCTTCCGCCATGTCCAGGGCCTACCGCCCCACTTCTTCCAGAAACACCGTCAGGGCGACCTGGTGGAACGCCTGACAGGCGACGTCGAGGCGATCGAGCAGCTCGTCCTCTCGGGGGTCGTGGGCACCGTCTCCGCGCTCTTCTCCGCCGCCGCAGCCCTCTACCTCCGCTGGGACCTGGCCCTCGCCACCTTCGTCCTAGCCCCCCTCTTCCTGCTCGCCGCCCGCCAGATCGTCCAGCCCCTGCGCCGCCTGATGTCCGGCCGCACGACGATCATGATCACCCACGACCTGACCCTCGCCCCGGACGCCGACCGCATCCTCGTCCTCGACGAGGGCCGCCTCGTGGAATGGGGAGCCCACCCCGAACTGATCGCCCGCCAGGGCGCATACGCCCGCCTGGCGAACCCGTGGCCGCGGGGGGACGCGGCCGAGGACGCGATGGTGCTGCGGGTGTGAGCAGCGGCGGGGCGGGGTGCGAGGGGTGCGCCCGAGCGCCCGGGTGCGAGGAGGCGCCGGAGCGGGACGCGCCGCGTCGAACCCGCTTGCGTCAGCCGCCGTCTCGATCTTGATCCTCCAGGAGGCATATTCAGGTGCCGATCACTCTTCGTGGTGATCGTCGCAGTGTGTGCCGAGGCCGTCGCCCTGTAGGAAAGGGGCCCGCCCACGCGGCCACCGACACAGGAGACGATCGCCATGACCAACAGACAGCGTGTCCGTCTGCCGCGCGGCGGTTCCGCCGTGCTGGCGGCGATGGCCCTCGTGCTGTCGGCGACCCCCACGCACGCGACCTCGGCCTCCACCTCGGTCGGCCTGCCGGGCGGCAACAAGGTCGCGATCAACGCCTGGCACTGCACCCTGTACACCAACGCCTGCGACTGGAAGGCGTCCACGCGCATGTCGGGCAACCGCCCGAGGCTGGCCCGCTGGATCCAGAACCGGGCCGAGCTCGAGGCCCACGGCGTCAGCGTCTCCGTCTCGATCTCGAAGAACCCCGAGGCGACGCTGACGATGGTCCGCAAGTCCCTGGGCGTGGTGCGCTGGAAGAACACCAACGCCAGCATCTCCGACACCTTCGGCCAGATGCGCCCGAGCCGGGGCACCGTGTACGTCTCCACGCGCAGCTGCGGCTCGGCCCAGGTGAGCGGTGCGATCAGGGTCAGCGAGAAGTGCGCCTACGCGGGCGCCTCTTGACCGGTGCCGGGGCGGCGCTGTGCGCCGTCCTGCTGACCTCGTGCACGGACGCCCCTCGGCGTCAGGAGCCGCGACCGCCCGTCGCCCGCCAGCTGGACCTCCTGGTCAGCAGGCAGAACGGCTACCACTATCCGCCGTTCCTGCGGCAGCAGCCGGCGGCTCCCCAGGCGCAGTCCTACGCGTTGCGCACCCTGTCGGAGCTGGGACGCGGCACCCGGACGAGCCTGTCCGCGGCACGCGTCGCCTCGATGCGCCGGGAGGCGCTGGAGTCCTCCCCGCTGTGGGGGCGGACCTGGCTCGTCCCCCTGCGGCAGGCCGGCGCCGTGAAGGCCCTCGGCGCGAGCGACGCGACGGCCGTGGAGCGGCTGCGGACCTCCGGCGGCTGGTACGTCGATCCCGCGCTGGGCGACGACGGCGACGCGGCGCGGCTGGGCGCCACCTGGGCGGCTCTCGACGTCCTCCGGTCGCTCGGGCGGCGGGGTTCGCCGAAGACCGCCGCCTGGCTGAACACGCTGGCCCGCACGCCACGGCCCCTCGACGAGAGCGCCGCGCTGGCCCAGGCCCTGCGGCTGCTGGACCGACCGGTGCCGGAAAACCTGACGGACCTCGACGCGCCGACCCTGGACGGCTGGGCCGCCCTCACCCCCGAGGAACGGGCGGCCCGCCTCGACGACACTCACGACCACGTCCTGATCCAGGAGGCGGCCGGCCGACGGCCCGTCATCGACCGCCGGAGCTGGGAGGCCGTCCTGCGGGAGGGCGCGCGGACCCTCTCCTACGAGCACCTCTACTTCCTCGTCCACATCCTGAGGGCGGCCGGTACCCCGCTGAGCGTGTTCACGCCCGTGGTCGAGCGGCTGGAGGGCGAGCGTCTCACCGACGGGACCGTGCGCGACCCCGACGCCTACCTCGGCGACCCGGACGCCTCCCTCTTCGTCGAACGACTCCGCGCGCTCGCCGGCCTGCCCCTCGAAGACGCCTCGCTCGTCGCCGCGCTCGACCGGGATGAGCGAGCGGGCGCCGCCGGTCAGGACGCCGCCGAACGCCTCAGCCGCGCGGCCCTGCGCGCGGTCGCCGGCGGGGGCGGCACACCGACCGAGGCGCGACGCCTGTGCGCCGACCCGGCGGTGCTGCCCACCACCGTCACCGAACGGAACGCCGCCCAGTGGCAGCGCACCGCCCTCAACTGCGCCGACGCCGGCGTCGAGATCGCCGTCCCGCACGTCCTCGCGTGGCGACCCGACACCCCGGACCGCGCGGTCGCGGCGGCCACCGTCGCCGTGGGCATGGCGGACGCGGGGAGGCGGGACCGCATCCCGAGCTGGATCACGTCGGGTCGCCTCGACAGGTGGGCCCGGCATCCGCGGCGGTTCGCCTCGGTCTACGACTACTCGCTGGTCGTCCGGGCCCACGCGCTGCTCGGCGACGCGCTGGACGCGTCACTGCGGGCCGCGCTGGGACGAGGCGTCTCGGCGTACAAGGGCTGCCCCGGGTTGCCCGATCTGTTCCAGGTAGGCGGCGGGGACACCGCCTGCGACCTCAAGACCACCTGGGGTGTGTGGGCGCTGGACCGGCGACTGCGCGGCCTCATGGGCCGGCTGCCGGACGGCGCCGGCGCGACCGTAGGACGGGCGGAAGTGTGGTGAACGCGTTGCTGCGGGCCGAGGCCGTCGGCAAGTCGTACTCGCTGAAGGGCGAGCGGATCGACGTTCTGCGAGACGTCGATCTCACGGTGCGGGCGGGCGAGATCACGGCCCTCGTCGGCCGCTCCGGCTCCGGGAAGACGACGTTGCTCCACATCCTCGGGCTGCTGGCCGCGCCCGACCGCGGCCGGGTGCTCGTCGGGGAGGCCGACATGTCGGGGCTCGGCGACGGCGCCCTCGCGGACGTGCGCCGCCGCCGGATCGGGTTCGTCTTCCAGGCGTACAGCCTGCTGCCGCAGCACTCGGCGCTCCGCAACGTGCTGCTGCCGCACGCCGGTCCCCGCGCCCGGGGCGAGGAACGGGCCCGCGGGCTCCTGGACCGCGTCGGGCTGGCCGGGCGGGCACGGCACGCCCCCGGCGAACTGTCCGGCGGGGAGCAGCAGCGCGTCGCGCTCGCCCGCGCCCTGATCAACGATCCACCCGTGGTGCTGGCGGACGAACCCACCGGCAACCTCGACGAGGCCGCCGAGCGGGTCCTGCTCGGACTGTTCCGCGAACTCGCCGACGAGGGACGGGCCGTGGTGCTGGTGACGCACGACCCGGCCGTGTCCGACGCGGCGGACGTCGTGCACCGGCTGGACTCCGGCGTGCTGGCGCCCGAGGGGAGCGCCGCGTGAACGTCTTCCTGCTCGCCTGGGCCAACGCCCGCGCGCTGCGCCGCCGGATGTACGGTCTCGTCGCGCTGGTCGCGGTCGGCGGCGCGGTGTGCCTCGGCGCGCTGGGCATCGCCGACACGGCGCGGCGCGCCACCGACTCCGGGGTCGAGCAGAGCGCGGCCAACCGCAGCGTCACCGTCGACAGGCCCGACGGCCGCCCCGGCACCGCGCCGCTGACGGCCCGGACGGCTGCCCGGCTGGCGGGGCTTGCGCACGTGGCCTCCGTGCAGCACCGGGCGCAGGCGTCCTTCGGGATGCACACGCCGGCCGGCGACAGCGTTTTGCTGTACGCGACGACGTATCGCGCGGCGCTCGCGCCGCCCGTCACCGCGTCGGTCCGCGACCGGGTCTTCCCCCTACGGCCGGGCGAGATCGTCGCTCCCGCCACGTCCCAGGGCGTGGACCTGACCCGCATGCTGGGCCGCGACATCGAGATCGAGACGATCCGCTTCGTACGGCCGGGCGAGGGCACCGGCGTCACCCGCCGCGCCCGCCTGGTCGGCGTCTACGACCCGGCCTGGCAGCTGGACGGCCCCGACGCCGCCTACGCCGCCGACTCCTCCGTGGTCGCCTGGGCGGCGGAACGCGCCGGGGAGCCGGCCGATCGCTATCTCGACACCGTCGGCTACGACCAGCTGACCGTCGTCGCCAGGACGGCCGCCGACGTGCCCGGCGTGATGCGGTCGGTCCAGGACCTCGGCTACCCGGCGCTCACCCTCCGCCAGCAACTCGACGCGCTTCCGGCCGTGTTGGAGCTGGTCAGGACGGCCGGCCGGGTGTTGCTGGCGGTGCTCGCCGTGCTGGCCTTCGCCGGCGCGGTCACCGTGACGGGCGCGCTCGCGCGGCAGCGGGTCCAGGAGATCGGCGTCCTCAAGGCGGTCGGTTTCCGCACCGGGGCGGTACTGACCATGCTCGTCGCCGAGATGGCTCTGGCGGGCGCGGTCGCGGCCGTGGCCGGCACGGTGCTCGGCGTGCTGCTCGGCGGGGCGGGCGCGGCCCTGATGCGCGAAAGCGCCGAGCTCGCGCCGTACGCCGAGAGCTGGGTGCCCCTGCCGACGCCGGGGACCGTGCTGACGCTGCTGGTCCTGACCGTGCTGGTGGTGGTGACGGGCGCGCTCGGTCCGGCCCGCGGGGCGGCGCGGATGTCGCCGACGGACGCGATGAAGGACTGGTGAGCCGCGCATGGCGAGGCAGAACCGGACGCGTGCCCTCCTCGGCGTCGCGCTCGGCGGCACGGCTGTGCTGGCGGCGGCCTGTTCCGGTCCCGGCGGGGTGCGGCCGGGGCACGGCTGGGCGAGTGCCACGACGTTCGCGCTGGCCCGGGTGGACGGGCTGGTGACGGTGGTCGGGGTCGACGCGCGCCGGGCGCGGGCGGAGAGCCTCGCGGTCGTGCCGCAGCAGTCCGACGACACCGAGGCCGTCAGCCCTCGCCTCGTGCGTCTCGCCGACGGGCGCTGGCTGGTGACCGTGCCCCGCGGGGGCGGCGGGCCGGACCGTCGGTACGTGGTGAACCGGGCGGAGCACGTCCTCGACGGCCTTCCCGGCGACCAGCGCCTGCGCCGTGTCCTGCCCGGTCGCACCCTGGTCGCCGAGGTGGCCGCGCTGCCCGACGCGGTGACCGCCGGCCGTGCCCCGGCGTCCACCGTGCTCGTCCGGGACCCCCGGGACTGGTCCACCCGGCGGGAGTTGAAGGTCCCCGGCACGATCGGCCTCGCGGCCTCCGACCCGGGATCGGACACGGTCTGCCTCAGCGGCGATGCGGGGGTCACGGTCGCCGAGCTGACCGGAGGGGGTGTCAGGTCCGTGCCGGTCACGGGTGTTGTGGGGCTCGTCTGTCCGGACGGCCACCCCGTCATCGTCCGGTCGGCAGCCGGCGGTTCGCCCGCCCGCGTGCGCGCCACGCTCACGCGTACGGCGGACGCGACCACGGTGTCCGTGGCCGGCGGCCGGGTCGACGGCGTGGCGGCGCACGGTGCGTCGATCGTGCTCGCGGTGGCGGCCGGGACCGGCACCGAGGTGATCGAGATCGACGCCGCCGGCGGCGAGGAACGGCACCGCGTGCGGCTCGACGGCATGGCGGCGTCCCTCGCGCTGACGTGGAGCCCGGCCGGCTGGCTGGTCTACACCGAGAACACGGTCACCCGGGTGGAGCCGCCGACCGCGCGGACGAAGGAGTTCCCGCTGCCGGGAACGCTGCTCGACGGCTGACTCCGGCTCACCGGCTCACCGGCGCGCCCCGAGTGCGGGCCCGCCTCAGTCGCAGTTCCCAGCCTCCGTGCAGCGCCGCCGCCAGGAGCGCGAAGGTCGCTGCGGGGACGTACAGCAGGGTGGTGAGCGGGAACGGGTCGTCGTTGGAGACGAACAAGCGGACCGTCCCGTAGGCGAACGTCGCGGCCAGGGCCGCTGTCGCGCCGGTGTGCGAGCGCCGCCATGCCTTGCGGTGTCCGGCCCGGCGGTGGATGCGGGCCTCCACCTCGGGCCGCGGCTCCCAGGAGACGCCGTGGTCGCGGGTGGCGGTCTCCCGGAGCGCGGTCAACTCGCCCTCGACGTCGTCGAGTTGCCAGTCGTCGAGGTGGGGGAGGAGGTAGCGGCGGCCCTCGGTGTCGTAGAGGTGGACGGGGAGCCGGGGTTCCAGTGAGTGGGTGTCGGTCCGGCGGGGGTCGGTGCGCAGGGCGTAGACGTCCCGCCAGGGCCGGGTGCGGGTCAGGAGGCGGCCCCGCACGGTGATGCCCTGCGCCGAGACGAGGGTGCGCGCCCGCCAGTGGGCCAGGGCGACCGGGATGAAGAACACCCAGGCGGCCAGGGGGCCCACGGCCGTTTCCCACACGGACACGCCGACGGACATGTCGGAGAACACCATGATCGGCATCATGGCGGTGACCATCAGGGCGAAGGCCAGGAGCACGAGCACTGGCGCCGGCGGCCGACGCCGTCCGCGGTACTCGCGCTCGATTGCGCCCACGCGTACGTTCTCACCCATAGCGCACCATCCCCCCGGCGCACGAACGTGTGCGCGACCGGAAGGAATCGTAGGGGCTCAGCCGCTCTTCCGCCGGTCGAACCACACCGTCGCCAGCGTGGGCAGCAATCCGGCCCAGAAGATCACTTGGGGGATCGTCCGCTCCGTCCACGGGACCTGGGTGAGGAGCAGCGCGCAGAGCATCGCCCAGGCCGCCTGGGCCAGGACGACACGGGCCCAGGTGCGGCGGCGGACCAGGGACCCGAGGTTGACCCGCACGCCGGCGCGCAGCCGCCGGTACCTCAGCAGGGCGCCGAGCGCCCAGATCACGGTCATCGGCACGAGGTTCCACAGCCGCTGGCCGAGCGGCAGCGGAAGCGTGCGCTGGATCTCGCCCTCCACCTGGAACAGGTCGAGCCCGGCGCCGGAGAGGGCGACACAGAGCAGGGCGAGCCAGCGGATGCCGCGCAGCAGCCGGTAGGAGGCGTCGTCGAGACCGCGCTGCATCGTCGTCGAGTCCGGGACGGAGGCGAGCGCGTCGGCGTACAGGGTGGCCGCCCGGGTCGCGTTGACGCCGGGTGTGGTCGCGGCTTCCTTCGTCCGCCGTTCCAGGGCGGCCTTGTGCTGCGGGTCCAGGCGGAGGATCGCCTCGTCCAACTGCGCGGCGACGGTGCGGTTGTTCGCCAGGTCGGCGATCAACCAGGCCACCTCGTACGCGAACACCTTCTCGGGGCCCAACCGGATGGCCTCCTGGGCCAGTTCGCCCGACTCGCGCAGGAAGGCGTCCATGGCCCGCCGGTCCACCGTCCCGCCGTGGGCCTGGGCGTGGCTCACCGTCCGGATGCGGAACAGCCAGTTGGCGAGCAGCGCGTAGCCGTACCAGTGGTCGGGGGCGAGGCGGATCACCTCGCGCAGGACGTCCTCCATCTCCACGAAACGGCCGCCCACCGCCTGGAGGGCGTGTGCGTGCACGGTGAGCGCGCCGACGTCCTCGGGGTCGAGGGCGAGGGCCCGCTCGGTGGCCTCCAGCGCCTTCGTCCCGTCCGGGTCGTCCCCCAGGTGGGTGCGCGCGAGCTCGACCCAGGCGCGGAGATCCTCCGGTTCCTCCGCGAGCCGTTGGGCCAGCAACTGCCGGGCCTCGGCGTACCGTTTCAGGTCGATGAGTACGTCGGCCCGTTCCACGGCGGGGTGCACGGTGCTCACAGTTTGCGTCTCTTCTTCAGGTAGGCGACGAGGTCGTCGTACATTCCGCCCTCGTTGGCGAACATCGCCACGTTGCGGGCGGAGGCGAACCAGGGCTCGGCCGACGGGACGACGTCCTTCGCGGCGGCCAGCAGGTCCTTCATGCCGATCATGCGGACGGCGCCGGTGCGCGCCGACTCGAGCAGCGCCCGCTCGGCGGCCGTCTCGCACACATGGGCCAGGTCGGCGCCGGACAGTCCGTCGGTGACCTTGGCGAGCTTGCCCAAGTCGATGTTCTCGACGGGGCGTTCGCGCAGGTGGTAGCGGAGGATCGCCTCGCGGGCCGGGGCGTCGGGCGGCAGCACGAGCAGGGTGCGGTCCAGCCGGCCGGGCCGGCGCAGGGCGAGGTCCACGTCCCAGGGCACGTTGGTGGCGGCCAGGACGAACACGCCGTCGTTGGCGTCGGACCCGATACCGTCGAGTTCCGTCAGCAGCTGGTTGACGGTGTTGCGCATGCCGCTGTGCGCGGTGCGGCTGCGCTTGGCGCCAAGCGCGTCCAGCTCGTCGAGGAAGACCACGCACGGGGCCTGGCGGCGGGCGGTCTCGAAGACCTCGTGCATGTTGCGCTCGGAGTTGCCGATCCACATGTCGAGGACGTCGTTGACGGACACGGACAGGAAACCGGCCCCGAGTTCACCGGCGACCGCGCGGGCGATGAACGTCTTGCCGCAGCCGGGCGGCCCGTACAGCAGCAGTCCGCCGCGCAGGCTCTTGCCGTACAGGCGGCGCAGTTCGGGGTTGCGCAGCGGGGCGAGGAAGGCGGCTTCCAGCCGGTCCTTGACGTCCCGCATGCCGCCGACGTCGGCCAGTCGCACGGCGCCCGGCCGCTCCACGTCCCACGCGTCGGCGTCGCCGGTGTCGCCTGGGTCGTCCCGCCCGTCGGCGCGGACCGGCGACTCGACGAACCTCGGCGGGACGACGCCCTCGACCTGCTCCTCGGCGGCCTTCCAGTCGAACCCCGTGCGTCCTGTCGCCGGAGGGGCCTCCGCGGGGCGGGCGGGCGCCCCGATCGCACGGGCCATCAACTCCCGCGCCTGCGCGTCCCCCGGCGCGTGCTGAAGCGCGACGGCGACCTCGGCGACGGCGGCGTCCGCCCGTCCGTCGCCGAGGAGGAGCTCGGCCAGGTGCAGTCGCAACGGGACGTCGGCGGGGGCCGCGGCGACCGCCGTGCGCAGACTCTGGATCAGGGGCGGCTCTTCCGGCATGGCCCCTACCCTACGGAGCCCCTACGACAGTCGCCCCACCCGCCCGGAGCGCGCCCGGATCACGTCCGGAGCGCGCCCGGATCACGGCCGTTCAGGAGGCCGACGGCGTCCAGCCCGCGAGCCAGTCCGCGACCTCCTGGTCCGCCGCCTGGGCGTCCGTCAGGTGGGGCCGGTCGCCGCTCGAAGCGCCCGCGCCGGCACCGGTGTTGCGGTACTCGGCGAAGCGGTCGTCCTTCCAGGAGAAGCCGCTCATGTCCGTCCACGGGGTGGTCTTGATCGCGGCGCTGAGGGCGGTGTTGCGGACCGTGGTCTGCGGGTCGAGGGTGGCGTCGCCGCCGGCGTGCCAGGGACGGCCGAGGTGGAAGCTGCGGTCGGAGACGTCGCCGTTGACCGTGGAGTTGGCGATCAGGATGCCCTTGCGGTTCGCGGGCGTGCTCGGGGCGGTGACATAGCCGGCCGAGGTGCCGTTCCAGCGCTTCTTCAGGGTGATGACGGACCGGTCGATCACCGCGGTGGCCCGGCCGAAGATGAAGTCGACGTTGCCGACGACGTAGGAGTTGGCCATGTAGACCCGGCCGAGCCGGTCCTTGGCCGCGGTGTCCACGAGCAGGGTGTCCTGGTCGCCGCTGACGATGACGCCGTCGAGGAACACCTTGTCCGCGGCGGTGCGCAGCGCGACGGCCTGGTGGCCCGACAGGGACTGGTTGGCGGCCTCGTCGAAGTCGTTGGAGATCGTCAGGTTGCGGGCCTGGAAGTCGTCCGCCTCGACGGCCACGGTGGCGCTGCCGCCCGTGCCGTAGGTGCCGGAGCCGTCGGGCTTCGGGGTGCCCGACGCGTTGTTGTAGACGATCACCGTGTCCTTGCGGCTGCCGCCCGCGCCCTGGATCGTGACGTGCGGCTTGTTCGCCGGGACCTTGACCGTCTCGCGGTACGTCCCCGGCTTGACCGAGATGACCACCCGGGAGGCGTTGTTCGCCGGTACGGCGTTCACCGCGGCCTGCACGGTCCGGTACTGGCCGGAGCCGTCCTGCGCGACGGTGAGGGTCGTGGCGGCGGCGGCCTTCACGGCGGGGGTGGTGGTGGCGGTCGTGCCGAGCGAAGCGCGCGGGCCGGCGCCCGACCTCAGCAGCGACGGGACGTCGGCGGTCTTGTCGAGGGTGTACGGGTAGTACGTCTTCGGGTCGAAGGCGGTCCCCCCGCTCTCGTTGCGCCCGCTCGTCCCGACGAAGGTGTTGCCCTTCTGGACGACGGTCGCCGTGGCGTCCTTGATGACCGGGTTGCTGACGCCCTGGAAGTAGGAGTTCTCCAGGAGCATCCGCGTCCTGCCCCGCGAGTAGTTCCCGTACGACGACTTGATCGCGGTGCCCGCCGCGTCCTCCAGGAAGTTGTTGTAGAGGTGGGCGTGGGCGGCGTTGTCCGTGGACGGGTTGCGCTGCTCGGTCTCGCGGATCCAGTTGTGGTGGATCGTGATGTCGGTGACGACGTTCTCGGTCCAGCCGATGCCGAAGGCCTTGTTGTCGTCGCTCAGCTTGTTCCAGGACACGGTCACGTACGTGGTGTCCTTGCGGACGTCGATCAGCCCGTCGGCCATGTGCCGCAGGTCGTTGTGGTCGATCCAGACGTGGTGCGCCCCGTCCATCTGGATCGCGTCGAAGTCGTGCTCCTTGTCGTTCCAGACGCCCTGGTACGCGTCCCGGATGGTGAGGTTCCGGATGATCACGTTGTGGACGCCCTGACCGAGGAAGAAGCCGCCCCCGACGATGTGCCCGGACGTCCCGGCCCCGATGATCGTCTTGTCGGACTTGACCTTGATCTCTTTCCCGACCGGGTTCATGTCGATCGTCGCGGCGACGACGATGACGTACGGCTCGGCGGCCGTCGCGTACTTCTCCAGGTCGGCGAGGGTCTTCACGGTCACGGTCTTGCCGTCACGGCCGCCGTACGTTCCGTTCTGCCCGAGCGCGTCGACGGAGGCGAAGCCGTCGGCGGTCGCGGTGGCCCAGGCGGGCGCGGCGGTGGCCGCGGACGCCGTGCGTTGGGCGTCCGCGCCGAACAGCCCGAGATCCGTGCCGTAGGCGAAGACGCCGGCCGAGGTCAACGCCAGCGGCACGCTCACCGCGGCGGCTGTGCCGCGCCTGCGGTGACGGGGCTTGCGGCGGAGATCGCTCATGTGTGGGTTCCGTTCCGTACGAGGGGGGACCACCCGGATGAGGTGCGGGTCATGCGGTGGTCGCCGCTCGCGGCGGAAAGGTTGCCGGGGAGCCGACGGTCGTGACCGCCGTCCGGACGACGGGCTCTAGGACACCGGTGGCGTCCGCGGTGCTTCCGGGACCTCCGGCGGCGGCGTCGGCGCGCCCGGCAGGCGGACCGTCGCCACCGTGCCGCCGCCCTCCGCGCGTGCCAGCGTGACCTCGCCGCCCGCCTGCTCCACTGTCCGGGCCACGATCGACAGGCCGAGGCCCGAGCCGGGGAGGGCGCGGGCGCTGGGGGAGCGCCAGAACCGGTCGAAGACGTGGGGGAGTTCGTCCTCGGGGATGCCCGGCCCGTGGTCGCGGACGGTCAGCACGCCGTGCGTCAGCTGCACGTCGACCGCGCCGCCCTCAGGGCTGAACTTCACCGCGTTGTCGAGGATGTTGACCACCGCGCGCTCCAGAGCCGCCGGCTCCGCACGGGTGTACCAGGGGTCCAGGGACGCCGTGATGGTCAACTCCGGGCCGCGCAGCCGGGCCCGGCGCAGGGCCGCCTCCACGGTGTCCTCCAGGGCGACCACCTGGACGCGCTCGCCGCGCTGCCCCTCCGAGCGGGCCAGCTCCTGCAAGTCACCGATCAGTGAGGCCAGTTCGGTCATCTGCGCCTTCACCGACGCGAGGAGCGCCTTGCGGTCGGCGGCGGGGATCGGGCGGCCGGTCTCCTCGCTGCGGGTGAGCAGCTCGATGTTCGTGCGCAACGACGTCAGGGGCGTGCGCAGCTCATGTCCCGCGTCGGCGATCAACTGCTGTTGCAGCTCACGGGAGTTGGCCAGGGAGGCGGTCATCGAGTTGAAGGAGCGGGAGAGGCGGGCCACCTCGTCGTCGCTCTCGTCCTCCACCGGGATGCGGATGCCGAGGTCCTCCGTCCGGGCCACGTGCTCGACGGCCTCGGTCAGCTTGTCGACGGGGCGCAGCCCGGCACGGGCGACGGCGAGACCGGCGGCGCCTGCGCCGAGGACTCCGACACCGGAGACGAGGAGGAGGATGAGGGCGAGTTCGTTGAGGGTGGACTGGGTTCCCTTGAGGGGGGTCGCGAGCATCAGGGCCGCGGAGCCTTCGGTGGTGGACAGCGGCACGGTGAGGACGCGTACGGCGTTCCCCTCCTCGTCGGTGCCGTTGTGGTAGACGCTCTCGCCGTCGGCCGCGTTGCTCAGGACATTCCGGTCGGTGCCGGAGACCTTGATACGTCCCGTGGAGGTCGGGTTGACGCAGACCGTGCCGTCCTGCTTGAGCACCTGCTGGTAGCTGTTGCCGAAGATCCGGTTGTTGTCCTGCGCCTCCTGCGCACACACGTTGAGAACGGCCTCGAGCGTCTGCTCCAGCCCCGGTCGCTGCCGCATCTTCGCAAGATCGTCATTGACCTGGTCGTACAGCTTCCCCTGCACGATGAACCAGCACGTCACCGACACCGCCGCCACCGCGAACGCCACAGCGGCAGCGACCAGCATCGACAGCCGAGCCCGGATCGGCAGCGTCCGGAACCGGCGGACCACCCTGATCACTCCGCGCCGCCCTGCCTCAGCACATACCCCACGCCCCGCACGGTGTGCACGAGCCGGGGCTCGCCGCCCGCCTCCGTCTTGCGGCGGAGGTACATCACGTACACGTCCAGCGAGTTGGACGACGGCTCGAAGTCGAAGCCCCAGACCGCCTTCAGGATCTGCTCCCGGGTCAGCACCTGGCGCGGGTGCGCCATGAACATCTCCAGCAGCGTGAACTCGGTCCGGGTCAGCTCCACCGGCCGCCCGGCCCGCGTCACCTCCCGCGTCGCCAGGTTCATGCGCAGGTCGGCGAAGGTGAGCGCCTCGTCCGCCTGGACGTGCTCCGTCATGGCCGCCGCGTAGGAGCTGCGGCGCAGCAGCGCGCGGACGCGGGCGAACAGCTCGTCGAGTTCGAACGGCTTGACCAGGTAGTCGTCGGCGCCCGCGTCGAGGCCGGTGACGCGGTCGCCGACGGTGTCGCGGGCGGTCAGCATCAGGATGGGCGTGGTGTCGCCGGCCCCGCGGATGCGGCGGGCGGCGGTGAGGCCGTCCATGCGGGGCATCTGGATGTCGAGGACGACCAGGTCGGGACGGTAGGCCGTCGCCTTCTCCAGGGCGTCGGCGCCGTCGACGGCGACCTGCGTGTCGTAGCCCTCGAAGGCGAGGCTGCGCTGGAGTGCTTCGCGCACCGCCGGCTCGTCGTCGACGATCAGGATGCGCTGGGGGTCACGGTCGCCTTCGGCGGGGCTCATGGGTGTGGATTCCTCGGGTGCGGTGGGACGACGGAGGCTGAACGATTTCAGCGTCGCATGGTTCCCGACGGGCGCGTACAGGGGCGGCGGCCTCAGCGGACCCGGGCGGTCCGGCGGCGGCGTCGTGCGGTGGAGCGGTGGTCCGCCGTCGTCGTGGCGGCGGCGGCCGTGGCCACCTCCGGTGCCCGCGACGCCTGCCGCGTCGGCGGGTGCAGCTCGTACGCCACCGCGAGGGCCAGCGCGAGGTCGGCCGCGCCGACTGCGGTCACCGGGTGCGAAACCTGCTTGATCATGACGTACTCCCTGCTGGGTCGATGAGGCTCGGTGGAGGTCAGTCGTCGGAGCCGCCGGCCCGCAGCGTGGCCAGGTCGGCCTTGACGGTGTTGATCGGGATGGCGAAGCCGAGGCCGACGCTGCCGGCGTCGGAGGAGGAGGCGTTCGCGGCGGAGTACATCGCGGAGTTGATGCCGATGATGTTGCCGTCGGCGTCGATCAGCGCGCCGCCGGAGTTGCCGGGGTTGAGGGAAGCGTCCGTCTGGAGCGCCTTGTACGTCGTCGTGGACGAGCCCGTGTCGCCGTTGAACTCCCGGCCGCCGAACTCGAACGGCCAGCCGCCGCTGCCCTGCTGTTGCTGCTGCCGGCCCTGGCTCTCGTCCGTCGAGACGGTCACGTCACGGTCGAGGGCGGAGACGATGCCGCTGGTGACGGTGCCGGTGAGGCCCTCGGGGGAGCCGATCGCCACGACCGTGTCGCCGACCTGGACGCCGTCGGAGTTGCCGAGGGTGGCCGCCTTGAGACCGGAGGCGTTCTGGAGCTTGATCAGCGCGAGGTCCTTGGCGCTGTCGGTGCCGACGACCTGCGCGGTGTACTGCTTGCCGTCGCTCGTCGTCACCTTGATCGAGGAGGCGCCGGAGACCACGTGGTTGTTGGTGAGGATCTCGCCGTCGCTGGTGATGATCACACCGGAGCCGGTCGAGGAGCCTCCGCTGAGGGTGGCGCTGATCTCGACGACGCTCGGGCTGACCGCGGCGGCGATGGCGGCGACGTTGCCCGTCTTGCTGGACGGCACGACGCTGGTGGTGGTCGAGGAGGAGACGACCTGGTCCTTGCCGGTCAGCTCCTGGATGCCGTAGGCCGTGCCGCCGCCGATCGCCGCGGCGACGATCGCCACGGCGGCGAGCAGCGCGATAGGGCCGCGGGTGCGCTTCCTCTTCGGGGCGGCGGGCTCGGCCGCGACCGGGGTGAGGAGAGCGGTGCCGCCGCCGTCGCCGTCCCCGCCGAAGGCAGCCGACGCGTGCGGCTGCGGGTACTGGCCCGGCTGCCCCAGCCCCTGCCCCTGCTGCTGCGCGGGCGTCTGCCACGCCGCCGCCGGCTCGGCGGTCTGCGCGGGCTGTACGGGCTGAGCGACCGGCCGGTGAGCCGGCGGGGGCGGCCACTCCGGGTTCACGGGGGTGGAGGCGTGCTGCGGGGCGCCCAGGTACGGGTTCTCGTGGTTCTCGTACGCGTCGTGATCGCCGCTGCGGCGGATGCTCTCGGTCATGGCACTGAGCTTGTCGCCCGACCATGAGAGCTTCCTGAGTGCTCCCTGAGAACCCGGCCAGAACCTCGTGTGCCCGAAATAAAGCCGATTCCGGCGGCCGGGCGAGGCTTCTCAGAGCTCTCTCAGAAAAAGCTGGCTCTCTCAGAAAGCCGGCTCTCTCAGAAAGGCCGCCCCGGGCTACTCGCAGCCGCAGGACCGCCGCAGCACCAGCCGCGACGGGAACACCTTCAGCCGCTCGCGCCGCGAGCCCGGGACCCGTACCCCGTCGTCCAGGACCAGGTCCACCGCCGAGCGGGCCATCGCCGAGCGGTCGGAGGCGATCGTGGTCAGGGGCGGGTCGGCGAGCGCCGCCTCCTTGATGTCGTCGAAGCCGGCCACGGCCAGCTCGCCGGGGACGTCGATGCGCAGTTCGCGCGCCGCGCGCAGCAGGCCGATCGCCTGGTCGTCGGTGGAGCAGAAGACGGCCGGCGGACGGTCCGGGCCCGACAGCAGGTCGAGGGCGACCCGGTAGGCGTCGTATCGGTTGTAGGGGGCCTCGAAGAGCCGCCCCTCGGTGCTGATCCCGGCCTCGTCCATCGCGCGCCGCCAGCCCTCGACGTGGTCGGAGACCGGGTCGCCCACGGAGGGGGTCTCGGCGGTGCCGCCGACGCAGGCCACGTACTCGTAGCCGTGCTCCAGCAGATGGCGTACGGCGAGCTGCGCGCCGCCCAGGTCGTCGGTGACGACGGCGACGTCGTCGATGGCCTCGGGCCGCTCGTGCAGCAGGACGACCCGGGCGTCCCAGGCGTCGATCTCGGCGGCGGCGTTGTCGTTGAGCGCGTGGCTGACGAGGATCAGGCCGGAGACCCGCATCCCCAGGAAGGCGCGCAGATAGTGGACCTCGCGCTCGCCGACGTAGTCGGAGTTGCCGACGAGCACCATCTTGCCGCGCTCGGAGGCGGCCTGTTCGACCGCGTGCGCCATCTCCCCGAAGAAGGGCTGGCGCGCGTCCGGCACGATCAGGCCTATGAGGTCCGTGCGCCGGGAGGCCATGGCCTGGGCGACGCGGTCGGGCCGGTACCCCAGCTCCTTGATCGCGGCGAGGACACGCTCGCGCGTGGCCGGGGCGACCGGCCGGGGTCCGTTGTTGATGACATAGCTGACCACGGCAGTGGACGTCCCTGCCAGCCGCGCTACATCGTCCCGAGTCACCTTGGCCACGCGCGGAGTCTACGCGGATGGACCAGCTCCGGGCAGGGCGTGAAGCAGCCTCCCTGTCCGGCGGCCGTGCGCTCCCTGAGCGGCCGCCGGAGGTACTGGCGAGTACTAGGCCTCCGCCGAGACCTCTTCGGCGTTCACCGAAGCCGCGTTGTCCGCATCCTCCGCCTTTGAGCGGTCCGCCTTGCCCTTGGAGTCGTCGGCGGCACGCTCGATCTTCTCGGGCGTAACGAATCGATAACCGACGTTCCGGACGGTCCCGATCAGCGACTCGTGCTCGGGGCCGAGCTTGGCGCGCAGCCGCCGTACGTGCACGTCGACGGTCCGGGTGCCGCCGAAGTAGTCGTAGCCCCAGACCTCCTGGAGGAGCTGCGCGCGCGTGAAGACGCGGCCCGGGTGCTGGGCCAGGTACTTCAGCAGCTCGAACTCCTTGAAGGTGAGGTCGAGGACGCGGCCCTTGAGTTTCGCGGAGTACGTCGCCTCGTCGACCGACAGATCGCCGTTGCGGATCTCCATGGGGGAGTCGTCGTTGACGATCTGCTGGCGGCCCATGGCCAGCCGCAGCCGCGCCTCCACCTCGGCGGGGCCGGCGGTGTCGAGGAGCACGTCGTCGATGCCCCAGTCGGCGGTGACGGCGGCGAGGCCGCCCTCGGTCACGACGAGGATGAGCGGACAGCCGGGGCCGGTGGAGCGCAGCAGCTGGCACAGGCTGCGGACCTGCGGCAGATCACGGCGGCCGTCGATCAGGATGACGTCGGCGCCGGGGGTGTCGACGAGGGCGGGGCCCTCCGCCGGAGCCACGCGCACGTTGTGCAGCAGCAGACCGAGCGCGGGGAGCACCTCCGTCGACGGCTGGAGGGCGTTGGTCAGGAGCAGCAGAGAACTCATACGTCTGGTTCCTCCTCGGTCCCTGCGAGGACGCTTCGGGCACTGCGGCACTTCGACACTGCGCTGGTTCGGTACTGCGTCGCGTTCATCAGGGTCGTACACCCGCGGTCACCTGGAGTTACCCGCTTCGTATACAACGCGTCCGAAAGCACAAAAGGACCCGGGGGCAACGCTGCCCGAGTCCTCTGCCCAGCAGAATAGCCCACATGAGCAACAGCCGGGCAGGTCATGTGGCGCGTTCCACCGGGCGTCCGTACTCCGAGACGAGCAGACGCACGCCTTTGCGGACGTTTCTGCACACGGCCGACGGCATTTCCCTCGATTCCGTATACGACCCGGGGCCGGTCGTATACGACGCCTCCCGTCCGCTTTCCCGTCATCCGGTTTTCGTGATCGCGCACGGATTCACCGGCGACGTGGATCGGCCACATGTTCGCCGGGTGGCGTCGGCGCTCGCCGCGTACGGGGCGGTCGTCACCTTCTCCTTCCGTGGCCACGGACGCTCCGGCGGGCACTCCACCGTCGGCGACCGCGAGGTGCTCGACCTGGCGGCGGCCGTGGAGTGGGCGCGCGGGCTCGGCCACGCGCGCGTGGTGACCGTCGGCTTCTCCATGGGGGGCTCGGTGGTGCTGCGGCACGCGGCGCTGCACCCGGGCACGGTGGACGCCGTGGTCGCGGTGAGCGCGCCCGCCCGCTGGTACTACCGGGGCACCGCCCCCATGCGCCGGCTGCACTGGCTGATCACCCGCCCGGCGGGCCGCGTGGTCGGCCGCTACGGCTTCCGCGTCCGGATCCACCGCCGCGACTGGGATCCGGTGCCGCTCTCGCCGGCGGAGGCGGTCCCGAGGATCGCGCCGACGCCGCTGCTCATCGTGCACGGCGACAGCGACGGCTACTTCCCCGTCGACCACCCCCTGATGCTGGCCGAGGCCGCCGGTGACCACGGCGAACTCTGGCTGGAGCGCGGCATGGGCCACGCCGAGCACGCCGCCGACGACGGCCTGCTGGCCAGGATCGGGGACTGGGCGCTGGCGCGGGCGGGCTAGCCTGAGCTTGTTGACCGTCGACGGAACGACTGGACTGGCTGAGGAACGAGATGGCAAAGGTCACGGTGCGCTACTGGGCGGCCGCGAAGGCCGCGGCGGGAGTCGCCGAGGAGTCGCAGGACGCGGCCACCCTCGCCGAGGCGCTCCAAGCCGTGCGCGGGCGACACCCCGGCGAACTCACGCGTGTCCTGCGGCGATGCTCGTTCCTCGTCGACGGCGACCCCGTGGGCACCCGCGCACATGAGACGGTACGGCTGACCGACGGCGGCACGGTCGAGGTGCTCCCGCCGTTCGCAGGAGGGTGAGGATGACCGACCAGCCGTATCGACAGGGGCAGGGCCAGAACCAGGGCCAGAATCATGGCCAGGGCCCCGGCCAGGGGTACGAGGGCGACGCCCCGTACGCCCATCAGCAGCACCAGCACCAGCACCAGCACCAGCAGCAGCCGCACCAGCAGCCGTGGCCCGGGCAGCAGCAGTACGGGTACGACGAGCAGCAGGCCCACCTCCAGTACACCCAGGAGTGGCAGGGCCAGACCTGGGAGACCAGCGTGCAGCCGCCGGTCACGGCGGCGGACGCGGCGCAGACGGCGTACATGCCGCCCCAGACGGGCGACGCACCGGTGTACGGCGCCCCGGCGGCGTGGCAGCAGCAGGCGTCGTACAGCGCCCAGCAGCAGCCCCACGCGACCGGACCGGCACCGGCCTACGACGCCGCACCCGGGCAGGCCTACGGCACCGGGCCCGCCCAGGCCCCCGCGCCCGCTCAGACCCCCGTACAGCCTCCCGCCCCCACCTCCGCCGCCGCTCCTGAGGCCGGCGGCCCCGGCTACGGTCCCGCCACCCTCGCCGGGAACGCCCGCATCACCGACGCGCAGCGCGCCCGCCTGGAGGGGCGCTCGCCGATCATCGAGCCCGGGATGCAGCCCGCGGCGCTCACCGCGCTGCTCGGACTGCTCCTCTCCGGCGCGGCGGCCGTCGGCACGTACGCGCTGCTGGTCCCGCTCGTCGTCCTCCAGGCCGTCACCGCGGCGGGCTGGTTCCGGCTGAACGGCATGTGGCCCGCCCGGCAGGGCATCGCGCTGGCCTTCCTGGGCGCGCTGGTCGCGGACGCGGCGCTGCTCGCCGCCGGCCGCGAGAACGCCCCGGCGGCCATCCTCGGCACCCTCGGGGCCTGGGTCCTGCTCTGCCTCGTCCTCCAACTGCGCTCGCACGCCGACCCCGACGAGCGGATGTACGGCCTGATGGCGACGGTCGCCTCCGCGGCCCTCGCGATCATCGCCACCGGCCATCTCGGCGCGGACCCCGACGCGGTGACCGTGGGCGCCGCCGCCGTCGCGGTGGCCGTCCTGGCCCGCGCGCTGCCGCTGCCCACCCCGGCGTCGGTCGTGGTCTCGCTGCTCGCGGCGGCCGGGGCCGGCATCGCCGTCGGCGGGATGACCGGGCTGGGCGCGAAGGGCGCGCTGCTCGGCGGCGGCGCGGCGGTCTGCGCGCTGATCGGCCACCGGGTCGCGAGCTACGACTACCCCTCCCGATTCGTCCACTTCACGGCGGGAGTGGCCCTGCCGCTGGCGGCGGCGGCACCGGCGGTGTACGTGCTGGGCCGCGCCCTGGCCTGAGCCCACAGCTGATCGAAAAATTCCGGTCAATCCTCCCCAAGGGGTTACCGTGTGTCGGCTACTGAACTGACCGTCGGACACTTCCGGGTGGGGGAACAACCGCAATGCGCGCGCTTCGAATACTGCTGATTCTCGTGGTGATCCTCGGCGGTCTCTTCGTGATCGCCGACCGCCTCGCCGTGAACTTCGCCGAGGACGAGGCCGCGAGCAAGCTGAAGACCAACGAGGGCCTCGCCGCCACGCCGGACGTGTCCATCAAGGGCTTCCCGTTCCTCACCCAGGTCGTCGGCGGCGAGCTGGACGACGTCGAGGTCGGCATCAAGGACTACGAGGCCGCCGCGGGCGCCGGCGGCGAGAAGATCCGCATCGAGGACCTCAAGGCGAACATGAAGGGCGTCGAGTTCTCCAGCGACTTCGGCTCCGCCACCGCGGCCACCGCCACCGGCAGCGCGTCGATCTCCTACGCCGAGCTGCTGAAGGCCGCCAAGTCCGAGCCCACGCAGGTCGCGCCGGGCGTCACCGCCCAGGTCGTGGGCCTCTCCGACGGCGGCGGCGGCAAGATCAAGGTGACGGTCGAGGCGACCGTCCTCGGCACCAAGCTGCCGCAGCCCCTCACCGTGCTCAGCTCGGTCGCCGTCGAGGGCGACACCGTCCGGGTGCACGCCGACACGCTGCCCAGCTTCGGCGGGGTGCAGGCCGCGGAGAACGAGGTGCGCTCGATCACCGACTTCGAGCAGAAGATCGACGACCTGCCGGGCGGCATCCGGCTGGACAAGGTCGAGGCGGCGGCCAACGGTGTGGAGATCGCGGTGAAGGGTTCGAACGTCCGCCTGGCCGGGTAGGGCGAACCTTGCCCGCGGACGACCGTCGGCCGGTCTGCGACCTCCGGCCGCCTCACCCACCCGAGGTGGACGGCGATCGTCCGACTGGTGAGACGCCGTCGTCCGTACCGTAGATGTGAGCGCGCCCGCACGCGCCCGGAAGCCGTGGCACGACGGCCCGGGCGCGTGTTTCGTAGTCCGCCCGTCCCGCTATCCGGACGATCGCATCTCACTATTCGGCACGCTGATGACATCCCGCCCATTACGTCCCTACGATCGGCAGCATGATGCAGCGACAGGCGGATCTCACGAAGCGGCGGGCAGTAGACCTGTGCCGCGTCGCCGCCATGCTCTGTCGCCCCTTCTGAGCGGAAGCGCCGCCCGCCTTCCGCGCCCTCCCGGCGCCCTCGATCCGAGGGCATCCGTGCGCCCGGCCGTAGGCGAGTCCCGGCCGCGCACCCTTCTTCCTGCCCCACCCCCGCCGCAACTGCCCCGGAGGAGAACGAGCATGAGCCGCAGCGACGTCCTGGTCGACGCCGACTGGCTGCAGGACCACCTGGACGACGAGAACATCGCCATCGTCGAGGTGGACGAGGACACGTCGGCCTACGAGAAGAACCACATCAAGAACGCGATCCGGATCGACTGGACCAAGGACCTCCAGGACCCGGTCCGCCGTGACTTCATCGACCAGGAGGGCTTCGAGAAGCTCCTGTCGGCGAAGGGCATCGCCAACGACACCCTGGTCGTCCTCTACGGCGGCAACAACAACTGGTTCGCGTCGTACGCCTACTGGTACTTCAAGCTGTACGGGCACGAGAACGTCAAGCTGCTCGACGGCGGCCGCAAGAAGTGGGAGCTCGACGCCCGCGAGCTGGTCGACGGCACCGAGGTGCCCGAGCGCGCGGCCACCTCGTACCAGGCCAAGCCGCAGGACACGTCCATCCGCGCCTTCCGTGACGACGTCGTCGCCGCGATCGGCTCGCAGAACCTGGTCGACGTCCGCTCGCCCGACGAGTTCTCCGGCAAGCTGCTCGCCCCCGCGCACCTGCCGCAGGAGCAGTCGCAGCGTCCGGGCCACGTCCCGAGCGCCCGCAACATCCCGTGGTCGAAGAACGCCAACGACGACGGCACCTTCAAGTCGGACGACCAGCTCAAGGAGCTGTACGCCGAGGAGCAGGTGGACCTGGCGAAGGACACCATCGCCTACTGCCGCATCGGCGAGCGCTCCGCGCTGACCTGGTTCGTCCTGCACGAGCTGCTCGGCGTGGAGAACGTCAAGAACTACGACGGCTCCTGGACCGAGTACGGCAGCCTGGTCGGCGTCCCGATCGAGCTCGGCGCCAACAAGTAACCGTCCCCGACCGACCTTTCAGGAACTCTCCTACCAAGAACTCTGGAGCAGCAGCATGTGTGGAGCGAAGGCCGGCGGCCCGGACGCCTCGACGATCAAGCCCGGTGAGACCACGATCCAGGGTCATGTGACCCGCGACGGCGAGCCGGTGACGGGCTACGTCCGTCTGCTGGACTCGACCGGCGAGTTCACCGCGGAGGTCCCGACCTCCGCCACGGGCCAGTTCCGCTTCTACGCGGCGGAGGGCACCTGGACCGTCCGCGCCCTCGTTCCCGGCGGCACCGCCGACCGCACGGTCGTCGCCCAGCAGGGCGGCCTCGCCGAGGTCGCGATCGCCGTCTGAGCACGCCCTGACGGCTGGAGGGCCGCACCCCGCGGGTCGGACACCCGGGGTGCGGCCCTCCGGCACGCGTGCGCGGCGCGCCTCAGCACGGCGACCTACGCTGGACGTATGTACGCACGCCGGCGGCACACCTACTTCGCCATGATGGGCACGTGCATCGCCCTGTTCGTCCTGGCCTGGGGCGTCGTACGCCTCTGGTCGGTCCCGGTGGCCGTCGGGATGTGCCTGGTGGCGATGGTCATCCCGCCGCTCGCGGCGATCGTCGCCAACCGCCGCGGCCCCGACGACCGCTGGTGGGACGCCCCGTCCGGGGACCCGAAGTCCGACGAGTGGTGGGACGAACTGGACGGCAAGAAACACCCGTAGCCGCAGCCGGTCGCCGCCGACCGTCTCAGTAGACGAGCGCCTGCGTCTCGCTCCCGAGCGCCTCCTGCACGAACACCTGCGCGCCCGCGATCCGTACGCCCTCCAGGACGTCCTTCTCCGTGATGTCCCGCCGGGCCGCGCACTGCGTGCACAGCGTGATCCGCCCCCCGGCCTGGATCGACTCGATCAGCTCGGGCAGCGGCGCGGCGTGCGGCAGCTCGAACTCGGCGGCCCTCCCGGGCAACGCGAACCACGCCGACTCCCCGGTCAGCCACAGCGACACCTCGACCCCACTGGCCACGGCCACCGCCGCCACGGTGAACGCCTGAGAACACCGCTCGGGAGCATCGGCCCCCGCGGTCACCTTGATCACGAGCTTCTTCGCCATGCCCGAATCGTAATCAACGGCCCCGCAACTCCCCCCGCCGTCCACGGGTCTTCCCTGCGACCGCGATGCGGAACCAGATCTTCATGTGCAGGGGGAGCCTTCTTGACCAGCCCGACGAACGAGCCCGAGCCCGATCTCGAACCGAGGGGGAAAAGGACGACGGCACGGCTGATCGGCGGTGCGACGGCACTCGGCGTCCTCGTCGGCGTCTGCGCCGGGTACGTCGTCCAGGCCGGCCGGGACCCGAAGCTGCCCACGCTCGTCCAGCCGGCGCTGCCGCAGGCCCGCGGCCCGGAGCCGGAGCCGCTGTCCGCCGCCGCGGACCGCAAGGTCAGGAACGACGGTGACCTGCGCGAACTGCTGCTGGAGAAGCCGCGCGGGGCGATCACGCCCGACTGGGTGCTGCCCCAGGGCTGGGCGGACCTGGAGACCTACGCGAGCAGCGCGGAGGAGCCCGAGGAGGCCGCCGCCGAACTCGCCGAGAAGGAGTTCCTGCGGGCCGCCGTCACCGGCTGGGACGTCGGCAGCCACGACGTCGAGATCTGGCTTGCCCAGTACGGGCAGAAGGCGGCGCCGACCGCCCCCGCCGACGACACCGGCAGCGCCCGCTACTGGGCGGAGACCGACCTGGACGTGGTGAGCCGGCCGATACCCGGCACCGGCGAGGGCATGGCGTACGTCCACCCGCAGCCGGTCAGCGAGCCGGGCGGCGGCGCGCCCTTCCACAGCGCGGAGGCCCACGCGTGGCGCGGCGACATCGCCGTGCACGTCTGGATCCGGGCCGACGCCCCCATCCCCACCGAGACGATCGTGAACCTGGCCCGACGCCAGCTGGAGCGGCTGTGACCGAGAACCCCTACGCCCCGACCGAAACACCCCACGCGACGCCGCCGACGCCTGCCACGAGGACACCCGAACCCGAAGCCGACACCACCCCACAGCCCCAGACCGAAACAACCAACACCCCCGCCCCCGCCGACGGGTCCGTACCTGCCGACTGGACCGTCCCCACCGCCCCCGTGCCCCCCGCCTCCCCGTCCGACTCGGCCAGCCGCCGTCTTCGGCGGCCCGCCGCACTGCGCTGGATCGCCGCCGGCGCCGTCTTCGCCGTCGTCGGCACCGTCTCCGCGTACGGGGTCGCGCGGCTGGACCGGAGCGCGATGCCGGGGCTCGCGGCGGAGGCGGGCGGGCTGTGGGAGTTTCCGCGGCTGACCAGGCCGCCGCTGCCGTCCGGCAGCCCCGCGCCCTTCGCCGCCGACGCCGACCCGGACGATCCGGGCGTCCACCACGCCGATCTGCGCGCCCTCGTACTGCCCGCCCCGAAGGGCGCGACGCAGGACGCGACGCTGCGCGGCTCGGACGGCTGGCTGACGAAGGACGACTTCCTGGCGGCCTACGAGGAGCGGGACCGCGCCGCCCTCGGGCAACGCCTCGTCGACACCGGCCTCCGGCACATCGCCGCCCGCGGCTGGACCACCCCGGACGGCACCCGCACCCGCGTCTACCTGCTGCACTTCGCCACCTCGGCGGTCGTGGACGACCTGTTCCACCAGCACCTCGCCCCCGCCGCCGGCCCCGCCCACCAGGTGCGCGGCGCGGAACGGGCCGTCCCCGACGAGGACCTGCCTGACGCCTCCGCCGTCGCCGACATCCGCCGATCCGTGTACGACGAGCCCCGGCCGTACGGGACCGAACACGTCCGCCAGGGCTATCTGTCCGCCGGCGACGTCCTCGCCGTGGTCCTCCAGTCCCGCGAGGGCACGGTGGACACCGTCCCCTTCGCGCAGACGCTGGCCCTGCAGAGCCAGCTCCTGGGCTGAACCCCCGGGGGGGCGTACCTCGCGGAGAGGGCCGGGGCCCGGCCGCGTAAGCTGGGCTCCGGCCCTGTGTCGTACCGAACCGCGTACCGAAGCACGCTCATCCGAGGAGCACCCCGTGGAGATCTTCTTCGAAGCCCTGCTGGTCCTGGTCTGCGTCGGCGTCCTCGCCTTTGCCGTCCTGACCGTGAAGAAGCTGTACCAGGGCCAGCGCTGACCCACGTCTAGGAACTGCCACCCATGATCGAGATCCCGTCCGACCTCCACAAGGACCTCGTCCCCCTCGCCTTCCTGCTGGGCAACTGGGCGGGCGCGGGCGTGCACGACTTCCCCGGCTCCGAGAAGTGCAACTTCGGGCAGGAAGTCACCTTCGGCCATGACGGCCGGGACTTCCTGGAGTACCGCTCCCACACCTGGGTCCTGGACCAGGACGGCAACAAGGTCCGCCCCCTGGAGTCCGAGTACGGCTTCTGGCGGATCGACGCCGGCCGCAAGGTCGAGGCGACGATGACCCGCGACGACGGCGTCATCGAGATCTGGTACGGCGAGCTGGCCGACAAGAAGCCGCAGATCGACCTGGTCACCGACGCCGTGGCCCGCACGGCCGCCTCCCGCCCCTACACCGGCGGCAAGCGCCTGTACGGCTACGTCAAGAGCGACCTCATGTGGGTAGGCGAGAAGCAGACCCCCGAGGTCGAGCTGCGCCCCTACATGTCGGCGCACCTGAAGAAGGTCGTCACCCCGGAGGAAGTCGAGCGCTGGGCGAAGGCCCTGCCCGACGACATGCCGGACGACGGGATCGCCTTCTTCAAGTAGTTCTAGACTCGTCGGTGTGGTGAGCACCGATTGGAAGAGCGACCTCAGGCAGCGCGGCTACCGGCTGACGCCGCAGCGACAGCTTGTCCTCGAAGCAGTGGACACCCTGGAGCATGCGACCCCCGACGACATCCTCGTGGAAGTGAGGAAGACGGCGTCGGGGGTCAACATTTCCACCGTGTACCGGACCCTGGAGCTCCTGGAGGAGCTCGGGCTGGTGAGCCATGCGCATCTGGGGCACGGCGCGCCGACCTACCACCTCGCCGACCGGCACCACCACATCCACCTGGTGTGCCGCGACTGCTCGAACGTCATCGAGGCGGACGTGCAGGTGGCGGCCGAGTTCACGGCCAAGCTCCGGGAGACCTTCGGCTTCGACACCGACATGAAGCACTTCGCGATCTTCGGCCGCTGCGAGGACTGCTCACGGAAGGGCGCCGCCGAGCGGGGCTCCGCTGACCAGGGCCAGTCCCGTCAGCCCTCGGCCGCGAAGAGTCCGGCTACCGAGTCGTAGGCTTACGTTCATGAAGAGCCCCCTGCTGTCCCTGCCCGGCGCCGTCCCCGCCGAGGGCGCGGACGAAGGTGTCGCCGCCCACTACGGCGACCTGTTCCGAGAGCAGCGCGCCCTCGCCGACGGCGCCGGCTTCGTCGACCTCTCGCACCGCGGGGTGGTCGCCGTCTCCGGCGAGGACCGGCTGAGCTGGCTGCACCTGCTGCTCACCCAGCACGTCAGCGACCTGCCAGCCGGCGAGGCCGCCGAGGCGCTGATCCTCTCCGCGAACGGCCACATCGAGCACGCCCTCTACCTCGTCGACGACGGCGCCACGGTCTGGGCCCACGTCGAGCCCGGCACCCAGGAAGCGCTGATCGCGTACCTGGAGTCGATGAAGTTCTTCTACCGGGTCGAAGTCGCCGACCGCACCGCCGACTTCGCGGTCGTCCAGCTGCCGGCCGGCTCCATCGCGGAGGTCCCCGAGAACGTCGTCGTCCGTGAGACCGCCCACGGCCGCGACCTGTTCCTGCCCCGAGCCGACCTGGAGTCGTACGCCGAGAAGTCCGGCCCCGCCGCCGGGATCCTCGCCCACGAGGCGCTGCGCGTCGAGCAGCACCGCCCGCGCCTCGGCTTCGAGACCGACCACCGCACCATCCCGCACGAGCTGGGCTGGATCGGCACCGCGGTCCACCTCCAGAAGGGCTGCTACCGCGGCCAGGAGACGGTCGCCCGGGTCCAGAACCTGGGCAAGCCCCCGCGCCGGCTGGTCTTCCTGCACCTCGACGGCAGCGAGGTCCACCTCCCGCCCGCCGGCACGGAGATCCGCACCGCCGACGAGGGCCCCGACGGCCGCAAGATCGGTTTCGTGACGACGTCCGTACGCCACCACGAACTGGGCCCGGTCGCCCTGGCGTTGGTGAAGCGCAACGTCCCGCTGGACGCCCGGCTCATCGCCGGCGACACGGCCGCCGCCCAGGAAGTCGTCGTCGAACCCTAGGGGCTGCCCAGATCCGTCCGGCAGACGAGACGCCGGTTACATCTCCAGCAGCACGGTGAACGGGCCGTCGTTCGTCAGCGACACGCGCATCTGCGCGCCGAACCGGCCCGTCGCCACCGTCGCGCCCAGCGCGCGCAGTTGGGCCACCACCTCGTCGACGAGCGGCTCGGCCACCTCGCCGGGGGCGGCCGCGTTCCAGGTGGGACGGCGTCCCTTGCGGGCGTCGCCGTAGAGCGTGAACTGGCTGATGACGAGGAGCGGGGCGTCGATGTCGCTGCACGACCGCTCGTCGGCCAGCATCCGGACCGACCACAGCTTGCGGGCGAGCTGGGCCGCCTTCTCCTTGGTGTCCTCGTGGGTGACCCCGACGAGCACGCACAGCCCCTCGCCGTCGATCTCCCCGACCGTCTCGCCGTCCACGACGACGCTCGCGCCGTCCACCCTCTGCACCACCGCACGCATGCGGACCATCATGCCGTGCGACCGCCGACCGCCCGCCGCCGGGCTGCTTTTTGATCCGTAAGGCCCTATCTGGGGCCGTTCGGGGGCACTCGGTCACATTGCGGCCACTTGGGGTGGCACGATGCTCCCACGCGCCGGTCGAGGGGACGGTAGAGGCACATGAGCACATCGAGCACCGTGAGCACGGAGAAGGCGGCGAGCGCCGCGAGTACGAGGGGTACGGGGAGCACGGGGAGCCCGAGGGGTGCGGGGAGCCCTAGGGGTACGGCGCATACGGCGGCGCGTCCTGCGGCGACCGCAGGCACCACCGACGTCACTGGCGCCACCGCCACCGCCACCGCCACCGCCACCGCCACCGCCGCCACCGACGTCACTGGCGACGCCGTCCCAGGCCCCGCCACCGTCGGCAACCCCGGCGGAGCCCCCGGCGCCGGGCAACCCTCCACCCGCCCCCAACGCCCCCCGGTACAGCGCACCGACAGTCCGCCCCGTGCGCTGACCGCCGAGTTGTCCGAACCCGACCTGGTCCGGCTGAGCCTGCCCGAGCTGCGCACCCTGCGCCGGGACGCCCAGCGCGACGAGGCCGACCTCAGTTACGTACGGCGGCTGCTCCAGGGGCGGATCGACATCCTGCGCGCGGAACTGGCCCGGCGCTCACCGGCGGTCGTCCCCGTGCCGGCGGAGGCCTCGATGGTGGCCCGGCTCTCGGAGATCCTCACCGACGCCCCGGCCCGTCACCGCTCCTCCGCCCGCCATGTCACGCTGGGCACCCCGTACAGCGAGGAGTACGGCCGGCTGGCCGCGGAGATGCTGGCCGAGGTCGAGCTCTCGGACCTCGACGCCCGCACGGACCCGGAACTGCACGAGGCGATGGCCCGCCTGGTCCGCTACGAGCAGCAGGTCTCCCGCCGCCGCCAACGCCTCCAGCGCACCGCCGACGACTGCGGGGCGGAGGTCACCCGGAGGTATCGGGAGGGCGAGGCCCAGGTGGACGACCTCCTCAGCCCGTCCGGCGTCTGAGGACGAGGCCCGTTCAGGGCCGAAGCGGGGGGTCTGGGGGGCGGCAGCCCCCAGGTACGGGACGGGTAGGGGCGGCAGGGGCGAAAAAAACTCCCGCGCCCCCCACCCTCACCCCCCTACCGTGACTCTCATGACCTCCCGAGCCGACTCCGCCATAGAAGTACGCAACGTCACCGACCACGAACTCCCCGACTGGATGCGCGCGGTCAACACCGGTTTCCTCCGCAGCGCGCACCTGTCCGACCAGGAAGTCGCCGACCGCCGCACCAACCTCGCCGACTCCCGGGTCTCCGCCGCCTTCGACGCGGGCAGCTGCGTCGCCACCTTCCGCTCGTTCCCGCAGGAGCTGACCGCCGTCGGCGGCGCGCAGGTCCCGGCCGACGCCATATCCGCCGTCACCGTCTCCCCGACCCACCGCCGCCGCGGCCTCCTCACCCGGCTGATGGCCGACGACCTGGCCGCCGCCAAGGAGCGCGGCGACGTCGTCGCCACCCTCATCGCCGCCGAGTACCGGATCTACGGCCGCTACGGCTTCGGCCCGGCGACCACGATGACCGAGTGGGCGGTCGACGTGTCCCGCTCCGGCCTCGACCCCCGCTGGTCGGGCCCGCAGGACGGCGGCCGCATCGACCTGGTCGACGGCGTGGAGGCCCGCAAGGTCGGCCCCGAGCTGCACGACCGGCTCCGCCGCGCCCGGCCCGGCGCGGTGAGCCGTACCGAGCACTGGTGGGAGACCGAGACCGGTCTGCTGCGGCTGCACGGCGACTCCTCCTGGACCGAGCCGTTCTACGCCGTGTACCGCTCGGGGGACGGCGAGGTGCAGGGGCTGGTCTCCTACCGGGCGGACGACAAGTGGGGCGACAGCAAGCAGCCGTTGAACACGGCCTCGGTGCGCTGGCTGATCACCTCGACCCCGGCCGCGGAGCGCGCCCTGTGGCACTACCTCTGCTCGATCGACTGGGTGGTGCGGGTGACGTCCGGCTGGCGCGCCCCCGACGACCTCCTCCCGCACCTGCTGCCCGACCCGCGCGCGGCCAGCGTCACCACGCAGGCGGACTGGCTGTGGGTGCGGATCCTGGACGTCGTACGGGCCCTGGAGGCGCGGACGTACGGCGCGCGGGGCTCGCTGGTCCTGGAGGTGACCGACGACGCCGGCCTCGCCGGGGGCCGCTATCTGCTGGACGCGTCCGCGGACGGAGCCTCCTGCACGCCGACGACCCGTACGGCCGATCTCACGCTGGACGTGGCGGCGTTGGCCACGCTGTGGCTGGGCGACGAGCCGGCGACGCGGCTGGCCGCGCTGGGCCGGCTCGGGGAAGAACGAGCGGGCGCCGCCCGTGAGGCCGACGCCCTGCTGCGTACGCCCGGACGACCGTGGTGCCCGGACCTGTTCTGAGGCTCCTTCCAGCTCATCCGTAGCGGTCACCCTGTTCGGTGCGAACTGTTCTTTCGTGACTGTTCAGCTGGAGCTGTCCAGTTGGAGCTGTTCAGTTGTGACTGTGCCGAAGACGATGTGGAGTTGTGGCTGTGCGGGCGATCTGAAGTTGTGACTGTGCGTCGGTGTCGGCCTGCGTGGGCTCCCGGCTCCCCTCCGGAAGGGAGCTCCACCGGCCAACCGTCTGGAAGTTTGACCACGTTGTTGAAGTTGGCAGCCAACTTCACTCTACTTATGTCCGCTTGGAAGCGTCCTATAACCATCTCTCCTTGAACTGCCGCAAGATGGCGAGAAGTTGTAGTGTTTGGTCGTGGAGCCGGAACATGCCTCCGTCAATGGGCGGAACGGACCGGTACGGCCGGCGCGGTCGCACCCCTCTCCCCATGACGTGGCCGACGAGCTGCGCACCCGGATCAGGACCGGGGTGCTGCGGCCGGGCCAGCGCATGCCCACCCAGGCCAGGCTGGCGGACGAGTTCGGCGTGGAGCGGGGGGCGGTGCGCCAGGCGCTGCGCATCCTCCAGTCGGAGCGGCTGCTCACCAACGTCTCCAAGGGAGCCCCGGCCACGGTCGCCCCGCATCCCGGCGCGATCGGGGCGCCGGCCGGGCCGGGAGCGCCGCCGCAGCCGACGATGGTGGCGCTGACCCCGCGTATCGTCGACGCGTTCGCGGTTCCGCACGTGCGGATCGACGCCCTGTGCCTGACCGCGGTCTCGCTGACCCTCGCGATGGGCGAGCCGCTGCGGCGGATCCACTCCGGGGAGCTGAAACCGGCCAAGATCGACGTGCGGGTCCTGCTGCCGTCCCGGGACATCGAACTGGCCTTCCCCGCACCGGTGGACGCCTCGGCGACCGGATGGCTGCAACGCCGCTGGCTGGCCCACCGCAACGCCCAGGGGCAGGTCCTGCGGCACAACCTGCTCACCCTGCGCGAGACGCACGGCATCGACGTCGACGTCAGCTTCCGCGCGCTGCCGTTCACCCCGCCGGTCAAGCTGTACCTCCTCAACGGGGCGGAAGCGCTGCTGGCGTACTACACCGTGCAGCGGCGCGAGCAGGAGATCGACCACGAGCAACTGGAGATGTACGACGCCGAGGGCACGCGGTCGGTCCTGTTCGCGTTCGAGCAGGGCGCCGGACCGCGTGACTCGGCGTTCGTGGAGCAGTCGCTGCGGTGGTTCAACGCGCTCTGGGAGACGATCAGTTCGGAGCTTCTGCTCACGAGCTGACGGCGGGGCCGGTGACCAGGAGGGCCAGGATCACGGCGCCGGCCGAGCTGACGCCGGGGCTTCTGGTCCTGATCCCGACGGTGAGCAGGAACAGGCCGACGGTCCCGGCGGTGCCGTACTTCCACTGGACGGTCTGCTCGAGGACGGCGGAGAGGAAGGTGAGGGCAGGCATGGTGGTTCCTCTCGTCGGAGGCGGGGTGGGGCAGGGCGGGGCGGGGTGGAAAGGGTGGTGGCGGGAACCCGGAGGCAAGACTTCCGCCAACTCGACCAAGTTGGCAACCAACTCTGACTATGTTGTCCCCACTTGGTGGCAACTACTAAACAACTCTCAAACAACTCCCTTCAGATGGATCTAAGTTGTAGCGTTTGGTCGTGACCCAGGAGAACGTGGTAGTGAACGGCAGCAGAAGGCTCTCGCCCCAGGAGATCGCCGATGTCCTGCGCGAACGCATCCGCGTCGGGGATCTCAGGGCCGGCGACCGCCTGCCCACCCAGGCCGAACTGGCACATGAGTTCGACGTGGAGCGCGGCACCGTACGCCAGGCCCTCAGGGTGCTCCAGGACGGCGGACTGCTCACCAACGTGAGCAAGGGCAGCCCCCCGCGCGTCGCCGAACCGCCGCCCTCGGCCCGTGAAGAGCCCCAGCCGACGATGGTCGCCCTGGCCCCCCGCCTCACCGAGGCCTTCTCGGCGGCCCACGTCCGCATCGACGCCGCCTGCCTCACCTCCGAGAGCCTCATCCCGGCCCTCGGCGAGCCGCTGCGCCTCATCCACGGGGGCAGCGTCCGCCCCGAGAAGATCGACGTCCGCATCCTCCTGCCGTCCCGCGACATCGACCTCGCCTTCCCGGTCCCGGTCGAGGGCCGCGGTGAGGACGACCCGGTCCACCACCGCTGGCTGGCGATGCGCAACGCGCAGGGGCAGGTCCTGCGGCACAACCTGCTGACCCTGCGCACCCACGGCATCGACGTCAACGTCACCTTCCGCGCCCTGCCGTTCACCCCGCCGGTCAAGCTGTACCTCCTCAACGGCCGGGAGGCGCTGATGGCGTACTACATGGTCGAGCGACGCGAGGAGCCGACGGACACGGGAACGCTCGACATGTACGACGTGCTCGGCACGGAATCGCTGCTCTTCTCCTTCGAGAAGTCGGCCGGCCAGCGGGACGCGACCTTCGTCGAGGAATCCCAGAAGTGGTTCGACGCCCTCTGGGAAACAATCACCTCGGACCTGACACTCTCCTAGTGACCTCTGATACGACGCAGACTGATCTGGTGGCATCCGAGACCGAGGACGGAACCGTGGCTCTGCGGGAACTGATCACGCGTGCCCGAGTCGTGCTCTGGGACTTCGACGGGCCGATCTGCCGGCTGTTCGCACGCCACTCCGCCGAACTGGTGGCCGACGGCCTGGTGGAATGGCTGGAGGGGCGCGGTCTGCACGGCCTGCTGACGGAGCCCGAGCGGGAGTCCCTGGACCCCCACGCCGTGCTGCGCGCCGTGGACCGCCGGCACCCCGGCAGCGATCTGGTCGCGGAACTGGAGGAACGCCTCACCCAGGAGGAACTGAAGGCCGCCGCGTCGGCGATGCCCACGGCCTGGGCCGACCCCCTGATACGCACCTGGACGGCCGTCGGCACGCGCCTGGCCATCACCACGAACAACTCCCCCCGGGTGGTGGGCACCTACCTGGAGAGCCGCGGCCTGACCGGCTGCTTCGCCCCCCACGTCTACGGCCGCACCCAGGACCTCCACCTTCTCAAGCCCCACCCGCACTGCCTCCACAGAGCCCTGCGCGCGACCGGCTCGGCCCCCGACACCGCCCTCATGATCGGCGACACCCCCTCCGACTTCCTGGCCGCCCAGGAAGCAGGAGTCCCCTTCCTGGGCTACGCACGCAACGAACGCAAGGAAAAACTCCTGAAGGACGCCGGCGCGACGACGGTGGTGGGGTCGTTGGGGGAGGTGCTGGAGGCGGTCAGGCTTGCGTCATGAGGCAGACCAGCACCACGGCGACCCCTACGGCCAGCCCGTTGTGCCGGGCCCGTATGCCCACGCCCAGCAGGAACAGCAGCACCAGGCCTGCCGTGCCGAGTCTGGCCTGCGTCACCGCGCCCGCGAGGAGAGCCAGTGACTCCTGGATCACCGACAACAGGAGCATGTCCATCCACCTCCCTGCCATTCTGCGTTGATCCTGCAACTCTCGGTCCAATTGGACTGGTTGAGGTGAAGTGGATTTCCCCTGCCTGATTGATCCTTAATCCGGCCGATCGGACGGGGAGATGACGGGAAGCGGTTTGACAGTGGACTGAGAGCGGTACGGTCGCTGCATGGACGGGCAGCAGAGCGGTGACGGCGGCGGCAGGGAGTTCCACCGGGTCGCCGACGAACTGCGCAGCCGGATGGCGGACGGCACGTATCCGCTGCGTTCCTTCCTCCCGTCCCAGCGCGATCTGTCGGAGGAGTTCGAGGTCTCCCGGGACACCATCCAGCGCGTGCTGCGGGAACTGGTCCACGAGGGCTGGATCGAGTCCCGCCGGGGGAGCGGCTCCCGTGTGGTCAAGACGCAGCGGATCCACTCCTCGACGGCCAAGGCCACCCGTCAGCGGCAGGGGATGACGCTGGGCCCGCTGCTCAGCGAGGCGTTCGAACAACCCGAAGTCACCCTGGACGTCTACACACTGACGTCCGAATCCCTCGACGCCCACATCCGGCTCCAGGCCGAGCGGATCCACGGCGGCTCGATCGCCCCCGAGCGCATCACCCTGCGGATGATCCTGCCCGACGCGAGCCTGCGCCTGCCGTACCCGCGGATGAAGGACGACGCGGACGACCCCCGTCTGAGGGACCGTCTGCACAGCATCACGAGCCGGCACACCGAGTCGCTGCGCGAGGTGCTGAAGGCCCTGAAGACGGAGCGACGCGTGCCGTCCGTCGAGGTGCAGATCAGACACGCGCCGCTCACCCCGACCTTCAAGCTCTACCTCCTCAACGGCGCCGAAGCGCTGCACGGGCCGTACGAGGTGATCCAGCGGCAGATCGTGCTCGACTCCGAGGAGGAGGTGGCCGCCCTGGACGTGCTGGGACTGGGCGCCACGCTCACCCATCATGTGAAGGACGACGACCCGAACTCCTCAGGAACGGTCTTCATCGACAGCTGGCAGTCGTGGTTCGACTCGGTCTGGCATCTTCTCGCCACGTAGCGCGGGAGCTGCGCTACAGTTCCGCAATCGCGTGAGCAACCGCTCCCGTCGGTACGTATGAGACGGCGAACAGGCCCTTTTTCCCGACGCCGGACGCGGATGAGCGGCGATCCACCCAATGGCCCAGCTCACGGCGGTCCGGGCGTGCGGAGCAGCGCACGGCATCTAGCGTTTGCCGTATCCATTCGACGAGTGTGAGCATCCGGAGCGGCCCAGTGGGCGACGACCCTGTTTCCCATCGCCCTCTCGGGGGACGCGTGGCCGCCGGCGATCGGCCTGCCGCCGTGTTCCGCGCCTTCGTCAAGGCCGCGGAATCGACGCAGGTGACCAGCGGTCACCACAATCGCAATCACGTCCTGCCCCTCACGGAGGACGTCGCCCGGCTCGTCGGCCGGGAGGCCGGAACGCCGGTCACCGTACGGATCCCGCGCTCGGACGCCCTGCCCGTCGTGATCAGGACCTGGGACGACGAGGCGGCGATCCTGGACGCCATCCGGGGGGCCCTGCCGCACGCGCCGCGGTGCCTGGCCAAGGGCCGGGGCTTCGCCATTCACAGCTATGTGGACGGCGTACCGCTGTCGGCCGTCTGCGGAAACGGTAAACCTGTCGACACGCTGCTCGTGGAGGCGCTGGCCACGCTGCTGGCCCAGATGACCCAGGTGCGTGCCGCGTCGCTGCCGTCCCTGCCGCCGGCCTGGCCCGCCAACCACACCGACAGCCGGGCTTTCCTCAAGACCCTGGCCCGTCTCGCCGACGAGCAGGTCCGCAAGCCCAACTGGGCGGTCTTCGGCGGGCTGTTCACAGCGCTCGGTATCCCCGCCGACGCCCTGCTCGGCCTGGCGGAGCGGGTTCCGACCATGATGCGGCGGCCGTACAGCCTGCTCCACGCGGACCTGCACCGGGACAACCTGATCATGTCCTACGACGGCGATCCTCCCGTCATCTGCGTCGACTGGGAGCTGGCCACCTACGGGGACCCGCTGCACGACCTCGCCACCCATCTGGTGCGCATGAAGTACCCGATGCACCAGGAAGGCGAGGTGGTCGCGGCCTGGGCGGAGGCCATGCTGCAGTTCCGCCCCATGGCGGTGAACGGTCTGGCCAAGGATCTGGACCACTACCTGGCCTTCGAACGCGCCCAGTCCGTCTACCCGGACGTCATGCGCGCCGCGCAGTCGCTGGAGCGGTCGTTCACCCAGAAGAGCCTGGACGAGGCGACGGTGGAGGTGCACCGGGCCGTCATGGCGGCGGCCGATCCACTGCAACTGAGCGACGTGCCCACGCCCTTGGAGATCGAGGGCGCTCTCTTCCGGTGGCTCGCCTCGCGCAGCAACGGCGACATCAGCGGTCGGCACTGGATCGCCAAGGCCTTCGACTGGAAGCCCGATCCCCGCCTCGTCGAACGCCCCGACTTCCCGGCGTCCGCCGTCCGTGACGCCCTGCTCGCGGAGGGGGCCGCCCCCGCCGGCCGCGTGGTGAAGGGGACCGCTCACCTCAACTCGGTGGTGCGGGTGCCGGGCATCGAGGCCCCGGTGGTCGTCCGCCGCAAGCTGCGCAACGTCTGCCGCAGGGAGCCGAGTTTCCTCAGCGAGCACGCGGTGCTCCGCGCCATCGAGGACTCGGGCGTCGAGGTGGCCGCGCCGAGGATCCTCGCCCTGGGCACCGACTTCACGCACGATCCCTTCGCCATCCACACCTATGTGGGGCCCTGGGACGTCGATCTGCGCCCCAGCCATCCGGTCAACGGCCTGCGCCCGCACGAGGCGGACGGGCTCGTCGACCAACTGTGCGCCCTGACACGCGTGAACCACGAATCCGTCGACCCGACCGCCGGACAGGGCGGCTTCTACGAGTGGCTCAGGGAGCAACTCGTCGCCCTGGTACGGGATCTGCCCCGGGAGTCCATCCAACTGGCCCGCACCCTGGGGCTGCCCGACCACCACCGGCTGCGGGAGATCCTCTCCGGGCACACGCTCAGCCACCGGGTGCCCGCCCTGCTGCACGGTGACCTCAACCCGTGGAACCTCGTGCGCCGGGACGACCACCTGGCGCTCACCATCATCGACTGGGAGATGGCCCTCGTCGGCGACCCCCTCTACGACCTGGTCCGGCACATGCACCTCACGCCGACCCGGCAGGAGATCAGGGACCGCATGTTCCGGCGGTGGGAGCAGGGACTGCCCTCCGAGTACACCAGGAACTGGCGAAGCGACTGGCGGGTCTACCGCTGCATCGAGATCGTCCGCTCCGCCTACATCGACCTCGACCGCCTGGTGACCGGAGCGGGCCTGGACGCCCCCAACGTCCGTCGCGCCGTGGACTCCTACGCGTCCACCCTGGTCGCGGCCACCGCCGCCCTGGGCCTCCCCGTCCCGTCCACGGCGAATCCCTACCTCGCCCGCGTCTGGGCCAAGAGGGACCTCGACCTCTCGCTGCACCAGTCGCCCCGCCGACAGGTGGCCTCCCGCCGAGCGTGAGACCAAGGGCGCGTACGCTCCCCGCACGAGCGGGACCGGGCCGGGCTCCCCGGAGCGACCGGGCGTCCGCCGCGCGCACGATGGCCTCCGCCTGGAGGTGGTCCACGAACGGGAGTCACCCCTGTAGAGGTGGCCCGCTCCGGAATGCGGTGGCCGCAGACGGGTGATCGAGCGAGGCTGGATACCGATGACGACGCTGCTCTTCCTCGACGTCGACGGCCCCCTGATCCCCTTCGGCGGCCCCGGCCCGTACCCCGTCCACAGCCCGCGTCCCTCCTGGGCGTCCCGTGCCGCGCCCTGCGACGTCCATCCGCTCCTCCCCCGCCTCGACCCGGCCTTCGGCCCTCGACTGCTCGCCCTGGGCTGTGAGTTGGTGTGGGCGACGACCTGGATGGAGGACGCGAACGACGTCGTGGCGCTGTGGCTGGGACTGCCCGAGCTGCCCCTTCTGAACTGGCCGGAGGGACCGGAGGAACCGGAGACCTCGGCGGGCAGCGGGCTGCACTGGAAGACGCGGTGTCTGGTCGCCCGGGCGGCCGGCCGCCCGTTCGTCTGGCTCGACGACGAGATCACCGAGGCCGACCGCGCCTGGATCGCCGCTCACCACCCGGCCCCCGCCCTCCCGCACCGCGTGGACCCCGTCCGCGGCCTGACGGACGCCGACTTCGAGGCGGTGGGGGAGTGGCTCGGCGGCCGGGAGGCGGCGGGGCCCTCCTCAGCCGCGTTCCGGCGCGACGGACGCAACGGGCTCGACGGACTCGACGGGGTCGGCCCGCTCGGCGGATGAGAAGTCATACACCGCCCAGTCGGCCAGCGGGCGGTAACCGAGGCGCTGGTAGAGGGCGTTGCTCGTGGGGTTGGACAGGTCCGCGAACAGCACCACGTCCTTCGCGCCCTCCGCCAGCGCCGCCCGGCTCACCTCCGCCGTCACGGCGGCGGCATAGCCACGACCGCGCAGGTGGGACGGGGTGTAGACGACGTCCACCTGGATCTGGCCGTCGATCAGCGGGTTCATGCCCGCGACGGAGACGGGAGTGCCGTCCGGGGTCTCCCAGAGGGTGTATCGCTTGTCGGAGTAGCGGGTGCCGGCCCAGGAGTCGGCGTCGATGGAGACGTCCTCGCCGACGGCCGCGGCGAACTCGCCGCACCAGGACATGGCCTCGTCGAGATCCTCCTCGCCCAGGACACGACTGTGTCCCGCCGGCGGCGGCTCGGGCGGGGTGAGCGTGCCGAGGCGGTACAGACGCAGCCGTATGTCGCGGATCTTCGGCGTCGCGCCCGTGTGCCGCTGCCAGGCCTCGGCGAAAGCGGCGGCGGTGTCGTGGTCCGCGCTGACCGAGGGAAGGGAGTGCCCGAGGGCGACCAGGCGGGCGGCGAGGGCGTCGGCCTGCTCGGGCGTGAGCGCGGTGGGGCACAGGGCGCGGGGCGCGAGCCGGTAGAAGGCGGCCTGCACCTCGCCCGCCCGCTCCAGCACGCCGAAGACGCACGCCTCGACGCCGAAAGCGTCCGCCCCACGCGCTCGCAGTCTCGCGGCCCAGGTCAACGGCATGACGTGCAGGCCGGGCCGCGAGCGCAGGAAGTCTCCGGCGCGAGCGAGGAAGTCGTCGACGTCTTCGGTGAGGTACCAGTCGTCCGGAAGCATGCTTGATGATGTCCCACCCCGCACCAGGACCCCACGCTTTTCCGCCAGCGGGACGTCCGACCGGGGCGGCGCTCCCACGAGCGGCGTCCTGGGCTGCTGTCCACGCGGACTACGTGTTTTGGGGATGCACGCGAGTGCGCCAGAGCCGTCTGAGGGCTTCGAGTTCGGTTCGGGGGAAGGCGAGCTGGTCGATGCCGAGCCGGCTCGACCAGATCTCGGTTCCCCCTGTTGTCGTGATCGCTGCCGTCGCGTAGTTCCAGCACGCGGATCCAGACGTCGTCGCCTTCGCGGTGGAAGATCCACCGGTAGGCGGTCGGCTCGGCCTCGAACTGGACACGGGTGTCCGTCTCCCCTGCGACGAGCAGGGCCACCGCGGTCAGCAACTCCTCGGGCGCACCGGTGATGTAGGACGCGGTGAGCTCGGCCTTCGCGCGGTGATCCTCAAGGGTGCAGTCGGCCCATCCGTGTGCGCCCAGCGCCCAAGTGCTGCGCATGCCGGTCGTCACTGGTGCTCCTCGGCGAGGAAGTGCCGGACGTCGGCGGCCAGGGCAGTCATCTGCTCGCCGGCCTCCAGCCAGGTGGTCACCGAGGCGCCCCAGCCGCCGGCGGCCTCGGGCCACGGCCGCAAGGCCCAGGTCAGCCCGACGCGGCCGCCGGACCGGAAGACGGCCGACACCGTCAGATCTCCGTCGTGGGTCTGCCAGCTCCGTTCGCCGTCCCATCCCCGGTAGTCAGCGGCCAGTTCTTCCAGGAACGCGGCGAGATCGCTGTCCCGGATCCAGGCGACGACCTCGTCGACGCGAGCGGTCAGGCTGGGGGCCCGCAGCTCGACGGCGTAGTGCACGGAGTCGGCGTCGAAGCTGAATCGATCGCAGAAGGTCACGCCGACGAGGGCGTTGTCCTGACAGCGGATGGTCACGCCGGCCTTGTCGTCGGCGTCGGAGCCCAGGGAGGTCATGGCGGAACGCTAGGCCGGGGGCCCGTTCGACGTCATCGGGATTCTCCCGTGCGGCCTGGAGCGGCCGGGCCGGACCTCGCGAAGCCTGCGAGTGACAAAAACAAGTTCGTCGGCCGTCGGGGAGCTGCGAAGATGCGTCTGTTTCCCAGGCGGAGGCCCCCATCGCATTCGCGGAGTTCGTCGACGCCGGGGCTGTGGGCCAAAGCCCCAAGTTCAAGATCGATTCCAGCGCTGGAGCGCTCCGGTTCAGCCCCCAGGGACAGCTACCGATCGACGTCGACGGGGACTGCGCGCATCTGCAGCCGGGCCTTCAGGAACTCCATCTCCGACAACGTCCCCACCAGACCGTCATGGCTCAGTTCCCCGACCAGTTCACGAGCCCGTGAGAACGAGGCTGCTGCGACCTCCCGAAAGACCTTCAAGGCTGGGACGAGACTGGGAACCGAACCGACCAACCGCAGCCTGACGGACCCATGCGCTGCAAGGAGAGCCTCCCGAACTTCCTCAGGTGCTGGTCCCGGACCAGCGTGTTCGCACAGGTGGGTGCCACAGGACCCGCAAGAGAACTCCGAATCCCACCACAACTCATCGTGAAGGATGAACTGGTTCACCTGCCGCACCGCCATGCTGCCGCACTCGCAAGGCGATGTGATCTTCGCGGTCTGACCAGTCACCCGGGCTCCCCGACGTTCCACTCCCGCGGCAGGTCCTCGCCGCAGAAGACGCATACGAAGTCCTTCTCCCGCACGATGTTGAGCTCCCGGCAGGAGTGGCATCGGCGAAAGACGACCTCGTGCGTGAATCCGGGCGGTCGATGGATCCCGATCCGATCCAGAGCCTTGGCCACGGCCGGCCATGAGCTGATGTCCGGGCAGTAACCGGTCGACTGGTTGCTGACCTCCTCGACCACCCACCACCCGGACTCCTCGCGGAAGCTCACCTCACCGGCGCTCAGAACCTCTCCGCCGCCGGCACACACCACGTGCTCACTGCGGCGCGGAGCCAGTCGCAGCACCCCACCGCCATCGACGACGAACGTGAACGGCTCGCTCAACTCGTCCAGGGTCAGCGCCGAGACCCACTCGTCGAAGTCCGCCGCCGAGCGGATGCTCCGCCCCTCACCACCCGCCCGGACGAACTCCTTCAGCCCAGCCGGACCCACATACCGATACCTCTGCCCCCGTGTCTCCACGCACGCCAACCTAGTGGCTCACACAGCCGGGGTCCGAAGTGACAGTTATCGCTGCGAGTCACACGTAGCGGTGGCTGTGGTGCGACACACTATTGCAAGCAGGTGCTTGCAATAGTTAGCGGGGGTGAGGCACTGTGGAGGCATGGCATCGCTCAACGTCGGCAATCTCGGTGAGTACCTGCGCGAGCAGCGGCGAAACGCTCAGCTCTCGTTGCGGCAGCTCGCCGATGCCGCCGGGGTGTCCAACCCGTACCTGAGCCAGATCGAGCGCGGGCTGCGCAAGCCCAGCGCGGAGGTGTTGCAGCAGGTCGCCAAGGCCCTGCGGATCTCCGCCGAGACGCTGTACGTGCGCGCGGGCATCCTCGACGCCGAGCGGGACCGTGACGAGGTCGAGACGCGGGCGGTCATTCTCGCCGACCCCGCGCTCAACGGGCAGCAGAAGCAGGTGCTGCTCCAGATCTACGAGTCGTTCCGCAAGGAGAACGGGTTCACGGCCGGCGACGGCGCGGTGGACGCCCGGGGCCAGGAGGGCGACGCCTCCTCCAGAGGTCCCGGATCCGCCCGTACGGCCGACGGCAGCGACGCCGATCCGCAGCAGACGGCCGGTTGACCGGACCAGGGGACCGGCCGCCGACTGCGGATCCGCACCAACCGATATCGACGAACGTCAAGAACGCGACTACGGGAGAACATCACCATGGCCATCACCGACGACCTGCGCAAGACCCTCAGCGACCCGACTCCGCTCTACTTCGCCGCCGGCACCGCCGACCTGGCCCTCCAGCAGGCGAAGAAGGTGCCGGGCCTGGTGGACCAGCTGCGCACGGAGGCCCCGGCCCGGTTCGAGGCCGTCCGCAACACCGACCCCAAGGCCGTCCAGGAGAAGGCCGCCGCCCGTGCCAAGGAGGCCGGCGCCAAGGCCAAGGAGGCGCAGGAGTCCTTCCAGTCCAAGGTCGGCGAGTTCCTCGGCAGCCTCGACGGTGACATCAAGAAGCTCGGCAGCACGATCGACGCCGACCTGAAGAAGCTCGGCGAGTCCGCCCAGGACTTCGCGCTGCGCGGTGTCGGCGTCGCCGCCGAGTACGCCGTGAAGGCCCGCGAGACCTACGAGAAGGTCGCCGAGCACGGCGAGCAGGCCGTGCGCACCTGGCGCGGCGACGCCGCCGAGGAGATCGAGGAACTGGCCATCGTCGTCGAGGGCAGGGACGAGCCGAAGGCGGAGGCCGCCGAGACCAAGGCGGCCGAGGCCAGGACGGCCGCGGTGAAGCCCGCTCCGGCGCCCGTCGTGACCCCGGCCGAGGTCAAGGCCGACCCCGCCGCGCCGAAGAAGCCCGCCCCGGCCGCCGCCAAGAAGGCCCCGGCGCCCCGCAAGAACACCGCCACGGCGAAGAAGCCGACGCCGCCGGCCAAGTGAGACCGACGGCGCCGGACGGACGCGCACGAAGACGGCGACGCCGCGGACATGCCGACGGGCCGGGCACTCGGGGAGTGCCCGGCCCGTTGTCCGGGTAACGGTAGTGCGGTTGCGGGTACGGTGACCGCGTAGCGCCGTGCAGGACCGCAGTGACGAGCAGATGATGCAATGACGCGCAACGACGTGCCGGAGTCGTGCCGAGTCGGGTGGTGGACGTAGTGCTGATGCAAGGTTTCGCAGGGTTCATGTCTCTGCTGAGCCTGGCCCTGATCGTGTTCAGCGGCTTCGCTCTCTTCGACGCGGCCATCCGCCGCGAGGACGGCTACCGGGCTGCCGACAAGCAGACGAAGCCGTTCTGGATGATCATCCTCGGGATCGCCTTCGTGGTGAACCTGATCTTTCCGATCCTGTCGTTCCTGCCGATCATCGGCCTGATCGCGACGATCGTGTACATGGTCGACGTCCGGCCCGCCCTGCGCGCCCTCCCCGGCGGCGGCCGCCCCCGCCGAGGCGGCTCCAGCAGCGACGGCCCCTACGGCCCGTACAACGGCGGCCGCTGAGGGAAGGGGTCGAAGGGGGGGCGCAGCCCCTCCTTCAGGGGCGCGGGGAACTGCGCGCCCAGCCCCATACGGCCCGCACCCGGCATCCGGGCGCACCTGCCCACGGCGCACCCCTCTACGGCGCACCCCAGCGGAGCGCTACCGCACGCGGTCGAGCAGAACCACCGCCACATCGTCCGTGAGCTCCCCGCCGTTCAGCTCGCGCACCTCGTTGACGGCGGCCCGCAGCAGGTCCTCCCCCTGGAGGCCGGAGGCCAGCTGGCGGCGGATCATCTCCACCATGCCGTCCTGGCCGAGCCGCTCCCGGCCCCGGCCGATGTGGCCCTCGATCAGCCCGTCGGTGTAGAGCATCAGGCTCCACTCCGCGCCCAGCTCCACCTGCATCCGGGGCCAGCGGGCGCCGGGCAGCAGGCCGAGGGCGGGGCCGTTGTTGTCGTAGGGCAGCAGCTGCGCCGGCCGGTCCGGGCGGGCGATCAGCGGCGCCGGGTGGCCGGCCAGGCACAGGCCCGCGCGGCGGCCGTCGGGCGCGATGTCCACCGTGCACAGCGTCGCGAAGATCTCGTCGTCGTCGCGCTCGTGCTCCAGCACCTGTTGCAGCGTGTTCAGCAGCTCGTCGCCGCACAGCCCGGCCAGCGTCAGCGCACGCCAGGCGATGCGCAGCTCCACGCCGAGCGCCGCCTCGTCCGGGCCGTGCCCGCAGACGTCGCCGATCATGGCGTGGACGGTGCCGTCCGGAGTGCGGACGGTGTCGTAGAAGTCGCCGCCGAGCAGCGCCCGCGAGCGGCCGGGACGGTAGCGGGCGGCGAAGCGCAGCGGGGAGCCCTCAAGGAGGGGCGTCGGGAGCAGGCCGCGCTCCAGACGGGCGTTCTCCTGGGCGCGCAGCTTGCCCTCGGCGAGCCGCCGCTCGGCGGTGTCCGAGCGCTTGCGCTCCACGGCGTAGCGGATGGCACGGCTGAGCAGCCGGCCGTCCAGCTCGTCGCGGAACAGGTAGTCCTGGGCGCCGACGCGCACGGCCTCCGCGCCGCGCTCGGCGTCACCCGAGGTGGTGAGCGCGAGCACGGCGTGCCGGGGCGCGAGCTCCAGGACGTGCCTGAGCACGGCCAGCTCGTCGTCGTCGGCGGCGCGTCCGGGCGCGGGCAGCGCGAGGTCCAGCAGGATGCAGTGGACGTCGTCGGTGAGCAGCCGTCCGGCCTCGGTGAGGTTGCGGGCGGTGCGCACACGGATCGGCTTGCCGGCCGAGTCGAGCAGGCCGGGCACGATCGGGGCGGCCGTGGGGTCGTCCTCGATCAGCAGCAGTGTGAGGTTGGTGTGGGTGGCGGCGCTCACGCCATGGGGGACGCGTTCGCCGGGTGCGGCGTTGTCCCCGACCGTCGGGTTCTTCGCTTCGTCGCGACGGTCGTTCCGGTCGTCCGTGCGCGGGGCTTCTTCCTTGGAGTGGCCGCCGACTGCGGGCGCGGCCTGCGCCTGACCACACTCCACGGCCGGGATCGCTCTCTGCCGCGGTACGGGTACGGGCATTGTCCTGGGTTCCTTCCCTCCCCCCGAGGGCATGGCGGGTACGAGGGACCTCGACCCACCGACGGGGACCATAGCGGCAGAAGGCGCCGCAGCGGAATGGTCCACGGCACGCCGCTTGATCTCAGACCACCGTCATATGCCTTTATTTGTGGCGCAGTTGGGCGGGGCGGGCGGGGGGTGGGGATGACGAACGTCACGTCAGCGCCGGGTTTGGGCGGCCGGTGGACGTGCGGTGGGTCACGTGGGCGCTGTCACGCACACCGGGATCGCCGCCGGAACCGCCGTGGGGACTGCGGCCGGGATTGCCGCAGGGTCTGCCGCCGGCTGTCGCCGGAACCGCTGCCGGCTGTCGCCGGAACCGCCGCCGGCTGCCGCCGGGAGTGCCGTGGGGACTGCCGCAGGGTCCGCCACCGGCTGCCGCCGGAACCTCCGTGGGGCCTGCCGCTGGAACCGCCGCCGGGATCGCCGTGGGTCCTGCCGCAAGGTCCGCCACCGGCTGTCGCCGGAACCCGCGCCACCGGCCGCCACCGGAACCTCCGCCGGTTCCGTCACCGCCGCTGCCGCCTCAACCCCCGCCGGTCTCACGCGTCCGGGCGGACCACCCCGAGTATCGGCATTGAGCCCGCGCCCGCGATGGTGATCGTCCGGCCCGGTCGCGGGGCGTGGATCATCTTGCCGTCGCCCAGGTAGAGCGCGATGTGGCTGGCGTCGTCGTAGTAGACGATCAGGTCGCCGGGGCGCATGTCGCCCACGTCGACGCGCGTCAGCTGCCGCCACTGCTCCTGCGAGGTGCGCGGGACGGAGACGCCGGCGGCGGCCCAGGCCTGGGAGGTCAGGCCGGAGCAGTCGAAGGAGTCCGGGCCCTCGGCGCCCCACACGTACGGCTTGTCGAGCTGTGCGGTGGCGTACTGGACGGCCTTCTTGCCCGGGGCGCTGGCCTGGCCGTCGACGTCGGCCAGGACGCCGCTGTCCAGCCAGGCGGTCTGCGCCTGCTGGGCGGCCCGCGCCTGGAGTTGGGCGAGGCGCTCCTTCTCCTCTTTCTCCAGCTCCGATTCCAGCTTCTCGGCCGCCGCGATCTGCTTCTCGATCTTCTCCTGGGCCGTCGCCTTGGCCTTGCGGTTCGTCTCCAGCTTGTGCCACTGGGCGGAGGCGTCCTTGGCGTACTGCTCCAAGTCCTGCTGGGTGCGGGTCATTTCGGTGAGCAGGCTCTTGGTCGCCCGCTGCCCCTGGATGACCCGGCCCGCCCCGTCGAGGAACGCGCCCGGGGTGTCGCTGAGCACGAGCTTCGCCTCGTCGGGCAGGCCGCCGCCCCGGTACTGGGCGCGAGCCGCGGCGCCGGCGCGGTCCTTCATGTCGTCCAGCGCCTCACGGCCCTTGACGATCTTCTTGGCCAGCTCGACGATCTCCGCGGACTGCTGCTTCGCCTGCTCCTCGGCCGCGTTGTAGGCCTCGGTGGCGACCGCGGCGTCGTGGTACAGCGCGTCGAGCTGGGTGCGCACCGCTTCCAGTTCCTTGTCGGACGCGGGCGGCAGGGTCAGCGTGGGGTTCGTGGTGGGGAGCGGCGTCGGCGTGGGGTTCGGGGCCGCGAACGCCGTGCCCGGCACGGTCAGCACGGTGACCGCGCAGACCACGGCCACGGCCGCCGCGATCAGGCTGCGCTTGCCCCTACCCATGACGCCCCCCAAGACATGATTAACCGTCAGTAACTTACGGCCACCGGGGGGATCGTGCCACGCCACGCCGGAAAACGACAGGGGCAGTCCCGCCCCCGTCCCCACCTGCCATGAGGATCTCCCCGCCCTGTGTGACGAACGCCTCGCGGAGATCGTTCCCGAGACGAGGGTGAAATAGGGACCTCACCGCCGAGGAGCCAAAGCCCCCCAGCCCAGCGTCACTTCCCCCTGCCGCCACCGACCGGGCCCGTCCCGCACCGGCCAGTCCGCCGTGAGGTCCCGCACCGCCCGTATCCACCGCTGCCGCGCGCCGTACGCCGCGTAGGGCGCCGCCGCGGCCCAGGCCCGGTCGAAGTCGCGGAGGAACGCGTGCACGGGCTCACCGGGCACGTTGCGGTGGATGAGCGCCTTCGGGAGCCGTTCCGCAAGGTCGGAAGGGCGTTCCAGCGAGCCGAGCCGGGCGGCGAAGGTGACCGTCCGCGGCCCCTCGGGCCCGAGCGCGACCCACACGTGCCGTCGGCCGACCTCGTCGCAGGTCCCCTCGACGAGCAGTCCCCCGCGCGAGCCCTCCGTCGCCGGCGCGAGCCGCGAGCACAGCCGTTCCCAGACGCCGCCGACCTCGCCCTCGTCGTACTGGCGCAGCACGTTGGCCGCGCGGATGAGGTGCGGCCGTCCCGGGAGCGGGACCTCGAAGCCGCCGTGCCGGAAGACGAGGCCCTCGCGTTCGTAGGGCTTCGCGGCCGTGACGCGGGCCGGTTCGATCTCGACGCCCACCACGCGCGCGTGGGGTGCGACGGACCGCAGCCGGCCCAGCAGTTCGACGGCCGTCCAGGGGGCGGCGCCGTAGCCGAGGTCGACGGCCACGGGGCGGTCGGCGCGGCGCAGCTCGGAGCCGTGCGCGGACACGATCCAGCGGTCCATGCGGCGCAGCCGGTTGGGGTTGGTGGTCCCGCGGGTGACCGTGCCCACGGGGCGGGACGGTGCGCGGGAAGCCATGCCTACGAGTATGCGGTGCCCGCCGGGGGAACCCGATCCGGGGCCGGGCTGCCCACCGGGCCGCCCACCGGCCCGCCTGCCCGCGCCACCCCATCCCCCGGCCCCGGACGCCGTTCCACCCTCGAACGGTTGAGCGATCTCCGGTAATGCCTAGGCAAAAACCGCCCCGGGATCCCCCGACCAGGAATGGGAATACGCCCCTCCGGCGTTCCCTCCCCTTGGAGGGAGCCCCGCCCCCTCCGTCCGGCATGCCCGCAGCAAGGAGGACCGCCACGTGAGCCAGTACGGCACCAGGCTCGGGCGTCGCTCTGCAACGGCACCCCCGCGCCGCAGGCTGCACCGCCGCCCCCGCCGTGTCGCCATGCTCTCCGTGCACACGTCACCGCTGCACCAGCCCGGCACCGGGGACGCCGGCGGCATGAACGTCTACATAGTGGAGCTCGCGCAGCGCCTCGCCGCGCTCAACATCGAGGTGGAGATCTTCACCCGCGCCACCACCGGCGGCCTGCCCCCGACCGTCGAGCTGGCCCCCGGCGTCCTCGTCCGCCACATCGACGCCGGCCCCTACGAAGGCCTCGCCAAGGAGGACCTCCCCGCCCAGCTGTGCGCCTTCACGCACGGTGTGATGCAGGCCTGGGCCGGGCACCGCCCCGGCTACTACGACCTCGTCCACTCGCACTACTGGCTCTCCGGCCACGTCGGCTGGCTCGCCGCCCAGCGCTGGGGCGCCCCCCTCGTGCACGCCATGCACACCATGGCCAAGGTCAAGAACGCCAACCTCGCCGACGGCGACACGCCCGAGCCCGCCGCCCGCGTCATCGGCGAGACCCAGATCGTCGTCGCCGCCGACCGCCTCATCGCCAACACGGCGGAGGAGGCCAACGAACTCGTCCGCCACTACTCCGCCGACCCCGGCAAGGTCGCCGTCGTGCACCCCGGCGTCAACCTCGACCGCTTCAGCCCCGCCGACGGCCGCGCCGCCGCCCGCGCCCGCCTCGACCTGCCGCAGGACGCCCTGATCCCGCTCTTCGCCGGCCGCATCCAGCCGCTCAAGGCGCCCGACGTCCTGCTGCGCGCCGTGGCCGTCCTCCTCGACGAGCGGCCCGACCTGCGCTCCCGGCTCGTCGTGCCCGTCGTCGGCGGCCCCAGCGGCAGCGGGCTCGCCAAGCCGGAGGGGCTCCAGAAGCTGGCCGCGCGCCTCGGCGTCTCGGACGTCGTACGGTTCCGCCCGCCCGTCGGGCAGGAGCAGCTCGCGGACTGGTTCCGGGCCGCCTCCGTCCTCGTCGTGCCCTCCTACAGCGAGTCGTTCGGCCTCGTCGCCATAGAGGCGCAGGCCGCGGGCACGCCGGTGCTCGCCGCGGCCGTCGGCGGACTCCCGGTCGCCGTGCGCGACACCGAGACGGGCTTCCTCGTCCAGGGCCACGACCCGGCCGCCTACGCGCGCGTGCTCGCCGACTTCGCCGACCGCCCGGAGCTGCCCGCCCGCATGGGCGCGGCCGCCGCCCGGCACGCCCAGTCCTTCGGCTGGGACACCGCGGCCGCCGCCACCGCCGACGTCTACGCCGCCGCGACGCAGGCCCACCGCCGTCGCGTACGCTCCGAGCATGGCCAGCATGGGTGATGCCGGGAAGACCGCCGCACAGGTCATCGAGGACGTCCTGAAGGACGCCGAACTGGAATGGGAGAGTCCTGATCCGGGCAGCTTCGTCGTCCAGCTCCCCGGCGTCCGCAAGCTGAAGACGACCGTCTCGCTCATCGTGGGCCGCCACTCCCTGTCCCTGAACGCCTTCGTCATCCGCCACCCCGACGAGAACGAGCCGGGCGTCCACCGCTGGCTCCTGGAGCGCAACCTCAAGCTGTACGGCGTGAGTTACGCCGTCGACCAGCTCGGCGACGTCTACGTCACCGCCCGCCTCCCCCTCGCCGCCGTCACCCCCGACGAGACGGACCGCCTCCTCGGCCAGGTCCTGGAGGCCGCCGACGGCGCCTTCAACACCCTCCTGGAACTGGGCTTCGCCACCGCGATCCGCCGCGAGTACGCATGGCGGGTGTCACGGGGCGAGTCGACCCGCAACCTGGACGCGTTCGCTCACCTGACACGACGCGAGTCGGACTGACCTGGCCTGACCTCACCTGACCCCCGGACGGAGGACCTCCGCGCGTACCGTCCCGGGGTGACGCCGACCCACCTCCTGAAGTGGCGGGTGAGATGGGACTGGTCGAAGAAACCGGTGGCCGCGGCCACGTCCCCGGGCGGCAGGCCGCCCAGCAGCAGACCGCGGGCCCGTTCGAGGCGGCGGGACATCAGGTACTGGTGCGGCGCGATGCCGTACGCCGCGCTGAACGCCCGTACGAGATGCGCCGGATGAGCCCCCAGCAGCCCGGACGCCTCGTCCAGGGTGACGCCTTCGAGGACGCGTTCGTCGAGGAGTTCGCGCAGCCGGCGGGCGAGGTCCGGGTCGCGGCGGGCGGGTTCGTCGGGACGCCGGGGGAGCAGATGGGACCGCAGCCGCTCGCCGATCAGCGTCAGCCGACTGGCGGCCTCCAGTTCGTCGCCGGGGCCGGTGAGCGCGGCGTGCAGCTGCCCGACCCGCCGTCGCAGCACGGGGTCGCGCAGATCGGGCTCGTCGACGGCGGGCCCGATCAGGTCCTCGCCGAGCACGCTCGCGTCGAGGTACAGCACCCGCTTGCGGAAGCCGTCCGGGGTCGCGGCGGAGCCGTTGTGCGGCACGTGCGGCGGCAGCAGCGTCACCGTGTCGTGCGGGGTGCCGTGCTCGTGCCGCTCCAGGTCGTACCGCACGGCCCCGGCGTCCACGATGAGCAGCGTCCACGCGTCGTGCACGTGCATCGGATACGCGTGATCGGTGAAGTGGGCGTGGAAGACCTCGACGACGCCCGGGACACGCGGGCGCCAGGCGGAGACGTCGGCGACCATGCAAAGAACGTACAAGACCGTGCTGTGGGCGGGTCGGCAGTCTCATTGCATGAGCATGAGCATGAGCATGAGCATGAGCACGAGCGCGAGCCCCGATCCCGTCCGCTTCGACACGAAGATCGCCGTCCTGCTGCGCGAGGACCTGGAGACCTGGCAGCGCCTGAACGTCACCGCGTTCCTCGTCAGCGGCCTGGGCGCGGAGGTCCCCGAGGTGACCGGGGAGCCGTACGAGGACGCGGACGGCGTCCGCTACCTGCCGATGTTCCGCCAGCCGGTGCTGGTCTTCGAGGGCACGAAGGAGACGCTGAGGACGGCCCACACGCGCGTGCTGTCCCGCGCCCTCCCGCGTGCGGTGTTCACGTCGGACCTCTTCGCCACCGGCAACGACCGCGACAACCGCGCCGCGGTCCGGGCCGTCCGGACGGACGACCTGGACCTGGTGGGCCTGGCGGTGTACGGCCCGCGGAACGCGGTGGACAAGGTGCTGAAGGGGGCGAGGATGCACCCCTGACGACGGGGACGACGGGGACGACGGGGACGACGGGAAGGGGACCGCAAGGGCCCCCGCCCGCACGGTCTCAGGCGGGACGGACCTCGGCCTTGACGGACCCGACGACATCATCGTCGGCCCCTTCACGTTCCGCTCCGGCGTCCTGAGCCCCCGCTCCCTGCTCCTCCGCCGTTCCCGCCTCCCCCGTGATGCGCCGCATCAGCACGGCGAACCCGACCCCCGCCACCGTCCCGACGACGGCGCACAGCCCCCACAGCCACTCCGCCCCGAACCGGTCGATGACGAGACCGGAGAGCACCGGGGCGATCAGGGAGGCCACCGCCCAGGACATCGTGTACATGCCCTGGTAGCGCCCGCGCCCGTGGGTGGGGGAGAGGCGGACGACGAGACCGGTCTGGGTCGGCGCGTTGACGATCTCGGCGAGGGTCCACACGCAGACGGTGAGCGCGAAGACGCCGACCGACCCGGCGAAGGCGGTGAGCCCGAAGCCGTACCCGGCGAGCACGGACGACACGACGAGCAGCCGCCCGGGGTCGCGGTGCTGGATGAACCGGGTGACGGGGATCTGGAGCGCGACGATGAGGATGCCGTTGACGGCGATGGCCATGCCGTAGTCGGCCGGGGTGAACCCGGCCGCGCCCATCGCCACCGGCAGCCCGACCGCGCCCTGCTGGAAGACGAAGGCGACGAGGAAGGACAGCCCGACGAGGGCCATGAACCGCCCGTCGCGCAGTACGGTGCCGAGCCCGACGGCCTTCTCCTCGACGGTCTCGGCCTCCCGCACGGGCCGCGACTCGGGGAGCTTGAGGAACACGACGACCGCGCAGAGCAGGGTCATCCCGCCTTCGATGAGGAAGCCGGCGAGGTAGCTGAACTCGGCGACGAACCCGGCGCCCATGGAGGAGACGGCGAAACCGAGGTTGATGGCCCAGTAGTTGAGCGAGAACGCCCTGACCCGGTCCTCGGGCCGCACGATGTCGGCCATCATCGCCTGCACGGCGGGCCGGGAGGCGTTGGAGGCCATGCCGACGAGGAAGGCGACGGCCGCGATGGCGACGGGATGCTCCATGAAGCCGAGCAGCGCAACCGACAGACCGGTGGCCACCTGGGCGACGAGCAGCGTGGGCCGCCGCCCGAGCCGGTCGGCCATCACACCGCCGGCGAGGGAGGAGACGACGCCGCCCAGCCCGTGGAGGGAGGCGACGGCGCCGGCGTAGAAGGCGGAGTAGCCGCGGTCGAGGGTCAGGTACAGGGCCATGAAGGTGGCGACGAAGGCCCCGAGCCGGTTGACGAGGGTGCTGGTCCACAGCCACCAGAACTCGCGGGGCAACCCGGAGACGGTCTCGCGGGCGGCACGTCTCAGGGCGGCGACGGACATGGGAATCCCCCGGAAGGTAAGTGGCGCGGACGGTGCCGACAACTTACGAGGGCCGGGGGCTCGTTGACCACTCGATTAACAGATCCCGTCAACCGTCCCCTCGACCGTCCCATCGACCGTCCCCTCGGCCGTCCCCTCGGCCGTCCGCTCTGCGGGCGGGGCGCACCTCCGCCCAAAGCCTTGGATTACGCTCATACGCATGGCCGACGCACCGTACAAGCTGATCCTGCTCCGTCACGGCGAGAGCGAGTGGAACGCGAAGAACCTGTTCACCGGCTGGGTGGACGTGAACCTCAACGAGAAGGGCGAGAAGGAGGCGGTCCGCGGCGGTGAGCTGCTGAAGGACGCCGACCTGCTCCCCGACGTGGTCCACACCTCACTCCAGAAGCGCGCGATCCGCACCGCGCAGCTCGCCCTGGAGTCCGCCGACCGGCACTGGATCCCCGTCCACCGCTCCTGGCGCCTGAACGAACGCCACTACGGCGCGCTCCAGGGCAAGGACAAGGCCCAGACGCTCGCCGAGTTCGGCGAGGAGCAGTTCATGCTGTGGCGCCGCTCCTACGACACCCCGCCGCCCCCGCTCGAGGACGGCACGGAGTTCTCCCAGTCGGACGACGCCCGCTACGCGACCATCCCGCCGGAGCTGCGCCCGCGCACGGAGTGCCTGAAGGACGTCGTCGTCCGGATGCTCCCCTACTGGTACGACGGCATCGTCCCCGACCTCCTGACCGGCCGCACGGTCCTGGTCGCGGCCCACGGCAACTCGCTGCGCGCCCTGGTCAAGCACCTGGACGGCATCTCCGACGCCGACATCGCGAGCCTGAACATCCCGACGGGCATCCCCCTGTACTACGAACTCGACGCCGACTTCACCCCGGTCACCCCGGGCGGCAAGTACCTGGACCCGGAGGCGGCAGCAGCGGCCATCGAGGCGGTCAAGAACCAGGGCAAGAAGAAGTAGGTTTCGTGATCATGCCCCCGACCTGCACATACGGCGCGGGGCGGGGGCATTTTCACGGCCTGGGCCCTCTGTGGGACCTCAGCGCGGCGGGCCCTGGGGTGGGCGGAGTGCCTGACCGAGAGCCTTCCGGGCCCGGTCCCGGCTGCTCGGCATGAGGTGCGCGTACACCTTCAGCGTGAGTCCCGGGTCGGAGTGCCCGAGGTACTCGCTGACGGCCTTGATGCTCTCGCCCGCGTCCAGCAACACCGACGCGTAGAAGTGCCGTTCAAGGGCGACTGGCCCCCGGCGTCGGTGGAGAGCCTGTGGGCTGTCGACCAAGGCGACGGCACCGTGCGGCTCGACAACATTCCCTTATTCGTCCGAGGTATCGCCTGCGGGGACGTCGTGGCCGCCGAGCCCGACGAGGAGGGTGTGCGATGGGCCGGCGAGGTGGTTCGGCGTTCCGAGAACTGCACCATCCGCCTCATCGTGTTCCGCGACGGCGGCTCCGGAGCTGCGCGGCAGAGTGTGATCAACGCGTTTCACCAACTCGGAGTCTGCGGCGAGGGTATTGAGCGATTCCGCATTGTCGTCCTGGACGTCCCGCCCACCGCCGATCTCACGAAGGTGCAGAAGCTGCTCCACCATGGCGTGGCCAAGGAGTGGTGGGACATGGAAGAGGGGTGCATCACCGCGCAGTGGCGGGCTGCGTCCGTCGGCTGAGGCCGTGCGGGTGATCTGCGGCTGGGCCGTCCCCGGGCCGTCCGCGGTCGTTCGACAGTGGCCGATGACCACCGATGACGACCGACGACTGCCAACGGGCCGACTCGCGGTTTCCTCGCGGGGCGGGGGCCTCTTGAGGCGACCTGTGTGTCAGCCGCTGCTGCCGGCGCGCCGCCACTCGTAGGCACCGGGTGATGTCTCGGCGACCTCGCGCGGATAGACCTCGCGGGCCCGGGCGAGCAGGTCGTGTTGGTGGGTGATCCATGTCGGTGGTGGTACGGACAACAGGACCGTGACAGTGGCTTCCGACTCCGGCCCGTCGTGCACGGTAACCCGGAGCGCGCCGCTCTCGTCGGGCTCGATCCTCATGGACGGAGTCCGTCCGGATTCGAGCCACATGGCGGACCGTCGGGACTCCAGTCTCGCCAGGGCGTCCTCCCAGTCCTCCAGGTCCTCAGGGAGGAGGGTCACCGAGAAGGTCGCGTGGACGGATTCCGCCGCGATGACGATCTCGCAGTCAAGGAGGTCGTGGCCGGTCAGGATGCCGGGTTGGCAACGCCCGAGGACGCGCACGGAGACGCTGTGGCCGCCGGCGCCGGGCCTGTCGGTCAGGTGGATCAGATCGATGACGTCGTCCGTCGAGCCCATGGATTGCCTCCCCAGTGACCATGCCCTCGCATCCTGCCCGACGGTCGAGGGACCTCACGGTTCGGGGGTGCAGCCTGATCGCTCCGAGTGAGACGATGAGGACCGCCGATCGGGGAGAGGCCATGACCGACGTAACTCAGGTGAGGGCCGGTTGGCGTGAGGTCTGTGATCGCGTCAAGTGGACGTTCCTGGTCATCCTGATGTTCGGCCTCCTGGCATGCCTCCTCGTGAGCTTCCTCGCCTTTCTCTTCGTCTGGTTCGTTCCGTTCCTCTTACTGATGGGCGGAAGCATCGATCATTGACCGGGCGGCTCGGCGCGGCGCACGGCTTCGCGCGGCTCACGGCCTGTTGTGTCGCCGTGGGGAACTCTCGGTCGCGGCTGCCTCCGAGCACGAGTGATCGCGCGGGAAGCAACGCAGGCGAACGGGCCCGACTCTCCGCTGTGATCGACCGTGATCGACGTCAGTGGTATTCATGCACCGTGGAAGCCCAGACGGATGTGCGTGACCTGCCCTTCGACGCCGTTCTGTGTGATCTCGACGGGGTGATCCGTTTCTACGACTTCGGCGAGGTGGCGCGCCTGGAGCGGGCCGCGGGGCTGTCGGAGGGGATCACGGCTGACGTCGGGTTCGCGCCGGAGAATGATCTGCCGCTGTTGCTCGGGGAGATCAGCAGAGAGCAGTGGGCGCAGTCCATCGTCCGGGGGCTCGGATCCCGGGCGTCGTTGGCGGAGGGGCAGGCTCAGGGGCTGGCCAAGGCCTTCACCGAGTCCGGGTTCTGGGCGGACGAGGCTGTCGTGACGCTGCTTCGTCAGGTTCGGGAGCATTGCCCGGTCATCCTGGTCACGAACGCGACGGTGTGGCTCGACGAGGACCTCGCGGTGCTCGGACTGATCGACTTCGCGGACAGCGTCGTCAACAGTTCGCTCGTCGGTGTCGCCAAGCCGGACCGTCGCATCTACGAGACGGCGGCGGCGCGGGCCGGCGCCCGTCTCGACAGGTGCCTCTTCGTCGACGACCGGCAGGAGAACGTCGACGCGGCGAGGGAGCTCGGGATGAGCACCGTGCTGTATCGCACGGTCGCGGATCTGCGTGAGGCCCTCGCCCTGATCGTTCGCCCGGCAGGCTCGGCTAATTCCGGTGACGGGACTTGCTCTGGCGTGGCGGCAAGCTCAGGGTGATCTGTCGGACGAGTTGCTGGAAGCACGCCAGGGAAGCGATGGCCGGCAGGGCTGCCGCGGCGATACCCGTGAAGTTCCTCTCGGCCTGCGTCACGCACAGCACCATGGCGACGGCGGAGAACAGCAGGACGACGAACCAGGAGTGGAAAGCCCGGCGTCGGTGCAGGGCCGTCCGGAGAATCGAGAGAGACGCAACGATCCACGGGCCGTACACGAGCAGGGGCCACCAGGGCATTCCCCCGCCCTTCGTGCCGGACGTGACGCCCTGGAGCGGCGCGTAGGACGCCATTCCGCCGATGGCGCTGACCACCGCCACGATGGCGGCGATCAATGCGACGATCGCGAAGCTGCCGGTCCGCAGCCAGTTGCGGCGAGGTTTACGGACCCGGACCTTCCGATGCCCGGCGGAAGAGCGTCGGACGGGCGGCAGCGGCACCGTGGTCTGCGCCGGATCCTCCGACGGATCGGTGAGGTCGACACCGGCGGACTGCTCGCTGCGCGGCGGCGGCACGATCGTCGACCGCTCCGCGGGCATGGCGTCCTGGAGGAGAATGGCGAGCTCTTCGACCGGGTCCCATCCCAGATCGGGGGGCTCCAGGGGGACCCCTGAATGCAGGTCGTCGACGGGACTGCCGTACCAGTCGGTATTCGAACCGAAAGGATACGCGTCGGGATACCAATTGCGCTGCGAGAATTCGGGATCCGCGTAGTCGTGATTCATGATGATTCGCCCGGTCACATGCGGTCCGCGCGGCGGTCGGCGATTCTCTGGCCGCTCCATCGCTGATTGAGTTCCGCCTGGGCCGCGTCCAGCAGCGTGAGGAACTCGTGGAGCAGCGACTCGGTGACCCGGGGTTCGAGCCGTGCGCCCTCCCCGTGCAGGGCGCCGTTGACGTCGAGCGCCGAGTACACCGCACCGGCGGTGTAAGCGTATTTCCCCACCGTCGCATCGCCGGCCCCGGACGATTTCAGTGTCCGCACGCCGCGGCGAGGCAGGCTGAGGGGAATCGGTTGCGTCATGTTCCGCTAACGCCGCGTCCGCTCCCCCAGTTGCGTGGCAAATGAGTGACCCCAGCGCACGGGAAACGTTGATGAGAGCGTTTTTTCATTTGTGTCATCTGCATTTCGGACTCGGAATGCGCGGAGTGTCTGGAGTGCCCGTAGTGCCCGGAGTGTCGGTTGATTTTAGAATGAGTTGTTCTGGTAGCACATCATGACTTTTCCCGTCGTGCTGTGAAGCAGAAGCAGAAGCAGAAGCAGAAGCGGAAGCGGAAGCGGAAGCGGAAGCGGAAGCGGAAGCAGAGGCAGAGGCAGAGGTGAGCGCCGATGGTCCGGGCAAGGTTCAGCGCCTCGCGGACGGTTCGCACAGTCCTCGGCGCGGTGCTTCTCGTCGTCACCGTCGGAGCGACCGGCCCGGCGCACACCTTCGCGGCCGCCACCGGCCCGGCCGGCCCCACCGGCCCCACCGGCCCCGCCGCCGCGCTCCGCATCGAGCGCTCCGTGCCGCAGGCCCTCGATCCGGCCACCGTCGCCCGCCTCGACGCGGCGATCCGCGACACCATGACGCGGGCCGGCATCCCCGGGGTCAACGTCGGGCTGTGGATGCCCGGCGGTGACGCGTACGTGAAGTCGTTCGGCGTGGCCGACCGGGAGTCCCGGGCCCCGATGGAGGCCGGGCTGCACCTGCGCATCGGCAGCGTGACCAAGACGTTCACCGTCACCGCGCTGTTGCAACTGGTGGACCAGGGGCGGGTCGGGCTCGACGACCCGATCGGCCGGTACGTCGACGGCGTTCCCGCCGGTGACCGCGTCACCCTGCGGCAGCTCGCGGCGATGCGCAGCGGGCTGTTCGACTACACCGAGGACGAGACGTTCCTCAAGGACCTGTCCTCGGATCCGCAGCGGACCTACACCCCTCGGCAACTGCTCGACATCGCCTTCCGGCACCCCTCCCCCTTCTCGCCGGGAGCCGAGTGGCAGTACAGCAACACCAACACCGTGCTGATCGGCCTCGTGATCGAGAGGGTCTCCGGGCAGCCGCTGCACACCTATCTGGAGGAGAAGGTGTACGAGCCGGTCGGGCTCGCGCGCACCTCGTTCCCCACGGGCAGCGCCATTCCCGACCCGCATGCCCAGGGGTACACCGCGGAGGGGGTGGAGGAAGGGGCCGCGACCGTCGACGCCACCGGCTGGAATCCCTCCTGGGCCTGGGCCGCCGGCGCGATGATCTCCGACCTCGGCGACCTCCACACCTGGGTGCCCGCGCTCGCCTCCGGTCGTCCGCTGCTCGCCCCGGAGACACAGCGCGCACGCCTCGCCTTCGGGCCGACCGGCTACCCGGGCGTCAGCTACGGGCTCGGCATCATGCGCGTGAACGGCTGGATCGGCCACAACGGCGAACTCCCGGGCTACGAGACGCTCGCCGTCCGGCTGCCGTCCGCCGAGGCCACGCTCGTCGTCCTGGTCAACTCCGACGTGGACTACCAGGGCGAGGGGCTCAGCACGCTGATCGGCCGTGCCGTCACGCAGATCGTCACGCCGGACAACGTCTTCTCCCTCCCCGCAGCCGCCCAGGCCGGCACGGCGACCCCGAGTCCCGATACTTCAGGCAGCCCCGGCAGTCCCGGCACTCCCAACAGCCCCGGCAGCCCCGGTCCCACCTCCGACCAGCGGGCGCGCACAACGCGATGAGGGGCCCGGGCGGGAAAGCGAACGCCCTGGACCCCTCAGCGCCGGGAATCGGTCAACCGCACTGGCACGGGCTCCCCGACTGGCACCCGCACCCGCACCCCGAACCGCAGCCGCACGCGGCGATCAGGGGCAGGTCCCTCGTCCGGGCGGGCTGCTCGGTCGGGCGTTCCTGGGTGGGGTCGGCCGGGGTGGAGGTGCTGCGGGCTTCGGCCATGGGTTCCTCCTGGAGGCCTGAAGGCTGGAGCGCCTTTCGCCCATTGCACGCCCGCCCGGACGGGCGCGTCAATGGCGCACGACGACTCCCAGGAGCCCGACGAGCCCCGACGAGCACCCCGGTCCGCTCCGCCGGGGGACGGACTACGCAGGGACTACGCCCCCTCCGTCCCCGTCACCGGCTGGATCTCCGTCGGCAGGTCCTGCTGGAGCTCGTCCGCGTGCTCGCCCGTCACCAGGAACACCACCCGCTTGGCGACCGCCACCGCGTGGTCGGCGAAGCGCTCGTAGTAGCGGCCCAGGAGGGTGACGTCCACCGCCGTCTCGATGCCGTGCTTCCAGCGGTCGTCGATGAGGTGCTGGAAGAGCGTGCGGTGCAGGAGGTCCATCTCGTCGTCGTCCGTCTCCAGCTGGAGCGCGAGGTCGACGTCCTTCGTGATGATCACCTCGGCCGCCTTGGCCATCAGGCGCTGCGCGAGCTGGCCCATCTCCAGGATCGTGGCGTGCAGATCCCGCGGCACCGCCCGCTCGGGGAAACGCAGCCGCGCCAGCTTCGCCACGTGCTGGGCGAGGTCGCCGGAGCGCTCCAGGTCCGCCGACATGCGCAGCGACGTCACGACTATGCGCAGGTCGGTCGCCACCGGCTGCTGCCGCGCCAGCAGGGCGATCGCCCGCGCCTCCAGGTCGTGCTGCAACTCGTCGACCTTCTGGTCGGCCTCGATCACGCTCTCGGCCAGCTTGAGATCGGCGTCGAGGATGGCGGTCGTGGCGCGTCCGACTGCCGACCCGACCAGCCGGGCCATCTCCACCAGACTGTCGCCGATCGAGTCCAGTTCCTCGTGGTACGCGTCCCGCATCAGGGTTCCCTCTCGTACGTCGTTCTTCAGGGGTCCGGGGGTCCGGTCCGGGGGTTCGGGGTTCCGGGGCGGCCGGGGCCGGCCGTGTGGAACCGGCGCCGTGAACCGGGCCGCGAACCCCACGGTGCCACGATCCGCCCCGTACGCGTCGGTTTCCGTCACCTCAAATGAACCACCACTGGCTCCAAGGTGAACTCTGGGCGACGAGTGTTCGAGGTCCTACGCCGATGGCTGTGGCCAGGCCGGATGCCATGCCTAACCTGGACGCATGGACGTGAACGCGGCGGTCGCCGCAGCGGCAGCGATCGCCGGGTTGCTCACCGGCGTCATCGCCATGCTGGCGTTCCGTTGGAGCGAACGCGACCAGAAACGACCCACCAGGACTTCCTTGCACACCGATCCCGTGCTGCCCCCGGGCGTGGACACCGTCCTGTCCGTCCTCCGTTCCTCGGCGGTGGTCCTCGACGAGGCCGACGCCGTGGTCAAGGCCAGCTCGGCGGCGTACGCCCTCGGGCTGGTCCGCGGCGGCAAGCTCGCCGTCGAACCCATGCTCCAGATGGCCCGCGACACCAGACGGGACGGGGAGATACGCCAGGTCGAACTGGATCTGCCGAGACGGGGCACCGGGCGCGGCGAGGCCCTCGCGGTCTCCGCGCGCGTCGCGCCGCTCGGCTCCCGGCTCGTCCTGCTCCTCGTCGAGGACCTCACCGAGGCCCGGCGCATCGAGGCGGTGCGCCGGGACTTCGTCGCGAACGTCAGCCACGAGCTGAAGACGCCGGTCGGCGCGCTCTCCCTGCTCTCCGAGGCCGTCATGGACGCCTCCGACGACCCGGAGGCGGTGACGCGCTTCGCCGGCCGTATGCAGATAGAGGCCACCCGGCTCACCAACCTGGTCCAGGAGCTCATCGACCTGTCCCGGGTGCAGAACGACGATCCGCTGGAGGACGCCGAGCCCGTCCGCGTGGACGAGCTCGTCGCCGAGGCCGTCGACCGCTGCCGTCACCAGGCCGGCGCCAAGCAGATCACCATGGCCGCCGGGGGCACGTCCGGCCTGCGCGTCTACGGCAACCGCGGCCAGCTGGCCGCCGCTCTCGGCAACCTCGTCGAGAACGCCGTCAACTACTCGCCCGCCCGCACCCGCGTCGGCATAGCCGCCCGCCGGGTGGCCGCGCCGGGCGGGGACCTGATCGAGGTCGCCGTCACCGACCAGGGCATCGGCATCTCCGACAAGGACAAGGAGCGCATCTTCGAGCGCTTCTACCGCGTCGACCCGGCCCGCTCCCGCGCCACCGGCGGCACGGGGCTCGGGCTGGCCATCGTCAAGCACGTGGCGGCCTCGCACGGCGGGGAGGTCACGGTGTGGAGCGCAGAGGGACAGGGCTCCACGTTCACGCTCCGGCTCCCGGAGGCGGGCCTCACCCGCCACCGCGCCGACGGCCGCCCCGGCCTCGACCAGAACGCCTACGACCAGAACGCCCACGACCGGAACGCCCACGACGAGGGCGCCTACGACCCGGACGCCTACGACGATGACGTCCACGACCGGGACGCGTACGACCCGGACGCCTACGACGAGGACGACGGCGTCCACCACGGGGAAGGCGCCGCCGGCTCCCGTCGTGCCTCAGCTCCCCACGCCTCACCCCCAGAACCACCCTCATCCCCCGACTCAACCGCGTACCAGACGCTTTCCGCCCCGGAGGTCCTTCCGTGACCCGAGTGCTCGTCGTCGAGGACGAGGAGTCCTTCTCCGACGCCCTGTCGTACATGCTCCGCAAGGAGGGTTTCGAGGTCGCCGTCGCGACCACCGGGCCCGACGGACTCGACGAGTTCGAGCGCAACGGCGCCGACCTCGTCCTCCTCGACCTGATGCTGCCGGGGCTGCCCGGCACGGAGGTGTGCCGGCAGCTGCGCGGCCGCTCCAACGTCCCCGTGATCATGGTGACGGCCAAGGACAGCGAGATCGACAAGGTCGTCGGCCTGGAGATAGGAGCCGACGACTACGTCACCAAGCCGTTCTCCTCGCGCGAGCTGGTCGCCCGGATCCGGGCCGTCCTGCGCCGGCGCGGCGAGCCGGAGGAGGTCACCCCGGCGGCCCTGGAGGCCGGGCCGGTCCGGATGGACGTCGACCGGCACGTCGTCACCGTCTCCGGCTCGAAGGTCGACCTCCCGCTGAAGGAGTTCGACCTCTTGGAGATGCTGCTGCGCAACGCGGGCCGCGTCCTCACCCGCATGCAGCTCATCGACCGCGTCTGGGGCGCCGACTACGTGGGCGACACCAAAACCCTCGACGTCCACGTCAAGCGCCTGCGCGCGAAGATCGAGCCGGACCCGGGGGCACCGCGTTATCTGGTGACGGTGCGAGGCCTGGGGTACAAGTTCGAGCCGTAGGCCGTTCCGGGCGGGCCTAGGCGTGGCGAAGGGCGGCATCCCGGGTGGGGTGCCGCCCTTCGGCGTGCGTGTGGACGCGGCGTGCGTACGGACGCGGCGTGCGCGAGCACGCCGCGTACCGCGGCTCAGTGGTCGGCAGCCGACTCCGACGCGCTCGCCGAGGCCGTGTCGGCCGGGGCGGACGACTCCGCCGTGCCCTCGCCCTCCGCGCCCGAGTGGCCCGCCGACTCGGAGGCCGACGCGGACGGGGACGCGGATCCCCCCGGCGCGGCCGGGATGTCGCTCGGGCCCCACTCGGCGAAGTAGCTCTCGGCGGGGACGACGAAGGCCTGGAGGCTGACCTCGCCGGTCTCGCTGAAGGTGAACGTCACCTTCTGGGCGTCGCCGTCCCGGATCGCCTCGCTGCCGCCGGGCAGGGTCGCGGAGGCGTTGTCCTTGCCGCCGATGACGACCGAGCCGCCGGCCGGCACGGTCAGCTTCCCCTCGCCCTTGGCGGGCTTGATCTCGACGGACTCGCCCGCGCCGTCCACGGTGATCGAGTCCAGGGTCTGCGCGGTGTCACCGCCGTTGAAGACGGTCGCGGAGACGGCGGCCGGGCCGGTCGACTCCGGGTCCGGCTGGGTGATCACGACGACGTTCTGAAGCTTGATGTCGCCGACGCTGGTGGCGGCGTTGTCCGGCTTGATCTCCAGCGTCTGGGAGTCGTTGCCGGCGCCGCATGCGGCGAGCGTGGCGATCGAGAACGCGAGGGCGGAGGCGGCGAGGGCGCCGCGTCGAAGGCTGCTGCTCACGGCGGCGGCAACTCCTTGGAACGGGCGGGCAGCTCTCCTTATTCAAAGCCGCCCTAAGGGTCTGTCAGCGGCCTTAGGTTACCGAGCCGTTCCCGGGCCATCGCACCCGACCCGCCTCTGGAGCGTTCCGGGGCCCCGAGGGCGGCCTCACGGAGGCTCTCGTCACTCCTGTCACTCCTGTCACACCAGTCACAAGTGACCCATGAGTCACTTTGGCTTCTCGCGCGTCGGCCGCCATTCACATAAGCGCCGCTCAGAGGGGCTCGCGGATTTTCCGTGAAGGAATGCGAGGTCGTCCCAGGAATTGATCATCGGGGGTTCGGCCGACGGCGTGATCAATTCCGGAAACGGCTCGGATGCGCCTCAGGACACCGAACGGAGTAGCGGAAGTCGCACACCGGCAACCGGACATATGTGGACGTTCGGCCATCTGGGAGCGGTCTCGGATGCGTGTAACGTACGCGTTTCGCCCTCCGTGAAGAGCCGCTCCCACCTGCGAATACCTGCTTCCGCGGGCCGCTCGCAGCACGATCCTGTCGTGGTTGTCAAGCCCCGAGATATGCCCTGACCTGCGAAAACGCCATTCAGAACCCGCAGTTTCCGTGTTACCCTGGATAGCCACGGAAGGGGTACCTGTCACATGACGTTCAAGGTTGGCGACACCGTGGTCTATCCCCATCACGGGGCCGCGCTGATCGAGGCTATCGAAACTCGTCAGATCAAAGGCGTGGACAAGACCTACTTGGTGCTGAAGGTCGCCCAGGGCGACCTGACAGTGCGTGTGCCAGCGGACAATGCGGAGTTCGTCGGCGTGCGTGATGTGGTCGGTCAGGACGGGCTGGACCGGGTCTTCGAGGTGCTGCGCGCGCCGTACGCCGAGGAGCCCACGAACTGGTCGCGTCGTTACAAGGCAAATCTGGAGAAGCTCGCCTCCGGCGACGTCATCAAGGTCGCGGAAGTCGTACGTGACCTGTGGCGTCGTGAGCGCGAGCGCGGACTCTCCGCCGGTGAGAAGCGCATGCTCGCCAAGGCCCGCCAGATCCTGGTGAGCGAGCTCGCCCTCGCGGAGAACACCAACGAGGACAAGGCGGAGGCGCTCCTCGACGAGGTTCTCGCGTCCTGACGCCGACGCACACCCGCCTCGGCTCAGCACACTGAAATGCCGCGGTGCCCGATGACACAGCTCCAGTCGCCGGGCGCTGCGGCATGTTCGTGCTCAGACGCCGTACGCGTGTTTCTTTTGCGATGCCGCGCAATGCCGTCGCGCGTCACCGTCGTCGCGCGTCCCCCGCGTTGTGCGTCACCCGCGTTGTGCGTGTCGCTTCGGGGAAAGTCCCCCGATCCTGGTGTGCCGGGCCCGGGCAGCTGGCTCGACCGGTGTCACGGAAGGGTCCGGTCAAGGCATCGCGCCCGGCACGCTGTCTCCGTACCCACCAAGGCCGAGCACACAAACCTGACAGGAACCGATGTCTGACGATTCGCGTCCCTCGCCCGCCCCGATCCGCGCGGCAGCGGTGATTCCGGCCGCCGGCCGGGGCGTGCGCCTCGGTCCGGGCGCTCCCAAGGCGCTCCGCGCGCTGGGCGGGACCCCCATGCTGATCCACGCGGTGCGTGCCCTCGCCGCCTCCCGCGCGGTCTCCCTCGTGGTCGTGGTGGCCCCGCCGGACGGCGCCGCCGAGGTCAGGTCGCTGCTCGACGCGCACGCCCTGCCCGAGCGCACCGACTTCGTCGTCGTCCCCGGCGGCGAGAGCCGCCAGGAGTCGGTTCGGCTGGGCCTGGAGGCGCTGCCGCCCGGTCACGACATCGTCCTCGTGCACGACGCGGCCCGGCCGCTGGTGCCCGTCGACACCGTCGACGCCGTGATCGAGGCCGTCCGCGACGGCGCCCCGGCCGTCGTCCCGGCGCTGCCCCTCGCCGACACCGTCAAGGAGGTCGAGCCGTCGGCGGCCCCCGGGGACCCGGAGCCGGTGGTGGCCACCCCGGTGCGGGCCCGGCTGCGCGCCGTCCAGACGCCCCAGGGCTTCGACCGCGCCGCCCTGGTCCGTGCCCACGAGACGGTGACCGACGAGGTGACCGACGACGCCGGCATGGTCGAGCGGCTCGGGCTGACCGTCGTCGCCGTCCCCGGACACGAGGAGGCGTTCAAGGTGACGCGCCCGCTGGACCTCGTCCTCGCGGAGGCGGTCCTCGCCCGCAGGAGGCTCAACGATGGCTTCTGACAGGCCACTTCTGCCCCAGGTCGGCATCGGCACCGACATCCACGCCTTCGAGGAGGGCCGCGAGCTGTGGTGCGCGGGCCTGAAGTGGGAGGGCGAGGGACCGGGCCTGGCCGGCCACTCCGACGCCGACGTCGTCGCGCACGCCGCGTGCAACGCGCTCTTCTCCGCCGCCGGACTCGGCGACCTGGGACAGCACTTCGGCACCGGCCGCCCCGAGTGGTCCGGCGCCTCCGGGGTGACCCTGCTGACGGAGGCCGCGCGCATCGTCCGCGAGGCCGGCTTCACCGTCGGCAACATCGCCGTCCAGGTGGTCGGCCCGCGCCCGAAGATCGGAAAACGGCGCGAAGAGGCCCAGAAGATCCTGTCGGAGGCGGCGGGCGCCCCCGTCTCGGTCTCCGGCGCGACCACCGACGGCCTCGGTTTCCCCGGCCGTGACGAGGGGCTGATGGCGGTGGCGACGGCGTTGGTGGCGCGCACCGGCTGACATATGCCGTGCCGTGTCACGAATGTGTGGCCGTGGGGCGGAAGGGCGCGGGGCATCGTCCCACGCCCACTACCCTGGAGGGGTGACTATTCGCCTGTACGACACCAGCGCCCGGCAGATCCGTGACTTCACCCCGCTCAAGCCGGGTTGCGTCTCGATCTACCTCTGTGGCGCCACCGTGCAGGCGGCCCCGCACATCGGGCACATCCGCTCGGGCCTGAACTTCGACATCATGCGCCGCTGGTTCGCCCACCGCGGCTACGACGTCACGTTCGTCCGCAACGTCACCGACATCGACGACAAGATCATCGTCAAGTCGCACGACCAGGGCCGCCCCTGGTGGTCCATCGGGTACGAGAACGAGCGCGCGTTCAACGACGGCTACCAGGTCCTCGGCTGCCTGCCGCCGACGTACGAGCCGCGGGCCACCGGGCACGTCCCCGAGATGATCGAGATGATGCGCGGGCTCATCGAGCGCGGGCACGCCTACGAGGCCGACGGCAACGTCTACTTCGACGTGCGCTCCTTCCCGGAGTACCTCCAGCTGTCCAACCAGGAGCTGGACAACCTGCTCCAGCCCTCCGGCGACGGCGAGACGGGCAAGCGGGACCCCCGCGACTTCGCCATGTGGAAGGCGGCCAAGCCCGGGGAGCCCAGCTGGGAGACCCCGTGGGGCCGCGGCCGGCCCGGCTGGCACCTGGAGTGCTCGGCGATGGCCCACAAGTACCTGGGCTCCACGTTCGACGTCCACGGCGGCGGCCTCGACCTGATCTTCCCGCACCACGAGAACGAGATCGCCCAGGCCAAGGCCTACGGCGACGACTTCGCGCAGTACTGGGTGCACAACGCCTGGGTCACCATGAGCGGCGAGAAGATGTCGAAGTCGCTGGGCAACAGCGTCCTCGTCGCCGAGATGGTCAAGCACTGGCGGCCCATCGTCCTGCGCTACTACCTCGGCACGCCGCACTACCGTTCGATGATCGAGTACAGCGAGGAGTCGCTGCGCGAGGCCGAGTCGGCGTTCGCGCGGATCGAGGGCTTCGTGCAGCGGGTCGTCGAGAAGGCGGGGGGCGTCGTCGAGCCCGCCGCCGAGGTGCCGCCGGCCTTCGCCGAGGCGATGGACGACGACCTGGGCGTCCCGCAGGCGCTCGCGGTCGTGCACACGACGGTCCGGCAGGGCAACTCCGCCCTCGCCGCCGACGACAAGGAAGCCGCCGTGGCCCGCCTCGCCGAGGTCCGCGCCATGCTCGGCGTCCTCGGCCTGGACCCGCTCGACCCGCACTGGGCGGGGGAGACCGACCGGGGCGAGGACCTGCATGGGGTCGTCGACAGCCTCGTACGCCTCGTCCTCGACCAGCGCGAGGCGGCCCGGGGGCGCAAGGACTGGGGCACCGCGGACGCCATCCGCGACCAGCTCAACCAGTCGGGACTCGTCATCGAGGACGGCCCGCAGGGGCCGCGCTGGTCGCTCGGCCCGCGCTAGGCCCCGGCTCGCCAGCTTGACGGCTTGACGGCTTGACGGCTTGATCGATTGTGCCGTCCTGCCTCCCGGGCGGCACACTGCATGTACGCACGTACGACAGTTCACGGAAACAGGTAGGTCATGGCAGCCAACAACCGTCGCATGTCCGGCAAGAAGGGCGCGCAGGTCGGCAGCGGCGGCCAGCGGCGCCGGGGCCTGGAGGGCAAGGGCCCGACCCCGCCCGCCGAGATGCGCAAGGGCCACAAGAAGAACCGCATCGCCACCGCCAAGACCAAGCAGGCCCAGCGCCGGCCCGTGGTCCGCGGCCGGGGCGGCAAGGGCACGTCCGAACTGGTCGTCGGCCGCAACCCGGTCGTCGAGGCGCTGCGCGAGGGCGTGCCCGCGTCGACGCTGTACGTCCAGCAGTTCATCGACAACGACGAGCGGGTGCGCGAGGCGCTCCAGCTCGCGGCCGAGCGCGGCGGCATCAACCTCATGGAGGCCCCGCGCCCCGAGCTGGACCGCATGACGAACGGCCTGAACCACCAGGGTCTCGTCCTCCAGGTCCCGCCCTACGAGTACGCGCACCCCGAGGACCTCGCCGCCGCCGCCTACGACGCCGGTGAGGACCCGCTGATCGTCGCGCTCGACGGCGTGACCGACCCGCGCAACCTCGGCGCCGTCGTCCGCTCCGTCTCCGCCTTCGGCGGCCACGGCGTCGTCGTCCCCGAGCGCCGCGCCGCCGGCATGACCGCCGGCGCCTGGAAGACCTCGGCGGGCACGGCCGCCCGCACCCCGGTGGCCCGTGCCACCAACCTCACGCGCGCGTTGGAGGCCTACAAGAAGGCCGGCATCGTGGTCGTCGGCCTGGCCGCCGACGGCGAGGCGGAGATCGGCGAGTTGGAGGCCCTGGACGGCCCGGTCGTCATCGTCGTCGGCAGCGAGGGCAAGGGCCTGTCCCGACTGGTCGGCGAGACCTGCGACTTCCGGGTCCGCATCCCCATGCCGGGCGGCGCGGAGTCGCTCAACGCGGGTGTGGCGGCGGGGGTCGTGCTGTACGAGGCGGCTCGGCGACGGGGCTGAGGGCTGAGGCGCTCGGCGGCGGGCTGAGGCGCTCGGGGCTCGCTGAGGGGCTGAGGCGGCTCAAGTGGGTTGGACAGGCTTCCGGTTGCTCACCCGGAGGGGCCTGATCCGACGGCCGGGGCAGCCTTGACGGCGTCCGGACACATCCGGTGGGTCAAGGCAGTGTCCTAACCACACATCACTCGGTTAGATGAGTGTGGACACCAGAACACCCCGCACACCCACGGGGGACCGCTCGTCGGGATTCGACGACGCTCCCGCGCTGAGCATGGTGAAGGTGCCGAGCGATCCGGCGCAGGTCATCGTCAGTCACGCGAGCTTCCGCGTGCAGTTGGGCGCGTCGGCACGGCGCAACCAATCCCCGCGCGTCGCACGGCACTTGAGCGCCACCGAGGACACCGCGCGCATCCCCGTCGTCGGGGCGGCGGGCAGAGCGGGCATGGCCGGCGCGCCCGCCGGGACCCGCCGCCGCGCCGTCGTCTGGAGCGGCCGGTCGGCCCCGGACGACACCGGCGCCCACCGCCTCCTCCAGGCCGTGCGGGCGGGCAGCGTCGGCCACGGCGAACCGCCCGCCGGCGTCGCCGGAGCCACCCGGGTCATCCCCCGCGTCGGGGCCGACGAGGGCTACGACGGCGAACTCACCGCGCAGACCCTCGAGACCCCGGTCGTCGGCGCCCAGCGCACGCCCGGCGCCGGCGAGAACCGGATCCTGCCGGCCATGCGCACCGTCGGCAGCGCCTACGACGAGCCCGCCTACGCCCCGCCGGGCCACGGAGGCGGCCCCGGCCACGACCGGCCGGGCTACGGACAGCCGGGCCACGACCAGGCGGGATACGACGAAGCCGCTTACGACGAGGCCCGGTTCGAGGACTTCGGCGAGGCCGTCGCCGCGCAGAGCGCCCGCCCGCGGGCCAAGCGCCACGGCGACGACCCCGCCCGGCACGCGTTCTACCCCGACCGCCGGATGAACCTCGGCGTGGTCCTGCTCCCGCTGCGCGTCCTCCTCGGCTTCATCTCCGTCTACGCCGGCATGGGCAAGCTGTGCGACCCCGTGTACTTCGACGGCGGCGAGCGCGGCTCCATGGTGAAGTGGCTCAACACCCTGCACCCGTGGGAAGTCGCCGAGCCGCTGCGGCAGTTCGCCCTGCATCACCCCGTCGGCTCCGGGCTCGTCATCGCCTTCCTCCAGGTGATCGTGGGCGTCCTCACGGTCCTGGGCTGCTGGCAGCGGGTCGCGGCGTTCGTCGGCGCGTCGCTCTCCGCCGCGCTGCTCGTGACCGTCAGCTGGAAGACCGCCCCGGTCTACGCGACGCCCGACATCATCTACCTCGCCGCCTGGTCGCCGCTGATCATCGCCGGCGCCCCCGTCTACTCCGTGGACGGCCGTCTCACCGCCGGCGCCTGGCGGCGGCTCGGTCCGCGCGCCGACCTGTGGGACCTGCGCCTCCACGTCCTGCGCCGCGGGGCTCTGGTCGCCGCGATCACCGCCGGGCTGACGCTGCTGGTCGGGTCCGTGCTCGGCGGCGCCGTCCGCGACGCCGACCGGGTCGTCGTCCCCGGCCCGGGGGAGGCCCCGCGCAACGAGCTGCCCGGGTCCCCGCCGCCGCGGGAGTCCGGCGACGGTCAGCGTCCCAGCGAGAAGCCGTCCGAGTCGTCCAGCGAGCCCCCGCGGGAGGCCACCTCGGCGACTCCCACGGCCGGCACGGACAGCGCCCCGGACGCCACCCGGGACGACACCGAGAGCGCCACCACGGGCGCGCCCAGCCAGACCCAGGGCACGGGCGGCGGCCAGGCCCCGCCGGAGCAGTCCACCCCGGAGGAGCAGGCCCCCAGCACCACGTCCGGCCCGACCTCCGGCGGCTCCTCCAGCACGGGGGGCTCCACGAGCGGCGGCTCCGACGACACCGGCGGCTCGTCGTCGACGGGCCGACCGGGGCTGGTGGGAGGCCTGCTCGGCTGACGGCGCTGAAGCGATGTGTCCCCCGGTGCGCTGCTGAGCACCGGGGGACACTCACGTCCCCTCTGCTCTGCCGAACCGTCAGCGACCCAGCGCGGCCAGTTCCTTCGCGGCCTCCGTGAGGTCCTTCGCCGTGTCGATGGCCCGCCAGTACGCGCCCTGCGGGATCGGGAACCCGGCGAGCCGGCGCTCCCGGGCCAGATGCGGGAAGGTCGTCCGTTCGTGGTCCCCGCGCTCGGGCAGCAGATCGGCGAACTCGGGGGAGAAGACGTACACGCCCGCGTTGATCTCGTACGTCGTCGGCGGCGCCTCGATGAAGTCCGTGATGTGGCCGAAGCCGTCCGTCTTCACCGCTCCCCAGGGGATGCGCGGACGCGCCAGCGCGAGGGTGGCGAGGGCGTCGCGCTCGGTGTGGAAGTCCGCCATGTCGCGCAGCGAGAAGCGGGTCCAGATGTCGCCGTTGGTGGCGTACCAGGGCCGGTCGGGGTGGGGGAGGCGGGCGGCGGCGTACTTGAGGCCGCCGCCGCGGCCCAGGGGCTCGGACTCGACGACGGTCGTGACCTCGACCGGCAGGTCGGCCGTCTCCAGCCACTTCTCCAGGACGTCGGCGAGGTGCCCGCAGGAGACCACGACGTGGGTGACGCCCTCCTCGGCGAGCCAGCTCAGCTGGTGGCCGATGATCGGCTTCCCCGTCCCGGGGATCTCGACCATCGGCTTGGGCCGGTCGTCGGTGTAGGGACGCAGCCGCGACCCCTGGCCCCCGGCCAGGACGACGGCTTGCGTGGGTCGGGACACGGCACGCGGATCGGTCATGACCGGCACTGTACGCGGCGCTGGCCGGCACCCTGGCGGGTCCCCCGGGGGGATGCGCGGGGGATGCGCGGCGGAGGCGTGGGCGTGCCGCGGGGGTGCCGGGGGTGGTGGCTCTCGGGGGTGGGCTCAAGTCGCGGCGGCGCAGGGACTGTCCGGCGGATCCGGCCGCGTACGCGGGGCTCGGCGCTCACCGGCACCGGCACTGGCACTGGCGAGCCGCCGCCGGTCGGATCCCTGCGCGTCGATCCGCCCGACGGGCCTTGGTGGGTGTGGGCCCTGGCGGGTGGGGGCCTACGGGTGTGGCCCCGGCGGGTGTGGGCCCCGGCGGGTATAGGCCTTAGCGGGTGTTGGCCCCGGCGGGTGTGGGCCCGCGCAGGGCCCACACCCCATCGGCTCAGCCCCATCGGCTCAGCCCCATCGGCTCAGCCCCGGCGGCTCAGCCCCATCGGCTCAGCCCCATCGGCTTAACCCTGGCGGCTCAGCCTTGGCGGCTCAGCCTCGTCGGCTCAACCCCGCGCGGCCATCACGCCCGACGCGAACGACGTGTCGCAGACGGGGCGTGAGTAGGACTGGGCCTGGGACGGGCCGTGGAGGCGTACCGCGGCGCGGCCGAGGGCTCGGGCGATGGAGGCGCAGTGCTTCGCCAGGGACGGCTTGCCGTTCACCGCCTCCTGGAGGTGGGTCAGCGCGACGCCCGGGTCCTCTTCGTGGAGTTCGGTCAGCAGGCGGTCGCGCAGGACGTCCTGCGGGGCCTTCGCGGTGCTGTGCGAGGTGCGGTGCGCGGTGGCGGCGGAGGCGTCGGAGGCGGTGAGCACCGAATCCGAGGGGTCCCCCGACCAGTTGACCCGGGTGACGGCGAGGGTGCCCGAGAGCACCATGACGACGGGCAGGACGAGAGCGAGGGAGCGACCGATCCGCCGGGCGGGGCCCCGGCCGCGTCGCGTCTGAGGGGTGCTGGAGTGCTTCACGGAGTGCTTCACGCGTGTGAGGGTAGCGCGGGGTAATGATTCGGCGACATTCAGTCACTCGGTCGGGGGATGAAGAGGTGCATCTTTTTGGGTAGGGGGTTGACGAGAGCCGTTCGAAATGCGACAGCGAGAAGGGCCCCGCGGCAGTCCGCGGGGCCCTTCTCGTCGCCGAGGTCGCTCGGAGGTCGGTCGAGGTCAGTCGGAGAGGCGCTCGCCCGTCGAGGTGGAGAACACGTGGGTCTCGCCCGCGCGCGGGACGACGTGCAGCGTGCTGCCCTTCTCCGGGACGTCACGGCCGCTGACGCGGACGACGAGGTCCTTGGAGTCGCCGTCGCCGAGCTTGGCGGTGCCGTAGACGTACGCGTCGGCGCCCAGCTCCTCGACGACATTCACGGTGACCGCGAGGCCCTGGTCGGACTCCGCGCCGGCGACGTCGAAGTGCTCGGGGCGGACGCCCACGGTGACCGTCTTGTCGGTGGTCGCGGAGATCGCGTCGCGCTGGACCGGCACGACCGAGTTGCCGAACTTCACGCCGCCGTCGGCGATCGGGACCTCGACGAGGTTCATCGCCGGGGAGCCGATGAAGCCGGCCACGAAGAGGTTCGCGGGACGGTCGTACATGTTGCGCGGGGTGTCGACCTGCTGGAGCAGACCGTCCTTGAGGACCGCCACCCGGTCGCCCATCGTCATGGCCTCGACCTGGTCGTGGGTGACGTAGACGGTGGTGATGCCGAGGCGGCGCTGGAGCGAGGCGATCTGCGTACGGGTCGAGACGCGGAGCTTGGCGTCCAGGTTGGACAGCGGCTCGTCCATGAGGAAGACCTGCGGCTCACGCACGATGGCGCGGCCCATCGCCACACGCTGGCGCTGACCGCCGGAGAGCGCCTTCGGCTTGCGGTCGAGGTACTCGGTGAGGTCGAGGATCTTCGCGGCCTCCTCGACCTTCTGCCGGATCTCCGCCTTGTTGACGCCGGCGATCTTGAGCGCGAAGCCCATGTTGTCGGCGACGGACATGTGCGGGTAGAGGGCGTAGTTCTGGAACACCATGGCGATGTCCCGGTCCTTGGGCGGCAGGTGCGTGACGTCGCGGTCGCCGATGCGGATGGCGCCGCCGTTGACGTCCTCGAGCCCCGCGAGCATCCGGAGCGAGGTGGACTTGCCGCAACCCGACGGGCCGACCAGGACGAGGAACTCGCCGTCCTCGATCTCGATGTCGAGTGCGTCGACGGCGGGCTTCGTGGAACCCGGGTAGATCCGGGTCGCCTTGTCGAACGAGACAGTGGCCATGGTGATGGGCCCCCTTCTACCGGCAGGAACGTGCCGGACGATCCGTTGTAGGAAGGTGGTTGGTGTAGTCCACGCGAGTGAACTGGCTCAGGACCGTACCCGGCCGCCGCCGGTCTGTCAGCACCCGAGGGCATGTGAACTTCGCGGAAATTTTCGACGGCCCCCACCCGCGACCTGGGTACACTGCACGGGCGCGAGTCCGTCCGACCCGCGCACGCCTCCTTAGCTCAGTTGGTAGAGCACCGCTCTTGTAAAGCGAAGGTCGTCGGTTCGAGTCCGACAGGGGGCTCTGTCAGCCGGTCGTGGGTCGGCTTTTTCGGTCTGTCATGGGTGGCCGCCGTGAGGGTTCAGGCGGTGGGCGATTTCCAGGGATTGTTCGTCGGGGCCGTCGCCGTCCTCGATGGTCCAGAGGGTGTTCTGGAGGAGGCGGGCCAGGGTCCAGGCGTGGGCTCGGGGGCGGTCCAGGGACAGGACCTCGGTCATCGCGTCGAAGCGCCAGCGGACGTCGGCGGCGTCGAAGCGGTTGGCCAGGGCGGGCCAGAGTTCGAAGCCGGGGTCGCCGGCGAGGGGCTTGGGGTCGATGGCGAGCCAGGGGGCGCGGTCGGCGGCGAGGACGTTCTCGTCGTGCAGGTCCCAGTGCAGCAGGCGGTCGCCGGGGTCGTCCGCGACCTCGCGCAGGGCGGCGGCGCAGTCGGCGATCAGCCGCCGGGTGGGCGGGTCCGGGACGCGGGCCAGCGCCCACGGGGTCCGCTCCAGCATCTCCGCCGCGATGTCGCCCAGACTGCGCATGCCCGGCGGCGCTGCGACGGCCGTCAGGCCGGCCAGCAGACGGGCGATCACGAGGACCCCTTCGTGCGGGTCCGGGACCGACGAGAGCATGCGGGCCGCGTCGAGGCGTTCGAGGAGCAGGGCGCCGGTCGGCTCGTCGTGCCGCAGCAGCCGCACGGCCCGCTCGCCGGCCCAGATCCGCAGGGCGACCGGTTCGCCCTCAGTCTCCTCGTCGAGCAGCTGGAGCTTCAGCACTGCCCGGGTGCCATCGGCGGCGGTGACCGGCAGGACCAGCGCCGACACGCCGTGCATCGGGGCGCCGTCGACGCGCAGCTCCCAGCGCTCCAGGAACTCCGCCGCCAGCCCCGGCAGCGCGGCGACGAACGCCCGCCCCGCCTCCCCGTTGGCCTTCGCCTGTGCCGCCGCCAGTGCCTTCGGAACGTCGATCACGTCCCGGACGATACGGGCCCGCCACGCGCGCGTTCACCCCGTTTTCCGGCGTGCGCCGCCAGCGGTCGAGGGTGTGCGGGACGACGGAATCCGTAGGAGACGGCGTGCGCCCGCGCGGGTTGACGTCCGGCCATGAGCAGCTCGGCGCGCGATGTCGTGAACGGCGGGATCTCCTACTGGTACGCGGACGACGGCCTTCCGGCGGTCCGGGAGCCGCTCGCCGGCGACGCCGCCGCGGACGTCGTCATCGTCGGCGGCGGATACACCGGGCTGTGGACCGCGTACTACCTGAAGAAGGCGGCCGGCCTCAGGGCGCGTGAGGTGCTTTCAGATGGCCTGAGATGATTTCAGGTGACCTGAGGTGGTCTCAGGTGATCGATTCCGGGACCGCCGTCTCCTCCGCCGGGGCGTCCTGCCGGGTCGGCCGGCCGGTGACCATCAGGCCCGCCACCACGGCGGCCAGCAGCATGATGCCGGCGGCCCACCAGATGGCGACCGTGTAGCCGTGCACCGTGCCCTCCGCCGCGATCCGCGCCCGGCCCGCCGGGTCGGTGAGGTGGGCGCCGACGTACGCCGTGCCGCTGGTCGTCGCGATCGTGTTCAGCAGCGTCGTGCCGATCGAGCCGCCCACCTGCTGCGAGGTGTTGACGGTCGCCGACGTCACCCCGGCGTCCTGCGGGTCGACGCCGGCGGTGGCCGTGGAGAACACCGGCATGAAGGTCAGGCCCATGCCGAGGCCCATCAGGACCAGCGCGGGCAGGATCTCCGTGACGTACGCGCTGTCCACGGTCATCCGGGTGAGGACCAGCATCCCGCAGGCCGCCAGGACCATGCCGGGAGCCATCAGCATGCGCGGCGGGACCCGGTTGATCAGACGGGCCGAGATCTGGGTGGAGCCGGTGACGATCGACGCGGTGAGGGGGAGGAAGGCGAGGCCGGTCTGCACCGGGGAGTACTTCAGGACCACCTGGAGGTAGTACGTCATGAACAGGAACATGCCGAACATGCCGACGACGGCCAGGGCCATCGTCAGGAAGCAGCCCGCGCGGTTGCGGTCCCGGACCACGTGCAGGGGCAGCAGCGGCACCGGCGCCCTCGTCTGCCACCACACGAACACCGTGAGGAGCGCGATCCCGGCCGCCAGCAGGGCCGGCACCAGCGGGTCGGTCCAGCCGCGCGGCTCGGCCTCGCTGACGGCGTACACGATGCAGACCAGGCCGCCGCAGCCCAGCAGCACGCCGGGCACGTCCAGCCGGGCCGCGGTCTCGCCGGGGCGGTCGCGCAGGACGGTGACGGCGCCGAAGACGGCGGCGACCGCGACGGGCACGTTGACGTACAGGCACCAGCGCCAGTTCAGGTACTCGGTGAGCAGCCCGCCGACGATGAAGCCGATGGCCGCGCCGCTGGCGGAGAGCGTGCCGTAGGTGCCGAAGGCCTTCGCGCGTTCCTTCGGGTCGGTGAACGTCGTGGTCAGCAGGCTGAGCGCGGACGGGGCGAGGACGGCGGCGAACACGCCCTGGAGGGCGCGGGCGGCGAACAGCATGCCAGGGGTGACGGCCGCGCCGCCGAACACCGAGGCGAGGGCGAAGCCGACCAGGCCGATGACGAAGGTGCGCTTGCGACCGACCAGGTCGGCGATGCGCCCGCCGAGCAGGAGGAGACCGCCGAAGGCCAGCGAGTAGGCGGTGATGACCCACTGGCGGTTGCCGTCGGTCATGCCCAGGGCCCGCTGCGCGGAGGGCAGCGCGATGTTCACGATCGTCGCGTCCAGGACGACCATGAGCTGCGCGAGCGCGATGATCATCAGAGCCCACCAGCGTCGGGGGTCGGGGGCGGGCTCGGAGTCGGGAGTGGGCTCGGAGTCGGGGGCAGGGGCCGGCGCGGGCTCACCTGCCCGGTGGACGGTCACCCGGCCAGAAGATCACGGATGGGGCGGGGGCGCATGTGGGGCGGGGCGGTCGGGGCAGGCCCGAGGGCCGGGGGGTGGTCCCCTAGCTCCGTGGGGTGATCTGCCGGGCTGGCCGGGGTTGTGCGTCTGCGCCTTGACCCGCTGGGTGTGTCGGTCCCCTAGCTCTGTGGGGTGATCTGCCCAGTGGGTCCGCCCCCCTCCGCGTCACGTCTGCGGCGTGATCCGCTGCTCGTCTCCGGGTGGCCCGCGGGATCTCCCCTACGGCTCCAGGACCACCTTGCCGATCGTTCCGCGGGTCTCCAGCGCGCGGTGGGCCGCGGCTGCCTCGGCGAGGGGGAAGCGGTGCACCGCCGGGGTGAGGCGGCCGGCGCCGGCCTCGGCGAGGGCACGCAGTTCCAGGGCGCGCAGGCCACCGGCCCGCGCCAGCATCGCCGGCCCGAGGACCGACTCGGAGACGCCTTCGACGAAGAGCCCCTTGCCGCCGCGGACGCCCTCCGCCGACCAGCCGAAGACGAGGTGCTTCCCGCCAGGTCCGAGCAGGGCCACCGCCTCCCGGGCGACGTCGCCGCCGACGCCGTCGAAGACGAGGGTGGCGGACCGGCCGCCGAGGAAGGCGCGGACCTTGTCCGGCCAGGCGGGGTCCATGTAGTCGACGGCGAGGTCGGCGCCGTTCTCCTGGACGCGGGCCGTCTTGCCGGGGCCGCCGGCGAGGCCTACGACGGTGGCGCCCGCGTTCTTCGCGTACTGCACGAGCAGGGTGCCGACGCCGCCCGCCGCGGCCGGGACGACGACCACCGCGTCCGGGCCCAGCTCGGCGAACTGGGCGATCCCCAGCGCCGTACGCCCCGTGCCGATCATCGCGACCGCCCGGGCGGGGTCCAGGCCCGCCGGGATCTCGTGCAGGCGGTCGGCCTCGGTGACGGCGCGTTCGGCGTAGCCGCCGGGGGCGAAGCCGAGGTGGGCGACGACCCGTCTGCCGAGCCATGCCGCGTCGACGCCCTCGCCGAGGGACTCCACGACGCCGGCGACCTCGCGGCCGGGGATCGTGGGCAGCCGCGTCGGCTCGGGCGCCGGGCCCTGCTCGCCCTCGCGCAGGGCGGTGTCGAGCAGATGCACGCCGGCGGCCTCCACGGCGACGCGGACCTGGCCGGGGCCGGGATGCGGGTCCTCGACCTCCTCGTAGGTCAGGTTCTCGGCCGGGCCGAAGGCGTGCAGGCGGATGGCGTGCATGGGTCCCCCTAGTCGTCGTTGGTGACGCGCGCGAAGGGTCCCCCGACGCCCTTCGCGCGCAGGCCCCACTCTTCGACCTCAAGCGTGCTTGAGGTCAAGGGAGTTCCGGCCGAGGGCGAGGGAGACGGCGGTCAGGGCGCTGGTGAGGGAGACCTCGGAGAGCACGCCCGGGGCGGCCACCTGGTCGCCGGCCAGGTACACGCCGTCGCCCCGGTCGACGGCCGGGCGGTCGCGCCAGCTCGTGCCGGGCAGGTCCACCGCCCCCGTACGGCCCGCCGCGACGGACGCGCGCCGCCAGGTGACGCGCTCGCGCCAGCCGGGGAAGCCGAGGTCGAGGAGCTGCTCCGCGCGCGTGACGCCGTCGGCCTTGGTCTCGTGCGGGGCGATCGGGATCTGCCCTGGATCAGCTGCTCGCCGGCCGGGGCGAGGGTGCGGTCCTGGGCGGTGAACCGTTCGAGCCAGCCGGGGGCGTCCAGGTCGGAGACGGCGAATAGGTCGCCCCGGCGGGTGCGGACGGCGAGGTCGAGCAGTGCGGTGCGGCCGCTCGGCCAGGTGAGGGAGTCGTCCTTGAGGAGGAGGCGGGCGGCGTCCAGGGAGGTGGCGACGATCACCGGGGAGTCGGTGGGCAGCGTCCCGACGCGGGACAGCGTCTCCATGCGCACGCCGAGGTTCCACGCGCGGGCCGCCATCCGGTCGACGAGCGTGCCCCAGCCGCCGCGCGGGTAGTGCGCCTCGGGCGGCAGCTTGGTGGCGCGGCGCAGCCGCTCCTGCACGAAGGCGGCGGACAGCGCGCCGGGGTCGTGGTGGAAGAGCGCGACGGCGCCGAAGTGCGCGGCGGCGCGGGCGCCCTCCTCGCCGGCCAGCTCGCTCGCCCAGGTGAGGAAGTCGACGTCCACGGGCGCGCGGTGGCGTGCGGCGGGGCGCAGCAGCTTCAGCATCGCGAACGGCGGGGTGCGGCGCAGGACGCCGCGGTGGCGCAGCCGCAGGCGGGCCGCCTCCAGCGGCGGGAGGGGCGCGAGCGGTGGGATGAGGTCGCGCTGCGCGAGCCAGGCCCAGTGCGGGCCGCCGTTGTAGAGGGCGTGCGGGCCTTCGTTCGTCCGGTACGGGCCTTCCGCGGTCCGGGCTCGTCCGCCGAGGGTGTGGTGGGCCTCGTGCAGGGTGACCTTGGCGCCCGCCTCGGCGGCGGCGATGGCGGCGGTGAGACCGGCGAAACCGCCGCCGACGACGGTGATGCGGTGCATGGGTTCTCCTTCGGTTTCGGTCGTCGCGGATAAGACCGGTTAGGGGCCCGGTTTTGTGACATCGGGGCGTTTGTGCAGGTCAGGGTGATTGTCAGTGGTGGGGTGCAGGATGGGGGCATGGCGAGGACAGGTGTCGGCGGGGGTGGCCGGAGTGCGGTGAAGGGTGCTCGGCGGCCGGAGGTGCGGCTGCCGGGGGCGCTGGAGCCGTTCGAGGACGGGGAGGTGGAGCCCGACGGGGACTACGACGGGGCGGAGTTCGCGGGGACGGACCTGGCGGGGCAGGACGGGGCGGGGGCGCGTTTCATGGACTGCGCGCTGAGGGACTGCGCGCTGGACGGGACGCGGCTGCACCACGCCCGTTTCCTCGACTCGGTCCTCACTGGCGTACGGGGTGTCGGCACGGACCTGGCCGAGGCGACGCTGCGGGACGTCGAGATCGTGGACGCCCGGCTGGGCGGCGTCCAGCTGCACGGCAGCGTCCTGGAGCGGGTGCTGGTGCGCGGCGGCAAGATCGACTATCTGAATCTGCGGCAGGCGCGGCTGCGGGACGTCGTCTTCGAGGGCTGTGTGCTGGTGGAGCCCGACTTCGGGGGCGCCCGGCTGGAGCGGGTCGAGTTCGTGGACTGCGTCCTGAAGGCCGCCGACTTCACCGCCGCCACGCTGACCGACGTAGATCTGCGGGGCGCGGCGGAACTGGGCATCGCGGGCGGCCTGGACCGTCTGTCGGGAGCGGTGATCAGTACGGCCCAACTGCTCGATCTGGCACCGGTGTTGGCGGCGGAGTTGGGGATCAGAGTGGAGGACTGAAGGGGCGGCGCCGCCTCCCGGGTCAGCTCACTCGGGGGAACCTGGCCTGGAGGGTCCAGATCGCGGGGTTCTCGGCCAGGTCGTCGTGGAGGTCGGTGAGGTCGGCGAGCAGGTCGTGCAGGAAGTCGCGGGCCTCGCGCCGGAGTTCGGAGTGGGAGAAGGTCAGCGGGGGTTCCTCGGCAGGCATCCAGTCGGCCTCGATGTCCACCCAGCCGAAGCGGCGCTCGAAGAGCATGCGGTCGGTGGACTCGGTGAAGTCCAGCTCCGCGTGCTGGGGGCGGGAGGCGCGGGAGCCCGCGGGGTCCCGGTCGATGCGCTCCACGATGTCGCACAGCGCCCACGCGAAGTCCAGCACCGGCACCCATCCCCAGGCTGTGGACAGCTCCCGGTCCGCCTTGGTGTCGGCGAGGTAGACGTCTCCGCAGAACAGGTCGTGCCGCAGCGCACGGACGTCCGCGCGGCGGTAGTCGGTCTGCGGGGGGTCGGGGAAGCGGTTGGAAAGGGCGTAGCCGATGTCGAGCACGTAGGCGATGGTGTCACGGCCCTGACGGGGACCGGACCGCGCCGTTGGATGGCCGGGCCCGGGTCGGGGGAGGGCAAATGCCTCGGCGGGGTGTGGTCCGTGGCCATAGGATCACTGGCATGTCCCGATCCGCGCGTCTTGTCCGGTCACGGTCTCGGTTCCGCCTCCGGTCCCGGTCACGGGCACGGTCCGTCGCGGGGGCGGGTGCTGTTGTGCTCGTGCTCGCCCTTTCCCCCTCCCTCGCCGCGTGCGACGGAGTCGGGAGTTCGGGCGGCGGATCGGCCTCGGGGGTCGGGGATCCGTACTTTCCGAAGTCCGGCAACGCCGGCTACGACGTCACGCACTACGCCCTGGATCTGGCCTACGACCCCGCCGCCCACCGGCTGACCGGCACCGCCAGGATCACCGCCCGTGCCACCGAGCCCCTCGCCGAGTTCAACCTCGACCTGAAGGGGCTGGAGGTCGAGAAGGTCACCGTCGAGGGCGGCGAGGCCGCCTTCACCCATGAGGACCAGGAGTTGACCGTCCGGCCGTCCGGCGCCCTCGCCGAGGGCGAGACCTTCGAGACGACCGTGCGCTACGCGGGCAGCCCCGTCACGATCACCGACCCGGACGGCTCGAAGGAGGGCTGGCTGCGCACCGCCGACGGCGCGCTCGCACTGGGCCAGCCGACCGGCTCCATGGCGTGGTTCCCCGGCAACCACCACCCCTCCGACAAGGCGTCGTACGACGTCACCGTCACCGTGCCGAAGGGGCTGACGGCCGTCTCCAACGGCGAGCTGCGCGGCGAGCGGGCTGTCGGCGGGCGCACCGCCTTCGCCTGGCGCACCGCCGAGCCCATGGCGAGCTATCTCGCCACGCTCGCGATCGGCCGGTACGAGGTCACCCGGTCCACCGTCGAGGGCGGGCTGCCCATGTACGTCGCCGTCGACCCGACCCAGGCCGCCGCCGGCCGCAAGGCGCTCGCCCGGCTCCCCGAGGTCATGGAGTGGGCGGCGTACAACTTCGGCCCGTATCCCTTCTCCTCCGGCGGGGCGATCGTCGACCGCCCGGAGGACGTCAAGTACGCCCTGGAGACGCAGAACCGTCCCGTCTTCCCCGGCGCGCCCCAAGCCCTCCTGCTCGTCCACGAGATCGCCCACCAGTGGTTCGGCGACTCCGTCACGCCCCGGACCTGGCGCGACCTGTGGCTCAACGAGGGCTTCGCCACCTACGCCGAGTGGCTGTGGACCGAGGACGAGGGCGGCGCCACCGCCCAGGAGACCTTCCAGCAGCTCTACGACGAGGGCGAGGATCTCTACGAGGACCTGTGGTCCTTCCCGCCCGCGAAACCGACCGACGCCGAGAACATCGCAGCGAACCCGGTCTACCAGCGCGGCGCGATGGTGATCCACAAGATCCGGCAGACCGTCGGCGACGACGCCTTCTTCGACCTCGTCCAGGGCTGGACCGCCGCCCACCGCCACGGCAACGCCACGACCGCCGAGTTCACGGCCTACGTGGAGAAACAGGCGCCCGACAAGGACTTCACCCCGATCTGGCGCGACTGGCTCCACGGGGAGGGCAAGCCCGACCAGGCGTGAGACGGGCCCGCCAGCCCGCCTGGCCCCGCCGGCCACACCTGGCCCCGCCGGCCCCGCCTGGCCCCGCCAGCCCCGCCGGTCACCGCAGGGGCTTGCGCAGCACCGCGCAGGGGCGGGCGAGCTGGAGGTCGCGCCGGTGGTCCACGACCTCGTAGCCGAGGGCGGTCCAGAAGACGAGGCCGTCGGTGTTGGCGTCCAGGACGGCGAGCCGTACGGCGGCGCGGCCGGCCGTGCGGAAACGGGACTCGACGGTTTCGGCGATGCGCCGCCCGTAGCCCTGGCCCCGTACGGCCGCGTCGACGATCAGCAGCCCGATCCACGGGTCCGGGTCGGCCGGGTCGGGGTGGTGGGCGAGGGTGATGACGACTCCGGCGAGCCGCCCGGCGTCACGGGCGAGCAGCACCTCCACGTCCGGGTTCGCCAGCTCCCGCGCCAGCGCCGCCGCGACCTGCTCGGGACGGATGTCGTCCGGGTCGGGGAAGTCGCCGCTGAGCGCCTGGAACTCGCGGTTCGAGGCGTACAGGGCGGTGATTTCGAGGAGCGGGGCGGCCGGGACGGCCTCGTCGGGGGTATGGGGGAGCGCGTCGAGGATCACGCGGGCAACCTACCGCCGTCGCACGCCGGAGCCCCCGGCCTTTTCCGGCCGGGGGCTCCGCGCGACATGACGCTCGCTCAGGCGTGACTCACGCTGCTCACGCTCGGCTCAGGCGTGACTCGTGACTCAGACGTTGACGCCGAAGTCCTGGGCGATGCCGACCAGGCCCGAGGCGTAACCCTGGCCGACCGCGCGGAACTTCCACTCCGCGCCGTTGCGGTACAGCTCGCCGAAGACCATGGCCGTCTCGGTGGCCGCGTCCTCCGACAGGTCGTAGCGGGCGATCTCGGTGCCGCCGGCCTGGTTGACGATGCGGATGTAGGCGTTGCGGACCTGGCCGAAGTTCTGCGAGCGGTTCTCCGCGTCGTAGATGGAGACCGGGAAGACGATCTTGTCGACGTCGGCGGGGAGGCCCGCGAGGTTGACGTTGATCGCCTCGTCGTCGCCCGCGCCCTCGCCGGTGCGGTTGTCACCGGTGTGGACGATGGTGCTGTCCGGGGTCTGCTTGTTGTTGAAGAAGACGAAGTGGGCGTCGGAGTAGACCCGGCCCTGCTGGTTGACCGCGATCGCGGAGGCGTCGAGGTCGAAGTCCGTGCCGGTGGTGGTGCGGACGTCCCAGCCGAGGCCCACGGTGACGGCGGTCAGGCCCGGAGCCTCCTTGGTGAGCGAGACGTTGCCACCCTTGGACAGGCTTACAGCCATGGGAGTCCTTTCCCTCGTGTGTAGAGGCTTCGTGCGCCACGAAGCTACAGCTACCCCTATGAACGCGGCGCGGGGTGTCCAAGGTTCCCCGTGTCTTTGCTTTCTTTACCCACCGCCCCACGGATGGCGGCGGATATTCGGATGACGTGGACCGGTCACAGCCGGGAACATGTACGGCATGTCCGGTCCCTATGTAGTCCGCGGCTCCGTCTCGCTCCCCGAGGCCGAGCTCATGTGGCGTTTCTCGCGGTCCTCGGGGCCGGGCGGGCAGCACGTCAACACCAGCGACTCGCAGGTGGAGCTGCGCTTCGACCTCGCCCGCACCGAGGCGCTGCCCGAGGTGTGGAAGGCGCGCGCCCTCGAGCGGCTCGCCGGGCGGCTCGTCGACGGGGTCGTCAGCGTCCGCGCCTCCGAGCACCGCTCGCAGTGGCGCAACCGGGAGACGGCCGCCGTGCGCCTCGCCGCCCTCCTCGCCGAGGCGACGGCGCCCCCGCCGAAGCCGCGCCGCGCCACCCGCATCCCCCGCGGCATCAACGAACGCCGCCTGAGAGAGAAGAAGCAGCGCTCGGAGACGAAACGCGGCAGGACCGGCCGCGACTGGAGCTGACCTCCCGTGAGCCCAGGCGCCCCGCCTCAGTCCAGCTCTCGCGAGTCCAGCTCTCTCGAGTCCAGCTCTCTCGAGTCCAGCTCCAGCACCCCCACCGTCTCCCCCTCGCTCCTCTCGCCCGTGTCCCGGAAGCCCAGGCCCAGGTAGAAGTTTTCGGGGCCGTGGGCGCCGGGGTGCCAGGTGACGTAGAGCTGCTTGCCGCCGCGGCGGCGGATCTCGGCGGCGACGGACTCGACGGCGAACCGCCCGTAACCGCGGCCCTGTTCGGCGGCGGCGATGTTCAGTCGCCAGAGGCCGGAGCGGATCAGGCTGCCGCCGTCCTCCTTCCAGTCGATGTCGAAGAAGGCCATGAGGAAGCCGACGGGCCGGCCGTCGTCGACGATCAGACGCGGCCAGGCCTCCGGATACACGTACGCCTCGGCGAGGGACTTCGCCACCGAGGACACCGCGAATTCCTGCTCGGGGCGGACCTGAATGGCGAGCGCGGCTTCCACATTCGCGCGTGTGATTTCTTCGAGCTTGAGGGAAGTCCCTGAAGAAGAGGGAGCGGGAGAGGGGGAAGGAGAAGAGGCGGGGAGCGTCATGCCCGCACGCTAAGACGGTGATCTTCGCCGGGCCAACTGAATTACCGTTCAGCCCGACTGCCTCAGCCCGACTGCTTCAGCACGACCGCCTCAGCCCAACTGCCGGTAACGCCCCTTGAAATACAGCAGCGGGCCGCCTTCCGCGCTCGGCACGCGCGCGGTCAGCACGCGTCCGATCACCAGCGTGTGGTCGCCCGCCTCCACCCGCTGCTCGGTGCGGCACTCCAGCGTGGACAGCGCGCCGCCCACCAGGGGCGCGCCGGTGGCCTCGCCGGGGACGTAGGGGATGTCCTCGAAGAGGAGGCGGTCGCTGAGGCGGCCCTTCATCGCGAAGCGCCCGGCGATGTGCCGCTGGCTCTCCGAGAGCACCGACACCGCCCACAGGGGCTGTTCCTCGAGCAGGTCGTCCATCCGGGAACCCGTGCGCAGGCTGACCAGGACCAGCGGCGGGTCGAGGGACACGGACAGGAAGGCGGTCGCCGTCATGCCGGCGTACTCGCCCTGGGGCGCCCCCGGGTCGTCCGGGTCCAGCGGCGGCTCCTGCGCGGTCACCAGGACCACACCGCCGGCGAGCCGGGACAGGGAGGCGCGGAACTCGTCGTCGCTCACTCCCACAGCATGCCCGGAGCCCGGCGGGACGGCGGGGGCGGGGGGAGCCGGCGGGGGGTGCGGCGGGAGCACCTCGGAAGGCATGTGGGAAGGCACGTCCCGCACGCTAGTGTCCGCCCGGGGCGCCCCGCATCGGACCTCCGCCCGAAGGCGGTCGTAGGTCCGCGGACCGATTCCCGTAAGCTCGGCGGCACGCTGCGTCATGCGCTCAGTAAAAGCACAGGAAAAACGCAGAATCATCACTCAAATGTTCACGTTCTTATGTGACTTGAGTCACAAGAGCCATGAATTGTTGACCCTGTGTACCGAGTGAGCAGCGCGCTGTGATTCAGTGGCGGAGGCGTTACAGAAACGACAGAAGACGACAGCAACGACGTCACGCCGAAGGCAACCCTTGATTCGCTGCGAAGTCTCGGGGGGAGGGCGAAGCATGGAGACCGAGTCGGAGCCGTATGTCCGCCTTGCGTCCCTGCGACAGCTGCACCAGGTCATGGCCGAGATGAACACGGCACGGAGCCTGGCCGACACATTGCAGACCGTCGCCGACGGCGTGGTGACCGCACTGGGCTACGAGTTGGCGTGCGTGAACCTCGTGCGCCCCGACGGCGACCTGGTCGTCGCCGCCTTCTCCGGCAACCCCGCCGCCGAGGCCCTGATCACCGGCCGGGTCGGCTCGCGCGACTCCTGGGAGCGGCGGCTGAACATGGGGGAGGCCTGGGGCGACCTGATCTTCATACCCCACACCGAGGGCTGGATCCTCGACGACGACGACGTCCCGCAGTGGTACACCGACGGTCCCGCGCCCCGCTTCGAGGACGAGTGGCACCCCTCCGACCGGCTCTTCGCGCCGATGTACACGCCCGCCGCGCCCGGCGCCAGCTCCTGCGGCGAACTGATCGGCGTGCTCTCCGTGGACCGCCCGCGCAACGGCCGCCGGCCCGGCGCCTGGGGGCGCGAAGCACTCCAGATGTATGCGTTCCAGGCAGCCATCGCGATCAGCAACGCACGTCTACGCGCGAATATGCAACGGGCACTGGTCAGACTCGAACGCGAGCAGCAGGCCCTGCGCGCCAGTGAGGAATCCTTCCGGCAGGCCTTCGAGTACGCCCCCTCCGGCATGGCCATCGCCGAGATGGGCGGCGACCAGCACGGCCGGATCCTGCGCACCAACGACGCCCTGTGCCGGCTGCTGGGCCGCCCCGCGTCCGCGATGCGCCGCTACTCCTTCTCCGACCTCGTCCACCCCGAGGACATAGGCACCCTGCTCCGCACCTCCGCCGAGGGCGGACGCGCCGAGCTGCGCCTCGGCCGCCGCGACGGCACGTACGTCTGGGTCTCGCTGCGCAACTCCGTGGTCGCCGACGCCGCCGACGGGCCCCGCTTCCTCCTGACCCACGTCGAGGACATAGAGGAACGCAAGCGCCGCGAGCTCCAGCTCGCCCACCGGGCCTCCCACGACTCCCTCACCGGCCTGCCGAACTCAGCCGAACTGCGCTCCCGCCTCTCCTCCCGGCTCTGTCAGCGCCCGCAGTCCGCCCACCCCGCCGCCGTCGACGCCATGGACGCCATGAACGTCATGGACGCGATAGGCACCGCGGAGGCCGCCTTCGGCCATCCCGCCTTCGACGCCAACGGCCACGGCTTCGACTACCGGCCCGGCGGCGCCGAGGCCTTCGACGCCTACGACCACCATGTGCACACCGTCGCCCCCGAGGAGAGCGCGCGCGACGACGGCACCAAGGGGCTCGCGGTCCTCTTCTGCGACCTCGACGGCTTCAAGTCGATCAATGACCGCTTCGGGCACAACGCCGGCGACGCCGTCCTCATCGAGGTCGCCCGACGGCTCTCGCGCGGGGTCCGCGACGGCGACACCGTCGCCCGGCTCGGCGGCGACGAGTTCGTGATACTCGCCGACGGCCTAGGCCGGGCCGACGCCCAGGACCTCGCCGTACGCCTGCGCAACGAGATCATCCAGCCGATCCGCGCCGAGGGCCGGGCCGTCCGCGTGGGCGCCAGCTTCGGCATCGGCTGGGCGCACTGCGGGATGACCGCCGACGAGGTCCTGAAGTCGGCGGACGAGCGCATGTACGTCGAGAAACGATCTCGTCCCAAACAGCACCGGCGCGCGGGATGATCACCAGGTCGGCGGCCCCGTCGCGGAGTTGATGCGACCCGAGTCACCCGTTTGGGGGGCGGGGAGCGGGTAGGCTCGCTGTCTCCGCACGAATCGATCCGCCCCGCACTGTTGAGGAGTACGAAGGGATGACGCCCGGCAACAACGGCGCGAGCACGCCCGAGGACGACGACCCGTTCGGCTACCTCTACGCCGACGGTCAGGCCAACGGGGCTCAGCCGCCCTCCGGGGGCTACGGCTACCCGAACTCGGTCAGCCGAGTGCGTGCCGTCGGCGAGCGCCAGTACGGCCAGCCGCAGCAGCAGCCGACCGCTCAGTACCGGCAGGCGACGGTGCCGCAGCAGGGCGCGTACGGCCAGCCCAACTCTCACTACGCCGCACCCGAGACCTTCCCCGGCGGCGGGGTGCCCACCGGCAACCGGCAGCCCCCGCCCGGCGGCGGCCGGGGCCGCGGCCCCAACACCAAGGGTCTGCTGATCGGCGCGGTCGCGGTCGTCGCCGCGGTCGTGGTCGGCATAGCGGTGGCCATGTCGAACGGCGACACCGACGGCGACGACAAGGCGACCGGCGGCCAGCCCTCCACCGCGCCGTCCGCCGCGGCGAGCGCCTCGCCCAGCCCGTCCGGCAGCGGCGACTCCTCGCAGGACGTCGAGCTGCCGACGGCGGACGCCAAGACGCTGCGCCTCGGCGGCGCCGCCGCCCTGGCTTCGGACGTCCCGAACGCGCAGTCCGACGGTGGCGTCTACGCCAACCTCAACCAGGTCGGCAACTCCGTCACCTGGACCGTCGACGGCATCCCTTCGAAGGGCGCCTACACGCTTTTCGCCCACTACAGCACGGCCGGCGAGAACCAGTCGATGACGCTCACCGTCAACGGCAAGGCCTTCGGTTCCAAGCTGAGCATGGACAACTACGCCAAGGCCGCCAACGGCGACTTCGCCAAGGGCTGGACCACCACCTACGCCTGGCCCACGCTCACCAAGGGCACCAACACGATCTCGATCTCCTGCGAGAACGGCGACAAGTGCAACGTGCTGCTGGACCAGGTGTGGCTGAAGAAGGGCCAGGTCAAGGAGTAGCGGCGGGCGCGGGCGGTCAGGCCGCGCTGACCTCGCCGGTCACCGCGACCCCGCCGAGCAGTTCCTCGTAGGCGGCCCGGTCGAACTCGCCGGCCGCCGGGGACAGGGCCGTCGCCGCGGACAGGGCGACCGCGCGGGCCAGGGTCCGCGGCCAGGGCAGGCGCTCGACGAGGCCGGACAGCAGTCCGGCGGTGACGGAGTCGTCGGTGCCGGTCGCGTTGGCGCGCGGCCGGGCGGGCGGGACGGCGCGCCAGCGGCCCTCGGGGGTCGCCGCGACCAGGCCCTCGGGGCCCAGGGAGGCCACCACGGACCGGGCGCCGCGCCGACGGGCGTCCTGGGTGGCCCGCAACGGCTCGTGCGAGCCGGTGAGTTCGGCCAGTTCGTCGGCGTTCGGCTTGATCAGATCGGGGCGGGCGGCGACCGCTCGGCGAAGCGGCTCCCCGCCGGTGTCCAGCAGCACGGGCACGCCCGCGGCGCGCGCGAGACGCACCAGGCCCGCGTACGCGCCCACCGGCACCCCCGGCGGCAGACACCCGCACAGGGCCACCGCCTCCGCGCCGGGCAGCAGATCCTCGTACGCCTCCTGGAAGGCGGACCACTCGGCGGGCGTGATGAGCGGGCCGGGCTCGTCGAACCGGGTGGTGTCGCCGGTGCGTTCGTCGACGACGGCGACCGTGCGGCGGGTGACGCCGGATATCGGTATCAGCGCGTCGGCGACGCCGGTCAGGCGGTCGCGGACCACCCGGCCGGTGGGGCCGCCCGCGAAGCCGGTGACGGTCGCCTCGTGGCCGAGCGCCGCCAGCACGCGCGCCACGTTCAGCCCCTTGCCGCCGGGCCGCTCCGTCACCTGCGTCACCCGGTGCGAGCTGTGCGCCCGCAGCGCCGGGACGCGGTAGGTGACGTCGAGAGCGGTGTTCAGCGCGACGGTGAGGATCACCTGGTCCGCCCTCCCCCGATTGCCGGCTGTTCGCCGTCCGTTCGCATGATCCGGGTTTCGGGTTCCGGTCCTGTGGACGCGGGGTTTCCGTTTTCCGGAGGCACGATCATGCCAAAGAGACGCCGACCGGCCCAGTCCCGGGTCGGTCACCGTCTCCGTACGGGCGGACGATTCAGCCCAGTTGGGGATCCACCACCCAATCCCCCTTGCGCATCACGCCCTTGAGGTCGAAGTTCTCGTCCAGGAGGACCAGGTCGGCGTCCTTGCCGGGTTCCAGGGAGCCCACCGTGTCGGCCATGCCGAGCAGCCGGGCCGGGGTCGTGGACAGGGCCGTCACCGCGTCCTCTACCGAGATGCGGTCGACCGTCACCGCCCGCTTGAAGGCGCGGTCCAGGGTGAGGGTGGAGCCCGCGATCGAGCCGCCCTCCACCAGCCGGGCCACCCCGTCGGTGACGTCCACCGCCAGCGGCCCGAGGTCGTAGCGGCCGTCGCCGAAGCCGGCCGCGTCCATCGCGTCCGTGATGAACGCCACCCGGTGCGCGCCCGCGTGACGGAACGCCAGCTCCAGCGCGGCCGGGTGCAGATGGACGCCGTCGTTGATCAGCTCGACCGTGACCCGTTCGTCCTCGAGCAGGGCGGCGATCGGGCCGGGGGAGCGGTGGCCGAGGGCGGGCATCGCGTTGAAGAGGTGGGTGGCGACCGTGGCGCCCGCCTCGATCGCCTCGACGGTCTGCTCGTACGTGGCGTCCGTGTGGCCGACGGCGGCGATCACCCCGTGCTCGGCCAGCAGCCGTACGGAGTCGATGCCGCCCGGCAGTTCGGTGGCGAGCGTGACCATCTTCGCCTGCCCGCGCGCGGCGTCGATCAGCTTGCGCACCTGCGCCGGGTCGGGGTCGCGCAGCAGCCCCTCGGAGTGCGCGCCCTTGCGGCACGGCGAGATGAACGGGCCCTCGAAGTGGACGCCGGCCAGGTCGCCCTGCTCGGCGAGCTCGCTGAGCAGGCCGGCCTGGCGGACCAGGAGGTCCATGTCGTCGGTGACGGTGGAGGCGACGAGGGTGGTGGTGCCGTGCCGGCGGTGGGTGCGGATGGCCGTCTGCACGGCGTCCACCGGGCCGGAGAAGGAGGCTCCGCCGCCGCCGTGGTTGTGGATGTCGACGAAGCCGGGCACTACGTAGTGGCCGGTGAGGTCGATCCGGTGAGCGTTCTCCGGGGCGGCGCCGGCGATTTTCCTGCCCTCGACGACGACGTGGCCGCCTTCGACGGTTCCGGTGGGCAGGATCACGTTCGCGCCGGTGAGCACCATCGGGGTTCCGGCGGTTGCGGGCTGCGGGAGCGTCGGGGCTGGTCGCGCCCCGCGGCGGAGCCGCATATCGGCGCTGTCCCGCGCCCCTAGGGGGGTGACCATCAGGGCGTTACCTCCGTGCCGTCGGTTGTGTCGAGGAGATCCCAGGCCAGGAGACCCGCGCCCAGGCATCCGGCGGTGTCGCCCAGGGCCGCCGGGACGATCTCCGGGAGTTTTTGGAAGGTGACGCGGTGCCGGACGGCGTCCCGTAGTGGTGTGAACAAGGTTTCCCCCGCCTCGGCCAGCCCGCCACCGATGACGAGGGTGCGGGGGTCCAGCAGGGTGAGCGCGGTGACCAGGCCGTCGGCCAGGGCGTCCACGGCGTCCTGCCAGATCCGGACGGCGTTCGGGTCGCCGGACGTGACGGCCTTCGCGCAGTCCGCCGCGTCCGCCGCCGGGTCCCCGCAGGCCGCCGCCCACGCCTCGCTCACCGCCGCAGCGGACGCGAACCGTTCCAGACAGCCGCGCTGACCGCACGGACAGGGCGTCCCGCCGGGCCGTACGACGACATGGCCGATCTCGCCGGCGAAGCCGTGCGCGCCCGCCTCGACCCGGCCGTCGACGCCGATGGCGCCCGCGATCCCGGTGCCCAGCGCCACGAACAGGAAACGGTCGGCGCCCCGGCCCGCGCCGATGCGGCCCTCGGCGAGTCCGCCGGTGCGCACATCGTGGCCGAGGGCGACCGGAAGGCCCAGTTCCGCGGCGATCAGGTCGCGCAGCGGGACGTCGCGCCAGCCGAGGTTGGCCGCGTAGACGGCGGTGCCCCGGTCCTCGTCGACGATGCCGGGGACCGCGACGCCCGCCGCGGACGCGGGCTCGCCGAGGTGTTCGGCGCCGTGGGCGCGCAGTTCGGCGGCGAAGTCGAGGATGCCGGCGACGACCGCGTCGGGGCCGCGTCCGCGTCCGGTGGCCCGGCGGGCGCGGTGCAGCAGCGCGCCGTCCGCGCCGACCAGTGCGGCCTTCATCCCGGTGCCGCCCACGTCGAGGGCGATGACATGTCTCACGGGGAACAGTGTGGACCGAGTACCCTCAAGAGGTCTAGTCCACTTACGTGGCATAGACCTCAGTCCGGATAGCGGTTTAATTGGTCGGAACATTCATTTGACGGTGTGGTCACACCGGCCGGAGCCCTGAGCGGCAACGGCCTTCAGGGGAGCGGAGAGGCATGCGGCTGCGCGCAGGAAAGTCGACGGCGGGGACGATCGCGGCGATGTCCGCCCTCGGGATGACGGCGGTCCTCGCCGGCTGCGGGGTCACCGGCGACTCCGGCGACGTCACGCTGAAGCTCGTCGCCGCCGACTACGGCGACAGCGGCGCCAACAGCTCCCAGAAGTACTGGGACAAGCTCGTCCAGGCCTACGAGGCCGACCACCCCGGCGTCACCGTCGATGTCGCCGTGTACTCCTGGAACGACGTCGACGCCAAGGTCAAGCAGCTGGTCAAGGCGGGTGACGCGCCCGACATGGCGCAGATCGGCGCCTACTCCGACTACGCCGCCGCCGACCTGCTCTACAAGGCCGGCGACGTGCTCTCCATCCCCGTCCAGGCCGACTTCGTCTCCCAGCTCGCCGACGCGGGCGAGGTGCGCGGGGTGCAGTACGGCATGCCGTTCGCCTCCTCCACCCGGCTGCTCTTCTACAACAAGACCCTCTTCGCCAAGGCCGGCATCACCCCGCCGACCACCTGGGCCGAGCTCGCCGAGGACGCCGAGGCGCTCAAGGAGGAGGGCGTGAAGTACCCCTACGCGCTGCCCCTCGGCCCCGAGGAGGCCCAGGCCGAGACCCTTCAGTGGCTGCTCAGCGGCGGGGGCGGCTACACCCCGAGCGCCACCGGCTACAACTTCGACTCCACCGAGAACGTCGAGACGTTCACCTGGCTGAAGGACAAGCTGGTCGGCGGGGGGCTGACCGGGCCGGTCGCGCCGGGCAAACTGAACCGGGCCGCCGCGTTCTCCGCGTTCGCCGCCGGACAGGTCGGGATGCTCAACGGGCATCCCTCGCTGATGAAGATGGCCGAGAAGAAGGGCGTCCAGTTCGGGATGGTGGCCATGCCGGGCGCCGACGGGCCGAGCCGGACCTCCCTCGGCGTCGCCGACTGGATGACCGCCTTCAAGCAGAACGGGCACGCCGAACAGATCGGCGACTTCCTCGACTTCGTCTACGACGAGGAGAACGTGCTCGCCTTCTCCCGCGAGTACGACCTGCTGCCGGTCACCAACTCCGCCTCCCAGACCATGAGCACCACCCCGGAGGACGCGGACCTGCGGCCGTTCCTGGAGATGCTCCCCGTCTCCGAGTCGTACCCCGTCGGGCGGACCTCGTGGGCGACGGTCAGCGCGGACATCAAGCGGCGGATCGGCCTCGCCGTCGCCGCGAACGGCAGCCCGGCGGGCGTCCTGAGCGAGCTCCAGACGGCGGCGACGACCGCGGACAGCTCCGCCGGCTGAGCGGTTGGGCTACCGTGCGGGCATGGAACGGGCGGAGGAAGAAGGGCTGGGGGCGAGGGAGCGGGACGTCCTCGCCCTGGAGCGGCGCGGGTTCTCCGGGCCCGGGGCCAAGGAGCGGGCGATCCGCGAGGAACTGGGGCTGTCCCCGGTCCGCTACTACCAGCTCCTGAACGCCCTCCTCGACGACCCCCGGGCCCTCGCCCACGACCCGGTGACGGTGAACCGCCTCCGCAGAGTCCGGGAGGCCCGCCGGGGGGACCGTTGACGACCGGGGCAACTCCGGGCGGGCTGTGATTGCCGCAGGCACACCCCCCGCAGCTATCGTCACCGTATGGGCACCCAAGAGACGCACCCCGCGGAATCCGCAGCGCTCCCCACCCCCACCACCGCGTACGGGCGAGAGGCGCTGGACGTGATCCGGGCGCGGCCCGGCGCCGCTCTCGTCGCGCTCGACTTCGACGGCACGCTCGCCCCGATCGTCGAGAACCCCGACGACGCCCGCGCGCACCCCGACGCCGTCCCCGCGCTCGCGGCGCTCGCCCCGAAGATCGCCTCCGTCGCCGTCGTCACCGGGCGGCCCCCCGCCGTGGCCGTGCGCAACGGCGGCTTCGCCGACGTGCCCGGACTGGACCGGCTCGTGGTGCTCGGGCATTACGGCGCCGAACGCTGGGACGCCCGCACCGGCGAGGTCAGCGCCCCCGCCCCGCACCCCGGTGTCGCCGCCGCCCGCGCCGACCTGCCGGGCGTGCTGGAGGCGGCCGGGGCGTGGCAGGGCACGTGGGTGGAGGAGAAGGGCCGGGCCGTCGCCGTGCACACGCGCCGCGCCGAGGACCCGCAGGCCGCGTTCGAGGCGCTGCGGCAGCCGCTCACCGACCTCGCCGCCCGGCACGGGCTGATCGTCGAGCCGGGCCGGATGGTCCTGGAACTGCGGCCCCCCGGCGTGGACAAGGGGGTGGCCCTGACGGAGTACGTGCGTGAGATCGGTGCCGAGTCCGTCCTCTACGCCGGCGACGACCTCGGCGACCTCCCGGCCTTCGCCGCCGTCGAGAAGCTCCGCTCGGAGGGCCTGCCCGGCCTGCTCGTGGCCAGCGGCAGCGCCGAGGTCACCGAGCTGTCCGAGCGGGCCGACCTCGTCGTCGACGGGCCCGCGGGCGTCGTACGGCTGCTGCGCGCGCTCGCCGCCCAGCTGGGCTGAACACCGTCAGCCGGGCTCACCCTCAGCCGGGCTGGGCATCCCGCTGGATTTCCCGCAGCGCCTGCAACTGGTCCAGGAACCACTGGGCCGGGGGCAGCGCGGTGGCGGCCGCCGCCAGCCGCTTGGTGTGCTCCGCCCGCTCCTGCGGCCCGGTGTTGAGGGCCTCGTGCAGGGCGCGGGCGGTCTCCAGCACGTCGTAGGGGTTCACCACGATCGCGTCGTCGCCGAGTTCCGCGTACGCGCCCGCCTCCCGGGAGAGCACCAGCACGCAGCCGTCGTCGGAGACGACCGGCACCTCCTTCGCGACGAGGTTCATGCCGTCGCGGATCGGGTTGACCAGGGCCACGTCCGCGAGCCGGTAGGCGGCCAGGGAGCGGGCGAAGTCGTCCTTGACGTGCAGGACGACCGGGGTCCAGCCGGGCGTGCCGTACCGCTCGTTGATCTCCCCCGCGACCCGCTGCACCTCGGCGGTGTAGTCGCGGTACACGGCGAGGTCCTGGCGGGAGGGGTAGGCGAAGGCGACGTGGACGACGCGTTCGCGCCACTCCGGCTGGTCGTCGAGGAGCTGCCGGTAGGCCAGCAGCCCGCGGACGATGTTCTTCGACAGCTCGGTGCGGTCCACGCGGACGATCGTCCGGCGCGCGCCGCCGTCGGGCGCCGCGCCGATCTCCTCGCGCAGCGCCGTGATGCGCTCCTCGACGTCCGGCTCGTGGGAGCGGGCGCGCAGGAAGTCGGCGTCCGCGCCGAGCCCGTGCACGCCGATCTCCGTCCCGCCCAGCCCGCCGGCGAACTCGTCGCAGCACGCGGTGAACGCGTCCGCCCAGCGGCGGGTGAGGAAGCCCAGCCGGTCCGCGCCGAGCATGCCCCGCAGCAACTGCTCCCGGACGTCGGAGGGCAGCAGGCGGAAGTAGTCCACCGGCGCCCACGGCGTGTGCGAGAAGTGGCCGATGCGCAGGTCGGGGCGCAGCTCGCGGAGCATCCCCGGGACCAGGCAGAGGTGGTAGTCCTGCACGAGGACGGCCGCGCCCTGCGCCGCCTCCTCGGCCAGCGCCTCCGCGAAGGCGCGGTTGTACGTCTCGTACGACGCCCACTGACGCCGGAACTCCGCGTCGAACACCGGCTCCAGCGGGGTCTGGTAAAGCAGGTGGTGGACGAACCACAGCACGGAGTTGGCGACGCCGTTGTACGCGTCGGCGTGCACGTCCGCGGGGATGTCGAGCATCCGCACCCCGTCCTCGCCCACCCCGCGCCGTACGGCCTCGCGGTCGTCGTCGGAGAGCGCCGAGCAGACCCAGAGGGCGTCCGCGTCCGAGCCGATCGCCGACAGCCCCGAGACCAGGCCCCCGCCGCCGCGTTTCGTCGTCAGCGAGCCGTCCTCGCCCACCGAGTAGGACACCGGGCCGCGGTTGGACGCGACCAGCACCTGAGCAGCCGCGTCACGCTCGGAAGCAGTGGAACCCGTGGAAGCCATACGCCTCAACCTAGCCCGCACGGGAAACGCTCAAACGTACGGAAGCACTCAGCGAACGCCCGTATACATCCTGCTCACCGAGCGGTCACGCCACCCGGCGCGCCGCGTACTCCGCGATGTCCGCCATCGGCGGCCTCTCCTCCGTGTCCACCGAGTGGGTGCGCGGCTCGAAACCGTCCGCTCCCCGCTCGAACTGGGTGAGCGCGGGGCGCACGAGGTGCCCGCGCGCCAGCCGCAACTGCGCCGTGCGGTAGATCGCCGCCGCCATCCGGCCCAGCGCCTGCCCGTCCTGGTGCCGGTGCTTGCGCACGCCCACGTCGACCTGCGCGAGGGCGTCCAGGCCCACCAGGTGCAGCGCGTCGACCAGCATCCCCAGCTCCACGCCGTACCCGACCGGGAACGGCAGCTGCTCCAGCAGACCGCGGCGGGCCGCGTACTCCCCGCCCAGCGGCTGCACGAAGCCCGCCAGCTGCGGCCAGTGCAGGTTCAGCAGCGGCCGTGCCATCAGCTCCGTCACCCGGCCGCCCTGTCCCGCGGCGCCGCCCAGCGGACGGTCGTACATCGCCTTGACCAGGTCCACGCCGGGATCGGTGAGCAGCGGGCCGACGATCCCCGACACGAAGTCGGAGGAGAACTCCCGCAGATCGGCGTCGACGAAGCAGACGACGTCCCCGGTGGTGACCAGGAGCGAGCGCCACAGCACCTCGCCCTTGCCGGGCACCGCCGGGATGCGGGGCAGGATCGCGTCCCGGTGCACGACGCGCGCGCCCGCCGCCGCGGCCACCTGCGAGGTGCGGTCGGTGGAGCCCGAGTCGACGACGACGATCTCGTCGACGAGCGGGACCTGTTGCATGAGGTCGTGACGGATGATCGCGACGATGTCGCCTACCGTCTCCTCCTCGTTCAGCGCGGGCAGCACCACGGACACCGACTGGCCCGTGGCGCGCTTGGCGGCCATGATCCTGTGCAGCGGGCGATCGGTCACCGACCAGGAGCGGGTGGCCAGCCAGCGCTCGACTTCTTCCAGCACGGTCTGCGGCTCCTCACTGTCGTGATCACACCAGGTGCACACGGCGTCACCGTGTGATCCGTCTCGCGGTTCGGACGACTATCTCAACTGTCCTGGCCGTCGGTTACAGTCTTGAACAACGCGGATGACCATCGCATGTCCGGGGTCATCCGGCGTTCAGCGCTCAACAACCACATACCGCTCATCCAGAGGGGCAGAGGGACACGGCCCGATGAAGCCCCGGCAACCCTCCAGCCGGTCTCGACACGTCGAAGTGGCGAGGCTCCCGGCTCGGGAAGGTGCCAAATCCGTCTCACGGCGAGATGCGTCGTGAGGAAGATGAGGAGAAAGGGCCTCGCCTCACATGGCTGCGCAGACTGTTGCAAGCACCACCGAATCCACCGTGGACCTCGGCCCCGCCGCCGCGCTGAGCTGCCGCGAATGCGGTCACCGCGTCCCCCTCGGTCCGGTCTTCGCGTGCGAGGAGTGTTTCGGCCCGCTGGAGATCGCCTACGACTTCTCGGCCTACGACACCGAAGAGCTCCGCAAGCGCATCGAAGCGGGCCCCGCGAACATCTGGCGCTACGCCCCGCTCCTGCCCGTCCCGGCGGACGTCGCGGACAAGCCGAACATCAACCCCGGCTGGACCAAGCTCGTCCAGGCCGACAACCTCGCGCGTGAGCTCGGCGTCGAGCCCGGCAAGCTCTTCGTCAAGGACGACTCCGGCAACCCGACCCACTCCTTCAAGGACCGGGTCGTCGCCCAGGCCCTGGAGGCCGCCCGCGCCTTCGGCTTCACCACCCTGTCCTGCTCCTCCACCGGCAACCTCGCCGGCGCGGTGGGCGCCGCCGCGGCCCGCGCCGGCTTCCGCTCCTGCGTGTTCATCCCGCACGACCTGGAGCAGGGCAAGGTCGTCATGGCGGCGGTCTACGGCGGCGAACTCGTCGGCATCGAGGGCAACTACGACGACGTGAACCGCTTCTGCTCCGAGCTGATCGGCGACCCGGCGGGCGAGGGCTGGGGCTTCGTCAACGTCAACCTGCGGCCGTACTACGCCGAGGGCTCCAAGACGCTGGCGTACGAGATCTGCGAGCAGCTCGGCTGGCGGCTTCCCGACCAGCTGGTGGTGCCCATCGCCTCCGGGTCGCAGCTCACGAAGATCGACAAGGGGCTCCAGGAGCTGATCAAGCTCGGGCTCGTCGAGGACAAGCCGTACAAGATCTTCGGCGCGCAGGCCGAGGGGTGCTCGCCGGTGTCCGTCGCCTACAAGGCCGGCCACGACGTCGTCCGGCCGCAGAAGCCGAACACCATCGCCAAGTCGCTGGCGATCGGCAACCCGGCGGACGGTCCGTACGTGCTCGACATCGCGCGGCGCACCGGCGGCGCGGTGGAGGACGTGAACGACGAGCAGGTCGTGGACGCGATCAAGCTGCTCGCGCGGACCGAGGGGATCTTCGCGGAGACCGCCGGTGGGGTGACCGTGGGCGTCACGCGCAAGCTGATCGAGAACGGGGTGCTGGACCCGACGCTGACGACTGTCGTCCTCAACACCGGGGACGGTCTCAAGACGTTGGACGCGGTGGCCGGGACGGGGCTCACCGCGACGATCCGTCCCAGCCTGGACTCGTTCCGCGAAGCTGGTCTCGCCTAAGAGTCGTTGTTCGTCTGCGGGGCCGATGGTGGCTGGTCGCGCAGTTCCCCGCGCCCCTTGGTGGGCTGCCCTACTGGAGGTTTCACCGTGAGCGTCAACGTCCGCATCCCCACCATCCTCCGCACCTACACGGGTGGCGCGGCCGAGGTCTCCGCCGAAGGGGGGACCCTCGGGGAGGTCATCGCCGATCTGGAGAAGAACCACACGGGCATCGCGGCCCGCGTTCTCGATGATCAGGGCAAGCTGCGCCGGTTCGTCAACGTGTATGTCAACGACGACGACGTCCGCTTCGAACAGGGTCTTGAGACGGCCACTCCGGACGGTGCCGGAGTGTCCATCATTCCGGCTGTCGCGGGCGGCTGACCGACGGTCAGTACCCGCCGGTAGTAACCGTCGGTAACAGTGATTACCGTGAGTTCATCGAATTGCCCCCTCCGCAAGAGAAGCGGAGGGGGCAATTCAGTGTGGTTGAGCGCGGTACAGTTGGGGAACCGGACCCTGATCCGTTGATCCGGAGCCTTTGATTTCTGCCTTACGCCCGACAAGAAGTAGCCAAAGTGTGCGCCACTTTTGCGGCTTTTGTAACGTTTGCGGGGCCCGATTTGCCCCGGATTCGGGCGAATTCTCATTACATTCCGGGCCGTGTGCGTCCAGAATTCTCGTCCGATTGACCTGTTGCAGACGGCAGTTGGACAGATACATTCAGCCGCGGTCGACGCGTTCCGGCGCACGCCCCCAACCAACTGGGGGGTGAGGTCTGACCCGGATCCGCGAAGTGTGGATCTGTGCAAGGGCCAGTAATAGGGGAGTTAGGCATGGCTCAGGGCACCGTCAAGTGGTTCAACGCGGAGAAGGGGTACGGCTTCATCGCGGTCGACGGTGGTGCGGATGTTTTCGTCCACTACAGCGCGATCCAGATGGACGGATACCGCACCCTGGAAGAGGGTCAGCGGGTCGATTTCGAGATCTCGCAGGGCCAGAAGGGGCCGCAGGCGGACATGGTCCGGCTCGCGGCCGGCTGAGGCACGCGCCGACTGAGCGACGTTCTTCTGCACATCTTCGAAGGGCTCGCACCTCCCGGGGTGCGAGCCCTTCGGCCTGCCCGCGGCACGGCGCGCCCGGTGATCGTCCGCGCGCGACGCGCACCGGTGATCACCTGCGGATCCCTTCGAGTCGCTTGCACTCGCCTAGGCAGAGTGCTAATCATTGGCGTTAGCACTCTGAAGGTGAGAGTGACAACGAAGGACCGGGTCGGTGAGGCCCGCAGGCCGGGTGGGAAGGAACCACGAGGCCGGCGAGCCGTCCGTCGCGGGCGCGGGCGCGGTCCGAAGGAATCACCCCCAGTCCTGGAGGGACCACTTCACATGGCCAAGATCATCGCGTTCGACGAGGAGGCGCGGCGCGGCCTCGAGCGCGGCATGAACCAGCTCGCGGACGCCGTGAAGGTGACGCTCGGCCCCAAGGGCCGCAACGTCGTCCTCGAGAAGAAGTGGGGCGCCCCCACGATCACCAACGATGGTGTCTCCATCGCCAAGGAGATCGAGCTCGAGGACCCGTACGAGAAGATCGGCGCCGAGCTGGTCAAGGAAGTCGCCAAGAAGACGGACGACGTCGCCGGCGACGGTACGACCACCGCCACCGTTCTCGCCCAGGCCCTGGTCAAGGAGGGCCTGCGCAACGTAGCCGCCGGCGCCAACCCGATGGCCCTCAAGCGCGGCATCGAGAAGGCCGTCGAGGCCGTCTCCGGTGCGCTGCTCGAGCAGGCGAAGGATGTCGAGACCAAGGAGCAGATCGCCTCCACGGCCTCCATCTCCGCCGCCGACACCCAGATCGGCGAGCTCATCGCCGAGGCCATGGACAAGGTCGGCAAGGAAGGCGTCATCACGGTCGAGGAGTCCCAGACCTTCGGTCTGGAGCTGGAGCTCACCGAGGGCATGCGCTTCGACAAGGGCTACATCTCGGCGTACTTCGCCACCGACATGGAGCGTATGGAGGCCGTCCTCGACGACCCGTACATCCTGATCGCGAACTCCAAGATCGCCAACGTCAAGGACCTGCTCCCGCTCCTGGAGAAGGTCATGCAGGGCGGCAAGCCGCTGCTGATCATCGCCGAGGACGTCGAGGGCGAGGCTCTGTCGACCCTGGTCGTCAACAAGATCCGCGGCACCTTCAAGTCCGTCGCGGTCAAGGCCCCGGGCTTCGGCGACCGCCGCAAGGCGATGCTGAACGACATCGCCATCCTCACCGGCGGCGAGGTCATCTCCGAGGAGGTCGGTCTCAAGCTCGAGAACACCTCCCTGGACCTCTTGGGCAAGGCCCGCAAGGTCGTCATCACCAAGGACGAGACCACCATCGTCGACGGCGCCGGTTCCTCGGACCAGGTCGCGGGCCGCGTGAACCAGATCCGCGCCGAGATCGAGAACTCCGACTCCGACTACGACCGCGAGAAGCTCCAGGAGCGCCTGGCGAAGCTCGCGGGCGGCGTGGCCGTCATCAAGGCCGGCGCCGCCACCGAGGTGGAGCTCAAGGAGCGCAAGCACCGCATCGAGGACGCCGTCCGCAACGCGAAGGCGGCCGTCGAGGAGGGCATCGTCGCCGGTGGCGGCGTGGCCCTGCTCCAGGCCTCCACGGTCTTCGAGAAGCTGGACCTGGAGGGTGACGAGGCGACCGGCGCCAACGCCGTGAAGCTCGCCCTGGAGGCCCCGCTCAAGCAGATCGCCGTCAACGGCGGCCTTGAGGGCGGTGTCATCGTCGAGAAGGTGCGCAACCTGCCCGTCGGCCACGGCCTGAACGCCGCGACCGGTGAGTACGTCGACATGATCGCCGAGGGCATCATCGACCCGGCGAAGGTGACGCGCTCCGCGCTTCAGAACGCCGCGTCGATCGCCGCGCTGTTCCTCACCACCGAGGCCGTCATCGCCGACAAGCCGGAGAAGTCCGCGGCCCCGGCCGGCGGCGGCATGCCGGGCGGTGACATGGACTTCTGATCGACCTGACGGTTGATCACCTGTCCTTCGGACCGAGGGCGGTACCTCCTGCTGACGCGGGGGGTGCCGCCCTCGGGCGTTTCAGCTGCTGCGGCCGACTTTCAGCACGTGAACCGTGACGGAGCCGTCAGAACTCGTTCATGGCGTGGTGTTCCCACACCACCGCGTACGTCACGAGGCGGCCTCCCGGCGGTCCTCATCCTCCAGCTGAGCCATGAATGCGTCGTGCTCCACGGGAGGGCCGGACGGAGTCGCCTCACGGGCTCGCACTTCGGCGATGTCCGCCTCGTCGCGCAGCCGTTGCAGTTCTTCCAGTTCGCTTATGGGGATGAGTGCGGCGGCAGGCTTGCCGTACTCGGTGATCAGAATCTGCTCCTGGCCGTGCCGGACCCTGCCCACCAGTTGACCGAGCCTGTTGCGGGCTTCCAGCAGTGGATACGTCTCCATGGCCAAACTGTACACTCCTGCGGGTGTGTGCGCTGTGTGCGCTGTGTGCACTTCGGGGTCTGCGCTCGCGGTTCATCGTGTTGTCGGCGACCACGCAGGACCGCTCCAGTTCACCGGCCTGTATCAGCGCACGCTTCGTCATACGGTCATTGTCCGAGCACGCGCCTCATCGTGTCGGGGAAGTCGGTGGTGAAGCCGTCCGCGCGCAGATCGCGCAGTCGGCGGGCCTGCTGCGGGGCGTTCACCGTGTACGGCCACACCTTCAGCGGCTTGCCGTGCGGGCCCTTGAGCGCGTGCGCCCGGCGCACGAACTCCGCGGTGGCGGAGGTGTGTTCGGGGTTGACCGCGTCGACGTACTTCGCGTACGACGCCAGCTTGCCCGCCGACGCCCCCTCGTCGCAGATGCCCAGCCTGATGTCCGGCCGCTCCCTGCGGACGGTCTTCAGCGCGGCGGGCAGGAAGCTGATCACGTACAGCCGGTTGTGGACGTGGCGCGCGTCCAGCCAGCCCTTCCGGCCGAGGACCCGCAGGGTGTCCTGGACGACGCCGGGGAAGGCGCCCGGCCACTTCAACTCCAGCAGCAGACCTTGGTTGTTGCGGTCGAGCCGGTCGAGGAGCTGTCCGAGGGTGGGGATGCGGGCCGCTTCGTAGCGGGAGCCCTTCCAGCGGGCGGAGGATCCGGCGCGCAACCTGCTCAACTCCGCGTAGGTGAAGTCGCCCACCTTCCAGGGAGCCCGGTGCGGGAAGACCTTCTCGGCGTCGGTCGTACGGACGAGGTCCTGGTCGTGCATGAGCACCAGGACACCGTCCTTGCTGCGCTGCACGTCCACCTCGACCCAGTCGATGCCCGCGCGGTCGGCCCGGTCGACGGCTTCCAGGGTGTTCTCGGGGGCCAGCCCGGCGGCTCCGCGATGACCGATGACGAGCGGCGCCGCGGGATCCGCGTGGGCGGCGGGCGCGAGCAGCGACACGGACAGGGACACGGCCAGGGCGAGGGCGGCGGACGTCGTGGCGGTCGTGGCGTAGGGGCGTGTGGGCATGGCTGTGGCGCCTTTCACGGCTCGGAGGGCGGTTTCCACCACGAGCTTCGGGGGAGCCGCGACCCCGTGCCCAGTGGTGCTGCGCCGTGCGGGAAGGCGCGGAAATCATGGGAAACGCTCAGGGAAACGTCGGCGAACAGATCGCGAACGGCCGGGGCGTGCCGCGGGATGTGGGGAGTGGACGCGAACGGCCGGCGCGGACGTGCGCGGGATCTGCCGACGCGGGAGTGCGGGATCTGCCGGCGCGGGCGTGCGCGGGATCACAGGACGGGGCGGCCCGAGCAGGAATGCGGGGCGCGTCCGAGCCGGTTGAAGCGTTCAGAGGCACTGAATGCATGTGCACATACCGCTTGGTCCACCGTTGTGAGGAGCCCCCACGTGAGCGCCACCCCGCGCACTTCCACCCGCGCCGCCGAGATCCTCTCCCGGCCGGTCGCCATCAACGGCCTGACCGTCCCCAACCGCATCGCCATGGCGCCGATGACGCGCATGTTCTCCCCGGGCGGCGTACCCGGCGACGACGTCGTCTCGTACTACGCCCGTCGTGCCGCCGCCGGCGTCGGTCTGATCGTCACCGAGGGGACGTACGTCGGGCACGACTCCGCGGGGCAGAGCGACCGCGTGCCCCGGTTCCACGGGGAGGAGCAGCTCGCGGGGTGGGCGAAGGTCGCCGAGGCCGTGAGCGCGGCGGGCGGGACGATCGTCCCGCAGCTGTGGCACATCGGGATGGTGCGCAAGCAGGGCGAGCCGCCCTACGCGGACGCACCCGCCGTCGGCCCCTCCGGCATCCGCGTCGACGGCTCCGAGGTCACCGGCAAGGCGATGACCCAGCGTGACCTGGACGACGTCATCGGCGCGTTCGCCCAGGCCGCGGCCGCCGCCGAGCGCATCGGCTTCCACGGCGTGGAGATCCACGGCGCCCACGGCTACCTCGTCGACCAGTTCCTGTGGGCGCACACGAACCGCCGCACCGACGCCTACGGCGGCGACCCGGTGGCCCGCACGAAGTTCGCCGCCGAGATCGTGGCCGCCGTCCGGGAGACCGTCTCGCCGGGCTTCCCGATCATCTTCCGCTACTCGCAGTGGAAGCAGGAGGCGTACGACGCGCGTCTCGCCGAGACCCCGGAGGAGCTGGAGGCCGTCCTCGCGCCGCTCGCCGCGGCCGGCGTCGACGCCTTCCACGCCTCGACGCGCCGCTACTGGCTGCCGGAGTTCGACGACTCCGACCTCAACCTCGCGGGCTGGACGAAGAAGCTCACCGGCCGGCCCGCCATCACCGTCGGCTCGGTGGGTCTCGACGGCGACTTCATCAAGGGGTTCCAGGGCGAGGGTTCCCCGGTCAAGGGCATCGACGACCTCCTCGACCGCCTGGAGCGCGACGAGTTCGACCTGGTGGCCGTCGGCCGGGCCCTGCTCCAGGACCCGGAGTGGGCGGCGAAGGTCCTCGACGGCCGCTTCGCGGACCTGGCGGCCTACGACGCGGCGGCGCTGCGCTCGCTGAGCTGAGCGGATCCGCCGGCCGGCCGGGGGAGGCGGTTGTCCGCTCCCCCCGGCCCTTCTGTCGGCTTCGCACTGGCCATCCGTTGCTCTCGCTCTGGGCCTGAACTGGCCTTTTGCAGGCGGCTGTCACCCACACGAGGGGTGATGGCCGCCTTCGGCGCTTCCCGGCGCTGCCGCTGCCGCCGGCGGGTCGGCAGTGGGGGCTGGCGCTAGAGGTTGCCGAGGGGTTCGATGTCGGTTTTCACCGGGGTGCCCCAGATGCGCAGCACCTCGTAGTCGGTGAACTCGTGCACCAGGCGGTAGGCCATCGCGGGGCGGGAGCCGCGGCGCAGGGCGGCGAGGTAGAGCTCGGCCTCGCGGCGGTCCCGGCGGGGGGTGCCGCACAGCTGCCATTCCTGTCCGTTCCACAGCTCGCAGAGCCAGCGCTGCTGGGGCTGGGGGCGGTCGGCGCGGGTGCCGTAGCGGGAGGGGGCGGAGGCGGCCGGGTTCTGGGTGTGCGGGGCGGGGCCGTTGAACTCGGCGCGGCGGGCCGCGCGGCGGCGGGTCTCGCAGAGCAGGCAGCGGTCGGGGGCGGCCTCGTCTACGGGGCCGTTGGGGTGCTCGGCGCAGCGGGTGGCGGGCGGGGCGGTGACGTTCTCGTCCAGCAGTTCCAGGGCGCGGCGCAGGTCCGCCTTGACCTCGTGGAGCTTGGCGTCCGAGGTGTCCCCGGTGAGCGCCTCGCCGTGCTCACCGAGGAGGCGGAGGGCACGGCCCAGATGAGTGAGCTGGGCGTGGTTCATGGCGGGCGGCTCCGGGTTCTGCTGCTGCGGGCGGGGCTTGGCGGGGCGTGGCTGGGGGGCTGGGCTCGTAGGACCACCGTCGCACATGTCGTCGCCGGGGTGGCCTGTGGTCTGTGCTCGGTGGCCCGTGGCGATGAGGGGTCGGTCCTCACCGGCGCGCCACGGTGAGGTGGAAGGGGTATCGGATCGCGCCGAAGTTCCACCTGATGGCGCGCATATTGTTGACAGTTTTGCCGACGATTGACGGTGTCGCGGCGATCGATGGCGGGGGCCGCAGGTAGGGAGTCAGGCGGTGGCTTTCGCGTGGTCGGTGACGCCGAAGAGGTAGGTCGCCGCGAAGCCGACGGCGTAGCCCGTCAGCAGTCCGCCCGCGTAGATCGCGAGCAGGGGACCCCAGCCCCGGTTCCCGGCCAGCAGCGGGAACAGGGCCCAGCCGGACGGGCCGATCGCCGTCGCGCCCACCCGGTCGCCGAGCATCGCGAAGAAACCGACGAAGGCCCCGCCGGCCGCCCCGCCCGCGCAGGCCGTGAGGAAGGGGCGGCCAAGGGGGAGGGAGACGCCGTAGATCAGGGGTTCGCCGACGCCCAGCAGACCTGCCGGGAGCGCCGAGCGGATCGTCGTACGCAAGGAGGTGTCGTGGCGCAGTCGGACGTAGACGGCGAGGCACGCGCCGACCTGGCCCGCGCCCGCCATCGCCAGGATCGGGAGGAGGACGGTGTAACCCTGCTGCTCGATGAGGGTGGTGTGGACGGGGATGAGGGCCTGGTGCAGGCCCAGCATCACCAGCGGCAGGAACAGCCCGCCGAGGACGAGGCCGGCGAACGCGCCCGTCGTCGCGAGCAGCCAGTCCGCGGCCGTGCCGATCGCCGTGGACACCGCGCCGGCCGCCCACATCAGGCCGTACAGGGTGGCGAGGCCCGCGACGAGGACGGTCAGGGTGGGGGTGAGGAGCACGTCCAGGGTGTCGGGGACCCGGCCGCGGCACCACTTCTCGACATGCGTCGCCAGCAGGGCTGCGGCCAGCGCGCCGAGGACGCCGCCCTGGCCGGGGGAGAGCGTCACGCCGAACACGGTGAGCTTCGCGACGCCCGGATAGACGACGATCGCGGCCACCGCGCCGCCGAGCACCGGCGTGCCGCCGAACTCCTTCGCCGTGTTGAGGCCGACGAAGACGGCGATCAGCGCCATGAACCCGGAGGCGACGGCGGCCAGCGCGGGCGTCAGCCACGGGAGCCGACCGGCGTTCACCAGCAGCCCGTTGACGCCCGCGACGATCCCGCAGCCGATGAGGGCGGGGATGAGGGGCACGAAGACGTTCGCGAGGCGGCGCAGGGCCGACTTGAGGGGGGTGGCGTTGCGCCGCCGTCGCTCCTCCCTCAACCGGTCGCCCAGAGCGGCGAGTTCACCGGCGGTGGAGGTGGACGGGGCGAGCAGCGTCTCGAAGGCCGCCGTCACCTTCGCCACCGTCCCCGGGCCCAGCACCACCTGGTAGGAGCCGTCGTCCACGACGGTCCCGAGGACGCCGGGCAGCGAGCGCAGCGCCTCCTCGTCCACCCGGGACGGGTCGGTCAGGCCCAGCCGCAGCCGGGTCATGCAGTGGGCGACGGAGGCGACGTTGGCCGCGCCGCCCACGAGGGGCAGGATCGCGGCGGCGGTGGCGGTGGGGTCGATGCGCACTAACCGAGAGTGCGGCTCAACTCCCCGCCGCGGCGAGCGCGGCGCGCAGATGGCCGCCGGACTCCTCCAGAAGGCGGGCGGCCGAGGGGCCGTCGACCCCGGCGAGCAGGACCAGGATCGCGTGCTTCACCTCTCCGCCGGTCGCGGTGAGGGCGTCGTCCACCTCCTCGTCGGCGGCTCCCGTGGCGAGGGAGACGATCCGTCGGGAGCGGGCGCGCAGCTTGTCGTTGGAGGCGCGCACGTCGACCATCAGGTTCCCGTACGTCTTGCCGAGCCGGATCATCGTGATCGTCGAGAGCATGTTCAGCACCAGTTTCTGGGCCGTGCCCGCCTTCAGCCGGGTGGATCCGGTGAGCAGCTCCGGTCCGACGACCACCTCGATGCCGTGCTCGGCCGCCGCGGCCAGCGCGCTGCCCGGGTTGCAGGCCAGCCCGACGGTGAGGGCGCCCCGGGAGCGGGCGTACTCGACGGCGCCGAGCGCGTACGGCGTGCGCCCGGAGGCGGAGACGCCGACCACCGTGTCGTCGGGGGTGAGCGCGAGGGCCGTCAGGTCCGCCTCGGCCAGCTCGCGCGAGTCCTCCGCACCCTCGACCGAGCTGACCATCGCCTCCGGGCCGCCGGCGATCAGTCCGACGACCTGTCCCGGGGCGGTGTCGAAGGTCGGCGGGCACTCGGAGGCGTCGAGCACGCCGAGCCGTCCGGCGGTCCCGGCGCCGGCGTAGACCAGGCGTCCGCCGCGCGCCATCCGTTCGGCCACGGCGTCGACGGCGGCGGCGATCTCGGGGAGCCGCGCGGCCACGGCGGCGGGCACGGTGACGTCCTCACCGTTCATCAGACGGGCGATGTCGAGGGTGGGAAGCCGGTCGATCTCGGCCAGCTCGGGGCGGAACGCCTCCGTGGTGAGGGAGTCGAGCTGGGAGAGGAGATCGTGCCGGGCACGGGGGGCGGGGGGTGGTGAGGCGGAGGTCATGGAACGGCTCTTTCGGTGCGGGTGGAGCCCGGGGTCTCCGGGGTGCCGGGGGTGCCGGGGGGCGGGCGGTTCGGCCTCGGCCAGGGGCGAGGACGAACACCTCTCCGGTTTACCGGTGCCGGTGCGCCAGCGCCTCGTACGACGCGGCCAGAGCGGGCGCCGCGTTGTCGTAGGTGCGCTGCGCCACCCCGACGAACAGGCAGTCCACCACCAGCAGCTGGCTCGTCCGGGAGGCCATCGCGGCGGGCCGCAGCTCGCTCTCCCGGGACGTCGCCGTGGTCAGCACATGGTCGGCGTACTGGGTCACGGCCCCGCCCGGCCGGCCGGTGATCGCCACCGTCGTCGCCCCGCGTTCGAACGCCGCCCGCAGCGGCTCGATGACGTCCCCCGTGGCTCCCGAGTGGGTGATCGCCACGGCGACGTCGCCCGCCCGCAGTTGCACCGCGTTCGTCACCGCGAGATGCGGATCGCTGTGGGCGTGGGCCATCAGCCCGATCCGCAGCAGCTTCTGCACCAGGTCCTGGGCGACCAGCCCGGACGCCCCGACGCCGTAGACGTCGGTGCGGCGCGCCCCGGCCACCGCCGCCACGGCCGCGCCGAGTTGACCGGTGTCGAGTCCGGCGGCGGTGTCGGCGAGGGTCTGCCGCTCCTCCTGGGCGAGCTTGGCCACGACGTCCGGGAGCGGGTCGTCGACGGCGATGTCGGTGGTGATGGCCGGCGCGCGGCCGGACTGCTGGTGCGCGGCGAGGCCGGCGAGGGCGAGTCGCAGGTCGCGGTAGCCGGGGTAGCCGAGGAGACGGGCGGTGCGCACGACGGTGGCCTCGCTGGTGCCGGTGCGTTCGGCGAGGGCGGTGACGGTGAGGGCCGCGCAGCCGGCGGGGTCGTTCGCGACGGCTTCGGCGACGCGTTGCACGGAGCGGGTCATGGACGGGGCGAGCGTGCGGACCTTGGCGGCGAGTGCGCCGCCGAAGATTTCCTTCACATCGCGGGTCACGCGTGAAAGGTATTTTCGGTTCGGTGTCACGGTCAAGAGATGCGCACAATGGGGGCATGGACCCCTCCGGCAACCCCGTCAGCCCCCTGGAACAGGCCTTGCACGCCGCGCGCGCCCTGGTGCTCGCCGATCTCGCCGCGGGCGACGTCGCGGCGGCGGACGTGGTGTCGCTGGTCGAGGACTCCGTCAGGGAGCGGCGCTGGTGGGTCGAGCAGTGGCCGGACGGCGCGCCGTTCGTCGCCGGGCTGGTCGCGCAGGACGTCCAGGACGCGCTGCTGGACCGGTACGGGCGCTGGCCGCTGTGCCCGGTGTGCGGCACCGGCGACCCGCACGCCCTCGACGTCGAGCCCGAACTCGGGCCGGATCCTCACTGGGTGTGCCACAAGGCGGGCGTGAAGGTCGCGGCGGTGGGGGCATTGGGCGCGGCGACCGGCGGGACGCCGTCCTCGTGAGGTGCTGGTGACGATCTACATCGATCCGCCGAGCTGGCCCGGACACGGCCGGATGTGGTCCCACCTCGTCAGCGACCTCTCCTACGACGAACTGCACGTGTTCGCGGAGGGGTTGGGCGTGCCGCGACGCGCGTTCGAACGGGACCACTACGACCTTCCCTCGCACCGCTACGGGGACGCGGTCGCGGCCGGCGCGGTCGAGGTCAGCAGCCGCGAGGTGGTGCGCCTGCTGACGGCGTCGGGGTTGCGCCGGCCGAAGGGGCGGCCGGCTTAGGGGGCGGCCGGCCTGGGCGCTGGTCGGTCTAGGCGCGGTTGCGGAGGTACAGCAGCAGCGCGGTGTCCGTCGTCGCGTCGTGCTCCAGCTCCGCCCGTACGAACCCGGCGCGGCACAGCACCCGTTGTGACGCGGTGTTCGTCTCCTCGACCGTCGCGCACAGCGTGCGCACGTCCTCCCGGGCCAGCGCCCAGGCGGCGAGGGCGTTCACCGCCTCGGTCGCGTAGCCGTGTCCGCGGGCGGTCTCGACGAGGTCGTAGCCGATCTCCGCGCGACCCTCCTCGTCGGGGGCCCCGTGGAAGGCGATGCTGCCGACGGCGCGTCCGTCGTCCCGCCGGACGAGCGCGAACATCCCGAACTCGGGCCGGTACAACCCGGCGGAGTGCGCCGCCGTCACCATCCCGGAGACGTCCCGGGTCCCCGGAAACGGCCCGTCCCCGAGCCACACGAACCCACCGTCCCCGCCCGCTTCCAGGTCGGCGGCGGTATGGGGGGTGATGCCTTCGAGGGTGAGTCGGCGGGCGGGGATGTGGAGCGGGCCGCCGGAGGCGGACGCCGAGCCGCCCCGCATGCGCACGCTCGGCGACGAGGTCCGGGCCGCTCTCGCCGGCGGCTGTCCGCTCACGGAGCGTGATCCTTCCTGTAGAGGGATGTGCTGCGACGCTACTCCGGGCGGGGTCACCCCGTCAGCAGTTCCAGTTCCGCGCGCAGGTTGTACCGGGCCGTCGGCTCCCAGTGCTCCGTGCCGTGCGGGGTGCGGAACAGGCGTGGCAGATCGAGGAGTTGGCGCAGGATCGCCGCGCGGCCCTCGCGGAAGGCGTCGTTCGGGACGAAGTGGTACTCCTCGCGGACGGCGGCCGTGTACGCGGCGTACGCGGACGGCGGCGCGGCCAGGATCGCGAGGTCGGCGTCGCACAGCACCTGCCCGTCGCGGTCGTCGTCGGCCGGGTCGTGGGTGACGGTGAGCCGGACCAGGCGGGCCACCTCGGCGGTCTTCGCCTCCGGCAGGCCGGCCTCGGGGAGGGCCCGCTCGGCGAGACGGGCCGAGCGCTCCTCGTTCTCGGAGCGGTCGGGGAGGTAGACCGCGTCGTGGAACCAGGCGGCGAGACGGACGACGTCCGGGTCGTCGGCGTGCTCCGCGAGCTCGTCGACGTGGTCGAGGACGGCGGTGAGGTGCGCGAGCGTGTGGTAGCGGCGGCGCGGCTCCCGCCAGCGGGCGAGGAGGTCGTCGGCGTAGGGGAGGGGGTCCGGGCCGGGGGCGGTGCCGCGGGCTCCTTCGAGGGCGAGGACGAAGCGGGCGCGGAGGGCGTCGAGGTCGTCTGCGGTGGCTGGGGCGTCGCGGTCGTCGGCCAAAGGGGTCATGGAAGTCATTCTTCCGTGGCCGGTCCCGGCGCGCGTGGGGGTGAGTCCCGGGGTGTGCGGGGGTGAGTCCCGGGGTGTGCGGGCGTACCCTTAAATTGGACTAGACCTGTATCCGCCCGCCTGTGAACGCCGAGACGCCGACGAATGGGGACCCATGAGCAAGCGTGCAGTCCTGGAGGTGATCGCCCTCGACGCCGAGGACGCGGTCGCCGCCCAGGCCGGAGGCGCGGACCGCCTCGAACTGGTCGCCGACATGGCCGCCGACGGGCTCACCCCGCCCGTGCGGGCCTTCGCCGGGATCCGCGCCGCCGTCGACATCGACCTGCGCGTGATGCTGCGCCTGACCGACGGCTTCGCCGCCGGCGGCCCCGAGGGCGTCGACCGGCTGGTCCGGGCCGCCGGGGAGCTGAGGGCGGCCGGGGCGCGCGAGTTCGTGCTCGGCTTCCTCGACGCGGACGGGGGAGTGGACCTGCGGGCGGTGGAGAGCGTCGTCGCGGAGCTGGACGGCTGCCGGTGGACCTTCCATCGCGCCCTCGACCACGCCGCCGACCGTGACGCCGTGCGCAAGCAGCTGGAAGGGCTCCCGGGCCTGGACACCTACCTCACGGCCGGCTCCCCCGCCGGCGTCGACGAGGGCCTGCCCACCCTCCTCGCGGAGGCCGCCCGCGCCGGCGAACAGGGCTACGAGCAGCGCCTCCTCGTCGGCGGAGGCCTACGCCTCGACCACGTACCCACCCTGCGCTCCGCAGGAGTCGACGCCTTCCACATCGGCGGAGCGGCCCGCCCCGGCGGCTGGGCGGAGCCGGTGTCACCGACGGCGGTGGCGAAGTGGCGCACCACACTGGACGACCCCGACCCGAACCGTCCTGGCTGACGGCTGTCACGCGCCGCCCCGGCCGTCCCGCCTGGCGATCGGCATGCGCCACCCCGCTAGCCGGCCGGCCGGCGTCGCCCCGCCTGACGGCCGGCCCGCGCCGCCCCGGCCGCCAGCCGACCCGCGCCACCCCGACCGGCAGCCGCCCCGCGTCCTCCCGCGCCCCTGTCTAACCCAGCTGGGGCGGCAGCGGTGTCATGTGGGTGACGATCAGGCCCGACACCGCTCGGGTCAGGGCTACGTACAGGCGGCGCAGGCCGGTGCGTTCGTCCGGTTCGCCGTCGACCACCGCCTGGGGTTCGTCCAGGACCACGTAGTCGTACTCCAGGCCCTTGGCGAGGGAGGCGGGGACCAGGGTCAGGCGGGTGTCGCGGGTGGTTTCCTCGCCGGGGGTCAGACGGCCGATGCCCGCCGCGTCGAGCGCCTCGGCCAGGGCCGGGATGCGGGCGTCCGCCGCGATCAAACCCGTCGAGCCCTCGTTGCGCAGCAACTCCTCGCAGGCGGCGATCACTTCACCGTCTCCCGAGGCCGCGCGGAGCGCGAAGAAGCCGGGGTTCTCACGGACCGAGGCGACCGGCGTCAGGCCCGGCGCGATGTGCGGGAGCAGCCGGGACGCGTACGCGATGACGTCCGTCGGGACGCGGAAACCGGCCGTCAACTCCTCCACCGCCGCCTCGGGTTTGCCGAGGTGGGAGAGGGCCTCCTGCCAACTCCGGGTCGCCCAGGGCGTGGTGCCCTGCGCCAGGTCGCCCAGCACGGTCGCGCTGCCGGTGGAGCAGCGGCGGCCCACGGCCCGGTACTGCATCGGGGAGAGGTCCTGCGCCTCGTCCAGCACCACATGGCCCAGCGAGTGCGTGCGCTCCACGAGGTCGCGCGCCTCGTCGACCAGCACCGCGTCCGCCGTCGACCACTTCGCCGACTTCACCGAGCGGACCGGCTTCGCCCACAGGATCGTCTTCTGCTCCTCCTCCGTGAGGACGCCCTCCGCGTGCGCGGCGAGGAAGTCCGCGTCGGTCAGCAGGCGCAGCACCAGCTTCGCCGGGTCGACGGGCGGCCACACCGCCTTCACCGCCGCCTTGACCGCGCTGTTGCGGGCCACCGCGTCCTGCACCCGGTCGTCCGGGGCCTCCCCGGCCCGCTCCATCTGCACCAGCACCGCGTGCGCCACGCGCTGCGGCAGGGCCTCGCGGGCGGCGCCGTAGCGGATGTCCCGAGCGAGCAACTCCCGGACGATCTCCTCCAGTTCGTACGCGGGCACCCGCCAGCGGCGGGAGCCGCGCACCACGACCACCTGCTCGGCCGGCATGGTCACGTGGGAGTACACGGCCCGGCGGAGCACCCGCGCCATCCGGGCGTCGCCCTTGACCACGGCCGCCGCCGCCTCGTCGGAGCCCCGCACCTCCACATGTGCGACCAGGTCCTCCACCGTGGCCTGACGAACAGTCAACTCACCCAGCGCTGGCAGCACTTGCTCGATGTAGTGGAGGAAGGACCGGTTCGGCCCGATGACCAGCGTCCCGGTGCGCGCCAGCCGCTCACGGTGGGCGTAGAGGAGGTAGGCGACGCGGTGCAGACCGACGGCGGTCTTCCCGGTCCCCGGCCCGCCCTGCACGCACACGCTGCCCGACAGGCCCGACCGTACGATCTCGTCCTGCTCGGGCTGGATCGTCGCCACGATGTCGCGCATCGGGCCCACGCGCGGCCGCTCGATCTCCTGCTGGAGCAGCTTGCTGACGGCCGCCGCCTCGGCCGGGTCGGAGAGGTGCTCGTCCTCGTACGCGGTGAGGTCGCCGCCCGTGTAACCGAAGCGGCGGCGCAGCCCGACGTCCATCGGGTCCTTCTTCGAGGCCCGGTAGAACGGCTGCGAGACCGGCGCACGCCAGTCGATCACCATCGGGTCGCCGTCGTGGTCGTGGACGTGCCGGCGCCCGATGTAGAAGCGTTCCCCTTCCGCGCCCTCCGCCTGCTCGGCGCCGGGGGCGTGCAGATAGTCCAGGCGGCCGAAGAACAACGGGGTCTCGCTGAGGTCGGCGAGCGCCTTGATGCGCTCGTCGATCTGGCGGGACAGCACCTCGGCGTTGACCCAGTTCGCGGTGACGTCGCTGATGTCGAGGGCCTCGACGTCCTCACGCATGGCGCGCAGCGCGGAGCGGGAGGCGCCCAGGTGGGCGCGCTCGCGGCCGAGGGGGTCGTCGGGGGAGTCCGGCGCGGGTGCGGAGCCATGGGCGGGTGCGGCGGGCGTGGACAAGGGGGTGCCTCCGGAGGGACCTGCGGGAAGGGCGCTGCGGGTGCCGTCCGGTTACCGGCCGGACGGCGGCGCTCCCTGAGGGAGGCGGGCAAGAGCGGAGATTCTAGGGGAGCGGCGTCGGCCGAGGCCAACGAATTTCCGCCGAGGCCGACGCAGCTCCGCCGAGGCCGCCAGGCTCCGTCCCCTAGGGGACACCGCCCTCCTCCCCGGGGGGAGGGCGTCCCTCCCGAGGCGTACGAACGGGTTGCGCGGTTTCGGACCGCAGACCGATGCCGCCCTTGTGCCCCCGATTCATCATGGAGACATGAGTGCAGCAACCATTCACCCAGCCCACGCCCCGGCCGGCGCGACCCCCCTCGCCGGGGCCCACCGCCACCCCCTCGGCGACGCCCTGCGCGCGGTGAAGGTCTTCGCCGGCGCCGCCTTCGACGTGATCATCCTCGGCGAGTACGGCGAGGAGGCCGGCGTCCGCCGCAAGTAGGCGTCAGCCCCCCCCGCACGTAAGCGTCAGCCCCCCGCACGTAAGCGTCAGCCCCGGCACGCAGGCGTCAGCTCTCCGCGAGCAGCTCGTCCGCGTCCACGATCCGGTACGCGTACCCCTGTTCCGCCAGGAACCGCTGACGGTGGGCGGCGAAGTCCTGGTCGATGGTGTCGCGGGCCACGACCGAGTAGAAGTGGGCCTGATGGCCGTCCGCCTTCGGGCGCAGGACCCGGCCGAGCCGCTGTGCCTCCTCCTGCCGCGACCCGAAGGTGCCCGACACCTGGATGGCGACCGTCGCCTCCGGAAGGTCGATCGAGAAGTTCGCGACCTTCGACACGACCAGTACGCTGATCTCGCCCTCCCGGAAGGCGTCGAAGAGCCGCTCCCGCTGCGCGTTCGAGGTCTCGCCCTTGATCACGGGCGCGTCCAGATGCTCGCCCAGCTCGTCCAGCTGGTCGATGTACTGCCCGATGACGAGGATCTGCTGCCCGGCGAAACGCCGCACCAGCGCCTCCGTCACCTTCCGCTTCGTCGCGGTCGTCGCGCAGAAGCGGTACTTCTCCTCCGTCTCGGCGGTCGCGTACGCGAGCCGCTCCGAGTCGGTCAGGTTCACCCGCACCTCGACGCAGTCCGCCGGCGCGATGTAGCCCTGCGCCTCGATCTCCTTCCACGGCGCGTCGAACCGCTTCGGACCGATCAGCGAGAACACGTCCGACTCACGGCCGTCCTCCCGCACGAGCGTCGCCGTCAGACCCAGCCGCCGCCGCGCCTGGAGGTCGGCGGTGAACTTGAAGACGGGGGCCGGCAGCAGATGCACCTCGTCGTAGACGATCAGGCCCCAGTCCCGGGAGTCGAACAGCTCCAGATGCGGGTAGACGCCCTTCCGCCGCGTCGTCAGCACCTGGTACGTGGCGATGGTGACGGGCCGGATCTCCTTCTTCGTGCCGCTGTACTCGCCGATCTCGTCCTCGGTCAGCGAGGTCCGCTTCACCAGCTCGTGCTTCCACTGCCGGGCCGAGACCGTGTTGGTGACGAGGATCAGCGTCGTCGACCTCGCCTGCGCCATCGCCCCCGCGCCGACCAGCGTCTTGCCCGCGCCGCAGGGCAGGACCACGACGCCGCTCCCGCCGTGCCAGAAGTTCTCCACCGCCTGCTTCTGGTACGGCCGCAGCGCCCACCCGTCCTCGGCGAGCTCGATCGGGTGCGCCTCGCCGTCGACGTACCCCGCGAGGTCCTCGGCCGGCCAGCCCAGCTTCAGCAGCGTCTGCTTGATCTGGCCGCGCTCGGAGGGGTGCACCACGACCGAGTCCGGGTCGATGCGGGCGCCGACCAGCGGCGCGATCCGCTTCGAGCGCAGGATCTCCTCCAGGACCGGGCGGTCGGTGGTGGTCAGGACCAGCCCGTGCGCCGGATGCTTGCTGAGCGTCAGCCGGCCGTAGCGGTCCATCGTCTCCGCGACGTCCACGAGCAGCGCGTGCGGCACCGGGTAGCGGCTGTACTGCACCAGCGCGTCCACGACCTGCTCGGCGTCGTGCCCGGCCGCGCGCGCGTTCCACAGGCCGAGCGGGGTCAGCCGGTAGGTGTGGATGTGCTCGGGCGCCCGCTCCAGCTCCGCGAAGGGCGCGATGGCACGACGGCAGTCGTCGGCCTGCTCGTGGTCGACCTCCAGGAGCAGGGTCTTGTCCGACTGGACGATCAGCGGTCCGTTCACGTACGCGCACATCCCTTCCGCACGGCCAAACGTCCAGTGTGCCCCATCCCGCGCGCAACCCCGAGCCCCTCTCGGCGGTCTTTCCTCGGGAGGCCGCGCAGCGCGCGCGGCCCGGTGAGGAGCTTGCGGTGACTTCCGTACGCATCTGGGGACCCGGCGTCGGCGCGGTGGTGGTGCTGGTGGCGACGGGGACGTGGGCACGCGGGTCGGGCGGCGCGGGCGTGGACGCCGGGCTGTGGGACTCCGTGCGGCCCGCCATCGAGGAGCGGCTGGTGGCGCAGGCGCGAGGGGAGGGGGACGGGGACGGGGACGGGCTCGGCGAGAGCGAGCCGGCGCTCCGGGCGCGGTGGTTCTGCCGGGCCGAGGCGCTCGAACTGGCCGAGGACGACACCCGCGTGCGGGCCGGCGTCAACACGCTGTGCGTGGAGTACGGGGTGCGGGAGAAGGCCCTTCAGGAGTGCGGGGGCGCGCGGTATCCGCAGGTGCTGCGGCTGGAGCGGGACGGGGTTGGTGGCGGGTACCGGGTCGTGGCCCAGGAGGGGCCGCCGGACGGGGCGGGGTATGGGGCGTGGGTGAAGTCCCGCTTCGGGGGGCTTGCGGAGGCTGCGGCGGACGGTGCGTTGTCGGCGGGGCCGTTGGAGAGGGCGGCGCGCGCTCACTTCGGGCTGTCGGCGGATGCTCCTGTGGGGGACTGCTGAGGGCTTTCGTTCGTCTGCGGCGGCGCTGTGGCTGGTCGCGCAGTTCCCCGCGCCCCTAGGTGGGCTGCCCTCGCCCGTGTTTTCCAGCCACGCCCCTTAGGGGGTTGCCCCGACCTGTGCTTACTAGTCGTCCGCCAGTTCTGCCACCCCCGTGATGCGGTGCAGGGGGTAGGTGCGGACCTCGTCCGCCGTGTGGTCGTAGGCCGTCACGAAGCCGCCCTCCACGCGTACCGGGGCGATGACGCGCTGGCTGGCGGTGCCCTCGGCGTTGACGTAGCCGATCCACAGGGCCTCGCCGGTGAGGACGGCGGCCTGCATGGTGGCGAGGGTGTCGGCGGAGCTGGTGCGGGGGAGTTCGCCGGGGGCCAGCGGAGCGGCGTCCGGCGTCTTGCGCGGAGCCGTCGAGGCCAGGTCGCCGGCGCGGATCGCGCGGATCGCGGCGGCGAGAAGCGTGGCGTCCGGGACGGGCGGCCCCTCCGGCACCGGCACCGGAGCCGTACGGGGCGGAGTGCGGTGGGCGTGCGCCCGGGTGATCACGACGTCCCCCTCCGCGGACTCCGCGGCCGGCGCGTACCCCATCGCGCGCAGCCCCTCCAGCAGCGTCGCCGGGTCGGCCTGCCCCGCCGCCACCGTCGGCGCGAGCCGGCGCAGCCGCAGGCCGGCGGCGCGCTTGTCGGCGAGGATCTCGTTCAGCAGCGCGTCGTCGTCGCAGCGGACGTAGGCGGAGGCCGCGCCCACGCGCAGATGGCCGTGCCTGCGCGCCACGTCGTCGATCAGGTACGTGAGCGGCTGCGGGACCGGCGTACGGGAGTGCGCGGCGAGGAAGGCGTGCAGGTCGGACGCGGCCTGGCCGGAGTCCAGGGCACGGCGTACCGAGGCGGGCGTGAAGCGGTAGACGGTCGCGCCGCCCTTCGACTCCACGTCGGCGAGGACGCTCAGCATGTCGGCGAGCGGACGGTGCAGCGGGCCGGGGGCGACGGCGGTCAGGTCGGCCTGGAGCAGCACATGGTCCAGCGGCTCCGGCAGCAGCGGGGCGAGCAGCCTGGCCGCGCCGACGGCGGCCACGGCCGACTCGTGCGGGCCGGACTCCGCCCCCGCCCCGAGCAGCGCCCGCCCGTGCGCCGACAGCGCGCCCCGGCCGGTCACGCCCAGCAGCTCCGCCTCGGTGAGGGTCCAGCGGGCGAGCCGGGAGCGGAGGTCGTCGTCGGGTCGCGGCCGCTGAGCGGCGGCGTGCGGCGACTGAGGGCCCGCCGTCTGCGGTGCGTGCGTGCCCTGCGCGGTGCGCAGCGGACGCTCCCAGCGCAGCCGGGCGAGCACCGTCTCCGCGTCCGGCGCGCCGCCCTCGGGCAGCTCCGCCAGCAGCGTCAGCACCCGGCGTCGCACCTCGGGCGCGGCCGACCGGTCCAGGCCCGGTCCCAGCGCCGACAGCGTCCGGTCCTTCGCGTCCCGGCCGCCCACCACACCGGAGGTCCGCGTCGCCGTCAGCCATGCCTCCGCCAGCTGCGCCCACCGCTCGGCGGGCGGACGCTCCCGCCACTCGTCGTACTCCGGGGTCGCCGCGTACCGCTCGTCCGCCTCGCCGTCCGACGCGATCAGCCCTGCCGCGTACGCGAGTTCCACCCAGAACGCGGCGACGGGCTCGGCGGCGTCGAGGGCGACGGCCGTGCGCTTCAGGTCGCGCACGCTCAGTCCGCCCGCCCGCAGCACGGAGGGCCCGCCCTCGTCCCAGTCCTTCAGCAGTTCCTCGACCGTCGCCAGCGCCGTGTACGCCTGCCCGGCCGCCGTCGCGTCCACCACCTGTGGACGGTGGACCACGGCCGGCTCCACGGCGGGCGGCGCCGGCTCCACCGCGCGGTGGGCGCGGCCCGCCCGCAGATGCAGGGCCACCTCGCGCGGCAGCACGACCGTGCCGGGCGAGGTCGGCAGCAGCAGACCGCGGTCAAGCAGCCAGCGCAGCCGGTACGCCGGATCCGCCGTCACCTGCCCGTACGGCGGCCCCCACACCAGCCGGTCCAGCACTTCGAGGGAGTCCGCCGGGGCCTGGGCCAGCAGCGCCTTCATCCTTCTTCGCGTGCCGAAGAGCGAGGTCAGCGCGACGACCGCCGACACGGAGTCGTGCGTCGACGGCAGCCCGGCCGCCGCGACGATCTCCTGGATCCGGCCCGGCGACATCCCCGCGGTGGCCTCCTGCACGGACGGGCCGAGCCCCGTCGGGGACGGGTGCTGCGGGGACGGCGCGAGCAGCTCCCGCGCGGTGCGCACCAGACGGAGCCGGTCGTCGCCGCCCCAGACCAGGGCCTGCTCACGCAGCGCGGCGACGGCCCCCGGCAGCGCCTCGGCGACGGCCTCGCCGGCGCTTCCCTTGGCGTCCCCGGCCATCAGCCCCAGCAGTTCGTCGTACGTCGCCGGGTCCCCGGCCACCGCGAGCGCCTCCGCGGTCTGGAGGGCGAACCGGTCCAGCCGCTCCAGCGCGCGGACCACCGAGGCGCGGGTGCCGGCGCGGGTCGCGAGCTGGGTGAGATCGGTGGGGACGGGGGTGATGAGGTCGGGGCGCCGGCGCAGGAGGGCGGCCAGGGAGTCGTCGTCCCTGCCGCGGAGGGCCTCCGCGAGGGACCGGGGGGCCGGGGGGTCCTCGGTGCTCATCTGACCCACGTTAGCGGGTGCCTCCGGCGGTTGAGCCGAGCTCGTGAGGTGAACCGGGGTTCGCTGGGGATGCCGCCCCGGGCCCCGGCTTCGGCCTCCGGGTGGTGCCGGTCCCTGGGGGCTGCCGCCCCCAGACCCCCGCTTCGGCCCCTGAGGGGCCTCGTCCTCAAACGCCGGACGGGCTGATTGTGGGCCTGCGTCGAGAAGTGCCGTCGGTCTGGTCTTCTGGTCGCGATAGCGTCTGTTCTCGTGGGGATCGAGAGCGACCAGGTCGTCTACGAGTTTCTGAGTCGGGTCGGGGACGTGGCCCAGCAGCGGCAGTTGTCGTCGGCCACGCGCATGCGGCTCGTGTCGGAGCTGCGGAACGAGATCGACAAACGGCGGGCCAGGTCTCCCGTCGACTCTCCCGCCGCCGTCCGCCGCATCCTCGGCCGCCTCGGCAGCCCGGACGAGATCGTCGCCGCCGCGGCCGGGGGCGTCCCGACCGCGCCGTCGGAGCCCGCCGCCCCCTCCGTGCCCGCACAGCGGGACCGTGAGGGCGGGGCGGAGCGGCCCAAGGGATTCCGTCGCGCCGTACCGCGGCCCCGGTCGAAGCCCGAGGCGACGCCCGCGCCGACGGACGTGCCGTCCCCGCCCCACCGCGCCGGCGCGCACGAACTCGGCGACGCCGTCGAGTCCCCGGACTGGTGGCGGCGCGAGCCGAACCCCTTCGGGCTCGACGACGAGGTGCCCGGTTTCGTGGGCGGCGTCGAGATCCCGGACATGCTCAAGCCCCCGCCCCCGCCTCCGCCGAAGGTGACGGAGGAGGACCAGGTCGTCGACGAGAGCGGGAGCGAGGGGGAGGGGGCGGCGTCCGGGCGCGGGCGTCGGCTGGGCCTCTTGCTGCGGGGCGGCCGTTGGGCCAACCCCCTGCTCCTGCTCGCCGCCGGCTGCCTCGTCGCCGGCGCGGTGCTCGGGAGCTGGCTCGCGCTGATCGTGGGCTGGCTCATCGCCTACGCCTCACGCCGGCTGACCGAGCGGGAGACGAAGTGGGCGGTCATGGTTCTGCCGGGGCTCGCGGTCACCGCCGGTGTGGTGTGGCTGTGGGGGCGTACGGCGGGCCGCTGGGGCGCGCCGATCCCCGAGGGCCACATGAACGAGGCGGTCGACGAGACCCTCCCGTGGGTGGTGAGAGGCGCGGCCGTGGCATCGGCCCTGTTCCTGGTCTGGCGCTCACAGAGGCAGAAGTAGCTTTCAGCCCGTCTGGGGGCGCTCCCTCTGGGGGAGTTTGAGGACGAGGCCCGTTCAGGGCCGAAGCGGGGGTCCGGGGGCGGCAGCCCCCGGGATGGGAGGGGTAGGGGCGGCGGGGGCGAAAATAGCCCCCATGACCCCCACCTCCACCCCTACCCTCACCGTCGGCTTCGACCTCGACATGACCCTCATCGACTCCCGCCCCGGCATCCACGCCTGCTATACCGAGCTCTCCCGGCGCACCGGCCGCCACATAGACGCCGACCTCGTCGTCACCCGCCTGGGCCCCCCGCTCGCCGACGAGCTGGTCAACTGGTTCCCGGCCGACGAGGTCGAGGCCGTCGGGGACCTGTACCGCGAGATCTACCCCACCGTCGCCATCACCGCCACGCCCGCGATGACCGGCGCCCGGGAGGCGATGGCGGCGGTGCGCGCCGCGGGCGGGAAGACGCTCGTCGTCACCGCCAAGTACGAGCCGAACGCCGCGCTGCACCTCGCCCACCTCGGCATCGAGCCCGACGCGCTCGTCGGCGACCTGTGGGCCGAGCAGAAGGCGGCGGCCCTGCGCGAGCACGGCGCGCACGTCTACGTCGGCGACCACGTCGGAGACGTCCGGGGCGCACGGGCCGCCGGGGCGCTCTCCGTCGCCGTGGCCACCGGCCCGTGCGACGCGCGGGAACTGAAGGCCGCGGGCGCGGACGTCGTCCTCGCGGACCTCACGGAGTTCCCCGCCTGGCTGGCCGAATACAGCGCCCGCCCCTACCGGCCCGCGCGCGCCTGACGGCGTCCCGCCGCGATCGAGCGGAGCACGCCCGCGGCGGCGAGCAGGAAGCCGACGCCCATGAGCATGCTCAATCCGAACATGTATGTAGGAAAAGGCGTCGTCCCGAGGAACAGCGGGGCCACCGTGACGAGAGTGGCCACCGCGCCGATGAAGAACACGATGACGCCGGCACGGATCAGTCGGTCGCCGGGCGCGGCGGAATTCGTTTGGGTTTTGTCACGCACCGGACCAGGGTAGTTCCCAGCGCGAAGGAACAACCGGGCGACGTCTTGTCAGCCGCCCGAAGACCATTAGCCTTGGTACCGGCGGGTCATGGTCGACCCGCTGTAGTGCTATCAAGAGCCGTTTTCAGAAGCAGTTTTCCGACGAGTACGAGGACGAGGACAGACGTGCCTACCGGCAAGGTCAAGTGGTTCAACAGCGAGAAGGGCTTCGGCTTTCTCTCCCGCGACGACGGCGGTGACGTCTTCGTCCATTCCTCGGTCCTCCCCGCCGGAGTCGAGACACTGAAGCCGGGTCAGCGCGTGGAGTTCGGCGTCGTGGCCGGACAGCGCGGCGACCAGGCCCTTTCGGTCGTCGTTCTCGACCCGACCCCGTCGGTCGCCGCCGCGACCCGTAAGAAGCCGGACGAACTGGCCTCCATCGTCCAGGACTTGACGACTCTCCTGGAGAACATCACCCCGATGCTGGAGAAGGGCCGCTACCCCGAGAAGACCTCCGGCAAGAAGATCGCCGGCCTGCTCCGCGCGGTCGCCGACCAGCTGGACGTGTGAGCCGGGTTCACGGAAAGGACAGCGCGTCCGGGCCGAGGGGCGGTACCAGCCCCTCGGCCGCCGCGCGTGTGAGCAGCCCGCGTACGGCGGCGTAGCCGTCCTCGCCGAGGTCGGCCGTGAACTCGTTGACGTACAGGCCGATGTGCTGGTCGGCGACGGCCGGGTCCATCTCCTGGGCGTGCTCCATGACGTACGGGCGGGAGACCTCGGGCGCGTTCCACGCGGCTCGCACTGATGTGCGGATGGAGTCGGCGAGGCGGGTCAGCGCGGCCGGTCCCAGCGCGCGCTTCGCGATGATCGCGCCGAGCGGGATCGGCAGCCCCGTGGTGTCCTCCCAGTGCTCGCCCATGTCGGCGAGCCTGTGCAGCCCGTAGTTCTGGTACGTGAAGCGGGCCTCGTGGATGACCAGTCCGGCGTCGACCTTGCCGTCCCGCACGGCCGGCATGATCTCGTGGAACGGCATGACGACGATCTCGCCGACCCCGCCGGGCACGGTGTCCGCCGCCCACAGGCGGAACAGCAGGTACGCCGTCGACCTCTCGCTCGGCACGGCGACCGTGCGGCCGGTGAGGTCGACGCCCGGCTCCCGCGTGAGCACCAGCGGCCCGCAGCCCCGGCCCAGCGCGCCGCCGCACGGCAGCAGCGCGTACGTGTCGAGGACGTACGGCAGCACCGCGTACGACACCTTCAGCACGTCGTGCTCGCCGCGCTCGGCCATGCCGTTGGTGACGTCGATGTCCGCGAACGTCACGTCGAGCGCGGGCGCGCCGGCGACGCGGCCGTGGGCGAGGGCGTCGAAGACGAAGGTGTCGTTCGGGCAGGGCGAGTACGCGATCCGCAGCGCGTCCGCGTCACCGGTCGTGGTCATGTGGATTCCAACTCTCCAGGACGGGTGTGAGCTTCCCGAAGGCCGTGGCCAGGGCGTTCAGGGCGTCGCCGATGCGCCAGGCGGCGCGGTCGCGGGGGCCGACGGGGTTGGAGACCGCGCGGATCTCCAGCACCGGGGTGCCGTGCGCGGCGGCGGCCTCGGCGACCCCGAAGCCCTCCATGGCCTCCGCGAGGGCGCGGGGGTGGCGGGCGCGCAGGGCGGCGGCGCGGGCGGCGGTGCCGGTGACGGTGGAGACGGTCAGGACGGTGCCGGCGCGCGCGCCGGTGGCCGCCGAGACCTGCCGTACGAGGCCGACGGGCGGGCGGTGTGTGACGGCGCCGAAGCCCAGGTCGGTGACCGGCAGGAAGCCGTCGGCGGTCTCGGCGCCGAGGTCGGCGGCGGTGATCTCGTCGGCGACGACGAGGGAGCCGACGGGCGCGCCGCTCTCGTCCGGCGCTCCTGTGGGCGGCGTGAAGCCGCCGGCGATCCCGGCGGAGACGACGAGGTCGTACGGGGCGGCGTCGAGGGCGGCGGCGGTCAGGGCGCCGGCGGTGGAGGCGGCGGCGAGGGCGGGGCCCACGCCGGCGGCCAGCAGGTCGACGGTCAGCGCTCCCGCCGGCATCCGCAGCAGGCTGGCCCCGGGCAGCCGCACCTCGCGGCCCGGCCCGGCGAACGCCGGCGCCACCGCGTCCCGCTCCACGGGGACCGCGGTGGCCACCAGCACGCGTCGTCCGACGGCAGCGATCAGTCGTCCTTCTTCAGCTTGAACGACCACAGCCCGGTGACCGCCTGGCTGTCCTTCTTGCCGTCGCCCGCCTTGATGGAGACGAGCGTCGAGTCGCCCTGGGCGCCGTACTGGGCGTTGAAGAAGACGCTGCCGGGGATCGTGCGGTACGTCTTGTCGCTGTCCTCGGTGAGCGGCTGACCGTTCATCAGGATCGTCCAGCGCTTCTCCGCGACGTCCGGGTCGACGCCGAAGCGGACGGTCTCGTCGGGGTCGACGGTGATCGACTTGATGTCCGTGTCCTTCAGGCACACCGTGAGGGCCTCCGCGTTCAGCGCCTTGTCCGCACCGCCGCAGGTGGCCTCCTCGCTGACCGAGGACTGGCCGACGGTGATCGTGGACAGCGGCGTCGGCTTGTCGCAGGCCGACAGAACGAGCAGGCCGGCGGAAACGGCGCCGGCGGCGGCGACGGCGCGGCGGCGTCGCACAGCGCCCGGTACATCAGCGGCTCCGCCGCGGGGCATCGTGGTCATGACCGAAGGCTATCGGGCGCGCCCGCCGAGCCCCCTACGCGGGGTACGAAGCAACCGTGTGTCCCACACCCGCACACCCCGGCACGAGGCCCCGCCCGCCGTGCGGCATGCCGCGCCGCTGCCGCCTGCCGCCGTGTCCGCCGCCCCGGACGCCGCTGCCGCTGCCTTGCCTGCCGCCGTGTCCGCCGCCCCGGACGCCGCTGCCGCTGCCGCCTGCCGCCGTGTGCGCCGCCCTGGACGCCGCTGCCGCTGCCCTGCCTGCCGTATGACATCCCGCGCCGCCGCTGCCCGCAGGCAGCGCCGCTCGCCGGGTCGCCCACCGCTGTGCCCGCCCTTCCGGGTGCCCCCACCGCTGCCTCCGCGCGCCGCGCGCCCAGCCACCCTCAGCGCCGCACGCCGTGCCACCCGAGGTCCGCCCCCGGCTCAGGTCACTTCACGTCACCCGTGTGCGGGTGCCGCTTCCGTGGCGGGCCGAGACGAGCAGGCCGCGGGTGGTGGTGAGCCAGCCGAGGGCGACCACCGCGGCGGCCACCGACAGGCCCAGGGCGCCGTTCAGCGGCATCGCGATGCCGACCGCGCCGCCGAGCACCCACGACATCTGCAACAGCGTCTCCGAGCGGGCGAACGCCGACGTGCGCACGAGTTCCGGCACGTCCCGCTGGATCAGCGCGTCCAGCGACAGCTTCGACAGCGCCTGCGAGAAGCCCGCCACCGCCGCCAGACACGCCACCAGGAACGCCCCGAAGAACACCGCCGCCGTGATCGCCGCGCCGAGGACCACGGCCACCACCGTCACGATGATCAGCTCCGGCGCCCGGGACCGCAGCCACGCCCCCACCGCCGTCCCGAGCGCGTTGCCGGCGCCGGCCGCGACGGCCACCATGCCGAGGGAGACCGCCGCGCTCTGCCCGGTCAGCGGATGCTCGCGCAGCAGGAAGGCCAGGAAGAACGTCAGGAAGCCGGACAGCCAGCGTTGCGAGGCGTTCGCCCCCAGGGCGTGGGTGACGGCGATGCCGACCGTCCTGAGCCCCGGCCGCTTCACCGGCTGCCGGTGCGGCCCGTGCAGATGCTGCTCGTCCGCCGCGAGCAGCGCGGTGTCCTCGCCCTTCGCCGAGTCCACCTTCGGCGGCAGCGAGAACGACAGGAACGTGCCCGCGACGAAGATGACGAACGCGCCGTAGAGCGGATAGCGCGGGCCGAGGCTCTGGAGCCCGATGGCGACGGGCGCGGCGACGCCCGTGGCGAGGAGCCCGCCCAGCGTCACCCGGGAGTTGGCCTTCACCAGGGAGAAGCGCGGTGGCAGCAGGCGCGGCACGACGGCGCTTCTGACCACCCCGTACGCCTTCGACGCGACCAGCACGCCGAGAGCCGCCGGGTACATCTCGATGCTGCCCGTGACCACCGCGCCGGACAGGACGAGCGCGAGCAGCGCCCGCGCGCACATCGCCCCCGCCATGGCGGCCCGGCGGCCGTGCGGCACCTTGTCCAGGAGGGGGCCGATCACCGGGGCGAGCACCGTGAACGGCGCCATGGTGATGGCGAGGTAGAGCGCGACGCGCCCGCGCGCCTCGTCGGTCGGCACGGAGAAGAAGACGGTGGAGGCGAGCGCGACGGTGATCATCACGTCCCCGGCGCCGTTCACACCGTGCAGTTCGATCAGCTTGCCGAGGCCGGACTCGCCCGCCCCGTGCGCGTGCGTGGCCTTGCGGATGCCGCGGGCGGTGCCGCTGAACGGGAGGTGCAGGGCACGGCCGATCGCGCGGAGGGACCCGCCCACCCGGTCCGAACCGCTCACCCGACTCCTCCCCTTGTACCCCTTCGCCCCACCGGTGCCGGCGGTGTCATGGGGCGTCCTCGCGGTTGCCACCCCGTCATAGTGCCCCGAGAAGGGCGGACGTAGTGCGGTTACCGCGCGTATGGCCGTGCGGCGGCCGGGTGGGCGGCCGTGCGGCGGCCAGGGGGGCGGCCGAGTGGACGGCTGTGCGGTCGCGGTGGCCGCGGTCGTCGCGGGTTGTCGAGGAGGCGGATCGAAGACGGACCGAAGGCGTCGTAGGGTGGAAACGTCCCGTCGGTGTAGGCCGAGCGGCGGTGAACAGGTAGCGTGCGTAGCGCGCCGTGGCGATTGTTCTCGGCCGCGCGCCTCTCGGCCATCCCGCAGAATGGATGACAGCAGGTGCGCCCGAGCGCGATCGGGCGCGGACGTCGACGCGGCCCTCTGGTCCGCTCCGTCCGCACCCGCCGCCTTCAGGCCGGCGCACTCGAGAGACGGCGTAGGAGAGAAGCGATACCTGTGAGCGCAGCGACCACGCGAAGCCGCACCCCCGACCGCCTGTGCGCCGAGGCGGTCGACCTCGCCCGCGTCGCGGCCGAGGAGGCCGCCGCCCCCGGAGTGGTCGGGGAGCACGTAGGAGTGGTCTCCGAGGGCGATCGGGTCGTCACGCACTTCTTCGAGTGCAAGGAGCTCGGGTACCGGGGCTGGCGTTGGGCGGCGACGGTGGCACGGGCGTCCCGGGCGAAGCTCGTCACCCTGGACGAAGTGGTGCTGCTGCCCGGCCCGGACGCGGTCCTCGCCCCCGAGTGGGTGCCGTGGAGCGAGCGTCTGCGCCCCGGGGACATGGGCCCCGGCGACCTCCTCCCCACCGACGCCGAGGATCTGCGCCTGGAGCCGGGCTTCACCGGCGAGGACGCGCCGCCGCCGAACTCGCCCGTCTCGCACGAGATGGCGGACCTGGTGGAGGCGGAGGACGCCGAGGTGACGGAGGGTCCGCCCGCGCGTTTCGCCACCGCGCCCTCGCGCGGCTCGATCCCCGCCGTCGCCGAGGAACTCGGCATGCGCCGGGCCCGGGTCCTCTCCCGGTACGGCCTGCACACCGCGGCCGACCGCTGGGAGGAGGCCTACGGCTCCAAGACCCCCATGGCACAGGCGGCCCCCGCGTCCTGCGTCAGCTGCGGCTTCCTCACCCCCATCGGCGGCTCCCTCGGCCAGGCCTTCGGCGTCTGCGCCAACGAGTTCGCCCCGGCGGACGGCCGCGTGGTGTCGTTGACGTACGGCTGCGGCGGCCACTCCGAAGCGGCCGTCATGCCGAAACCGCCCCGGCCCGCTCCGCCGGTGATCGACGAGACGAGGGTGGACCCCTTCCCGCTGCGCCCGTCCGCGGACTCGGGGTCGGTGCCGGCGACGACGGACGAGGAGTCGGCGGAGCTCGGGCACTCGTGAGCGGTTTGCGGCGCGCGGCTCGCGGCTCGGGGTGAGCGGCGTGCGGTGTGGCGGCAGCGTGCGGCTCGACTCGTGTGCGGTTCAACTCGTGTGCCCCGCAGTCGGGTTGACGCCCGAGGCGGCGAACGCCCCGATCACGTCACTCTGAGACGGGTGACCGGATCCCGTGGGCGGCCCCGCCGGCCGTCCGCCCCCGGTCCGTCTTCGTCCCGTACGCCTGCGGAAGCTGACCCCCTTCCCCGCGCGATACCTTCTCCTCACGCCGACGAGGAAGAGGGAAACCGACGTGAGCAAGTTCGTGCGGCCGGCGCCCGAGGGCGCGGACCCCTTCGGCACGGCCCGTCTGCGCCGCGGAGTCCTGGACGCCTGGGCGACCAGCCCCGCCCGTTTCCGGGAGGACGCCAACGCCGAGGAGGACCTCGTCCTCGGCGGCTACCGGGACCGCCTCGTCGTCGAGCTGGCCCAGAACGCGGCCGACGCGGCGGCACGGGCGGGCGTCCCCGGCCGGCTCCGCCTCACGCTCCGCGAGGGCGTGCTCGTCGCCGCGAACACCGGCGCCCCACTGGACGCGGCCGGCGTGGAGTCGCTCGCGACCCTGCGGGCCTCGGCGAAGCGGGACACGCGGCAGCAGCAGGAGGCGGTGGCGGCGGTGGGCCGGTTCGGCGTCGGCTTCGCCGCCGTCCTCGCCGTGACCGACGAGCCCGCCGTGGTCGGCCGGCACGGCGGCGTGCGCTGGTCGCTGGCGGAGGCGCGCGGGCTGGCCTCCGAGACCGCCCGCCACAGCCCCGGCCTCGGCGACGAGATCCGCCGCCGGGACGGGCACGTACCGCTGCTGCGGCTGCCGTTCGCCGCCGAGGGCACCGCGCCCGACCCGTACGACACGGCCGTCATCCTGCCGCTGCGGGACCCGGCCGCCGCCGACCTCGCCGAGCGGCTGCTGACCGCCGTGGACGACGCGCTGCTCCTCGCCCTGCCGGGCCTGGAGGAGGTCGTCGTCGAGGTGCACGACCAGGAGCCGCGCACCCTGCGCCGCCGCACCGACGGCGAGCTGACCGTCGTGGAGGACTCGCGCGACGGCGTCACCCGCTGGCGGATCGCCGCCGCGAACGGCCCGCTCACGCCCGACCTGCTGGCCGACCGGCCGGTGGAGGAGCGGCTGCGGCCGTACTGGTCGGTCACGTGGGCCGTCCCCGTGGACGGCGGCGGGGCCCCGGCCCGGCCCCGCACCAGCCCCGTCGTGCACGCGCCCACGCCCAGCGACGAACCGCTCGGCGTGCCCGCGCTGCTCATCGCCTCGCTCCCGCTGGACACCACCCGCCGGCACGCCGCGCCCGGCCCGCTCACCGACTTCCTGGTGCAGCGCGCCGCCGACGCCTACGCCGGGCTGCTCGCCGGCTGGCGGCCGGTGGGCGCCGGGATCATCGACCTGGTGCCGGGCGCGCTGGGGAAGGGGGAGCTGGACGGGGCGCTGCGGCAGGCGATCCTGGAGCGGCTGCCGCGTACGGCGTTCCTGCCGTCGGCGTTCGTGCCGCCCGCCGGCGAGCCGTTCGCCGGTGAGCCGTCCGCCGGGGCCGCAGCGGCGGAGGGGGAGCTTCCGGAGTTCGCGGAGCCGTCGGAGCTGCCGGAGGCGCTGCGTCCGCGGGACGCGGAGATCGTGGAGGGGGCGGGCGCCGACACCGTACGGGTGCTGGCGGAGGTGCTGCCCACCCTGCTGCCGGCCGGACTGGAGCGGCGCGTCGAGCTGCGCACCCTCGGCGTGCCCCGCATCCCGCTCGCCGACGCGATCGACCGGCTTGCGGGGCTGGAGAAGGATCCGGACTGGTGGTACCGGCTGTACGACAGCCTGGCCGGCGTCGACCCGGACCGGCTCTCCGGGCTGCCCGTGCCGCTCGCCGGGGGCGTCTCCCAGGCTTCCGGCAACGGGGGAGGGGGAGTGCGGACGACGATCGGGCCCCGCCAGGTCCTGCTGCCCACGCCGGACACGGCCGGCGTCGACGCGGAGATCCTGGGCCGGCTCGGCCTCAAGGTCGCCCACCCCGACGCCGCACACCCGCTGCTGGAGAAGCTCGGCGCGCTGCCCGCGACACCGCGCGCGGTCCTGACCACCCCGCAGGTGCGGGCGGCCGTCGCCGCGTCCCTGGACGACGACGGCGGGGCCTTCTTCGACGACCAGGACGCCCCGGACGCGGAGGAGTTGGCCGACACCGTCCTCGCCCTCGTCCGCGACGCGGGACTGGAGCCCGGCGACGAACCGTGGCTGGGCGCGCTCGCGCTGCCCGACGAGGACGGCGAACTCGCCCCCGCCGGTGAACTCGTCCTGCCCGGCAGCCCGTTCGCCTCCGTCATCCGCGAGAACGAACTCGGAATGGTGGACGCGGAGTTGGCGGAGAGGTGGGGTGAACAGCCGCTGGCGGCCTGTGGGGTGCTGGCGAACTTCGCCCTCGTCCGCACCACGGACCTCGTCCTCGACCCGGACGAACTGGAGCCCCGCGAGGGCGACTTCGCCGAGCCGGACGACGCGGGGCTGCTGGACGCGGTGGACGTGTGGTGCGAGGACGTCCTCGACCGCTTCCCCGACTCGCCCGTGCCGCCCGTCGCCACCGAACTCGTCGCCGTGCGCGACCTGGATCTCGTGGACGACGACAAGTGGCCCCAGGCCCTCGCGCTGCTCGCCCAGCCGCCCCTGCGGGACGCCCTGACCCAGCCCGTCCGCGTCCTCCTCCCCGACGGCACCCACGAGGTCGTACGCCCCTACACGGCGTGGTGGCTGCGCGGAAACCCGGTCCTGGACGGCCGCCGCCCCGCGGGCCTGCTGGCGACCGGCGGTGATCCTTTGTTGCGCGGCCTCTACGACGAGGCGGACGCGACCGGCTTCGACGACGAGCAGGTGCTGCGCGCCCTGGGCGTCCGCACGTCGGTGTCCGCGCTCCTTGACGAGCCCGGCGGCGCCGCCGAACTCCTCGACCGCCTGACCGACCCGGACCACCAGGTGTCGGCGACCCAACTGCACGGCCTGTACGGCGCGCTGGCCGAACTGGACCCCGAACAGGTGACGCTGCCGGACGAGTTGTGCGCCGTCGTCGACGGAGACGTACGGATCGTGGACGCGTCCGAGGCGGTGGTGGTCGACTCCCCGGACCTCCTCCCCTTCACCGAGGGAGTCCCTCTCCTCCCCGTACGCCCGTCCCGGGCGGCGGAGTTGGCGGAACTCTTCCAGGTCCGCCGCCTCAGCGAGTCCGTGACGGCGTCGGTCGACTCCGAGGGCACGGAACACGAGGTGCCCGACTCGGTACGGACCCTGCTCGGCCCGCGCACTCCGGAGTCGTACGTCGAACACGAGGAACTGATCGTGGACGGCATCGAAATCGACTGGCGCCTGACCCCCGACGGAGTCCTTCACGCGTCCACCCTGGAGGGAGTAGCCGCTGGCCTGGCCTGGGCGACACGGCAATGGCCCCGCCGCTTCGAGGTAGCAGCCCTCCTGGAAGACCCGTCCCGAACGGAGGAACTGGCGCGGGACCGCTGGTTCGACTGAAACACAGGGGCCGTCCCACTGGGACGGCCCTTGCCGGGCCCCGTCGTCGGCCTGCGCTCGGTCCTGACGCTCGGCGCCGGTGAGCTCTTTTCACGGTGGCGCGTTTTGAACGGAAGGAGGCGTTCCATAACAGGTACTCCCAGGCCGCGGTGCACGCGGCGCTGTTGGCTGTGCGCGTGTACGAGGCTTCGGTGTTCCCGAGGTCCGTGCAGGACGGCGTATTCCGCCATAGGCCATCTCGGTGCCGCCGTTCACCGGCACATGGTCGCCTCCTCTATCCAGCTTCACGCCGGTTGAGCGCTGGACCGCCGGCATCGCTGTCGGCTCCGCTCACCGGCCGGGCCTACACAGTTACGGCGATGGTGAGCATCATGGCCATGACGGTGAGGATGAAGATCGCGATCTGTCGGCCCGTCGGCTGGGGTATGGGCTGCCCGTCACGTGCCAGTGCAGTCATACGTCCTATGTGGCCCGCGAAGACGACTCTCGTCAGGGCCAGGCTGAGCATGGCCAGCGTGTACAACTGCAGTGGGGTGTTTCCCTCGTATCCCCTTATTGCCGAATCCAGTCCGATACCCACCCCAGCGCCCAAGGGGCCTACGACGGCCTTCCACTTGTTCTTCTTCTCCAAGATCAGTGTCTGTAACGCCATCGCCGCCGCGGCGCCCGCCACCAAAGCGGCGATCCACCAGTGGGTGTGAGAGAAGTGCGAGGTCAGCACAGCAGGTCTCCGTCCATTACAGGCTTACACCACAGCGACGTGGCCTAGAACGGCGGCCGCCGGGATGGGAAGCTGATCGCGCGCTGCCCGGCCACGAAGGCAGCACCGCTTCCCCTCAGATGGTGGCCGGGGTGATGAGTACGCACCTTAGTGGTACATACTCATCATCCCGCCCGTGCGGCATTTACCAGGTGATCAAGCCGACCACTGTGGTCACCGTATCGCCGACAGCCCCCGAAATCCTGGCCCCGACTGTGCTGGCCAGGCTCTCTCCAGCGACTTCGAAGTTGCGAAGGATCGCACTCTTACCCTGGAAGATGCCACCGATCACGAAGACGCCGAGCGCTGTCTGGAATTGGGGGGATTTCCAGCCACCGTCGAATCCCAAAGACAGAAGGGTGCTCACCCCTTGCACCCCCCAGGAGACGACTCCCAACCCGTAGCCGAAGGCACCGACGTAGCCCGCAAAGGGACCCGTCCACGGGGCGGTGAGAGTGAGAGCGAGCGAGAACGCTCCGAGCGCCGTGCTCCAGTGCCCGGTGGCCGCCGCCCAGTCCTTGATGTCACCCGCGTCCGCCGGCCACAGGTCCCAGTACTTGGTGTCGCCGGTGTTGTCGTCGTACTCGGGCTTATCTGAAGGGTTCGTGCCGTCCTGTTGGGTCTTCTTGGCTGCTTCAGCGGCCTTGCGTGCAGCCGCGGCGGCTTCGAGGTGCCGCTTCTCGATGACGGTTGCCCAGGCCTCGCTCGCGGCGGCAGCGGCGGCCTGCGCATCCTTGCCGGCCTGGACAGCGGAGGACCGAGCCGCATTGGCGGAGGACTGGGCCGCGGACGCGGAGGTCACGGCCTGTTTGGCGGACGCCACCGCTTGGGTCATCGAGTAGTTCGCGGAGCGTGCTGCGCCGCGCGCGGTGACCGCCGCCGATTGTGCCGCCCTGGCGGACTGGGCCGCAGCGGCAGCTGAGCGGTCGGCGGCGGCGGCGTTGGCCTTGGCCTCTGCTGCCGAGGTGGCGGCGTCCTTGGCGTGCCCCCGTGCCTTCGATGCCCATTCAGCAGCTTCCGAGGCGGCCTGGCGGGCATCGGCGGCAGCTTCGGACGCAAGCGCTGCGTCCTCCAGGGCCTTCGCGGCGATCCTCGCGGCGTGTGCGATGGCGGCGCGTATCGCGGCTACGTGGGTGGCATGGTCCTCATCGAGTCGGGCAATGCTGTATTTGTCCCGGAAGACGAAGGCGCGCCGCATGCGGGCGGAGCCCTCCAGTACGATCTGCGCCGCCGACTTCATGTAAGGGCCGCCTGAGTTGAGCAGGCGGAAGATCTCTACGTTGTCGTCCTCCTTGGTGGCGTCGGTGAGTTCGACGGTGAGGAAGCGGTGCAGGGCTCGGGCGCTGCCATCGCTCAGCGCTGCCTCGGCCCCCGCTTTGACGGCCGCCCCCGGGCTCGAGTTCAGGAGGGTGAAGATCGCGACGCGGTTGTCTTCGACCGCAGCTTCGATGGCGCCGCTGTGGAGGAAGTCGCGGATTGCGTTCGGCGCGGTACTGGCGAGCGCTTGGGCGGCAGCCTCAGCAACGGCGGGTGTGCCGAGTTGGGCGACGGTGAGGACGCCTTCTCGGTCGTCCTGCTTCTGTGCGAGTAGCCGGTCTGCGCTGAGCCAGTTGACGATGTCCTCGTCGGTGCCGGCGAGTGCGTACTCGGCGGCGTCCCGTGTCCAGCTGCCGGTGGAGTCGAGGAACTTGACAGCGGCCTTGCGGCCGTCGGTGACCGCTGTGGGAGTGTCTCCGGAGCGCAGCGCGGATTCGGCGGCGGCGAGGAGGTCCTTGACTTCGGTGGCTGTGCGGTCTGCCTGGGTGCGCTGCTCGTCGGCCCGTTTGGTGTCGTCGATCTCGGTCTGGGCCCGCAGCCGTGCCAGGGCGACGCCGAGTTCGGTGTCCTCGGCGATGCGCGCGGTCTCCGCCTCGCGGGCTGCCTTCTCAACTTTCTGAGCTTCCTTGACGGCGTTGGCGGCGGTGTTGGCCGCCGTCACCGCCGCGTTCGCGTACGCGGTGGAGCGCTTGGCGTACTCGATCGCCTTGCCTGCGTTGTCCGCTGCGTCATCGGCAGCAGCCGCGGCCTTCAGGGCGTGCTCGGCGGCGCTGTTGGCGGCATCGCGGGCGACCCGGGCCGCCGCGGCTGCTTGGCCCGCGAGTGTCTGGGCGATGCCTGCTGCCCGGGTGGCCCGCGCGGCGGCGGCGTCGGCCTCGAGTGCAGCGGCCCGGGCCCGGGCCGCCTGGGACTGGGCGACCCCTGCGCTGGCGGCTGCACTCGCGGCCGCGTTGGCAGCGGCGGCGGCGTTCTGGGCGGCGCTCGCGGCGGCGGAGCCAGCGGAAGCGGCCGACTGGGAAGCGATACGGGCCTGGTCGGCGGCAGCAGCGGCGGTCTTCGCGCGGGCGGCGGCATCCCGGGCGCCCTGAGCTGCCTGCCGGGCGGCCGACGCCTTGGACGCATCCTTGGAGGCGGCGATGGCGGCACCGTATGCCCGGGAGGCGGCGCCGCCGGCCGACGCGGCTGCGGCAGCGGCGGCCTGCGCCGCGTGGGCGGCACGGCTCGAAGCGGCCTGAGCGGCACGGGACGCGGAGATCGCCGTGCCGGCAGCGTCGGCCGCACCACGCGCGGCACCGGCCGCCTTGTTGGCCGCAGCAGCCGACTTGCTGACATCGTTCTGAGCGGCCTGCGCCTCGGCGGCCGCCCTGAGAGCCGCCTCCTTGGCCTTGACGGCGGCCTGCTTGGCCTGGTCGGATGCAGTGACGGCCTGCTCCGTCTTGAGCTGGGCCCGTCTGCCTTCCCGCTCCACGATCTTGACCAACTGGTCGATCGTGGCAGCCTCTTCGTCACGGGCGCGGGCGATGTACTGGCCAGCGGTGAGGAATTGGCTGATCGCCTCGGGTGTGCCCTCGGACAGGGCGCGCTCCGCGTACACCTTCACCTGCGGAGAGGCAGTCGTGAGGATGGTGAAGACCTCGACCTGTTCGTCCTCCGCGCGCGCCGCGTGCTGGGCCGTCTCCAGGAACGTCCGCAGCGCCGCGGAGGTGCCTGCGTTCAGCGCTTTCGTGGCCTCGCGCTTTACGGCGGTGCCGCCGTTGTTGAGGATGGTGAAGACCGCCACCCGCATGTCGGTCTCGAGTGGCTGGACGTAGCCGGTCTCCAGGAAAGCCGAGACGGCGTCGTCCCCCACGGACAACGCCGTCTCGGCGGCTTCCCTGCTTGAGGTGCCTAAGGAGGAAAGCGAGGAGAACAGGGTTAAGCGGTCGTCCTCGGCGCTCACCAAGGGCAGTTCGCCGGTGAGGAAGGCCGACACGGCTGCCGAAGAGCCGACGAGGGCGCGGGCAGCGGCCTCGCGTGTCGACCGGCCACCCGTCTTGTACGCCCATACGGCTCTACCTCGGTCGGTGTCCGGGAGGCCGGTGTCCGTGGACTGAGTGCCAGTGGCGTGTGCGGGCGTGGCTGCCAGAGTGAGTATCGATGGCAGGGCGGGGACAGCGGCTGCCCCGGTGATGCTCGTGAGTATGCGACGTCTGCTCCACAGTGACGCTGACAAACTAAGAATCCTTCCTGTGCGGGGTTGAACGGGTGAAGGTGCGGAACGGATTCGACGCCTGGGCGGCTCTTCTTATAGGAGGAAGTTAGGCGGCGAAATCGAGCCCTGCGATGCAGGTAGGCACTGTACCCAGCCTTCACCGGCTCGCCGCTCATTTTCGGAAGCTTCACTTCTTGAGTGAACGCAAGGCGTGCAGGCCCGTGGATTCTCGAGAATGGAACGTTATCTTCCATTTATCATTCATTCACGAAATATCCACAACCTTCAGTGCACCTTTCTCGCCAAGTGGCGCAGATCACAGAATGATTTCTTGCATGTGCCGCTTTTGTGGGATTTTATTAGCTGGACGAACGTACAGGCGGCGGTCTTTCATGCCTGAGGCTGCGGGATGAGCTCCATGTTGTGCCCCCTCAAGAATTGACTCGATTGAGGGGGGTGCTCTCTCGCCGGAACGCGAGGCACTGGGGGGATTTCACAGGCATGCATTTTTTGGCCATTCGAAACCTCTGGCAGGTAGAGGATCTGGCACCGCAGCCTTCACGTCTGTTTGAATCTCTTTCGGACGATTCGATCCGAACCGACTGCTAGGACTGCAATGAAGGCACGCAGCACAAATGCGTTACGATCCAGGCGCCTCAAGCGACACACCCTGAATGCCACCGCCGCAGGTGCCCTTACGTGGCTCGCGATGACGGGTGTTCAGACGGAGTCGGCTGCTGAGAAGAACGCCGCCGCTTATGCCCAGACTGTCGTCAACGAGGCCCCCGGCTACGCGGTCGAAGACTTCAAATACCCGCACGCGGACAGGATTCTCACCGAGCAGGGCATCCTCCTTAAGCGTGGCGACGGCCACATCACCCTTGCCGCCTGCGCCAACGGAACCGGGCAGCTGGAGATCTACTCCCAGTCGTCGTCAAAGGTCTGCTTCAACGTCACTGGTGACGCCGGCTGGCTGACACTGGAAATCCCCTCGGTCTACGGCGTTCGAACGAACGGCTACGAAGCCGAGTTCGGTCTGACCGTCGACACCAAGACGACGTCCGTCGATGTCCCCGCAGACTCATGGCAGGGAGTGGGGCAAAGCGCCGACCCTCAGGGGCGCCCGCACATGCTCGTGGAGATCAAGACCTCCAAGTAGCACTTCTTGCCAGACCTTCTACAACGAAAAAAGAGGTTATGCGTCCTTCACGATCTGGCCGATTAGCCGGTCTCGCTGCGGTGACTGCGGCGCTGGTATCCGTGCCGTTGGTGCTGTCCACCGCTGCTCCCGCGTCCGCTCTCGCGGGCTCGCCCGTCACCGAGAAGACCTATGCGTTCACCGCCAAGCTCGCCATCGGTGAAACGTTTCGCTCCTGCACCGGCGCCCTCGTCAACGCCCAGTGGATCCTCACCGCGAGCAGCTGCTTCGCCGAGGACTTGACCGCCGGCTACACCGTCGCCGCCGGCAAGCCGAAGTGGAAGACCACCGCGACCGTCGGACGCACCGATCTCGACGTCACCACGGCCGGGCAGGTCAGGGAGGTCGTGGAACTCGTCCCCCGGACGGACCGCGATCTCGTGCTGGCCAAGCTCGCCACGCCGGTGCGCGGTATCACCCCGCTTCGGGTCGGCTCCACGTCGCCCGCCGCGAACGAGCGGCTCAAGGGCGCGGGTTACGGGCGGACCAAGGACACCTGGGTGCCCAACACGCTTCACGCGGGCGACTTCACCGTCAACCAGGTGGACACCAACCGGCTTCAGATCGACGGCACGCCCGTCTGCAAGGGGGACACCGGCGCTCCTGTCTTCCGCGAGAAGAACGGCGTGCTCGAACTCGCCGCCGTGGCGACCGCTTCCTGGCAGGGCGGCTGCCTCGGGTCGTCCGAGACCCGGACCGGCGCGCTCGCCACCCGGGTGGACGACCTCGGCGCCTGGGTGAAGCAGTCGACCGCGTCCACGCTCACGCCCTGGCGCCTTCAGATGGTCACCGTCGCGGGCAAGGACCTGTACCACTCGGTCAGGGACAGCAACTGGGACTGGACGGCCTTCGGGGCTGTCGAGCAGGCGGCCGGCGGCATCGGGGACGTCGAGCAGGCGGCCGACGCGGGCATCAACGGAACGAACACCGTCCTCGCGCTGGGCGCAGACGGTGTCGTCTACGAGACGAAGCGCAACCCGAACGGCGCCTGGGTCCCGTTCCGCTCGCTGACGGCTGAGCTCGGCGGCTTGGCCGGGCTGAAGAAGATCTCCGTCACCTCCATGGGCTCCACGCTCGGCCTCGTCGGCATCGCGGGTGGCCGCGTCCACCACAGCGTCCGTGACTCCGCCGGCAAGTGGATCAAGTGGGGCGACGTCTCCGCGGCTGCCGGCACGCTGGCCAACCCCACGGACATCACCATCACGAAGGTCGGAGACACCACCCACATCGGTGTCGTCGCCAACACCGACAAGGCCTACCACGTCATCCGCGACGGCCTCGGAAACTGGGGCACCTGGGGCGAGATCACCAAGATCACGGGGGCGCCCACCACTGCTGGCGCCGTGGCCTTCTCGGGTACCGGCGCCAACGACCTCCAGGCCGTCCTCGTCGAGCCCAACGGCGGCATCAAGCACGTCGCCCGACTGTCGGACGGCAACTGGACCACGTTCGGCGACCTCGCCGGCCCCGTCCTCGGCACCGGCCCGGTGACCGCCGTCAGCGCGACGACCGTGGACAACGAATTCCACACGGCCATCATCCGCAACGGCGCGATCAAGCACACGGTGCGTCACGTCGACGGCAACTGGGAGCCGGCCGACACGCCTCCGGGCGCTCCGGCGAACCCCACCTCCCTGGGTCTCACGGCCAGTTGGAACTGATCGGTCCGGCTCCGGTCCAGCGACGTGGACCGGAGTCGAACCTCTTATAGAAGAAGGTCTATGTCATGCCCCGCGCCCTCGCGCGCCGCCTGCCAGCGCCGCGCTGGACGCACGGCGCCGTCGCCGAGCTGTTAGCCGGCCGGGACAACAGTCTCGGGTTCCTGCGGCTGGCCCTCGCCACGGCTGTCGTGGTGTCCCATGCTCGTTTCCTCGGCTACGGCGGGAAGGAGTACGGGCGCACCTTCTCCGGCGGGCAGGTCACCCTGGGCAGTCTCGCCGTCTACGGCTTCTTCGTTCTGTCAGGGCTGCTGGTCACCCGCAGCGGCATGCGCCTGCCGGTCGGCCGGTTCCTGTGGCATCGGGCGCTGCGCATCCTGCCCGGCTTCTGGGTGTGCATGGCGCTGACTGCGTTCGTCGTCGCGCCGGTGCACTACTGGCACGTGCATTCCACCCTCGACGGACTCGGCGGTCCGACCGGCCCGATCGGCTACATCCAGGCCAACTGGGCCATCGCGACGGCCGAGTACGACATCTCCGGGCTCATGGAGTACGAGCGCTCCCGCGGAGTCACGCACGCCGCGGCCTTCAACGGGTCGTTGTGGACCCTGCGTCACGAGGCACTCTGCTACGTTGGCGTGGCCGTCCTCGCCCTCACCGGGATCCTCACCCGGGCCCGCCGCGCCGTGGTCCTCATCACCGCCGTGCTCGGGTGGCTGGTCATATGGCAGGCGATCACCACCCCCTTCTGGGCGGGCCCCATGGTCTCCGGCTACCTCCGCACCTTCTGGCTGCCTCTGCTCGGAGCCGTCAACCCGGCCGTCATGTTCTATCTCGGCCTCGCCTTCTGCTTCGGCATGCTCTTCGAGCTGTACAAGGAACGCGTCCCTGTCAGCGATCCGCTCGCCCTCGCCTCCTTCGCCGTCCTGCTGGGCAGCCTGCGCTACGGCTACTTCTACATAGTGGGCCTGCCCTCGTTCGCCTACGTCCTGCTGTGGCTAGCCATCCGCCTGCCCGGCGCCTTCCGCCGGATCGGGGCCCGCCACGACTACTCCTACGGCATCTACATCTACGGCTTCCTCGTACAGCAGGCCCTTGCCGTCGCCGGCTACACCCGGTTCGGACTCACCGCGTACTTTCTGCTGACCATGACCTTCACCCTGCCCCTGGCCGTCGCCTCCTGGCATTTCGTCGAGCGGCCCGCACTCCGGTTGAAGGACCTCGGCAAGCGTCCGGCCGCCCCGCCTTCCAGCCCGGCTCACGACCGCTGGGGCGTCACGCATCCGGCCTCGGCCACCGTCGCGTCGCCTACCGTCGCCTCGCCCAACGCGCCCGCCGACTGAGCCTGCACCCGGTGGCCGACCCCGTAGCCGAACCGGTAGCCGCTCGTCGAACGCGATACCGGTCAGTCGCCGGAAGCGCTCGGCGTGCTCCTGCTTCGGCGGATGCACGTCGGCGGTCGCGTGGTAGGAACGCGTTCCTCCCACGGGGGCGCGGCCGGAACGACGTCGTGGACGCGATCGTCGTCGCGACCGCCGTCCGATCCCAAGATCAGTGGTCACCAGAGATCGCGAGGGCCTCGACACCTCGCCGACTCCATCGGCGTCAAGCTCCCGCTCTTCGCCATTTGACCACTCGCGACGGTCACTTGACCGCGCGGCCGAGCCGTCCCGGCAACCGGGTTTCGAACACAACAAGTTGGTTCGTATGGGCGAACGGCCCGCGAAAGCTTTCTTCACTCAAAGCGCCCGTGTGGACACGTTCCGTGCGGTACGGCATCCCCCACGCCATGCAGGCCGAGCTGACCCTCCTCACCGCCCGCTGGCTCGCCGCCGGACACCCGCCCACCACCGTCCGCATGCACATCCTCCGCGGCCTTCCCGACGACGGCACCCCTGCCCGCCGCGCCGGCGGCCTGTTGCGCTACCTGCTTCGCGAGGTCCCACCCCTCCCGGAACAGAGCCAGCCACCGTCACCTCAAGCACCTCAAGCACCCCAGAGCCCCGAGCCCTCGGACGCCTCCGGCCCCCGCATCTCCTCCCGTCTCACCGGAACCCGGGAATGCGAGGACGGCCGCCATATCCAGCCCATGCTCTTCCGGCCGGTCGGTGACGAGAGGCTCTGCCCGAGTTGCACCAGGGAGCCCTCATGGACATCTGCTGCATCCATTGCGTGAATGATCCGCTGCCGGATCCATGGCCGAGGTAGCAGCCACCCCGACAACCCCACGCCGCGTCCGCGGCCACGCGGCTGCCCTCGCTGCGGCACGGCAGATGGCCGACTGGACGGACCACGTGACGGGTACGGGTACGTACCCGTATCCTCGCTGTACGGAAAGGAGCAAAACCATGTCCGATGCCAATGTCCGCATTCCCGAGGAAGCCAAGGACCGCCTGGCTGCCATAGCTGCTGCCGAGGGATTGTCGCTGCGCGCATACCTGGCCCGTCTCGCCGAGACGATGCTGACCCCGGCCGAGCGCGCAGAACGGGCGGACAAGGCTCGGGCCGCGCTCAAAGACTGGAACGGCTACGCGCCGACCGCTGCCCAAGAGCGGGACCTGGACAGCGAACTGGACCGGCGCCTGGCCCGGGCGGCCGGCCAGTGAGCGACGCGCTGCACATCGTCCTGGACGACACCGCGATGGCAGCAGCCGGCCAGGGCAACATCCTCGCCTCCCGGCTGATTTACCGCGCGCACGCCGAACCGGGCTGGTTCCTGTACGCCCCGGCATGCGCTTTGGTCGAAGCCGACCGCGCCCGGCCCGGCACCGCCGAGCACCTGGCCTCTCTTCCCGGCATCACCGTCCTCGATCTGGACCTGGCCGGCGCCCTGGCCGTCGCACGGCAGGAGACTTGGGCCGCAGCGCACAGCCAGTACGCAGCGCACCCCACCCCTGACCGTCCCGACGGCGCGATCATCGCCACCACTGCCCCACAGCGATGGACGGGGGAACCGGTCCGGGTGCTGGACCTCACGCCCTGACCTGCCGCAGGGGTACGAGTTGATCGCTGATTGATTCGGCTGGACCAGGAACGGCTGCCTCGCCGGAAGGGATTCCGGTGAGGCAGCCGTTTCGATTTTTATCTGCGGTTTTCCGCGAGGTGATTCGCGACGGCATAAAGCCGGTCACGTTTCGCCCCGTCCGGTCGCTGTTCGGGGCCTGTTGATGGTCCCTCAAGGGAGTGTCGGAGGCGACGGACGATGGCGGTGACCTGCGTCTTCATGAGGGCTGGCGATATGCCTCAGTGGTTCGAGGGCGGGTGCGGCGGTGCGGCCGGAAACCGGCGTTGACCTTGATGTTTCGGCGTACCTACGCTGTTTCTGCTCGGCCTGACGCGGTATTCGGGCGCAGGGCTGGAAAAGCCCGGTGTGCGCCTGTGCGGTGCGGTCGGCTGTTCGCCTTTTCTTTTTCCTCGCCGCCAAAAGGGAATTCCTCATGCCCCGCACCCTCGCGCTCCGTCGTCCCGTGCCGCGTTGGTCGCACGGTGTCGTCGGGGGGCTGTTGGCCGGCCGGGACAACAGTCTGGCGTTCATCCGGCTGGGCCTGGCCACGGCCGTCATCGCGTCGCACGCCCGCATCCTCGGCTACGGCGGCCCGGAGTACGCGTTCACCTTCTCCGGCGGGCAGGTCACCCTCGGCAATCTCGCCGTCTACAGCTTCTTCGTCCTGTCGGGGCTCCTCGTCGCCCGCAGCGGCATGCGCCTCCCGGTCGGCCGCTTCCTGTGGCACCGGGCGTTACGGATCCTGCCCGGCTACTGGGTGTGCATCGCGCTTACCGCGTTCGTCCTCGCGCCGTCGCTCTACTGGTACGTGCACCGCTCCTTCGACGGACTGGGCGGACCGGACGGCCCGTTCGGCTACATCGCGGCCAACTGGGCCGTCGCGACCCAGCGTTACGACATCTCCGGGCTGATGGCGCACACCCGCTCCCTCGGCGTCACCCACAACGCCGCTTTCAACGGCTCGCTGTGGACCCTGCGTTTCGAGGCGCTGTGCTACCTCGGCGTGGCCCTCCTCGCCGTCACCGGCATCCTCACCCGGGCCCGGCGCGCCGTCGTGCTGATCACCGCGCTGCTGGGGTGGCTGGTGGTGCGCCAGGCGATCAGCACCCCCTTCTGGGGCGGCGCCGCGAAGGCCGGCTTCCTCGAAGTGCTCTATCTGCCGCTGGTCGGCGGCGTCACCCCGGGCTGGATCTCCTACCTCGGCTTCGCCTTCTGCCTCGGCATGCTGATCGAGCTGTACAAGAAGCGCGTCCCGGTCAGCGATCCGCTCGCCCTCGTCCTTCTCGCCGTCATACTGGTCACCCTGCGCTACGGCTACTTCTACGTGGTCGGCATCCCTGCCCTGGCCTACGTCCTGGTGTGGCTCGCCGTCCGGCTGCCCGCGCCCTTCCGCCGGATCGGCGCCCGCAACGACTACTCCTACGGCATCTACATCTACGGCTTCCCCGTGCAGCAGACCCTGGCCGTCCTCGGCTACCCCCGCTTCGGGATGCCCCTGTACTTCGTGCTGACGATGGCCTTCACGGTGATCCTCGCCGTCGCTTCCTGGCATCTGGTCGAGCGGCCCGCGCTCCGGCTGAAGGACCTCGGCGGACGGCCGGCCGGTCCGCCTCCCGGCCGTCCCGTCACCAAGCCCACCGAGCCGGTCCCGCCCGCCGCCTGCGCCTGCACCCCGCCGTAGCCGATCCCGCCTTGGCCGACCCCGGCGACTGCCCTCGTACTCAGGACTCAGGCGTACGTCACGACTCAGGCGTACGTCACGCGGGGAAGCGGCGGTCCACCCACCGCCACAGCAGCTCCAGCACCGCCGCCGCTGCCGCCGCGATCCCGACCGCGATCCAGGGCATCGTCACCCCCACCAGCTTCAGCGCGAAGAAGTCCTGGAGCCACGGCACCACCAGCACCACCAGGAACGCCGCGCCCATCGTGGCGACCAGGGCGATCCGCCACCAGGTGTAGGGGCGGGCGATGATCGCCAGCACCCACATCGAGATCAGGAACAGGGTCAGCGTCGCCGCGCTCGTCTCCGCGTCCAGCGCCCCCGCGCCGGTGTAGTGGTGGCGGGCGATGAGATACGTCGTGAAGGTCGCCGCCCCGGCCAGCACCCCGCCCGGGATCGAGTAGCGCATCACCCGGCGCACGAAGTGCGGGCGGGCGCGTTCCTTGTTGGGGGCGAGGGCGAGGAAGAAGGCCGGGACGCCGATCGTCAGCGTCGACAGCAGGGTCAGATGGCGGGGCAGGAACGGATACTCCACCTGCCAGCACACCACCAGCAGCGCCAGCAGCACCGAATACACCGTCTTCACCAGGAACAGCGTCGCCACCCGGGTGATGTTGCCGATGACCCGACGCCCCTCCGCCACCACCGAGGGCAGCGTGGCGAAGCTGTTGTTCAGCAGCACGATCTGGGCGACCGCCCGGGTCGCCTCGGAGCCCGAGCCCATCGCCACGCCGATGTCCGCGTCCTTCAGCGCGAGCACGTCGTTGACGCCGTCGCCGGTCATCGCGACGGTGTGCCCGCGCGACTGGAGCGCGCCGACCATCTCCCGCTTCTGCTGCGGGGTGACCCGCCCGAACACCGTCGCCCCGTCGAGCGCCTCGCCCATGCCGTCCCGTTCGGCGGGCAGCCCGCGCGCGTCGACCGTACGGGCGTCCAGGCCCAGCTTGGCGGCGACCGCCCCGACGGAGACCGCGTTGTCGCCGGAGATGACCTTGGCGCGCACGTTCTGGTCGGCGAAGTAGCGCAGGGTGTCGGCGGCGTCCGGGCGCAGCCGCTGCTCCAGTACGACGAGCGCGGTGGCCCGTGCGCCCCGAGCGACCTCGGAGTCGGACAGGTCGCGGGCGGCGCGGGCGAGGAGCAGGACGCGCAGGCCCTGCTCGTTGAGCCGTTCGGTCTCGGCGAGGGCGGGGTCGTCGGCGCCGAGCAGCACGTCCGGCGCGCCCAGCAGCCAGGTGCTGCTCTGGCCGTCGCCCTCGCTGAAGGCGGCGCCGCTGTACTTGCGGGCGGAGGAGAACGGCAGCGCCTCGGTGCAGCGCCAGCCGTCGGCGTCCGGGAAGGCGTCGATGATCGCCTTGAGGGAGGCGTTGGGGCGCGGGTCGGACTCGCCGAGCGCGCCGAGCACCCGGCGTACGTAGTCGTCGTCGGCGCCGTCGAGCGCGCGGACCTCGGTGACGTCCATGCCGCCCTCGGTGAGGGTGCCGGTCTTGTCCAGGCACACCGTGTCCACGCGCGCGAGGCCCTCGATCGCCGGGAGCTCCTGCACCAGGCACTGCTTGCGGCCGAGGCGGATGACGCCGATCGCGAAGGCGACGGAGGTGAGCAGCACCAGCCCCTCCGGGACCATCGGGACGATCCCGCCGACGGTCCGCGCGATCGAGTCCTTGAGGTCGTTCTCCTTGACGAACAGCTGGGTGACGACCAGGCCGATCGCGGCCGGGACCATCATCCACGTCACGTACTTGAGGATCGTGGAGATGCCCGAGCGCAGCTCGGAGTGGACGAGGGTGAAGCGGGACGCCTCCTCGGCGAGCTGGGCGGCGTACGCCTCGCGGCCGACCTTGGTGGCCTGGAACGCGCCGCCGCCGGCGACGACGAAGCTGCCGGACATGACCTCGTCGCCGGGGCGTTTGACGACGGGGTCGGCCTCGCCGGTGAGCAGCGACTCGTCGATCTCCAGCCCGTCCGCCTCCGCGCACGTCCCGTCGACGACGATCTTGTCGCCGGGGCCGATCTCGATGAGGTCGCCGAGGACCAGCTCGGAGGTGCCGACCTGCACGGCGACGCCGTCGCGCCGCACGGTCGGCCGGGCCTCGCCGATCACGGCCAGGGAGTCGAGCGTCTTCTTCGCCCGCCACTCCTGGATGATGCCGATGCCGGTGTTGGCGAGGATCACGAACCCGAACAGGCTGTCCTGGATCGGGGCGACGGCCAGCATGATCACCCACAGGACGCCGATGATCGCGTTGAACCGGGTGAAGACGTTCCCCCGGACGATCTCGCCGACGGACCGGCTGCTGCGCACGGGGACGTCGTTGACCTCGCCGCGCGCGACGCGGTCCGCGACCTCGGCGGCGGTGAGCCCGGTCGCCGCGGCAGCCGGGGCGGGGGGTGCGGCGGCGTGCTCGGCGTCGGTATGGGTCATGGGTTCGACGGTACGTGCGGAGGCGGGCGTTCACCCGCCGGAAGTCCGGAAGATCCGACCTGGGGAGGACGGCCGTCGTGCGGTGGTATTACACGCCGTCGGCGGAGCGCGCCTCCGCGCCGCCCTTGGCCGCCGGGTCCCCCTTGATCGCAGCGTCTCCCTTGGTCGCCGCGTCCCGCTTGATCGCCGCGTCGCGCTTGCGCACGTACCAGATGCCGATGAGGCCGAGCCCGGCGCCGGCCAGGCAGGTCCACAGCCACCACAGCCGGTCGTGGTCGTCGTACCAGCCGTAGAAGGGGAGCTGGACGAGGAAGAGGACGAACCAGAGGATCGTGCCGCCGGTGATGGTGGCGACCACGGGGCCCTCCAAGGGCTCCGGCGCCTCGTGTCTGGGGGTCCACTTCTCCATGGGGGACAGCCTACGAGGCCGATCGGTCTACGCGCGGAGATGGCGTGGCTTCATTTATGTGTTCATACTGAAACCGTTTGTCTTTGTCCCTTTCTGTTCGTAGGAAACGCCAATGTCGTCCTCGGCCACCGCCAAGGCCCCCGCGCCCCAGGAGCCGGGCAGTACGCCCGGGTACGGCGCCCTCGACCGCTACTTCCGGATCTCCGAACGCGGCAGCACCCTCGCCCGCGAGGTCCGCGGCGGTTTCGCCACCTTCTTCGCGATGGCTTACATCATCGTGCTGAACCCGATCATCCTCGGCAGCGCGAAGGACATGTACGGCAACCAGCTCGACAACGGTCAGCTGGTCACCGCGACGTGTCTGACGGCGGCGTTCACCACGCTGCTGATGGGCGTCGTCGGCAACGTCCCCATCGCCCTCGCCGCCGGCCTCGGCGTGAACTCCGTCGTCGCCCTCCAGCTCGCGCCCCGGATGTCCTGGCCGGACGCGATGGGCATGGTCGTGCTCGCCGGCTTCATCGTCATGCTGCTCGTGGCGACCGGTCTGCGCGAACGCGTGATGAACGCGGTGCCCTTCGGGCTGCGCAAGGCGATCTCCATCGGCATCGGCCTGTTCATCATGCTGATCGGCCTGGTGGACTCCGGCTTCGTCACCCGCATCCCGGACGTCGCCCAGACCACCGTCCCGCTCCAGCTCGGCACCGGCGGTCACCTCACCGGCTGGCCGGTGCTCGTCTTCGTGCTCGGCGCGCTGCTGACGCTGGCGCTGATCGTCCGCAAGGTGCCCGGCGCGATCCTGATCTCGATCGTCGCGATGACGGTCCTCGCGGTGATCGTGAACGCCGTCGCCGAGGTGCCGTCCTGGGGTCTGACCACCCCGGAGTGGCCCGGCAACCCCGTCGCCACCCCCGACTTCGGGCTGATCGGCGAGGTCAGCCTGTTCGGCGGGTTCTCGAAGGTCGGCGTGCTGACCGGCGTCCTCTTCGTCTTCACGGTCCTGCTGTCCTGCTTCTTCGACGCCATGGGCACGATCATGGGCGTCAGCGACGAGGCGAAGCTGACCGACGCCCAGGGCCAGATGCCCGGCATCAACAAGGTGCTCTTCGTCGACGGCATCGCCGTCGCCGCCGGCGGCGCGAGCTCCTCCTCCGCCACCACCGCCTTCGTGGAGTCCACGGCCGGCGTCGGCGAAGGCGCCCGCACCGGCTTCGCGAACCTCGTCACCGGCGGCCTCTTCGCCGTCGCGCTCTTCCTCACGCCGGTCGCCACGATGGTCCCGTCCCAGGCCGCCACCCCGGCGCTGCTCGCGGTCGGCTTCCTGATCCTGGCGAACTCGGTCAAGGAGATCGACTGGGCGGACTACACGATCGCCATCCCCGCCTTCGTCACGATGGTGATGATGCCGTTCACCTACTCGATCACCAACGGCATCGGCATGGGCTTCATCACCTTCGCCGTGCTGCGCCTGGCGGCGGGGCGGGGCCGGGAGGTGCCGACGCCGATGTACGTCGTCGCCGCCGTCTTCGCCTTCTACTACCTGATGCCGGCCCTCGGCCTGACCTGAGCCCCCCGCGGGGGCGGGGGCCCTCAGGCGAGGCCGTAGAACTTCTCCGTCTCCTCGACGGCGGTCTGGAACCGCTCGTCGAAGTCATTGCGGATGAGCGTTCGGACGACATAGTCCTGGACGCTCATTCCGCTTCTGGCGGCATGGTGGCGGAGCCGTTCGAGCAGGTCGTGGTCTATTCGCAGGCTGAGCACACTGGTCCCCATGGGTACGAGGGTCGCGGCATGGTTCGGGGCGGTGGGAGGCGTTCCGTGCCCGCATCACCCGTATGAGTGACATTCGGGTGTCGATACGGTTGCGTGGTGCGCGTCACGGGCACTCGGGGACCTCTGCGGTGGTCTTTAGCGAGGGTAATGAGTTACGCTAAAGAACATGCCGGACCTTAACCATGGCGACGACGCTGCCGCCGTGAACTCCCTGCGATCCGCCGTGATGCGTCTGTCCCGTCGGCTCAAGCACCAGCGGGTCGACGAGTCGCTGAGCCCCACCGAGATGTCGGTGCTCGGCACCCTGTCCCTCTGCGGAAGCGCCACCCCGGGCGAGCTCGCCCGCAAGGAGCATGTGCAGCCGCCCTCGATGACCCGCATCGTGGCGCTGCTGGAGGCCAAGGGCCTCGTCCGGCTGGAGCCGCACCCCGAGGACCGGCGCCAGAAGGTCGTCACCAAGACCGAGCAGGCCGAGACCATGCTCGAGGAGAGCCGCCGCAAGCGGAACGCCTTCCTGGCCACCCTGGTCGACGGCCTCGACGAGGACGAGTGGGCGAAACTGCGCGCCGCCGCCCCCGTGCTGGAGAAGCTCGCACACCTGTAGGCAGCCCGAAGGAGGCGAACCCGTTTGAGTTCGGGACCCGGAGCAGACTCCGCCCCCGCACCGACCACCCACGACACCCTTCCCGGGGCGCCTGCCGAAGGCGCCCGCAAATCCTCGATGTTCAGCTCCCTGAGGGTCAGGAACTACCGCCTGTTCTTCCTGGGCCAGGTCGTCTCCAACATCGGCACCTGGATGCAACGCATCGCCCAGGACTGGCTGGTGCTCAGCCTCACCGGCTCCGCCACCGCCGTCGGCGTCACGACGGCCCTTCAATTCCTGCCGATGCTGCTCTTCGGACTCTACGGCGGCGTCCTCGTCGACCGGCTGCCCAAGCGCCGCACCCTGCTCGGCACCCAGGCCGCGATGGGCGTCACCGGCGTCGCGCTCGCCCTGCTCACCCTCTCCGGGCACGTCGAGGTCTGGCACGTCTACGTCGCCGCCTTCGCCGTCGGACTCGCGACCGTCCTCGACAACCCCGCCCGCCAGTCCTTCGTCTCCGAGATGGTCGGCCCGGACCAGCTCCAGAACGCGGTCAGCCTGAACTCCGCGAACTTCCAGTCCGCGCGGCTCGTCGGGCCCGCCGTCGCCGGGCTGATGATCACCGGCGTGGGCACCGGCTGGGCGTTCCTCGCCAACGGCCTGTCCTTCGTCGCGCCCGTCGCCGGACTGCTGCTGATGCGCTCCCGTGAGCTGCACGTCGTCCAGCGCGCCCCGCGCGGCAAGGGCCAGCTGCGGGAGGGCCTGCGCTACGTCGCCGGACGCCCCGAGCTGATCTGGCCGATCGTCCTGGTCGGCTTCGTCGGCACCTTCGGCTTCAACTTCCCCGTCTACCTGACCGCCTTCGCCGACGACGTCTTCCACGCGGGCGCGGGCTCCTACAGCCTGTTCAACACCCTGATGGCGGTCGGCTCGCTGATCGGCGCGCTGCTCGCGGCCCGGCGCGGCACCGCCCGGCTGCGGGTGCTCGTCGCGGCCGGCATCGCCTTCGGCGTGGTCGAGCTGGCGGCGGCGGCCGCGCCCTCGCTGTGGCTGTTCGCCCTGCTCATGGCGCCGATCGGGGTGTTCGGCATGACGCTCAACGTCACCGCCAACACCAGCCTCCAGATGGGCACCGACCCCGCCATGCGCGGCCGGGTCATGGCCCTCTACATGATGGTCTTCCTGGGCGGCTCCCCGGTGGGCGCGCCGATCGCCGGCTGGATCACCGACGCGTACGGCGTCCGGGCCGGCCTCGCGGCGGGCGGCGCGATCTCCGCCGCCGCGGCCGTCACCGTCGGCGTCGTCCTCACCCGCATCGGCGGGCTGCGGCTGGCGGTGGGCTGGCGGCACGGGCACCCGACGGTGCGGTTCGTCCCCCGCGAGCGGCGGGAGGAACTCACGGCGGTGGCGTGACCGCGCGGGCAGACTGGCCCCATGAGACTCTTCGCCGCCGTGCTGCCCCCGGAGGACGTGACCCGCGAACTCGCCGACGAGACGGCCGTGTTGAGGGGGCTGCCCGGTGCGGAGGCGCTGCGCTGGACCGGGCGGCCCGGCTGGCACTTCACGCTCGCCTTCTACGGCGAGGTCGACCAGGACGTCGTACCGGAGCTGTCGGCGCGGCTGGAGCGGGCCGCGCACCGCACCGCGCCCTTCGCGCTCGCCCTGCGGGGCGGCGGGCAGTTCGGGCACGGGCGGGCGCTGTGGGCCGGGGCCTCGGGCGAGGTCGCGGCGCTGCGGCTGCTCGCCGACCGGGCGGAGGCCGCGGCGCGCAAGGCCGGCCTCGACATGGGGGAGCACCGGCGCTACAAGGCCCATCTGACGCTGGCCCGCAGCCGGGACGCCGTCGACGTCCGGCCGTACGTAGAGGCGCTGGACGCCTTCGCCGGCCGGACGTGGACGGTGCGGGAGCTGGCGCTGGTACGCAGCGCCCTGCCCACGTCCGGGACGCCGGGGGAGCAGCCGCGCTATGAGGCGGTCGCGCGGTGGGCGCTCGGCGGGGGCGGTTAGGCTCGGGGTGTGGACCCGAAGACGCGTAACAGGATCATGGCGGCTGTGCTGGTGTTGATGTTCGTGGTGATCGCGGTGGCCGCGGCGCTTTAGCTCCGCGAGCAGCTCCGCTGGTTGAGCGGCAGGGGCAGTGGGACTGCGCGTCGCCGGGCGGCTGCGGGCCGTCTGTGGCCGATCGCGCAGTTCCCCGCGCCCCTCAGGGGGTTGTTCTCACGGTGTCACCAGGCGAAGGCCTCCGGGGATGGGCCTGGGCCTGGGAAGACTTCGTTCAGGTTGGTCAGGAGGTCGGTCGGGAGGGTCAGGTCCACTGCTCGCAGGGCCGAGTCGAGCTGTTGCGCCGTGCGCGGGCCCACGATCGGGCCGGTGACGCCGGGGCGGGTCAGCAGCCAGGCCAGGGCCGCCTCGCCGGGCTCCAGGCCGTGCTTGTCGAGGAGGTCCTCGTAGGCCTGCACCTGGGCTCGGACGGCGGTGTCGGCCAGGGCGTCCGCGGCCCGGCCGGAGGCGCGTCGGCCGCCCTCCGCCTGCTTCTTGATGACCCCGCCGAGCAGCCCGCCGTGCAGCGGGGACCAGGGGATCACCCCGAGCCCGTACTCCTGCGCGGCCGGGATCACCTCCATCTCGGCGCGCCGCTCGGCCAGGTTGTACAGGCACTGCTCGCTGACCAGCCCGATGGTGCCGCCGCGGCGGGCGGCGGTCTCGTTGGCCTGGGCGATCTTGTAGCCGGGGAAGTTGGAGGAGCCGGCGTAGAGGATCTTGCCCTGCTGGACGAGGACGTCGATCGCCTGCCAGATCTCCTCGAAGGGCGTCGACCGGTCGACGTGGTGGAACTGGTACAGGTCGATGCGGTCGGTCTTCAGCCGCTTCAGCGAGGCGTCCACCGCGCGCCGGATGTTCAGCGCCGACAGCTTGTCGTGGTTGGGCCAGGCCTCGCCGTCCGCGGCCATGTTGCCGTAGACCTTGGTGGCGAGGACGACCTTGTCGCGCCGCTCGCCGCCCTTCGCGAACCAGTTGCCGATGATCTCCTCGGTACGGCCCTTGTTCTCACCCCAGCCGTACACGTTCGCGGTGTCGAAGAAGTTGATGCCCGCGTCCAGCGCCGCGTCCATGATCGCGTGGCTGTCCGCTTCGTCCGTCTGCGGTCCGAAGTTCATGGTGCCGAGGACCAGTCGGCTGACCTTGAGGCCGGTGCGTCCGAGCTGCGTGTACTTCATGGATCACAGCCAACGCCTTCGAGCCCGCTCCAGGCAAGGACGTCAGTCGCGGGGGAACTCGTCGGTCTTGAGGGCGAGGCCGACGACGGTGTCGGTGAGGTCCAGGTCCCTGCCGAAGGGAACCTTCGTCTCGACCTCGTAGTCGCCCCCCTTGGGCTCGGTGTAGACGCTGCACCGCCCCTGGTAGGGATCGGCGATGACGTAGACGGGAACCTCGGCGGTGGCGTACGCGGCCTTCTTCGGCCCGTAGTCGTTGGCGGCGGTGCCCTTGGAGATCACCTCGGCGACGAACTCGACGTCCTCGTGACGCCAGTGGCCGTCCTCCGTCCTGGCGGCGCCCTCGGCCATCACCGTCACATCGGTCGCGAAGCCGTTGAGGTGCCCGGGGTAGTCGATGCGCACGTCGGACTTCACGCGCTTGCGCGGGTACTTGGTCCGCAGCTGCTCGACGATGTCCAGGATGATCTCCCAGCGGGTGTCCCGCTGCGGCGACATGTAGACGGTCCCCTCGACGATCTCGACCTTGTATCCCTCGGGGACGGGCATCTTCTCGAGCCGCTCGAACATGTCGTCGAGCGTGCTCGTGTTGTCGCTCTCGGCCATCGCGATCCTGTCTTCGAGGACGGTCATCGTGGCGCTCCTCCCCGGCTGCCTCACGGACGAGCGCAGCCGCGCGGTACAACGATACGCACGGTGACCACGTCACACGGCGCGTTCACCGGGCCGCACGCCCCCCGCTGTCCCCGCGCCGCCGGACTGGCCCCGCGCGGCCTCCTGATCGGCCCTACCCGGCCTCGTACGGGCCGCCCAGGTCCCAGGCCTGGTGCAGGGCGTTCGCGAAGGCGGCGGCCAGTTTGTGTTCGCCGTTCGCGTTCGGGTGGGTGCCGTCGTAGGTGTCGGTGTGGATGTCCCAGGTTTCCGGGACCGACGCCATCAGCAGGGGGGACGCGGGTTCGTCGAGGTCCGCCGCCGTCTTGGCGAGCAGTTCGTTGAAGCGGGTGACCTGGGCGGCGAAGGGCGCGTCGTTCGCGGCGCGGACGTTGGGGATCACCGGCAGCAGCACCGCCCGCACCCCGGGCCGTGCCGCCCGCGCCTCGGCGACGAAGGCGCGGACGCTGTCCGCCGTCTGCTCGGCGTTCGTGTAGAAGCCGAGGTCGATCAGGCCCAGGGAGACCAGCAGCACGTCCGCCCGGCACTCCCGCACCGCCCCGCCGATCAGCGGCGCCATGTGCAGCCAGCCCTCGCCCCAGCCGGCCAGGTGCCGGCGCGGGAAGTCGGGGTCGGCGTACGCGTACGAGGCGGGCGCGTCCGCCGACTTGTCGTACAGCGTCTCGCGCGGGCCGACGAGGGCGAAGGGGTCGCCGTACGTCTCGCACAGGTGACGCCACATGCGGTACCGCCACGTGTGCTCACCGGCGCTGCCGATCGTCATCGAGTCGCCGACGGGCATCAACCTGAGCATCCGCTCATCATGAGGGATCAAGGTGACGTGTGGGGTGTGAGGCCTGCCACGAGCGCCGGAAACGCCGTGCGGGGTGGCAGTCTTGGGGCATGCGTCGACCGTTCGCCCTCCTTGCCGGGGCCCTGCTCGTGGGCGCCCTCGCCGTGCCCGCCTCCGCCGCCGACGGCGACGGGAGTTTCACGATCGAGGACTCGCGCATCACCGAGTCCAGCGGCCTGGCCGCCTCCCGGCAGCACCCCGGGATCTACTGGACGCACAACGACCAGGACGAGGGCGCCTTCCTCTACGCGGTGGACAGCTCCACCGGCCGGACCGTCGCCACGATCACCCTGACCGGCGTGGGCACCCCGCGCGACGTCGAGGCGATCGCCGTCGGACCGGACGACCAGCTCTACGTCGGCGACATCGGCGACAACGACGGCGTCGAGTGGGACCACGTGTGGGTCTACCGGCTGCCCGAGCCCAAGCAGCTCAAGGACCAGAAGGTCCGCGCCACGCAGTACGTCGTCAAGTACGAGGACGGCCCGCGCGACGCCGAGTCGCTCGTCGTGCACCCGAAGACGGGGCGCGTCTACATCATCGACAAGCAGGAGGAGGGCGGGCACCTCTACGAGAGCCCGGCCCGGCTTTCCACCTCAGGCGTCAACGTCTTCAAGCCCGTCGCCCCCATCGACCTGTGGGCCACCGACGCCGCCCTCTCCCCGGACGGCCGACGCCTCGCCGTCCGCGGCTACTTCGGGGGCATCGACTACGACTGGAACGACGGCCTGCCCAAGCGGCTGGGGCGGCTCGACCTGCCCCTCCAGCGGCAGGGGGAGTCCGTCAGCTTCTCGGCCGACGGCTCGAAGCTGATGTACGGCACGGAGGGCGAACAGAGCCCGGTGCAGGCGGAGGACGCCCCGGGCGACGCCGGCGGCGCCGGCAAGTCCGCGTCGGGCGGCGGGAGTTCGGCGGCCTCGGGAGACGAGGGCGGGGGCGGCGAGGGGACGAGCGCGAGCGTGAAGCTGGGCGCGGCGGCCCTGGCGGCGGTATGCGTGGGCGTGTTCGGGTTCCGCAGGCTGCGGCGGCGGGGGTGAGGCGTCCTCTCCCTCGCCGGTGAGGGCTGCCCCGCCGGGGAGGGTTGCTCCTGCCGGGGAGGCTGTCCCGCTGGTGAGGCTGCCCCGCCGGGGAGGCTGCCCCGCTGGTGAGGGCTGTCCCGTCGGTGAGGGCTCTGTCGCTGGTGAGGGTTACTCCGCCGGTGAGTGCTGCCCCGCCGGGGAGTGCTGCCCCGCCGGTGAGGGCTCTGTCGCTGAACCCCGTTCGGCGACCAGTACCTCCAGGCCGTCCAGTATCCGCCGGAGGCCGAAGCCGAAGTGGTCGAAGGCGGGGGCGAAGGTGTCCTCGGAGAGGCCGGCCATGACCGGGTAGCGCCCGGAGGACAGGATCCGCTCCAGCGTCGGCGCCTGCGCGGACCAGAACTGGGCGTCCGTCATACCGGACTTGCGCTCGGCCTCCTCCTGGTAGACCTGCGTCCGCGCCGCGCCGACGACGTACCCGTCGATCATGATGATCGCCGAGACCAGCTCCGGGTCGCTGAGGCCCATGGGCTTGATGAGGCCGAGCACCTTCTCCATGCCGTCCAGGGCGCTCGGCCCGAGGATCGGGCGGGACTGGTTGACCTGGAGCAGCCAGGGATGGCGGCGGTAGAGGGCGAGGGTGGCGCGGGCCATCGCCTCCAGCGCGGAGCGCCAGCCGCCGTCGCCGAGGTCGGCCGGGTCCTCGGAGGGGCGCTGGACGCGGTCCAGCATGAGGTCGAGCAGCTCGGCCTTGCCGGGCACGTAGCGGTACAGGGACATCGCGCCCGCCCCGAGCTCGGTGGCGATCCGGCGCATCGAGACCGCGTCCAGCCCGTCCCGGTCGGCGACCTCGACCGCCGTCTCCACGATCCGGTCCAGGGTCAGCCCCGGCTTGGGGCCGCGGCTGGGGCGCTTGCCGGTGTCCCACAGCAGCTCGAGGGTGCGGACGATGTCGCCGCTGCCGCTGGTCTCCGTACTGCTCGTCATGCCCGCAGTTTAGTTCCGCCGAAAAAAACTGGGTACGGCGTACGCGCAATCGGGTACGGTGTACCCAATTACTGGGGCGCCCGGTTCCCGGGTGTCGCGCCTCAGGCAGTACGCCTCAGGTGGTACGCCCCAGTCGTCACCGGTCACCGGAAGGGGGACTTCATGGCCGACGGACACGCCGTGCGCGCCGAGGGGCTGGAGAAGCGGTACGGGGAGAAACGCGCTCTCGACGGCTTCGACCTGGCTGTCCAGGAAGGCACCGTGCACGGCCTGCTCGGGCCGAACGGCGCCGGCAAGACCACCGCGGTACGCATCCTGTCCACGCTGATCAGGCTGGACGGCGGGAGCGCGACCGTCGCCGGGCTGGACGTGGCCCGGCAGCCCCGCGAGGTGCGCGCCCGCATCGGGCTCACCGGCCAGTACGCGGCCGTGGACGAGGTGCTCACCGGGCGGCAGAACCTGGAGATGTTCGGCCGGCTGTTCCACCTCGGCGGGAAGCGGGCCAAGCTGCGGGCCGCCGAGCTGCTGGAGCAGTTCGACCTGACCGACGCCGCCGACAAGGGCGTGGGAAAGTACAGCGGCGGCATGCGACGCCGCCTCGACCTCGCCGCGTCCATGATCCTCACCCCGGCCGTCCTGTTCCTCGACGAGCCGACGACGGGACTCGACCCGCGCAGCCGCGGCGAAGTCTGGGAATCCGTAAGGGCGTTGGTCGCGGGCGGCACCACGGTGCTGCTGACCACGCAGTATCTGGAGGAGGCCGACAAGCTCGCCTCCCGCATCACCGTCATCGACCAGGGCCGGGCCATCGCCGACGACACTCCGGACGGGCTGAAGAACCGCGTCGGCGGCGACCGCATCGAGGTCGTGCTCGCCGAGCGCTCCGACATCCCGCGCGCGGTGAAGGTCGTCGCACGGGTCGCGGACGGCGAACCCGAGTCCGACGAGGAGGAGTCGAGGGTGCACGCCTCGGTGACCGACCGGGTGGCCGCGCTCACCGAGGTGGCGCGCACCCTCCAGGACGAGGGGGTGCGGGTGGAGGACATCGGGCTGCGCAGGCCGAGCCTGGACGACGTGTTCCTGCGTCTGACCGGCCACCGCACGGACGCGTCGCAGGGGAAGCACGGGGACCAGCCGCCCGAGTCACACCAGTCGCCCCAGGCGAAGCAGGCTCCCCAGGACAAGCAGGCGAAGCAGGAGAAGGGGGCCGCCGTATGAGCGCCGTCGACCTGACCGTGCGGGACGCCCACGGCCGCGCGTACTGGCTGCTCGCCGACGTCTGGAACATCGTCCGCCGCGGCCTGACCCACTACCAGCGCCAACCGATCAACATCGCCTGGCAGTTGGGCTTCCCGATCCTGTCCGTGCTGCTGTACGGCTATGTCTTCGGCAGCGCGATGAAGGTGCCCGGCGGCGGGAACTACACGGACTTCCTGATGCCGGGGATGTTCGTGATGACGATGGCGTTCGGCTTCATCAACACCGCCACGCTCGTCGTGTACGACTCCACCAAGGGCGTCATCGACCGGTTCCGCTCCATGCCGATGGCCTCGTCCGCGGTGGTCGCAGGGCGAGGGATCACCGATCTGCTCGCCGCCTGCGCGGAGTTGGCCATCATGATGCTGACGGCGCTCGCGATGGGCTGGCGTCCGGACGCCGGTCTCGGCTTCGTCGCCGCCTTCGGGCTGCTGCTGTGGCTGCGGTTCGCGCTGATCTGGGTCGGCGTGTGGCTGGGGCTGCTGGTGCCCAACCCCGAGGCGGCGGGCGGTCTGTTCGCGGTGGCCTTCCCGCTGACGATGATCTCCAGCATCTTCGTCGCGCCCCAACTCATGCCGGACTGGCTGGGCTTCGTGGCCGCGTGGAACCCGATCTCCTCCACGGCGGCGGCCACCCGCGAGCTGTTCGGCGCGGGGACCGGCGGCGGGGACTCCTGGGTCGAGCAGCACGCGCTGCTGATGGCGGGGGTGTGGCCGGTGCTGCTGACGCTGATCTTCCTGCCGCTGGCGGTGCGGAGGTTCCAGAAACTGAGCCGGTAGCGTTCCGCATCTTGACGTGTTCATGTGTCCTGACTTCCATGGGGGGTGCGGGGTGGGGGCGCTCCCACTGATTCCGGCCCGCGCCTCCCGAGAGGAAGCAGGCACATGTTCCGCAGCTTGCGCAGGACGCTGTGCGCGGTGGTCGCCGCGCTCGTGTTACCCCTGGGGGCCGGAGCGCAGGCCGCCGCTGACGCGGGGGCCGGTTCCGGTTCCGGGGCGGCGGCGGGCGGGCTCCGGGCGGCCGACGCCGGAGCCGGGTACTGGCGCACCAGCGGCCGCCAACTCCTGGACTCCACAGGGCAGTCGGTCCGCGTCGCCGGCATCAACTGGTTCGGCTTCGAGACGGCGAACCACGTGGTCCACGGCCTGTGGGCCCGCGACTACAAGAGCATGATCGACCAGATGAGGACGCTGGGCTACAACACCCTCCGCGTCCCCTACAGCGACGACATCCTCAAGCCCGGCATGATGCCGGACAGCATCAACTTCTCCAACGGCAAGAACGCGGACCTGCAAGGGCTGACCTCGTTGCAGGTCCTGGACAAGGTCGTCGGGTACGCCGGTCAGGTCGGCCTGAAGGTCATCCTCGACCGCCACCGCCCGGACGCGGCGGGCCAGTCGGCGCTGTGGTACACCTCGGCGGTCCCGGAGTCGACGTGGATCGCCGACCTCAGGGCGCTGGCGGGCCGTTACGCCGGCAACTCCACCGTCGTCGGCATCGACCTGCACAACGAGCCGCATGATCCCGCCTGTTGGGGCTGCGGCGACACGACGAGGGACTGGCGCCTGGCCGCCGAGCGGGCCGGCAACGCCGTGCTGTCCGTCAACCCGCAGCTCCTGATCTTCGTGGAGGGCGTGCAGAGCTTCAACGGCGTCTCCGGCTGGTGGGGCGGCAACCTGATGGGCGTCGCCCAGTACCCGGTCCGCCTGGACGTCCCCAACCGCCTGGTGTACTCGGCGCACGACTACGCGACGAGCGTGGCCCAGCAGAGCTGGTTCAACGACCCCTCGTTCCCCGCGAACATGCCCGGGATCTGGGACCGTTACTGGGGCTACATCTTCAAGCAGAACATCGCCCCGGTCTGGCTGGGCGAGTTCGGCACCACCCTCCAGTCGACGATCGACCAACGCTGGCTGTCCGCCCTGGTGGCCTACCTCCGCTCCACCTCGGCCCACGGCAACGACTCCTTCCACTGGACCTTCTGGTCCTGGAACCCCAACTCCGGTGACACGGGCGGCATCCTGAAGGACGACTGGACGACGGTCGACACGGTGAAGGACGGCTACCTCGCGAGCATCAAGGCTCCGGGCTTCCCGCCCGGAACCGGCGGCGGCGACCCGGGAGACCCCGGTGACCCGGGCGGCGGAACGCCCGCCTGCACGGCGGCCTACACGATCAGCAGCGACTGGGGCAGCGGCTTCAACGCGGAGGTGAAGGTGACCAACTCCGGCACCACCGCACTGAGTTCCTGGAAGGTCACCTGGACCTGGCCCGGCGCCCAGAGGATCACGAACATCTGGAACGCCACCCACACCCAGACCGCCGCAACGGTGACAGCGACGAACGCCCCCCACAACGGCTCCCTCGCCACAGGCGCATCGACGAGCTTCGGCTTCGGCGGGGCACCGGGAGGCGGGGGCGTACCGGTGGCGAGCTGCACGGCCGCGTAGCCGCGAACGGCACGTCAATGAGGCAGCGGGGTGAGCGGGGGAAGACCGCTGCATAGCATCGAGGCATGACGGAACAGCTGACCGGAGTCGCAGCGGTGGCCAAGGAGTTGTGGGACTCCGGGGACGACTGTGAGGCGGCTGCGCGGCTCGCGTCCGTTCTGCCCGCACTGCGTGCCGCGGCGGAGTCCGGTGACATGGGGGCGCAGAACGTGCTGGGCGGGGTTCTGCTCGAGGTCGAGGAGAACCCCGCTGAGGCGGCGCTCTGGTTCGCGAGGACCAGCGAGCGGGGGAGCCCGGTCGGCAAGCGGAGCCTGGGGCATCTGTACGCCAACGGCCTGGGTGTGGAGGAAGACGCCGCCAGGGCGGAGAGCTTGTTCGCTGAGGCGGCGGACGAGGGTGACTCCTTTGCGCAGTTCAATCTGGCCCAGTTGTGGTGGGGGAAACGGGATCCGGAGTGCGTCGCGTCGCTGCTGCGTTCGGCGGCGGAGGGCGGCGTCGTCGATGCCCGCGTCGTCCTGGGCGACCTGCTGGCCGCGATGGGCGAGGACGCGCGGGCGCTCGACTCCTATGTGGCGGCGGCGCGGTCAGGACACGACGGCGCCATGTACGTCGCCGCCTGCTGGCACCGCGACGCAACCGCAGGGCGGCGGGACAGGGTCGAGGCCCTGAAGTGGTTCCTCCTGATGCTGGACGCGGGGAATGCCGACGGCGTTCATGAGGCCGTTCAGCTGGCGCGCCTGATGACGGACGAGGAGATCCGGCGGGCCGGCGTCGTGTCCGGTCGACGGGGTGAGGCCGAGGCGATGGTGGAGACGGTGCGCGAGCACCGCTGAGAATCGTCGTCGGCCGCACGGGCGGGCTTTCGCTCAGTCGATGACGGCGGTGACCTCGACTTCGACCAGGTGTTCGGGGATGTCCAGGGTTGCGACGCCCAGGAGTGTGGCCGGGGGGACCGGGGTTGTGCCCAGTCGGGATGCTGCCCGGCTGATGCCGTCCAGCAGCTGGGGCATCTTGTCGGGGGTCCAGTCGACGACGTGGACGTTGAGCTTCGCCACGTCGTCGAAGGAGGCGCCGGCCTCGGCCAGGGCGGTGGCGACGTTCATGTAGCACTGCTCGACCTGTGCGGCGAGGTCGCCTTCGCCGACCGTGACTCCATCGGCGTCCCAGGAGACCTGTCCGGCGACGAAGACCAGCTTCGAACCGGTCGCGATCGACACCTGCCGGTAGGCGTCGATCTCCGGCAGTCCACTCGGGTTCATCAGGGTGATGGCCATGCTGTTCAGCCTCCGTTGTCATGAGCGTCGGTGGGCTCGCCTGCGTCGAGCCGCGATGCCCTCGCTCTCTCGTGGTTACTCGGAAACCGTAAGAGAGTGAACGCTGACGTGGAAGAACGCACTTTTCGGTGACTGGGGAACCTGATGGTGACCAAGCAGTTCACGGGCTGCGGAGACGGCGAAGGGCGCCCGGTGTTCAGCACCGGGCGCCCTCAGGCCGTCGTCGTGGTCGCGGAAGCGGTCAGAGCTTCTCGATCACGTAGTCGACGCACTTCGTCAGGGCCTCGACGTCCGCCGGGTCGATCGCCGGGAACATCGCGACGCGGAGCTGGTTGCGGCCGAGCTTTCGGTAGGGCTCGGTGTCGACGATGCCGTTGGCGCGCAGGACCTTGGCGACGGCGGCGGCGTCGACCTCGTCGGAGAAGTCGATCGTGCCGATGACCGCCGAGCGCTTGGCCGGGTCGGTGACGAACGGGCTGGCGTACTTGACGTCCTCGGCCCAGCCGTAGAGCGTGCGCGCCGAGGTCGCCGTGCGGCGGACCGACCAGTCCAGGCCGCCCTGGCCGTTGATCCACTCCAGCTGCTGGTTCAGCAGGAAGAGCGTCGACAGGGCCGGGGTGTTGTACGTCTGGTTCTTGCGGGAGTTGTCGATCGCCGTCGGCAGCGAGAAGAACTCCGGGACATGGCGGCCGGAGGCGTGCACGCGCTCCGCGCGCTCGATCGCCGCCGGGGAGAAGACGCCGATCCACAGGCCGCCGTCGGAGGCGAAGGACTTCTGCGGGGCGAAGTAGTAGACGTCCGTCTCGGCGATGTCGACCGGGAGGCCGCCGGCGCCGGACGTGGCGTCCACCAGGACCAGCGCGCCCTCGTCGGCGCCCGCCACCCGCTTGAGGGGGGCGGCGACGCCGGTGGACGTCTCGTTGTGGGTGAAGGCGTAGACGTCGACGCCCGCCTCGGCCTCGGGCTCGGGGTGAGTGCCCGGGTCGGAGGAGATGACCGTGGGCTCGGCGAGCCAGGGGGCCAGCTGGGCGGCCTTGGCGAACTTCGAGCTGAACTCGCCGAAGCTGAGGTGCTGCGACTTGTTCTCGATCAGGCCGTGGGTCGCGATGTCCCAGAAGGCGGTCGAGCCGCCGTTGCCGAGGATCACCTCGTACCCGTCCGGGACCTGGAACAGCTCGGAGATGCCCTCGCGCACCTGGCCGACCAGGTTCTTGACCGGGGCCTGGCGGTGGGAGGTGCCGAGCAGGGAGGTGCCGGTGGCGGCCAGGGCGTCCAGCGCCTCCACCCGCACTTTGGAGGGGCCCGCGCCGAATCGACCGTCGGCGGGCTTGATGTCAGCAGGAATCTGGATCTCAGCCACGCACGCGAGCGTATCCGTTTCCGGAAACGCGGGCGAAACCTCGTCCGTCGGGTGAGACAGCGTTTTCGGGTGCGGGTTTCGGGAGCGGCTGTCGGGGGCGGGCTGAAGTGGCTGACGCCGCCTTCCCTCCGTCGGCTGTACGAACTGGTTTGCTGGACCCATGACGGATCTTGAGGCCGAGCTGCGCAGGGCCGTCCGAGGTGACGTCGGTTTCGACGTCACCTCCCGGGCGCTGGTCACCATGGACGCGTCCAACTACCGGCGGGTCCCGCTCGGCGTCGTCGCGCCCCGGGACGCCGACGACGTCGTCGCCGTGCTGGAGGTGTGCCGCGCGCACGGGACGCCGGTCGTGGCGCGCGGCGGCGGGACGTCGATCGCCGGGCAGGCCACCGGCGTCGGCGTCGTCCTCGACTTCACCCGGCACATGAACCGGATCGTGTCCCTCGACCCCAGCTCCCGAACGGCCGTCGTACAGCCGGGACTTGTCCTGGACCGGCTCCAGGAGGCCGCCGCGCCGCACGGCCTGCGCTTCGGCCCGGACCCCTCCACCCACAGCCGCTGCACGCTCGGCGGCATGATCGGCAACAACTCCTGCGGCGCGCACTCCGTGGCGTGGGGGACGACCGCCGACAACGTGCGGGAGCTCGACGTCGTCACCGCGCGCGGCGCGAGGCTGCGGCCGGGGCGGGGATGGGCCGGCGCGCCGGACGGGCTGCGGGCGCTCGTCGAGGGCGAACTCGCGCGCCTGCGCACCGGGTTCCCCGAGCTGCCCCGCCGTATCTCCGGGTACGCGCTGGACGCCCTGCTGCCGGAGAACGGCGGCGACGTCGCCCGCTCCCTCTGCGGCTCGGAAGGCACGCTGGCCGTGCTGACGGAGGCGGTCGTCGACCTCGTCGAAGCGCCACGCGCGCGTGCGCTCGCGGTGCTCGGGTACGCCGACGAGGCCGCCGCCGCCGAGGCCGCCGCCGGGCTGCTGCCCTACCGGCCGCTGACGGTCGAGGGCATGGCGGCCGACCTGGTGCCGTCCCCGGTGGGGCTGCCGCGGGGCGGGGCCTGGCTGTTCGTGGAGACGGGCGGCGAGTCGGCGGACGAGGCACGCGCGCGTGCGGAGACGATCGTGCGGGCGGCGGACGCCGTGGACGCGGCGGTGGTGACGGACGGGGCCGGGCAGCGCGTCCTGTGGCGGGTCCGCGAGGACGCCAGCGGCACCGCCACCCGGATGTCGGACGGCTCCGAGGCCTGGCCCGGCTGGGAGGACTGCGCGGTCCCGCCCGCCCGGCTCGGCCCGTACCTGCGCGACTTCCGCGCGCTGCTCACGGCGCACGGCCTGCGCGGCACCCCCTACGGGCACTTCGGCGACGGCTGCATCCACGTCCGCATCGACTTCGACCTGCTCACCAGGGCGGGCGTCGCCCGCTTCCGCCGCTTCTCGGAGGAGCTCGCCGAGCTGGTCACCGCCCACGGCGGCTCGCTGTCGGGCGAGCACGGCGACGGACAGGCGCGGGCGGAACTGCTGCCGAAGATGTACGGGACGGAACTGGTCGCCCTCTTCGAGCGGGCGAAGGCGATCTGGGACCCCGACGACCTGCTCAACCCGGGGATGCTGGTGCGGCCCGCCCCGCTGGACGCCGGTCTGCGCTTCTCCGTCCTGCCCCGCGAACCCGTCGACGTGGCCTTCGGCTACCCCGGCGACGCCGGCGACTTCTCGGCGGCCGTCCGGCGCTGCGTCGGCGTCGCCAAGTGCCGTACGACGACGGCGTCCGGGCCCGCCGTGATGTGCCCCTCCTTCCGCGTCACCGGCGAGGAACGGCACTCCACGCGCGGGCGGGCCCGGCTGCTGCACGAGATGCTCGCGGGCGAGCTGGTCACCGACGGCTGGCGCTCGGAGGAGGTGCGCGAGGCGCTGGACCTGTGCCTGTCCTGCAAGGGCTGCCGCTCCGACTGCCCGGTCGAGGTCGACATGGCCACGTACAAGGCGGAGTTCCTGCACCACCACTACGAGGGCCGCCGACGCCCGGCCGCGCACTACAGCATGGGCCGGCTCCCCGTGTGGCTGCGCTGGGCGAGCCGTACGCGCGCGGCGGGGGTGGCCAACGCGCTGGCCTCGGCGGGGCCGGTGGCGTGGGCGGTGAAGCGGGCGGGCGGGATCGCGCCGGAGCGGGCGATTCCGCGGCTGGCGCGGGAGACGTTCAGCGGCTGGTGGCGGAAGCGTTCCGGTCATCCGGACGCCGACGATCACGGTCGCTCCGGTGCCGCGGGTGATCTCGTCGTGCTGTGGCCCGACACCTTCACCGAGCATCTCTCGCCGTCCGTCGGGCGGGCCGCCGTCCGCGTGCTGGAGGCGGCGGGACTGCGGGTCGCGCTGCCGCCGACGCTGCGGATGCGCGGCCGGCCCGTCGGCGACGCCCGCTCCCGCTCCGCCCTCCGCCTGCTGACGGCCCGCCGCGGCCGTGTCTGCTGCGGGCTGACGTACGTCTCCACCGGGCAGCTCGACCACGCGCGCGTGGTGCTGCGCCGCACCCTCGACCTGATGGAACCGGTGCTGGAGACGGACGCGCCGGTCGTCGTGCTGGAGCCGAGCTGCGCGGCGGCCCTGCGCGCGGACCTGCCCGAGCTGCTGCACGACGACCCGCGCGCGGCACGTCTCGCCGCACGCGTCCTCACCTTCGCGGAGGCCCTGGAGCGCCACGCGCCCGACTGGAGGCCACCGCGCCTGGACCGTCCGGCGGTCGGCCAGACCCACTGCCATCAGCACGCGGTGCTGGGCGACGCGGCCGACCGCCGTCTGCGCGAGGCCGCGGGGCTCACCGGCGGCCTGAGCGGCGGCTGCTGCGGCCTCGCCGGCGACTTCGGCTTCACGAAAGGACACTTCGAGGTGTCGGTGGCGTGCGCGGAGGAACGGCTGCTGCCGTCGGTGCGGGAGGCGCCCGCGGGCGCGGCGGTCCTGGCGGACGGCTACTCCTGCCGGACACAGCTGGAGCAGCTGGCGGGGGTACGGGGGCGGCATCTCGCGGAGGTGCTGGCGGAGGGGCTGACGGAGGGGGCGGCGGGGTGTGCGGGGGAGGAGGGTGCGACACCGGCGGAGGGGGCGTTGCGGTGTCCGGCGGAGGGGGCGGAGGGGGCGGAGGAACGGGAGAAGCGTGCGGCGGAGGGGCCGGACGTGGGAGGGGAGGAGGCGTGAGCGGTGAGTACGCGCGCGTGGCCGTCCTCTCCGACATTCACGGAGTGCTGCCCGCCCTGGAGGCCGTCCTCGCCGAGCCCGACGTCGCCGCGGCCGACCGCGTCGTCCTGACCGGCGACATCACCGCGGGCCCGCACTCCGCCGAGGTCCTCGACCTGCTGCGGGCCCAGGGCGGGCGGGTGCTGTGGGTCGGCGGCAACGCGGACCGGGAGCTGGTCGAGTACCGGCGCGGCGCCCGCACCGACATCCCGGACCCCATCGGCCCGTACGCCGCGGACGCCCTCCGCCCCGAACAGGTCGACTTCCTCGAAGGCCTCCCGAACACCCTCACCCTGACCGTCCGCGGACTCGGCGAGGTCCTCTTCTGCCACGCGACACCCCGCGACGACGAGGAGGTCGTCCTCGTCGACTCCCGTCCGGCCCGCTGGACGGAGGTCTTCGAGGACCTGCCGGACGCGGTGCGCACGGTGGTCTGCGGCCACACCCACATGCCGTACGTCCGCCTCGCGCACGGCCGTCTGGTGGTCAACCCGGGCAGTGTCGGCATGCCGTACGGCCGCGTGGGCGCCCACTGGTGCCTGCTCGGGCCGGGCGTCGAGTTGCGGGTGACGCCGTACGACATTCCGGCGGCCGTCGCCCGGCTCGTCGCGGAGTGCGGCTACCCCGGCATCGCCGACTGGGCGGACACCTACCTCCACGCGCGCGTGACGGACACGGAGGCGCTGGAGGTCTTCGGGCGCAGGGACGGGCGGGCGGACGGGCGGGGTGAAGGGCAGGGGGACGGGCAGGAGCCGTCCGGTATATGAGATGACACGGCGACAGTTGCCAATTCGCTTCACACTCCTGACGTAGTCCATTACCGTGGACTCGGCAGTACAGCGCGATGCACGAACGCCTTCCCGAGACGAGCCCCCAGGACCGCCCGTGAGCACCTCCGACACCGCCGCCACACCGACCTCGTCGTCGCGAGCCGCCGCCGCTGGGCCGGGCGCTTCGGCCGAGTCCGGTCCGGGTGGGCGCTGGGGATCCCTCGGGCCCGTCGGGCTGGTGCTCGCCGGGGGCGTGTCCGTGCAGTTCGGGGGTGCGCTCGCGGTGACGCTGATGCCGAGGGCGGGCGCGCTGGGCGTGGTCGCGCTGCGGCTGCTGGTGGCGGCCGTGGTGCTGCTCGTCGTCTGCCGGCCGCGGCTGCGCGGGCACTCGCGGGCCGACTGGGGGACCGTCGTCGTCTTCGGCGTCACGATGGCCGCGATGAACGGCCTCTTCTACCAGGCGGTCGCCCGCATTCCGCTGGGCCCGGCGGTCACCCTCGAGGTCCTCGGCCCGCTCGCCCTGTCGGTGCTGGCGTCGCGGCGCGCGGTCAACCTGATCTGGGCGGGCCTCGCCCTCGCGGGCGTGTTCCTGCTCGGCGGCGGGGGCTTCGGCGGCCTCGACCCGCTGGGCGTGGCGTTCGCGCTGGGCGCGGGCGCGATGTGGGCGGCGTACATCGTCTTCAGCGCCCGCACGGGCCGCCGCTTCCCCCAGGCGGACGGGCTGGCGCTGGCGATGGCGGTGGGCGCGCTGCTGTTCGTGCCGCTGGGGCTGATCGAGTCGGGCACGAAGTTGCTCGACCCGGTGACGCTGGGGCTGGGGGCGGCGGTGGCGCTCCTGTCCTCCGTCCTGCCGTACACCCTCGAACTGCTCGCCCTGCGCAAGCTCCCCGCCGCCACCTTCGCCATCCTGATGAGCCTGGAGCCCGCCCTCGCCGCCGCGGCCGGCTTCCTGATCCTCGACCAGGCGCTCACCACCACGGAGGCCGCGGCGATCGCCCTGGTCATCGCGGCGAGCATGGGCGCGGTGCGGACGCAGGTGGGGCGGGGCAAGGTGAAGACCGCGCCGGAGGCCTGAGGGCGACACGCGTGCGTGTGCGTCACGCCTCATGTGCGACACGCGTGCGCCCATTAAATAATGCAAGCACGCTTGCTTGTTTCAGGGCTCGCTGCCATGCTCCTCCCCATGGCCGACCCCACGCCCGTGCTAGACGACCTGCGTGCCGAGAGCGACGAACTCGACCGGCTGGTAGCCGAGTTGACGTCGGAGCAGTGGGCGCTTCCGACGCCCGCCCCCGGCTGGACCGTCGCCCACCAGATCGCGCACCTCGCCTGGACCGACCGTGCCTCTGTGCTGGCGGTGACCGACCAGGACGCCTTCTCCCGCGAGGTCGAGAAGGCGCTGACCGCGCCCGGCGACTTCGTGGACAACGGCGCGGAGGAGGGGGCGCGCAAACCCCCGTCGGAGTTGCTCGCGGAGTGGCGGGACGGGCGTGAGGCCCTCCAGAAAGCCCTGCGGGCGGCTCACGAGGGGGCGCGTTTCCCCTGGTACGGCCCGCCCATGGCTGCCGCCTCCATGGCCACCGCCCGTCTCATGGAGACCTGGGCGCACGGTCTGGACGTGGCGGACGCGTTGGGCGTCGCGCCCGAGCCGAGTGACCGGCTCCGGCACATCGTCCGCCTCGGCGTCCGCACCCGCGACTTCGCCTTCGGCGTGCACGGGATGTCCGTGCCGTTCGAGGAGTTCCGCGTCGAACTCCGCAGTCCGGGGGGCGACTTGTGGGTCTTCGGCCCCGAGGACGCCGAGGACCGCGTCACCGGCCCCGCCCTCGACTTCTGCCGCCTCGTCACCCAGCGCGCCCACCGCGCCGACCTCGCCCTGCACGCCGAGGGCCCCGACGCCGACCGCTGGCTGGACATCGCACAGGCCTTCGCGGGCCCACCCGGCTCCGGCCGCGCGCCGAAGACGGCCGACACGGGGGTGCTGGACGCCGTGGGGAGGGCGGGCGAGGCCGAAGGGGCGGGCGACGCCGGGAAGCCGGACGACGCCGGGAAGGCCAGCGACGCCGTGCAGGCGGGTGATGCCGAAAAGGCCAGTGACGCCGAAGAGGCAAGCGACGCCGGGAAGCCGGACGACGCCGGAAAGGCCAGCGACGCCGGGCAGGCGGGCCACGCCGAGAAGGCCAGCGAAACCGGGAAGCCGGACGACGCCGGGAAGGCCAGCGACGCCGCGCAGGCGGGTGATGCCGAAAAGGCCAGTGAGGCCGAAGAGGCAAGCGACGCCGGGAAGCCGGACGACGCCGGAAAGGCCAGCGACGCCCAGAAGGCGGGCGACGCCGGAAAGGGGTCGGCTCGGTGAGCGTGTTGCGTGTTGGCAACGCCTCCGGGTTCTACGGCGACCGGTTCGACGCCTTTCGCGAGATGCTCACCGGTGGTGAGCTCGACGTCCTCACCGGGGACTACCTCGCCGAGCTCACCATGCTGATCCTCGGCCGGGACCGGCTGAAGGACCCCTCCGCCGGATACGCCCGCACCTTCCTGCGCCAGCTCGAAGAGACCCTCGGCCTCGCCCACGACCGCCGCGTCCGCGTCGTCACCAACGCCGGCGGCCTCAACCCCGCCGCTCTCGCCGACGCCGTGCGCACGCTGGCGGACCGGCTCGGCATCCCGGTGCGCGTCGCGCACGTCGAGGGCGACGACCTCGGACCCCGCTACCCCGACAGTCTCACCGCCCACGCCTACCTCGGCGGCTTCGGCATCGCCGCCTGCCTGAAGGAGGGCGCGGACGTCGTGGTCGCCGGGCGCGTGACCGACGCCGCCCTGGTCACCGGGCCCGCCGCCGCCCACTTCGGCTGGGGCCCGACGGACTTCGACCGGCTCGCGGGAGCCGTCGTCGCCGGGCACGTCCTGGAGTGCGGGACGCAGGCCACCGGCGGCAACCACGCCTTTTTCCGCGCGGGCGACGTCCGCCGCCCCGGCTTCCCGCTCGCCGAGCTCCACGCCGACGGCAGCAGCGTCATCACCAAGCACCCGGGGACGGGCGGCTTCGTCGACGTCGGCACGGTGACCGCCCAACTGCTCTACGAGACCGGCGGCGCCCGGTACGCGGGACCGGACGTCACCGCCCGCCTGGACACCGTACGGCTCGCCCAGGAGGGGCCGGACCGGGTGCGGATCGACGGCGTGCGCGGTGAGGCCCCGCCGCCGACCCTCAAGGTCGGCCTCAGCCGGCTCGGCGGCCACCGCAACGAGGTCGTCTTCGTGCTCACCGGGCTCGACATCGAGGCGAAGGCGGCGCTGGTACGGGAGCAGATGGGGGAGGTGTTCGCCAAGTCCCGTCCACAGGAGGTGGACTGGGAACTCGTCCGCACCGACCGGGCCGACGCCGACACCGAGGAGACCGCGAGCGCGCTGCTCCGGCTCGTCGTCCGCGACCCGGACGAGGCCGCCGTCGGACGGGCGCTGAGCGGCGCGGCCGTCGAACTGGCGCTGGCGAGCTACCCCGGCTTCCACGTCCTCGCCCCGCCCGGCAGGGGCTCCCCCTACGGGGTGTTCGAGGCCGCGTACGTCCCGCAGGACACCGTGGAGCACACGGCCGTCCTCGACGACGGACGCCGCGTGCCCGTGCCCCCGGCGTCCGTCGCCCTCGACCTGGACGCCGTGCCGGAACCGCCGCTGCCCGACCCCCTGCCGGCCGGTCCCGTGAGGGCGGCGCCCCTGGGGCTCGTCGCCGGCGCCCGCAGCGGCGACAAGGGCGGGGACGCCAACGTCGGCGTGTGGGTGCGCACCGACGAGGCCTGGCGCTGGCTCGTCCACACGCTGACCGTGGACCGCTTCCGGCAGCTGATCCCGGAGAGCGCCCGGCTCACGGTCACCCGGCACGTCCTGCCCGAGCTGCGCGCGCTGAACTTCGTCGTCGAGGGACTCCTCGGCGCCGGCGTCGCCTCCCGGCACCGCTTCGACCCGCAGGCCAAGGCCCTCGGCGAATGGCTGCGCTCCCGCCACCTGGACATCCCGGAGGCCCTCCTGTGACCGTCCTGACGTCCGCCCTCGATCCCCACGGCCCCGACTTCCACGCCCACCGCGAGGCGATGCTCGCCAAGCTGGACCAGCTGACCGCCGAGCACGCCAAGGCGCTGGCGGGCGGCGGCGAGAAGTACGTCGCCCGGCACCGCGCGCGCGGGAAGCTCCTCGCCCGTGAGCGCATCGAACTGCTCCTCGATCCCGACACGCCGTTCCTGGAGCTGTCGCCGCTGGCCGCGTGGGGCAGCGAGTACGCGGTCGGCGCCTCGCTCGTCACCGGGATCGGGGTCGTCGAGGGCGTGGAGTGCCTGATCACGGCCAACGACCCGAGCGTGCGCGGCGGCGCGAGCAACCCGTGGTCGCTGAAGAAGGCCCTGCGGGCGAACGACATCGCGCTCGCCAACCGGCTGCCGTGCATCAGCCTGGTGGAGTCGGGCGGCGCGGACCTGCCCTCCCAGAAGGAGATCTTCATCCCGGGCGGGGCGATCTTCCGGGACCTGACCCGGCTGTCCGCCGCCGGCGTCCCGACCGTCGCCGTCGTCTTCGGCAACTCCACCGCCGGGGGCGCGTACATTCCCGGCATGTCCGACCACGTGATCATGGTCAAGGAGCGGGCGAAGGTGTTCCTCGGCGGTCCGCCGCTGGTGAAGATGGCCACCGGCGAGGAGAGCGACGACGAGTCGCTGGGCGGCGCGGAGATGCACGCGCGCGTGTCGGGCCTCGCGGACTACTTCGCCGTCGACGAGCGGGACGCGCTGCGGCAGGCACGCCGCGTGGTGGCCCGCCTCAACCACCGCAAGGCGTACGAGGATCCCGGCCCGGCCGTCCCTCCGAAGTATGACCCCGAAGAGCTTTTGGGGATCGTGCCCGGCGATCTGCGCACGCCCTTCGACCCGCGCGAGGTGATCGCGCGGATCGTCGACGCCTCCGACTTCGACGAGTTCAAGCCGCTGTACGGGACGAGCCTGGTCACCGGCTGGGCGGCCCTGCACGGCTATCCGGTCGGCATCCTGGCGAACGCCCAGGGCGTGCTGTTCAGCGAGGAGTCGCAGAAGGCCGCCCAGTTCATCCAGCTCGCCAACCAGAGGGACATCCCGCTGCTCTTCCTGCACAACACCACCGGCTACATGGTCGGCAAGGAGTACGAGCAGGGCGGCATCATCAAGCACGGCGCGATGATGATCAACGCGGTGTCCAACTCGCGCGTGCCGCACCTGTCCGTGCTCATGGGCGCGTCGTACGGCGCCGGGCACTACGGGATGTGCGGGCGGGCCTACGACCCGCGCTTCCTGTTCGCCTGGCCCAGCGCCAAGTCGGCCGTCATGGGCCCGCAGCAGCTCGCCGGGGTGCTCTCCATCGTCGCCCGCCAGTCGGCCGCCGCGAAGGGACAGCCCTACGACGAGGACGCGGACGCCGCGCTGCGCGCCATGGTGGAGCAGCAGATCGAGTCGGAGTCGCTGCCGATGTTCCTGTCGGGCCGGCTGTACGACGACGGCGTCATCGACCCGCGCGACACCCGCACCGTACTCGGGATGTGCCTGTCGGCCGTCCACACGGCGCCGTACGAGGGTGCGCGCGGCGGCTTCGGCGTCTTCCGGATGTGAGGGACTGCTCAGTGATCACTTCTCTGCTGGCCGCCAACCGCGGCGAGATCGCCTGCCGCGTCTTCCGCACCTGCCGCGAGGCGGGCATCCGGACGGTCGCCGTGCACTCGGACGCCGACGAGAACGCCCTCCACGCACGCGTGGCCGACGCGGCCGTACGCCTGCCGGGCGCGTCCCCCGCCGAGACCTATCTGCGGGCCGACCTGATCGTGAAGGCGGCGGTGGCGGCGGGCGCGGACGCCGTGCACCCCGGATACGGCTTCCTCTCGGAGAACGCCGACTTCGCGCGCGCCGTCCTGGACGCGGGCCTGGTCTGGATCGGGCCGCCGCCGGAGGCGATCGAGGCGATGGCGTCCAAGACGCGCGCCAAGGCGCTCATGGGCCTCGCCCCCCTGCGCGCGGACGAGTTGACGGACGCCGACCTTCCGGTGCTGGTGAAGGCGGCCGCGGGCGGCGGCGGGCGCGGCATGCGCGTCGTACGCCGTCTGGCGGACCTGGACGGCGCTCTGGAGGCCGCGCGCGCCGAGGCGGCGAGCGCCTTCGGCGACGGGGAGGTCTTCGTCGAGCCGTACGTCGAGAACGGCCGCCATGTGGAGGTGCAGATCCTCGCCGACGCGCACGGCACGGTGTGGGCGCTCGGCACGCGCGACTGCTCCCTCCAGCGCCGTCACCAGAAGGTCGTCGAGGAGGCCCCGGCCCCCGGCCTCTCCGACGCGCTCACGGAGGAGATCCGGGCCCTCGCCGTGCGGGCCGCCCGCGCCGTGGACTACGTCGGCGCGGGCACCGTCGAGTTCCTCGTCGCCGACGGCCGGGCGCACTTCCTGGAGATGAACACCCGCCTCCAGGTCGAACACCCCGTCACGGAGGCGGTGTTCGGCCTGGACCTGGTGGCCGAGCAGATCCGGATCGCCGAAGGACACGCCCTCGCCCCCGAACCCCCACGCGCGCGCGGCCACGCCGTGGAGGCCCGCCTCTACGCCGAGGACCCGGCGGCCGGCTGGACGCCGCAGACCGGGGTCCTGCACCGCCTCGACGTCCCGGACGCCGTCCGCCTGGACACCGGCTACGCCGACGGCGACACGATCGGCGTGCACTACGACCCGATGCTCGCCAAGGCCGTCGCCCACGCCCCCACGCGCGCGGAGGCGATCCGCGCGCTGGCCGCCGCGCTGGAGCGGGCGACGATCCACGGCCCCGCCACCAACCGCGACCTCCTCGTCCGCTCCCTGCGCCACGAGGAGTTCGCCTCCGCCCGCATGGACACAGGCTTCTACGACCGCCACCTCGCCTCGCTCACCGAGCCGGCCCCGGATCCGTACGCCCCGCTCGCGGCGGCCCTCGCCGAGGCGCACGGCCGCTCCCGCTTCGGCGGCTGGCGCAACCTGCCGTCCCAGCCGCAGATCAGGCGGTACGCGGTCGGCGGCGCGGAGCACGAGGTCCGTTACCACCACACCCGGGACGGTCTGACGGCGGACGGCGTGCGGGTCGTGCACGCCGGCGCGGACCTGGTGGTCCTGGAAGCGGGCGGCGTCCGCCGCCGGTTCGAGGTCGCCAGGTACGGCGACCAGGTCCACGTCAACGCCACGACCCTCACGGCCCTGCCCCGCTTCCCCGCCCCGACCGCCGAACGCGCCCCCGGCTCCCTCCTGGCCCCCATGCCGGGCACGGTCGTCAAGGTCGCGGACGGTCTCATCACCGGATCGAGTGTCCGAACCGGCGAACCGCTGGTCTGGCTCGAAGCGATGAAGATGCAACACGTCATCGCGTCCCCGACAACGGGCACGGTGACAGCCCTGCAAGTGACGGAAGGACAACAGGTGCAGCTCGGGGCGCTCTTGGCGGTGGTTGAGAGCAACCAACCTTGAAGGGGCGCGGGGCCGTGTCGATATGCGGCTCTGCCGCGCGATCGCGATCAGCCACGACGATGCCGCACACGAAGGAGCCACAGTGACCGACCTCATCGAGTCCGAAGAGCACAAAGCCCTCCGCAAGGCAGTCGCAGCCTTCGCCAAGGACCATCCCGACGCGGGAAACCGGACCCTCTGGCAGGAAGCAGCCAAGCTCGGCTACATCTCCGTCAACCTGCCGGAGGCATACGGCGGCGGCGGAGGCGGCATCACCGAACTCTCGCTCATCCTCGAAGAGCTCGGCACCGCCGGCAACCCCCTCCTCATGATGATCGTCTCCCCGGCGATCTGCGGCACGGTCATCGCCCGCTTCGGCACCGAAGCCCAGAAACAGCAGTGGCTGCCCTCCCTCGCGGACGGCTCCCGCCTCATGGCCTTCGGCATCACGGAGCCCGACGCCGGCTCCAACAGCCACCGCATCACGACCACGGCCCGCCGCGACGGCACGGACTGGCTGCTCACCGGCCGCAAGGTGTTCGTCTCCGGCGTGGACATCGCGGACGCGACCCTCGTCGTCGGCCGCACGGAGGACGCCCGCACCGGCCGGCTGAAGCCCTGCCTGTTCATCGTCCCGCGGGACGCGCCCGGCTTCACCCGCCGCAAGATCGACATGGAGCTCCAGAGCGAGGAGAAGCAGTTCGAGCTGGTCCTCGACGACGTCCGGCTGCCCGCCGACGCCCTCGTCGGCGACGAGGACGCGGGCCTGCTCCAGCTGTTCGCCGGCCTCAACCCGGAACGCATCATGACGGCCGCCTTCGCGATCGGCATGGGCCGTCACGCGCTGACGAAGGCGATCGAGTACGCGCGCGACCGCACCGTCTGGAAGACCCCCATCGGCGCCCACCAGGCCATCGCGCACCCCCTCGCCCAGGCCCACATCGACCTCGAACTGGCCCGTCTGATGATGCAGAAGGCGGCCCACCTGTACGACGCGGGCGACGACGCCGGCGCGGGCGAGGCCGCCAACATGGCGAAGTACGCGGCGGGGGAGGCCTGTGTGAAGGCGGTCGACCAGGCCGTCCACACCCTCGGCGGCAACGGCCTCACCCGTGAGTTCGGCCTCGCCCGGTTGATAACGGCCGCACGCGTGGCTCGTATTGCCCCGGTGAGCCGGGAGATGATTCTCAACTACGTCTCCCACCAGACCCTGGGTCTGCCCAAGTCGTACTGATCAGCACGGTGTCGTGCCCGTCGCGGCGCCCGTCGCGCGAGGAGGAACCATGTTCCGCAGCGAGTACGCAGACGTCCCGCCCGTAGACCTGCCCATCCACGACGCCGTCCTCGGCCGGGCCGCCGAGTTCGGCGACCGGCCGGCCCTCGTCGACGGCACCGACGGCACCACCCTCACGTACGAGCAGCTGGACCGCTTCCACCGGCGCGTCGCCGCCGCGCTCGCGGAGGCCGGCGTCCGCAAGGGCGACGTGCTCGCCCTGCACAGCCCGAACACGGTCGCCTTCCCGATCGCGTTCTACGCCGCCACACGCGCGGGGGCCACGGTCACCACCGTGCACCCGCTCGTCACCGCCGAGGAGTTCGCCAAGCAGCTCGACGACTCGGCCGCCCGCTGGATCGTCACCGTCTCGCCGCTGCTGGAGACCGCCCGGCGGGCCGCCGAACTCGCGGGCGGGGTCGAGGAGATCTTCGTCTGCGACAGCGCCTCCGGGCACCGCTCGCTCATCGACATGCTCGCCTCGGCGGCCCCCGAGCCGCACATCGCCGTCGACCCGGCGCAGGACGTGGCGGCCCTGCCGTACTCCTCCGGCACCACCGGCGTCCCCAAGGGCGTCATGCTCACGCACCGTCAGATCGCCACCAACCTGGCCCAGCTCGAACCGGCGATCTCCGCGGGCCCCGGCGACCGCATCCTCGCCGTCCTGCCCTTCTTCCACATCTACGGCCTGACCGCACTGATGAACGCGCCCCTGCGCACGGGGGCGACCGTCGTCGTGCTGCCCCGCTTCGACCTGGAGACGTTCCTCGCGGCCATCCAGAACCACCGCATCACCGGCCTGTACGTCGCCCCGCCGATCGTCCTCGCCCTCGCCAAGCACCCGGCGGTCGCCCGGTACGACCTGACCACGCTCCAGTACGTCATCAGCGCCGCCGCGCCCCTGGACGCCGCCCTCGCCGCCGCCTGCTCGAAGCGTCTGAACCTGCCGCCCGTCGGCCAGGCCTACGGCATGACGGAACTGTCGCCCGGCACCCATGTCGTCCCGCTCGCCGCCATGAGCGACGCCCCCGCGGGCACCGTCGGCCGGCTCATCGCCGGCACCGAGATGCGCGTCGTCTCCCTCGACGACCCCGGCAAGGACCTCGGCGTCGGCGAGCCCGGCGAGATCCTCATCCGCGGTCCCCAGGTCATGAAGGGCTACCTGGGCCGTCCCGACGCCACCGCCGCCATGATCGACGCCGACGGCTGGCTGCACACCGGTGACATAGGCCGCGTCGACGAGGACGGCTGGCTCTTCGTCGTCGACCGGGTCAAGGAACTCATCAAGTACAAGGGCTTCCAGGTCGCCCCCGCGGAACTGGAGGCGCTGCTGCTCACCCACCCCGGCATCGCGGACGCCGCCGTCATCGGCCGCTACGACGACGACGGCAACGAGGCGCCCCACGCCTACGTCGTCCGCCAGCCCACCGCCACCGGCCTCTCCGAGGGGGAGGTCGCCATGTACGTCGCCGAACGGGTCGCCCCGTACAAGCGCGTCCGCCACGTCACCTTCATCGACGCCGTGCCGCGCGCCGCCTCCGGGAAGATCCTGCGCCGGCAGCTCAGGGAGGAACCCGCATGACATCGCTGATCGGCCGCACGCGCGCGCGGGGCGTCGAGACCCTCAGCCTCGACTCACCCGACACCCGCAACGCCCTGTCGCGCGCGCTCGTGGCCGAACTGACCGACGCGCTGAAGCGGTGCGGCGAGGACCTCGACGTACGCGCCGTGGTGCTCACGCACACCGGGAACACCTTCTGCGCGGGGGCCGACCTGCGCGACCCGCCGCCCGCCGAGGCCCTCACCGGGCTGCTGGAGCGGATCGTCAGACTGCGCAAGCCCGTCGTGGCCCGCGTCGCCGGCCACGTACGGGCGGGCGGCCTCGGACTGCTCGGCGCCTGCGACATCGCCGTCGCCTCCGACACGGCGACCTTCGCGTTCACCGAGGTCCGCATCGGCGTCGCGCCAGCCGTCATCTCGCTGCCGCTGCTGCCCCGCGTCGACCCGCGCGCCCTGGCCCGCTACTGCCTCACCGGCGAGACCTTCCGTGCACCGGAGGCGGCCCGCATCGGCCTGGTCACGACCGCCGCCGACGGCCCCGACCCCGACGAGGCCCTCACCCCTGTGCTCGACGGCCTGCGCCGGGCCGCCCCCGAAGCCCTGGCCAGGACGAAGGAGCTGCTCACGGCTAAGGTTCTTCAGGCCTTCATCGAGGACGCGGGCGAGATGGACAGACTCTCGGCCTCGCTGTTCTCCCAGCCCGACGCACGCGAGGGGATGACGGCCTTCCTCGAACGACGGGAGCCCGCATGGGTGCTGTGACCACGGCCGACCGTGTCCCGGGCGACCGCGCGCCCAAACAGGACCGCAGCCGGGCCACCCGGCAGCGGCTCCTGGAAGCCGCCGTGGCCTGCCTCGCCGAACACGGCTGGGCGGGCTCCACGGTCTCCGTCGTCGCCGAACGCGCCGGCGTCTCCCGGGGCGCGGCCCAGCACCACTTCCCCACCCGCGAGGACCTCTTCACCGCCGCCGTCGAATACGTCGCCGAGGAACGCTCCACCGCCCTGCGGGCCCTGTTCCCCGACGGCGCGGCGGGCGACCGCCACGCCGTGGTGGCCGCCCTGGTCGACCTCTACACCGGGCCCCTCTTCCGCGCCGCCCTCCACCTGTGGGTCGCTGCCTCCGACGAGGAGCAGCTCCGCCCCCGCGTCACCGAACTGGAAGCCCGCGTCGGCCGCGAGACCCACCGCATCGCCGTCCAGCTGCTCGCCGCCGACGAATCGCGCCCCGGCGCCCGCGAAACCGTCCAGGGTCTTCTGGACATGGCCCGGGGCCTCGGCCTCGCCAACCTCCTCACCGACGACACCGCCCGCCGCGGACGGGTCGTCGCCCAGTGGGCGACACTGCTGGACGAGGTGCTGGGCTGACCAGCAGACGCGCTGGGCGCACCCGCGGGCGTCCCGGGACGCTCAGGGGCTGAGGCGCTCCACCCGCCAGCTGCCGTCCGGCTCCGCGGCGAAGCGCAGGCGGTCGTGCAGGCGGTTCTCCCGCCCCTGCCAGAACTCGACCGACTCGGGCACCACCCGGAAGCCGCCCCAGTGGGGCGGCACCGGGACCTGGTCGCCCTCCGGATAGCGGGCCGCCAGCTCGGCGTACGAGGCGTCCAGGTCGGCGCGGCCGGCGATCACCGAGGACTGGGCGCTGGACCAGGCGCCGAGCTGGGAGCCGTGCGGCCGGGTGCGGAAGTACGCGGCGGTCTCATCGCGCCCCGTGCGCCGGGCCACGCCGCGCACGATGACCTGCCGTGCCATCTGATGCCACGGGAAGAGCAACGAGACGTACGGGTTCTCGGCGAGGTCGCGGCCCTTGCGGGAGTCGTAGTTGGTGTAGAAGACGAAGCCCCGCTCGTCGAAGTGCTTCAGCAGCACCGTGCGGGAACTGGGCCGCCCCTCGGCGTCCGCCGTCGAGACGACCATCGCGTTCGGCTCGAACAGGTGAGCCTCCGCCGCCGCCTGCTTGAACCAGCGCGCGAACTGCTCGACCGGCGTGGCGGCCAGATCGGCTTCGGCGAGGCCCTCGGCCCGGTACTGCTTGCGCATCGAGGCGGGGTCGGGGGAGGAGGAGTCTGCGGCGTTCACCGGGTTCCTCCGAGGTTGCCCCGGCCTTCAGGCCGGGGAGGAATCGGGTACCTGCGGAGCGGGGCAGGGAAAGCCGAATCGCCGTCAGGGCGATTCGGCGTCTGCCGCGGCGGCGTCGCGTTCGGCCTCCAGCCGGTAGACGATCTCGGAGTTGAGGGACCGGCGAGCGGACCTGGCCTGAGCGGCAAGCCACTCGTGCAGCTGTGCGGGCAGACGGAGGGTGATGCGTTTCTCTTCATCCATGACTCCAGAATAGTGGCTTGCCGACTCTTGCCGAGTGGTAGATTGACACTATGACGACACGACAGAAGGTTTCGGAGGATACTGGGCGTGCCCGGTACACCTACCGGCTCCGCGTGTCGTCGACCGCCCGCACGCTCCTGCTCGCCGAGTGGGGCCGGTGCCGCTGGGTGTGGAATGAGGCCGTGACCAAGTCCCGCCAGGCGCACGCCCGCAACAAGGCCAACCCGTGCGACAAGCTGACGTGCGGCCCGGCGCAACTCGACAAGATGCTGACCGAGGCGCGCGCCCGGACACCGTGGCTCCGTGACGGCGCTTCGGTGCCGCAGCAACAGGTCATCCGCGACTTCGCCACGTCCCGGTCCAAGGCGCTGAAGGACATCGACAAGCGCCTGCCGATGCGGCAGCGCGCGGGCATGCCCCGAACGAAGAAGAAGCGCGAGGCGCTGCCTACGCTGAACTACACCCAGCGCGGGTTCCGGCTGAAGGACGGCCGCCTCCACCTCGCGGGCGGCATCAGCCTGACGGTGGTGTGGTCCCGCGAACTCCCCGCTGTCCCGTCCTCGGTGCGCGTATACCGCGACGCGGTGGGCCACTGGTACGCGTCGTTCGTCGTCGCCACCGAAGCCCAACCCCTCCCCGCCACCGGCGCCGCCCTCGGCGTGGACTGGGGCGTGAAGGAGACCGCCACCACCACATCCGACGCGCACGACCTCCCGCACGCCGAACACGGCAAGCGCGCGGCACGGCGTCTCGCCCGCTACCAGCGGATGATGGCCCGCCGCCGCCCCGCCAAGGGGCAGGCCGCGTCCAAGGGCTACCGCCAGGCACAGCAGCAGACCGCGAAGCTGTACAAGAAAGTCGCCCGGCAACGGCAGGACACCGCCCGCAAGTGGGCCAAGCGCGTTGTCCGCGACCACGATGCCATTGCCGTGGAGGACTTCCGGCCGAAGTTCCTCGCGAACTCCACCATGGCCCGCAAGGCGGCGGACGCCGCGATCAGCGCCACCAAGACGGCCCTGATCGAGATGGGTCGCAAGCACCGGCGGGACGTCCGCCTCGTGCACCCCGCGCACACCACAATGGACTGCGCATCGTGCGGAGCGAGAACCAAGCACGCACTTCCTCTTTCGGAACGTACCTACACCTGCACCGCATGCGGACACGCGTCCCCACGGGACAAGAACTCCGCCCGTGTGATGCTCGTCCGGGCTGGTCTCGACCCGGCTGGTGCCGAGGGCGTAAGACCTCCGGGAGCGCTGCTCCCGGAGGCAGCCTGAGCCAGGAATCCCCTCCCCTTCAGGGTGGGGAGGATGTCAAATGGTCATCCTGCCGTATGACCCCGACGGACCACCCCACAGGAGGTGGCACTGAGTGCCGTAAGGGCTCCCCAAAGGTGACACCCGGGGATATGGTGCAGATGCCGTCTCGGGGTGCGGATGCCGTCCCGGTGGGGTGACCCGCCGCCGCACGGGGCATCACCGGGATGACCCCCCAGGACCGCGAGTCCCCTTCAGGACCGTGGATCCGCCGACCCCGCCGTCGAACACATCAACGAGGAGCCGCCTGATGTCCGACTTCGTACCCGGGCTCGAAGGAGTCGTCGCGTTCGAGACGGAGATCGCCGAACCGGACAAGGAGGGCGGCGCCCTCCGCTACCGGGGCGTCGACATCGAGGACCTTGTCGGCCACGTCTCCTTCGGCAACGTCTGGGGCCTGCTCGTCGACGGCGCCTTCAACCCCGGCCTGCCGCCCGCCGAGCCCTTCCCCATCCCCGTCCACTCCGGCGACATCCGCGTCGACGTCCAGTCCGCCCTCGCCATGCTCGCCCCCGTGTGGGGCCTCAAGCCGCTCCTCGACATCGATGCCGAGCAGGCCCGCGAGGACCTCGCCCGCGCCGCCGTCATGGCCCTCTCCTACGTCGCCCAGTCCGCCCGCGGTCAGGGCCGCCCCATGGTTCCGCAACGCGAGATCGACAAGGCGCAGTCCGTCGTCGAACGCTTCATGATCCGCTGGCGCGGCGAGCCCGACCCCAAGCACGTGGCCGCCGTCGACGCCTACTGGACCTCGGCCGCAGAGCACGGCATGAACGCCTCCACCTTCACCGCCCGCGTCATCGCCTCCACCGGTGCCGACGTCGCCGCCGCCCTCTCCGGAGCCGTCGGTGCCATGTCCGGCCCGCTCCACGGCGGCGCGCCCTCCCGCGTGCTCGGCATGATCGAGGAGATCGAGCGCACGGGCGACGCCGACGCCTACGTCAAGCAGGCCCTCGACAAGGGCGAACGCCTCATGGGCTTCGGTCACCGCGTCTACCGCGCCGAGGACCCCCGCGCGCGCGTGCTGCGCCGCACCGCCCGCGAACTGGGCGCCCCCCGCTTCGAGGTCGCCGAGGCCCTGGAGAAGGCCGCCCTGGCCGAGCTCCACGCCCGCCGGCCCGACCGCGTCCTCGCCACCAACGTCGAGTTCTGGGCGGCCATCGTCCTGGACTTCGCCGAGGTCCCGGCGCACATGTTCACGTCGATGTTCACCTGCGCCCGCACGGCCGGCTGGTCGGCCCACATCCTCGAACAGAAGCGCACCGGCCGCCTCGTGCGCCCCTCGGCCCGCTACATCGGCCCGGGCGTCCGCGGCCCGCGCGAGATCGAGGGCTTCGGGGACATCGTCCACTGACGCCGCCCACCGGCACCGCGCACCGACACCGTCCACCGACACCGCCCCCCCGGGGCGGTCACGAACGCAGGCGACCCGCGAGTCTGGTCCTCCAGTGGAGGGGCCGGCCGGACGTACCGGCGACTCGCGGGTCGGGTGACTGCGTTGGATTGGCCGGCTGCGCGCGTCTCACACACGCTGGCCCGGCGCCGAACCGAGTTTGACGACGGGCCGCTAGCCCGCAGCCACCTCTTCCGTCCGGTTGTCATACATCTGCCGAACCACCTCCCTTCAGAAGTGGCACCACACTAAGAACCCGGTCGACCGGGCTCAAGTGTTTTTTGCAGATGTTGACGGGCGCGGGGGCGCACGGTTCGCTGCCGGGGTGACTGATCTTCGAAGTGACGACCTGCGGACGGAGCCCGTCGCGGGCGAGGCCATGCTGGAGCAGTGGCGGCACGTCCACAACGTGATCGTGCCGCCGGCCGCCCTCTCCCTCGAAGAGGTACGCGCGCGTGCCGAGCGCTACCGGCTGGAGAACGCCTACGTCGGCGACGTCCTCGTCGGCTGCACGACCGTGCGCCCGCCGGGGAGCGGGAGCGAGAGCGGCGACGGGAGCGGGGAGGCGGTGGCCACCGTCATCGCGCGCGTGCTGCCCGCCCACCGTCGGCGCGGGTACGGCGCCGCCCTCTACGACCGCGCGCTCGCCCACGCGCGCGTGCTCGGCGCCGAGATGGTCGAGACGTGCGTGCTCGCGGCCAACGAGGACGGCCTGCGGTTCGCGCTCGCGCGCGGGTTCGTCGAGACCGAGCGGTACGTGCTGGACGGCGAGAGTGACGTGTGGGTCGACCTGCGGCTGACCGCGACGGGTGCATAGCGGGTGGCGTCCCGGGTACAACGATTCCTCTGCAATGTTGCGGGAACCATATGTGCGCTGCGTCACGTTCGAGTTGAATGAGGGCACGTGAGCGAACCTGCAGGGGGTCCAGGTGAGTGCTTCCCGGCGTAGTGGGACCACCGACGAGTTGGGACCGGACGAGCCCGAGCGGCCCGGCCCGGAGGGCCCGGGCGGCTCCGACCTGCTCGCCGCGCTCCTCGACGGGATGGACGCGGCCCTGTGCGCCTTCGACGCCGACGGGGTCGTCACCCACTGGAACCGCGAGGCCGAGCGCATCCTCGGCTGGAGCGCGGAGGAGGCCGTGGGGCGTCGCGGCTTCGCCGGCTGGGCGGTCCGCGAGGCGGACGCGGGCGAGGTCGAGGGCCGGCTCATGTCCGCCATGCACGCGCCGGGCCGGCAGGTGCACGAGTTCGCGCTGCTGACCAAGGACGGCGGCCGGGTCCTCGTCCGCACCCAGTCCGCCGCCGTCCGCGGCCCCGACGGCAAGCCGGCCGGGCTGTACTGCGCGTTCAGCGAGGTGCACGCGCAGATCGACCTGGAGCGTTCCATCGCGCTCAGCGAGGCGCTGTTCGAGGACGCGTCCTGGGGCGTCGTCCTCGTCGACGCCGACCTGCGCCCCGCCGTCGTCAACGCGCACGCCGCCCGCGCGCTCGGCACGGGCCGCACGACGGTCCTGGGCCGCCCGCTGGGCGAGCTGCTCACGCGCGGCGTGGAGGAGTTGGAGAACGCGCTGACGCACGTCCTCGCCGAGGGCGCTCCGCCCGCCCCCGCCGAGATGTGGGTCGGGGTGCGCACCCCGGACGGCGAGAAGCGGCGCTGCTGGCGGAGCGGGTTCCTGCGGCTGGCGTCGCCGCTCGCGGAGGAGCCGGTCCCGCTGGGAGTGGGCTGGCTGTTCCAGGACGTCACCGAGGCCAAGCTGGGCGAGCAGGAGGCCGCGCTGCTGCGCTTCCGCTCCAACCAGCTGCACCGTGCGTCCCGCGCGGCCGCCGAGTGCGAGGACGCCGCGGAGGCGGCGACCGTGCATCTCGACTTCGCGCTCGCCGGGTTCGCCGACCACGCCGTGATCGACCGTGTCGCGGGCGTGCCCGCGGCCGACGGCGAGGCGAGCGGGGGCGGGAGCGGGAGCGCTGGCGGCGGGCCGCAGCGCCTGGTGCGGATCGCGGCCACGCCGTCGGGCGGGCCCGGCCCCAGCGCGCTCACCGGGCACGCGGGGCTGCCCGTGCGCTACGCCGACGGCCATCCGGCCCTCCAGTGCGTGGCGCGGGCCGGTTCGGTGCGGGCGTCCGCGGGGACGGTGGCGGCGGAGCAGGCGCGCGAGTGGGCACGCGCGCGTCAGTGGCCCGAGGACACGGTCCACGCGCTGTGCGCGGTGCTGCGCAGCCGGGGGCGCACGCTGGGCGTCGTGACCTTCCTGCGAGGCGCGGGACGCAGCACGTTCGAACGGTCCGACGCGACGTACGCGGAGGACGTGGCCGTGCGGATCGCGGGGGCGCTGGATCTGGCGGGGGTCGCGGGGGCGGGCGAGGACGGAGGGGGCGGGGTCGGCTGAAGCGGGGTCGGGCGGCCGGAAGAGAGTGGCCGTCGGCCGGTTCCGTTCAGTGACGGTAGAAGATCCGGTCCCGGTACTCCTCCATGACGCGTCCGTTCCACTCGTGCCCGCCGTCCACGTTGCCGGAGCGCAGCAGCGGCGGCTCGATGCCTCGCTCCGCCAGGGAGGCGGCGGCCGTCGCCATGACGGCCTGGAGCAGGGCCGCGGTGACGACGGTGGAGGCGGGCGCGAAGGGCGCCGGGACGGTGTCGAGGGTCAGCTCGGCGTCCCCGACCGCGATCTTCGAGTCCAGGACGAGGTCGCAGTGGTCCTTGAGGAACGTCCCCGAGACGTGCCGGGACTTCGTCTCCGCGGTGTACGCCACCGAGGTCACGCCGATGACCTTCACGCCGAGGGCGCGGGCGTTCAGCGCCATCTCCACGGGGAGGGCGTTGCGGCCCGAGAGGGAGACGATCACCAGGGCGTCGCCCGCGCGGACCGGCGAGGTGTCCAGGACGGCCGCCGCGAGGCCGTCGACGCGTTCCAGGGCCGAGCCGAGGGTGGCGGGGACGACGTCCACGCCCACGACGCCCGGGACGGCGAGCAGGTTCATCAGGGCGAGGCCGCCGGCGCGGTAGACGACGTCCTGGGCGGCCAGGGAGGAGTGGCCCGCGCCGAAGGCGAAGAGGCGTCCGCCGGAGGCGACGGTGTCGGCGAGGAGCGCCCCCGCGGCCTGGACGGCCTCCGCCTCCTCGTCGCGGGCGCGCTGGAGGAGGGCGATCGCCGCGTCGAAGAACCGGGCGGCGGGCGTGCGGTCGCTCATCCGAAGGGCCCCTTTGCCGTGTTCGGTGTGCCTGTGAGGGACGGACGCGCGCGGGGGTGCGGGGGTTCAGGGTGCGGTGGCGCGTGTCGCGGATCACGGTGCGGTCTGGACCAGTGCGGTGTCAATACGGTGGGGGCCGGTCGGGTGCGGGGGCCGGGAAACGGGTCGGTCGGTCTCGCCGTGGCTCCGGGGCGGGGCTCGGCAAGCGCCCGCGGGGCGGTGGTTCGGGCGTTCGCCGGGCCGCCGTGAGCCGGTGGTGGAAGGGGTTTCCGTCCGGTGGGGAGCGGGGCGGAAGCGGATGGGAGGTTCTCGTTTCTGCGGGGCGGCACGGTTGTCAGTGGTATCCGGCAGAATTGAATCCAGGGCCAGCGCACGCGCCGGGAGCCGTCCAGCCTTCGGCAGAGCTAATCGAGGGGCACGTATGTCCGGACTGATCGACACCACGGAGATGTATCTCCGCACCATCCTCGAGCTGGAGGAGGAAGGTGTGGTCCCCATGCGCGCCCGGATCGCCGAGCGGCTCGACCAGAGCGGGCCGACGGTGAGCCAGACGGTGGCGCGCATGGAGCGCGACGGTCTGGTCTCCGTGGCCAGCGACCGGCATCTGGAGCTGACCGACGAGGGCCGCCGTCTCGCCACGCGCGTGATGCGCAAGCACCGCCTCGCCGAGTGTCTCCTCGTCGACGTGATCGGCCTGGAGTGGGAGCAGGTCCACGCCGAGGCGTGCCGCTGGGAGCACGTGATGAGCGAGGCGGTCGAGCGCCGTGTGCTCGAACTGCTGCGGCACCCCACCGAGTCGCCGTACGGCAACCCCATCCCGGGGCTGGAGGAGCTGGGCGAGAAGGACGGCGCCGACCCGTTCCTGGACGAGGGAATGGTGTCCCTCGCGGACCTCGACCCGGGCCTGGAGGGCAAGACCGTCGTCGTCCGCCGCATCGGCGAGCCGATCCAGACGGACGCGCAGCTGATGTACACGCTGCGGCGCGCCGGAGTGCAGCCCGGTTCGGTCGTGAGCGTGACCGAGTCGGCCGGCGGCGTGCTGGTGGGCAGCGGGGGGGAGGCGGCCGAGCTGGAGTCGGACGTCGCCTCGCACGTCTTCGTCGCCAAGCGTTGAGACGCCGTTGATCCACTGTTGATCTGTCGGTGATCGACTGACGGCCCGGCCGTCGGGCCGAGTGCTGAGCCTTGTTCAACTCCTGATGCTCCAGGGGCTGTTGAGGCTCCGGTCGATGTCGTCGAATCCGGGATTCCCTGTGTCGAATCGCAGCGCGTCGGCGCTGCGCGTGCCACGCTGTCGCGTGAGGCATATGACCTGAGGGGGCGGGATGATGTGCCGCAGTCGACAGGAGGGCCCCGGCGCCGTGCGGCGCCGGGGCCTGTCCTCCCCTGTTCTGACCCGGAGCCCCGAGCTCTCAGGGTCAGTCCCCTCGGACCGTTTTCCCCGAGCGGTCCGCCTCCCGCTGAAGATCTCCCCTCGGTGGCGGCGATCATTCCTTGAGCGAGGTCACTCGAACGAGGGGTGTTGCCCGCGGAAGAACCAATTTTCGAATAGGCATTCGATAAAGTGCGCATGACGGAGTGAATGACGGCGCGCACGGTGATGCGTGAGGGTAGGCAGCGGCAGCACAGCGGAACGACGGCAGACACGAGGCGTGACCGGACCCGGCGGCTCGAGCGGGAGCGAGGGGTCCGAGCGGAGCTAGGGGGGTGCCAGACCTATGGCGCGACGCATCGACGTGACCGGGGCGGGCGGCGTACGCCTGGCCGCCTGGGAGTTCGGTGATCCGCCCAAGGGCGACCCCGCGGACAACGGGTCGGAACCCTTGATTCCGGCCCCGTCCGCGGAAGGGGGAGCGGCGACGGCAGCGGCGGCGAGACGGAGTGGGGGAACCGGCTCCGGCGCCGCGGCGGGCACGGGCAGCGACACGGGCCGCGACACGGACAGCCACCCGGGCACGCACCCGCAGGAGCGCGGCCCCGGTGTCCTGTTACTGCACGGCCTGATGGGCCGCGCCTCGCACTGGGCGTCCACCGCCCGCTGGCTGGCCGAACGGCATCGCGCCATCGCCCTCGACCAGCGCGGCCACGGCCAGAGCGAGAAACCCCCGCAGGCCGCCGCCTACACCCGCGAGGCGTACGTCGAGGACGCCGAGGCCGCCCTCGAACAGCTCGGCCTCGCCCCCGCCGTCCTCATCGGGCACGCCATGGGCGCGCTCACCGCCTGGCAGCTGGCCGCCAAGCGCCCCGACCTGATCGCCGGGGTGGTCATCTGCGACATGCGGGCCTCCGCGCTCGGCGCGGCCTCGCAGCGCGAGTGGGCCGACTGGTTCAAGTCCTGGCCCGTTCCCTTCGCCACCCTCGCCGACGTCCGCAAGTGGTTCGGCGAGGACGACCCCTGGGTGGAGCGCCCCAACCCGGCGCGGGGCGAGTTCTACGCCGAGGTGATGCACGAGTCCGCCCACGGCTGGCGGCCCGTCTTCGAGCCCGAGCAGATGCTGAAGTCCCGCGAGACATGGGTCTTCGACGCCCACTGGGAGGAGCTCACCCAGGTGCGGTGCCCCGCCCTCGTGGTGCGCGGCCTCGACGGCGAGCTGGGGCGCGCGGAGGCCCAGGAGATGGTCCGGGTGCTGCCGCGCGGGGAGTACGCCGAGGTAGCGGACGCCGGGCACCTCGTCCACTACGACCAGCCGGAGGCGTGGCGGACGGCGATCGAGCCGTTCCTGGAGGGGGCGCTCACGCGATGAGCTGCCCTCGGTGACAGCTGTCCGAAGCCATGCGACTGCCGTAGGCAGCGTCGCTCAGCCCTTGCTCACCGCCGTAAGGATCTCCGGCAGCCGTTCCGCCGTGCGCGGCGCCGCGAGCCGCAGGCCCAGCACCGTGATCGCCGCCCCGTAGGCCGCGCCGCCGGGCAGCAGGACCCAGGTCCACGCGTCGCCGCCCTCGCTGACGTTCAGCCAGATCGTCACCGCGATGACCGGGGCGCACAGCAGGGCGGCGGCGACCATGCCGCCGAAGACGGCGATCCAGGCCAGGCCCGCCTGACCGGGGGCCACGTTCTTGTAGCCCTCCTGGGGGATGGAGTAGGGGAAGCGGGCGGAGGTCCAGGCGCCGGTCGCCAGCATCGCCCCGAGCAGCGCGAACGACAGCCCGAGCGCCTCGGGCAGCTTCGCCCAGTCGCCGAGCAGCGCCGTCGTCAGGACGGTCACGAGCGTCGCGTACGGCAGGGTGATCACCAGCAGGGCGAGGGCACGCGCGCGTAGTTCGGCGTAGGCGTCCCGGGTCGACGAGACGGTCATCGCGACCATCCAGAACGCGGACGTGTCCTGCCCGAACTGGTTGTACATCTGGATGCCGAGCATCCCGGCGGCGAAGCAGGCGAAGTAGATCGAGCCGGTGCCCTGGAGGGCGTTGAAGACGGGCACGATCAGCCCGATGGCCAGCGAGGTCACCCAGGCCGCCTTCGTCTTCGGATCGCGCCAGACGTAGCGCAGGCTGCGGCCCATGACCGTGCCGGTGCGCCCGTCCGCCGACGGCAGCCATCGCGGCCCCGCCCGCCAGGAACGTCCCGCGCGCCCGGACCGGCCGACTCGCCCCGCACGCCCGGACCGCCCGAACCGCCCGAACCCCTCGCTCCGCGCGGCCGGTTCGGAGGCCTGGAGGGTGGAGCCGTCGGGCTCGGTCATCAGCCGCGTCAGGCTCCGCGCCCACACCGCCACCAGCGCCGCCACCGCCCCCGCGGTCACCGCGAGCCGCGCCGCGGCGACGCCGTACGCGCCCTCGCTCGCCGCGTCCACCGCGGCGATCGCGGAGGCGGGCGGCACCCAGGCCAGCACCCGCGCCACCGGATCGAGCTGTCCGAGCCCGGCCGAGCCGAGCCGCTGCACGCCGAAGTTGACGACCTGCGCCCCGATCGCGATCACCAGCCCGCTCAGCACCGCCAGATCACGGCCCTTGCGGCTGGTCAGCAGCCGGATGTTGGCGGCGGCCACGGCCCGCGCGAGCGCCACGCACACCAGCAGCCCGAGCCCCACGCCGGCCACGGCCGTTCCGTACGCCGCCGCGCCCCGCGCGACGGCGATCACCGAGCCCAGCAGCATCAGCGCCGTGAACAGCGGCCCGATGCCCACCAGCGAGGCCGTGAGCAGCGCCCGCACCAGCGGCCGTGGCCGCAGCGGCAGCATCACCAGCCGGGTCGGGTCGAGCGTCTCGTCGCCGCGGGCAAAGAACAGCGGCATCACCGCCCACCCCAGCCCCAGCACCGCCACCAGCAACACCACGAGCGACGCCGCGTGTTCGTGCCCGCGCAGCGCGATCAGCCCGACCAGTTGCAGCACGGCGAACAGCAGCGTGACGACCGCGGAGGCCACGTACGCGGCCCGCCGCCCGCCGGACTGCCGCAGCCCGTTGCGCAGCAGCGACAGCTTCAGCCGAACGACGACGGAGGTCAGCCCGGCCACCGCGCCCCACCTCCCAGCCAGTCCAGGTCGGAGACGGCGTCCCGGCCCCGCGCGCCCACGAGTTCGAGGAAGGCCTGCTGGAGGGAGGGGGCGGTGCCGCGCACCTCCTCCAGGGGGCCGTGGGCGCGGATGCGGCCCGCCGCCATCACCGCGACCCAGTCGCACAGGGACTCGACCAGTTCCATGACGTGGGAGGAGAACACCACGGTCGCGCCGGAGGCGGTGTAGCGCTCCAGCACACCCCGGATGGTCTGCGCGGAGACCGGGTCGACGCCCTCGAACGGCTCGTCCAGGAACAGCACTTCGGGGTTGTGCAGCAGCGCCGCCGCGAGCCCGATCTTCTTCCGCATGCCCGTCGAGTAGTCGACGACGAGCTTGTGCTGGGCGCCGGCCAGGTCGAGGACGTCGAGGAGCTGCGCGGCCCGCTTGTCGACCTCGGCGCCCGGGAGTCCGCGCAACCGCCCGCTGTAGCCGAGCAGTTCACGCCCCGACAGCCGCTCGAAGAGCCTCAGCCCCTCGGGCAGCACCCCGATCCGGGCCTTCACCTCGACCGGATCCCGCCACACGTCGTGCCCGACGACCTCGACGCTTCCCTGGTCGGGCCGCAGCAGCCCGGTGACCATCGAGAGCGTGGTGGTCTTCCCGGCCCCGTTGGGCCCGACCAGTCCGATGAACTTCCCCGCGGGCAGATCGAGATCGATCCCGGCCACGGCGGCCTGCTGCCCGAACCGCTTCCAGAGCCCCCGCACCCGGACGGCGACGGCACCCACGACTGCTTCCGAGGTCATGCGTGAACCCTACGGCGGGACTCCCGGCCCCGAAGGGGCGCGAACGTCAGCGGTCCCTGCCGCACGCGTACGCCAGCGGTGAGATCAACTCCTCCGCGTCGGGAAGCCACCGGTTCGCGGGCGTCGGCCGGCAGGCCCACTGCACCGCGCCACGGGACCCGAACCGCGTGGGCGGCGCGGCCACGTACGCCCCCTCGCCGAGCACGACGAGATCGAGCAGGGCCGGCGACCAGCCCAGCCGGCGGACCAGGTCCGGCACCTTCGCCGACGCCCCCGGCAGCACGAGGAACTGCATCCGCCGGTCCGGCGTCAGCGTCACCGGCCCCAGCGCCGACTCCATCCGCTCCATGCGCGCCAGCGCCAGGAACCCCGCCGTCTCCGGCACGGTGATCGCGTCGAACGTCCGCCCGGTGGGCAGCAGGATGGAGGCCGTCGGCTGCTTCTGCCACATCCGCCGGGCGACGGTCGCGCTGCCCGTCGCCTGGGCCGCCCAGTCCGGCCGCGCGGGGTGCGCCCCGGGCGCCGGACACGCAGCGTCGTCGCAGGAGCAGCGCTGCACCCCGTCGACGGCTTCCAGCCAGGTGCCGGGGAAGACGTCCCAGTGACGCTCCTCGGCATAGCGAACTGCGGTCTCCAGCAGCGATTCTCCGCGCTGCTTCGGGATCTGGGTGGCTTCGGCGCCCGCGATGGTCTCTTCCACGATGAACACAACTCTGGGCGTCACCAGGGGTTACGCCCGCCCGTGTGCGCGGGGGAGGAGCACCGACCTCGCGTCCGGGGCGCATGGGTGCATGTTCGGGGGCGCGCGGCAGGAATGAGCGCGGAAGCGGGTAGTCACGCTTGGGGGTCGGCTTCCACCCAGACCTCGGCAATCCTCACATGTCTCGCATTTTCGTCGTGCCTGCGGGGCATCGATCTTCACGGCCGGAAATTTTCGGTGGAAGACACGTCAACTCGGAGCGCGGTACAGCGCGGCAGCCACACGCGAGCCGCCGGGACACAGCACGCGAGCCGCCAAGACACAGGGGGTAGTGCCCATGGCCGCAAGGCCTCTCGTCGCGCGGCAGCCGAACGAACGGTTGCAGGCGCTCATCCAGGAGGCGGGGTGCTCGAACGCCGGACTCGCCCGCCGCGTCAACATGTGCGGCGCCGAGCACGGCCTCGACCTGCGCTACGACAAGACGTCGGTGGCGCGTTGGCTGCGCGGACAGCAGCCGCGTGGACGCGCCCCCGCGATCATCGCCGAGGCGCTCGGCCGCAAACTCGGCCGTACGGTCACGATCGACGAGATCGGCATGGCCAACGGCAAGAACCTCGCGTCGGGCGTGGGTCTCCAGTTCTCGCCGACGGTACTGGGGGCCATCGAGCAGGTGTGCGAGCTGTGGCGCAGCGACGTCGGGCGCCGGGACTTCCTGTCCGGCTCGTCCGTGGCCGCCTCGGCGCTGGTCGAGCCCAGCCGCGACTGGCTGATCTCCTCGCCCGACGCGCAGGTGGCGCGTTCGGCGGGCCCGCGCGTGGGCCTGTCCGACGTGGCCGCCGTGAAGGCGATGACCCAGGCGCTGGTCGACCTGGACCACCAGTACGGCAGCGGGCATGTGCGCCCGGTCGTCGTGCACTACCTGAACAGCGTGGTCTCCGGGCTCCTCGCGGGCTCCTACCGGGAGGCCGTCGGGCGGGAACTGTTCGCGTCCGTCGCCCGGTTGACCGAGCTGGCCGGCTACATGGCCGTCGACACCGGTCAACCCGGCCTGGCCCAGCGCTACTACATCCAGGCCCTGCGCCTCGCCCAGGCCGCGGGCGACCGCGGTTACGGCGGGTACGTGCTCGCCGCCTCGATGAGCCATCTCGCCGCGCAGCTCGGAAACCCGCGGGAGATCGCCCAGTTGGCGCGGGCGGCGCAGGAGGGGGCGCGGGGGCGGGTGACCCCGCGCGCGGAGTCGATGTTCCACGCCGCCGAGGCCCGCGGGCACGCGCTCATGGGCGACGTACGGGCGGCGCAGACGGCGTCCGGGAAGGCGGTGACGGCGCTGGAGGCGGCGGAACCGGAGTCCGGGGACGACCCGCCGTGGATCGCGCACTTCGACCAGGCCTATCTGGCGGACGAGTTGGCGCACTGTCACCGGGACCTGGGCCAGGCCGAGGCGGCGGCGCGCTGCGCGGAGCAGTCCCTGGCCGGGCATCCGCCGAGCCGGGCCCGCCGACGGGCCATCGGTTATGTGCTGTTGGCCACGGCGCAGGTGCAGCGGCGCGAGGTCGAGGAGGCGTGCACCACTGGTCTGAAGGCGGTGGAGCTGCTGGAGACGCTCCGCTCCAACCGGGGTGCGGAGTACCTGGACGACCTCCAGCAGCGGCTGGAGCCGTTCCGGGAGGAGGCGGTGGTCAGGGAGTTCGGAGCACGTCTCGATCTTCAGACCGCCGCTTGAACGGACGGGGCGCCGTGGCGTGAAGGGCCCCTGGACGAACAGGGCAGCGGCCCTTCGTCGCGCGGGGCGCGGCGGACGCAACGCACGGCGCTCCGGTTCTGTTACCGACGTCACTGGGAGGGAGATCACGGTCTGAGCTGCGTGGCACGGGGTTCCGGGGACCCGGTAGCGTGAACCGACGATTCCGTAAGTCCCCCATTCGTAGGAGTCCCGGTGACGCAGAGTGGACAGGGCGAGGAGCCCTCGGCGCGACCCGCGCACGAAGGCATCGTGCTGCCCTCCGACGGTGGGGAACCCCTGCTGCCGGGCATGACGAACGGTTCTTACTCCAGACCCCGGCCGCACGAGCAGCAGCAGCCGCCCTCGGCGTCCGCCCCGGCCGGCGGCCAGACCTGGGGGCAGCCCTGGGGTCCCGAGCAGCAGCAGCCCGGGCAGGGCTGGCCGTTGCCGGCGGACCAGCAGCAGTGGGGCGACGCCGCGCAGGGCGCGGGCTCCGACGCGTGGTCGCAGCAGTCCCCCGACGGCGGCGTCCCGTCCCGCCCGGCCGGCGCGGGCCCGCTGCCCCCGGAGGGCGCCCCGGCCCCGTCGTACGGCCAGGGCATACCCGGCGCCCCGCTGCCGCCGGCGGACGAGGGCGCGACGCAGTACATCCCGCCGGTCCCCTCCGGCCCGGGCGGCGAGCACGGCGGCCAGTACCTGCCGCCCGTCGCCGACGGCGCGACGCGGTACATCCCGCCGGTCCCGTCCGGCCCCGGCGGTGACCAGGCCGCCCACTACCTGCCGCCCGCCGCCGCGGACGACGGCGCGACCCAGTACATTCCGCCGGTTCCGTCCGGCCCGGGCGGCGAGCACGGCGGCCAGTACCTACCGCCCGCCGCCGACGGTGCAACGCAGTACATTCCGCCGGTACCGGCCGCCTCCGGGGACGACGGCGCGACGCAGTACATCCCGCCGGTTCCGTCCGGCCCCGGCGGCGACTACGCCGCCCACTACCCGCAGCCCGCCCCCGCCGACGAGGGCGCGACGCAGTACCTCCCGCCGGTCGCCCCCGGCGCCCTGCCGCCCGAGACGTCGTCGGAGTCCACGCACTACCTGGGCCGCGCCCAGCAGAACGGCGCGTCCGGCCCGGCCGCCCCCGGCGGCCACTCCGACGCCGAGGCCACCCAGTACATCCCGCCCGTCACCGGCCAGGGGCCGTACGGCGGCGGTGGCGCGGGCGGGGCGGGCGGTGCGGACCGGCAGCCGCCCGCCGGGTTCGAGAACCTCTTCCGGGACGGCCCGGCGGCCGACGGCCCGCCCGGCGGCTCCACGCAGCAACTGCCCCGCTTCTCAAAGCCGGAGGGTGCCGGACACGCCGGCTCCGCCGCCCCGCGGCCCGCCTACACCCCGCCCGGCGACGGCTCCGGCGGCCGGCGCGGCGGGCGGGACGACGACCACGGGCGCGGCCGGGGCGGCCGTACCGGCACGCGGGTGCCGTTGTACGCGGCGATCGGCGTCGGCATCGCCGTCGTCGGGGTCGGCGCCGGCGCGCTGCTCGGGGCCGGCGGCGACGGCGGCGACCAGAACAGCGACAACAAGACCGTCGCCGCGTCGGCGTCGGCGTCCACGTCCGAGGGCTCCGCCTCGGCGTCCGCCGACGGCGCCGAGCAGCAGGCGATCGCGCTGGACAAGCTGCTCGCCGACAGCGGCAGCAGCCGCGCCACCGTGATCAGCGCGGTGGCCGACGTGAAGGCGTGCACCGACCTCGCGCAGGCGGCCTCGGACCTGCGGGGCGCGGCGAAGCAGCGCAACGAGCTGGTGACCAAGCTGGCCGCGCTGAGCGTGGACCAGCTGCCGAACCACGACGCGCTGACCACCGCCCTGAACAAGGCGTGGCAGGCGTCCGCGTCCGCCGACGACCACTACGCGGCCTGGGCCGACCAGGTCGCCGGCGACAAGAAGCAGAACTGCAAGAAGGGGCAGGCCCGCAGCACGGCCCAGACGCAGGCAGGCAACCGGGCGAGCGGCACCGCCAGCACCCAGAAGACCAAGGCCGCCGAGGTGTGGAACGAGATCGCCCGCGAGTACGGCCTGACGCAGCGCCAGCCGGTCCAGCTCTGACGCCGGAGGTGGGCCGGCTCAGCTCACCTTCGCGTTCTCCATCGTCTTCGTCATGTCGACGAAGCCGGACCCGGCCGCGACCAGCCGGCCCTGCCGCACCGTCTGAAGGGTCACGTGCGCGTTGACCAGGCGCGGGAAGCCGATGGCGGCGAGCTTGTCGGTGAACTGCCAGCGCAGCGGCGGTGTCAGCTCGCCGGTGTCGACCGTCAGCCCGTCGTCCAGGGCGTCCCGTACGGTGTCGGCGCTCACCTCGCCGTCGCCCAGCGACTCGACGGCCTTCCGCAGCACGGTGTAGGCGATCCAGGTGGTCTGCACGCCGGTGTCCGTCGCGTCGATCCGGGTGTCGGAGAAGGCGCTCTCGCTGATCACCTTCTTCATCGCGTCCCAGCGCGAATCGCTCGCCACCGGGTACCAGCCGGTGACGGACGCCCCCTCGAACGGGCTGGACGGGCCGCCGGTGGAGTTGATGACCGTCTGGTCGACGCTGCCGAGCACGGTGGCGGTGCGCACGGTGGCGTAGTCCTCGCGGGTGCGGCGGAAGGAGTCCATGAAGGTGCCGGTGCGGTCGCCGAGGGCGGGCACCACGCACCCCTTCGCCTTGGTGTCGCCGGTCGCCTGTTCCAGGGCCTTCTCGGCCTGGGCGGAGTACTCGGCGGAGTCCTCCGGGGCCCGCTGGTCCTCGGCCGCGTCGTGCCCGCCCGTCGTCAGGCCGGCGTCGAGCATGGGCGGCAGGGCGTCGCCCGCGATGGTGTCGGGGCGGACCAGCGCGACCGGACCGCAGTTCTCGGCCAGCTGCTTGCCGAGGCCGGCGAGCAGCGCGGGCTGGCCGCCGTTGACCGGGTAGGACAGCGGGCTGGTGAACTCGGCGTTCGTGACGCCGTAGCCGCCGATGTAGGGGATGCCGGCGCCTTCCAGATGCGGGAGGAAGGAGTCGGAGTGCTGGCTGTAGGAGCCGACGACGGCGACCGCCTTCTCCTTGACGGCCTGCCGGGCGCACTTCGCCGCGTCGACGGTGTTGTTGTGGTCGTTGCAGGTCAGGACGGTGAGCTGACGTCCGCCGAGGCCGCCGTTGGCGTTGATCCAGCGGGCGTAGGCCTTGGCGAAGGCGGGCATTCCGGGCTTGTTGGTCGCGCCGGTGCCCTCGGGCGCCCAGGTCATGACGACGATCGGGTCGCCCCCGGAACCCCCCGCGGTACCGGGGACGACCCCACAGCCGGCGGTGAGCGACGCACAGGCCGCCAGGGCGCCCGCCGCGAGGACGGCGGCCCTGGTGGATCCGGTGAAGCGTATGGACCTGGGGAGGAAGGTGCTTCGCGTGCGTCGCCTGCCGCTCATGGCTCCGCACGATTCCGTCACATGACCAACCCCGGAGTGACCCGTGGTCAACGCGGGGTGACGGGGAGGTGAATTACGGGGGCCCGTGGGGCGCACGAGACGGAGAACGTACGATCGACGACCGTGCAACAAGGTTCGGAGAACTCTTCCCGTCGCGGCCGTCGCTCCTCCACCATGGGCGGCATGCCACTGAACGACATGCCGTGGTGGCGCTGGCGCAGCAATGTGCGCTCCGCGCTGCACATGCTCTCCGACCAGGTCTTCCAGCGGGACGTCTGGCTGGCCGGCGTGGACGGCTACGGGGACGTCACCGACGCCGTGTACCGCCTCGTCGAGGACACCTGGCTGGACAACTGGTCCGCCGAGAAGTACGTCGGCACGATCTTCCGCGACTCCCAGGAGGCGGCGCTCGTCGACACGGCGGTGCTGCGCGTGCTGCGGATCATGCACCAGGTGGGCCCGGACGCGGCCGTCTCCGCGTACGTCGACCACCCCGGCTGGCCGGAGGCGGTGCGGGCGGCGCGCGATGCGCACGTCCGGATGGCGGCGGCGGACGGCGAGGACCCGGACGCGCCCCCGCGCACGCTGGAAGTGCTGCGCATCATGACGCGGTCGGCGTAAGTCGGCGTAGGGAACCACTCGGAGGTTGCCCGGCCCGCGGACGGATTCCGGCGGGCCGGTGCCGTCGTGAGACCCTGTCCCGCATGAACGAGCAGTCCACCCGAGGGACGGCGAGCCTCGCCGACCAGTACGTCATCACCCTGTCCTGCCCCGACAAGCAGGGCATCGTGCACGCCGTGTCGAGCTACCTCTTCATGACCGGCTGCAACATCGAGGACAGCCAGCAGTTCGGCGACCACGACACGGGACTGTTCTTCATGCGCGTCCACTTCTCGGCGGAGGCGCCGGTGACCGTGGACAAGCTGCGGGCGAGCTTCGCGGCGATCGGTGACGCCTTCCACATGGACTGGCAGATCAACCGGGCCGACGAGAAGATGCGCATCGTCCTGATGGTGAGCAAGTTCGGCCACTGTCTGAACGACCTGCTGTTCCGCGCGCGGATCGGCGCGCTGCCGGTGGAGATCGCGGCGGTGGTGTCCAACCACACCGAGTTCGCCGAGCTGGTGGCCTCGTACGACATTCCCTTCCACCACATCGCGGTGACGAAGGAGAACAAGGCGGAGGCGGAGGCGCAGCTTCTGGAGATCGTGCGGGGCGAGAACGTCGAGCTGGTCGTCCTCGCCCGGTACATGCAGGTGCTGTCGGACGACCTGTGCAAGCAGCTCAGCGGCCGGATCATCAACATCCACCACTCCTTCCTGCCGAGCTTCAAGGGGGCGAAGCCGTACCACCAGGCGCACGCCCGGGGCGTGAAGCTGATCGGCGCGACGGCGCACTATGTGACGGCCGATCTCGACGAGGGGCCGATCATCGAGCAGGAGGTCGAGCGCGTGGGCCACGACGTCACGCCGGACCAGCTGGTCGCGGTGGGCCGGGACGTGGAGTGCCAGGCGCTGGCGCGGGCCGTGAAGTGGCACGCGGAGCGGAGGATCCTGCTGAACGGGCGCCGCACGGTGGTGTTCGCCTAGCGAAGGGGCGGTGCCGCTCGAGGGCGGGTGCGGGTGCGTGGGGGTTGGTCGCGCAATTCCCCGCGCCCCTGAAAGGCGGGTCCACTGGTCCCACGTCCAGGGGCGCGGGGCTGTATCGATATGCGGCTCCGCCGCGCGGGCGCGACCAGCCACGAATCACCCGCACCCGCCCGCGGACCCCCTACATCCGGCTCAAGCTCGCCGCGGCGAACAGCACATCCCTGATCGCCCCCCGGTCGCCCAACTGCCCCGCAGCCGCCTCCTCCGGCGACACGTGCCCCGCGGCCAGGCGGCAGAACTCCACGTCGTCCAGGGCCACATGAGCCACCTGGTGGTCGGCGGAGCCCACCGCGCCCGGTGAGTCCAGCGGGATCAGCCACTGCCCGCCGCCGTCGCCCTCGATCTCCAGCCGCAGGCTGCGGCCGGGGCTGCCGGCGGCCACCAGGTGCCGTCGGGCCCCGGGGGCGGCGAGCCCCCGGCGACGGCGGGCCGCGAGCACCTGCGGCAGCATCCGCGCCGCGAGGTCGATCATGTCGTGCAGATGGCGCGGCGCGGGCGGGCCGTAGGGATAGTCGACGGCCTCCGCGATGTCCTCGGCGTGCACCCAGCACTCGAAGGCCCGGTCCAGCAGCGCGTCCCGCATCGGCAGCTCGAAGTCGCCGTACGACACCGGCAGCGCGCCGGGGCCCGCGCCGGTGAAGGAGACCGTGCGGACGACGGCGTGGCTCTGCTCCCGCCACGGTCCGCGCACCGAACGCGTCGGCGGGAAGTGCGAGGTCTCCCAGAAGGTCTCGGTCCGCTCGGCGGGCGTGCCCGCAACGCCCGGAGTGACGGAAGCGCCCGGGGGAGCGGGGGCGGGGGCGGCGGTGAGGTGGTCGAGGGGGTCGGCCAGGCCGAGGGCGGTCGCGACCAGGCCGTCCACCGCGAGCAGGTGGGCGATGACCCCGGCGACGGTCGTGCGCCGGCTGGTCGCGCCCTCACCGCGGAACCAGCGCAGCCGTACGGGCGCGTGCCACTCGGCGTCGCCGAAGTCCTGGAGCAGCGCGTCCAGGCGCGCGGTCTCCGCGTCGTACGACGCCGCCCAGGCGGGCACCGGGACGCGGGGCGGGCGCCGGGCCAGGCAGGCGTCGAGGACGCGGGTGCGCAGGCCGGGGTCGAGGTCGAGGCTCTCGGGGCGCTGGAGGAGGCCGACCGCCTCGCGCAGCCGCCGCGCCTCGTCGGCGCAGGGACCGCACTCGCCGAGGTGCTCCTCGACGGCCGCGGTCTCCTCGGCCGAGCAGGCCGCCAGCGCCCAGGCGCCCAGCATCGACTTCAGTACCGGGTGCTCCAGCGCGGGCGGCAGCCCCGCACCGTCGAGCGGGTCGTTCATGCCGCGCCCCCGTACTCGGGCGGGGCTCCGGGGGCGGGGGCGTCGTGGGCGGTGGACAGGAGCTGGAGGCCGAGACGGAGGCGGCGGCGGGCCTCGTCCTCGGTGACGCCCAGGTCGGCGGCGGTCTGGCGGTAGTCGCGGCGCTGGAAGTAGGCCAGCTCCAGGGCGGCGCGCAGCGGGGCCGGCATGGACTGGACGATGTAGTCGGCGCGGGCGGCGACCGAGGCGTGCCGCACCTTGCCCTCCAGGTCCTCCCGCTCCTCGGCGGTGCCGGGGCCGCCGTCGGCGAGGGCCGCGGTCTCGGTGGCGCGCAGCCGCTGCACGGCGAGACGGTGGGTCAGGCCGGCCACCCAGGTGCGCAGCGGGCCCTGCTGGGGGTCGTAGGCGTCGGGGTGCTCCCAGACCTGGGCGAAGACCTCGCGGGTGACGCCGTCGGCGGCCCGTTCGTCTCCGAGCACCCGATGGGCGAGTCCGTGCACGAGCGAAGCGAACCGGTCATAAAGCTCACCGAGGGCGGCGGCCTCCCCGCGCGCCAGTCGCTGCTGCATCCTGCGGTCCCAGCGGGGCGGTGTCTCCTTCTCCACCATGCGACCCCCTCGCCCCTGCTCGTGTCCGGCGTTCCCGTCGGCGCGTGTCCGTGTCCAGCCTGCGTCCCCTGTCAGCTCGAATGTAGTCGGCACATCGGACAACGCACGCCCCTTTGTCGCATTGTGCGCCCCCTCGCGCGCCGGTGGTGGTAATGGCCTGCCGTCGACCTGGCACCGACCTGCCGCCGACCTGGGGCCGGTCTGGGGCCGGTCGCCCGTGCCGCGGGGGCGGCCCGCTCTGTCCGTGATCGTGCTTGATCGCCTCGGACGCAGCGGGATCGAACGGGACCGAAAGCGACTGAAACAAGCCTCTTTCTCGTTGCCGCAGTTTTTCGCGCGGCGTTTCGGGGAACGGCCGCTGGGCAGCCGCGCTGCGGGGAAGCGAAGGGACAGCTTCCGTTTCGGCGAATGAAGGGCGTGGTGGTGGCTTTCAAGGTGATCAGCGTCGAGCGCGGCGGATGGGCCGTGCTCCATGTGTCGGGCGAACTGGACCTGGTGACGTCGCCGGTGCTGCGTCAGCGGGTGCACGACGAGGTGGCCGAGGGCCGCCACAGTCTCGTCCTCGACCTCTCCGAGGTGCACTTCTGCGATTCCAGCGGTGTCGGCGTCCTCATCGCCTCCCGCCGTCTCATCCGCTCCTGCCGGGGCCGGCTGCGCCTGATCCTCCCGGCCCGCGGCGCGGTGGAGGGCTCCCACGTCAACCGGGTCCTCGGCGCGCTGGGCGTTCGCCGTCTCTTCGACGTGTACGGCGACGTCGAGGAGGCCGTGGACGACGGGACCGAGCCGCTGTCGGCCTGACCCGTGCCGGCCGACGGATCAGGTCAGGGTGTCCCTGGCGGCGGTCACGAACTCGGTCACCAGCGAGCGCGTGATGTCGCGCCGCCGGTCCAGCGCGGGGCGGTCCTCCGCCTTGACGAGCAGGTCGATCTGCGTCAGGACGTCCCGCCCGCGTTCCACGAGGGCGTCGTCCGGTGCCAGCATCTGCACCCGGAACAGCGCCTCCTGAGCCACCGAACGCAGCGTGTACCCCTCGACGCGGACCTCGGTGACCTCCTCCGCGGACGCGCCCTCGTGCTCGCGGAACCAGCGGTGCACCAGGATGCGCCGATAGTTGACCAGTGCGCCCGCGTACGCCCCGTAGGCGTCCATGCGCTCCTGCCGGAGCCGCTCGTCACGGGTGAACCGCTCCGTCCGCTCCACCGACCGCGACTGGAACCGGTGGGTCAGTCCCGCGCCGAGCAGGGTCCCCAGCACCGCTATGACACTCGCCGCCACTGCTTCCACACCGACAGTGGATCACATCACGGCCCGGCCACACGCCTGTCCCGAAATTCCCCCGGTCTTGGCACAACCGTCATCTTCCCGCTGCCGGAGCGTCGTCGGCGTCGTACGCTCCCTGCCGGAAGCACCCGCACGCGACGACGTAAGGCGGCCCGAGAAGACATGGTCAGCAGCGAGTACGAGCGCAGGATCGCCGGCCGGTTCGCCACCTTCGACCAGGACGGCAACGGTTACATCAGCCGCGAGGACTTCGGGGCAGCGGCCAAGGCCCTGCTCGTCGAGTTCGGCACCGCGGCCCGGTCAGACAAGGGACAGGCGCTGTACGCCGGCGCCGAGGCGTTCTGGCAGGGCATGGCGGGGATGGCGGACCGGGACGGGGACCAGCGCATCACGCGCGAGGAGTTCGTCAGCGGCGCGGTCAAGCGGCTGCGCGACAACCCGGACCGGTTCGGCGAGATCGCCCGCCCCTTCCTCCACGCGGCCCTGGCCATCGCCGACGCCGACGGCGACGGGGCGGCCACCGTGGAGGACACCGTGCGGGTCCTGACCTGCCTGGGCGTCCCCGAGGAGGCCGCCCGCGCGGTCGCCTCCGCCCTGGACACGGACACGGACGGTCACGTCCACGAAACGGACGTCGTACCGGCCTTCGCCCGCTACTTCACGGTCCCGGAGTAACCCCACCCCCCACCGTCGAGTACCGCTCCCGCAGCTTGTACTTCAGCACCTTGCGGAGGGTCTCGTTGCGCGGGAGGGCGTCCACCACCTCCAGCTGCTCGGGCAGCTTGTGCGGGGAGAGCCCTTCCGCGCGCAGATACGCCGTCACGGCGTCCAGAGTCAACGCACCCGCACCCGCACCCGCACCCGCACCCGAGCCCGCGCCCGCGCCCGCACCCCCCTCACCCACACCGGCACCCGCCCCCGCCCCCGCCGCCAGTTCGATCACCGCGCACACCCGCTCGCCACGTTCGGCGTCCGGCAGGCCGATCACCGCCACGTCGCCCACCGCCGGGTGCGCGTGCAGCAGGTCCTCGATCTCCTTCGCCGACACGTTCTCGCCCTTGCGGATGATCACGTCCTTCAGTCGGCCGGTGAGCACGAGGTGGCCGCTCGCGGTCACCCGCCCCAGGTCGCCGGTGCGCAGGAAGCCCTCCTCGTCGAAGGCCTCGGCCGTCTGCGCGGGATCCAGGTAGCCCCGGCAGACCGCCTCCCCGCGCAGCCGCACCTCCCCGTCCGGCGCGACGCGTATCTCCATGCCCTCCGGCGGCCGGCCCTCCGTCGTCGCCAGGTTCTCCGCGGTGTCGTCGGGCGAGCCCATGGTGATCATCGGCACCTCGGTCATCCCGTACCCGTGGGTGAGCTGCACGCCCATCTCGCGGACCACGGAGTGGTACAGCTCCGGCGGCTTGGGCGCGCCGCCGCCGGCGAGCAGCCGCAGCGAGGGGACCACCGGCGTCCCCGGCTGCCTCCGCTGCTCGGTCAGGAACATCGAGTAGAACGCGGTCGACCCGCCCGCCACCGTCACCCCGTGCCGCCGGTACTCCGCCAGCGCGTCCGGCATCGCGAACTGCTCGAACATCACCGCCGGGAAGCCGTACAGCAGCAGCATGACCGTGTAGTCGGGCCCGGCGATGTGCGCGTACGGGAAGGCCATCGAGCCGACGTCGTCGCCGGTCAGGCGCAGCGCGTGGGCGAGGCAGGAGCCGCCCGCGATCAGCGAGCGGTCGGTGTGCAGCACGCCCTTGGGGTCGGAGGTGGTCCCCGAGGTCCAGTAGATCCAGCGGACGGACGTGCCGTCGGAGGGCGGCGCGGGCAGCACGCCCGGATCGCCCTCGGGCAGGTCGTCGTAGGCCTCGAAGACGCCCTTGGCGCCCAGGCGGCGCGCCATCTCCCCGTGGTCGAAGCCCCGCCAGACGCCGGGCACGGCGAAGTACTCCGCCTTCGACTCGCGCAGCGCGAAGCCGACCTCGCGGTCCCGGTAGAACGGGATGACCGGGCTCTGGACGGCCCCCAGCCGGGCCAGCGCGAAGGACAGCACGGCCGTCTCCAGCCGGGTGGGAAGCTGCCAGGCGACGACGGTCCCGGGCCGCACGCCCATGCCGTACAGCCCGGCCGCGACCCGCTCGGCGCGCTCGCGCAGCCCGCCGAAGGTCAGGACGCGGTCGCCCTGGAGCAGGACCGGGCGCTCGGAGCTGAGGGCGGCACGGCGGTCGAGCAGCTCCCAGAGGGTGCGGGAAGAGCTCAGGGCACGGGCGGTGTCGGTCACGGCGACCCCCAGAGAAACTGACGGACAGTCAGACGGTGCGCAGAGCGTAGGGCTCGTCGCCTTGTCGGTCCAGGGGGCGGGGGCTAGCCTGCTGGACAGAGCAGATCTGACGGGTCATCAGATAGTGACCGTCGGAGTACGTGTCCGTCAGGCGGAGGGGACCATGACCGAACTGCCCCGCATCATCAGCGTCGACGACCATGTGATCGAGCCCGCGCACCTCTTCGAGACCTGGCTGCCGCCGAAGTACCGCGAGCGCGGACCGAAGCCGCTCACCGCCGGCATCGGGGAGCTGGCGTACGTGGGCGGCAAGTACCAGATCACGATGGACCCGGACGGTCCGCCCACCGACTGGTGGATCTACGAGGACCTGAAGTTCCCGTACAAGCGCAACATCGCCGCCGTCGGCTTCGACCGCGACGAGATGACGCTGGAGGGCATCACGCGCGCGGAGATGCGGCGCGGCTGCTGGGACCCGAAGGCGCGGCTGGCCGACATGGACCTCAACCACGTCGAGGGCAGCCTCTGCTTCCCGACCTTCCCGCGCTTCTGCGGCCAGACCTTCGCGGAGGCGCACGACAAGGAGGTCGCGCTGGCCTGCGTCCGCGCCTACAACGACTGGATGGTCGAGGAGTGGTGCGGGGACAGCGGCGGCCGGCTGATCCCGCTGTGCCTGATCCCGCTGTGGGACGTGGAGCTGGCGGTCGCGGAGATCCGGCGCAACGCGGAGCGGGGCGTGCGCGCGGTGACGTTCTCGGAGATCCCCACCTACCTGGGCCTGCCCTCCATCCACTCCGGCTACTGGGACCCGTTCTTCGCGGTGTGCCAGGAGACCGGGACGGTCGTCAACATGCACATCGGGTCCAGCAGCCAGATGCCCGCCGCCTCACCGGACGCGCCCCCCGCCGTCCAGGCCTCGCTGAGCTTCAACAACGCCATGGCCTCGATGATGGACTTCCTCTTCAGCGGGGTCCTGGTCAAGTTCCCGACGCTGAAGCTCGCCTACTCCGAGGGGCAGATGGGCTGGATCCCGTACGCCCTGGAGCGCGCCGACGACGTCTGGGAGGAGCACCGGGCCTGGGGCGGGGTCAGGGACATCGTCCCCGAGCCGCCGTCGACGTACTACTACCGGCAGATCTTCTGCTGCTTCTTCCGCGACAAGCACGGGGTGGCGTCCCTGGACGTCGTCGGCCGGGACAACGCCACCTTCGAGACGGACTACCCGCACGTCGACTCGACCTTCCCGCACACCAAGGAGGTCGCCCTCGACCATGTGAAGGGCCTGGACGACGAGACCGTCTACAAGCTGATGCGGGGCAACGCCATCCGCATGCTCGGCCTGGACCTCGACCGCGACCGCCGTCCCGACCGTTCGGGGTGACGCCGATGGACCTCGCGGACACCCCCGAGGAGGCCGAGTTCCGGGCCCGGCTGCGGGAGTGGCTGGCCAAGGCGCTGCCCACGCTGCCGGCCCGGCCGTCGCCCGACGACTGGCCGGCCCGCAGGGCCTACGACCTCGGCTGGCAGCGCCTGCTGTACGACGCGGGGTACGCGCACGTGCACTGGGACGCGTCCCCGACCGTGCGGCTGATCTTCCTGGAGGAGACGGAGGAGGCGGGCGCGCCCTATGTGGGCGCGGGATTCGTCGGGCTGCTGCACGCCGGGCCGACGATCGCCGCCGAGGGCACCGCGGAGCAGCGCGAACGCTGGCTGCCGCCGATCCTGCGCGGCGAGGAGGTCTGGTGCCAGGGCTTCAGCGAGCCCGACGCCGGTTCCGACCTCGCGGCGCTGCGCACGCGCGCGCGACGCGACGGCGACGCCTACGTGGTGAGCGGGTCCAAGATCTGGACCTCGCACGCCGAGGTCGCCGACTGGTGCGAACTGCTGGTCCGCACCGACCCGTCCGCGCCCCGGCACCGGGGGATCACCTGGCTCGCCATGCCGATGGACGCGCCCGGCGTCACCGTACGGCCGCTGCGGACGCTCGCCGGGTCGGCCGAGTTCGCGGAGGTGTTCCTCGACGAGGTGCGGGTGCCGGTCGAGAACCGGGTCGGGGAGGAGAACGACGGCTGGCGGGTGACGATGGTGACGCTGTCCTTCGAGCGCGGCACGGCGTTCGCGGGAGAGGTCGTGGCCTGCCGGCGCACCCTCGGCGAACTCGCCCGCGAGGCGCGCCGCGACGGCCGCTGGGACGATCCGGCCCTGCGGCGGCGGCTGGGCAGGCTGAACGCGGAGCTGCGGGCGCTGTGGCGGCTCACCCAGTGGAACGTGAGCGAGGCGCAGGCCACGGGCGGGGTTCCCGGCGTCGGGGGTTCGGTTTTCAAACTGAGGTACTCGCACATCCGCCAGGAGCTGTACGACGCCGCGGCCGACGTCCTCGGCGACGACGCCCTCGACCTGGAGCGCCCCTGGGTGCTCGACCGCCTCTCCTCCCTCTCGTACACCATCGCCGCCGGAACCTCGCAGATCCAGCGGAACATCGTGGGCGAGCGGATCCTCGGCCTGCCGAAGGGACCCTGACGTGCGCTTCCGACTGACACGGGACCAGCGGGACCTGCGGGACGGCGTACGGGGGCTGCTGGCGCGGCGCTTCGGCCCCGAGGAACTGCGCGCGGCCGTGGCCCGGTCCGGGGACGCCGCTCCCGGGCTCGACCGCGGGCTGTGGCGGGCCCTCGGGGAGGCCGGCTTCTTCGCGCTCAGGCTGCCGGAGGCGGACGGCGGGGTCGGACTCGGTCTGCCCGAGGCGGTGTTGGCCTTCGAGGAGGCCGGCCGCGCCCTGCTCCCAGGTCCGCTGGCCGCCACCTGCCTCGCGGCGGGGGAGGTGCCCGGCGCGGCGACCGGCGAGACGGTGGTGACCGCGGTCGACGGCGGCCTGGTGGAGTGGCTGACCGAGGCGGACGTCGTGCTGGGGGACGCGCGGGGGGCGACGCCCCTGCGGTCGGTGGACCCGCTGACCCCGCTGCACCGGGTGCCGGCCCGCCCGGCCGCCGGTCCCGGTCAGGGTCCCGATGCCGATCGCGGGCCCGACCCCGACCCCGACCCCGACCCCGCCCCCGACCCCGACCCCGTCGCCGTCCTCCTCACCGCCGCCGAGCAGTTGGGCACGGCCACGCGCGCGTGCGAGCTCGCGGTGCGACACGCGCGGACGCGGGAGCAGTTCGGGCGGCCCGTGGGCTCCTTCCAGGCCGTCAAGCACCTCTGCGCGGAGGCGCTGGTGCGGGTGGAGGTGGCGCGGGCGGCGGTCTACGCCGCCGCCGTCACCGCCGGGCCCGCCGACGTCGCGGCGGCCCGGCTGCTCGCCGACGAGGCCGCCGTGCGCGGGGCCCGCGACTGCCTCCAGGTGTTCGGCGGGATGGGGTTCACCTGGGAGGCGGAGGTACACCTGTTGCTGAAGCGTTCATGGGTGCGCACGAGGCGTACGGGAGGCGGCACGGAGAGTGAGGAACGGCTGGCGTCGGACCTGCTGACGAGGGCGGGCCGGTAGCCGCGACAGGCCGCCTGCCTGCGACGATGTGAGGGCACGGGGTGTTCCGCGCGACGCGTGTCACGGATCGTGGCAATCGGACGTCACGGAGCGTGAGATGTGGTTGTTTCCGATGCGTGACCCGTCACGGCCCGGAGTCGGGTGGTCGCTCCGGTACCTTCTGTGAGATGCGAGTGGCCGCGAGCTCGGACCGTGCCGGTGAAGCCCCTGGGGCGACGCCGGAAACCGGAGTGCACACCCCCGCTCGCTGGGCGGACGGCCGTCAGGGCCGCGCCTGTTCGACTCCCCGCGATGAGCGTCGCACAGTATGCCGCACGGGTACTCCTTCGCGCTGGAATATGCCCGAAGCGCTTGTTGGGGTGACTGTACGTCAACCAAGCTGTCTCTCAAGGGATTCACGTTCCGTCACTCTGCCGCTGACCGTTGTTCTGGTCATGCAGAAAATGGCTACGATCGTGGCCCTCGTCGTCATGGTGCTCGCGTGGCTTGCGTGGCTCACGTGGCGCGCGGCCATGTGTCCGCCGGTTCGGATGGTGTGAGCGGTGCAGGTGCTTCAAGTGCAGTTGGAGATCCGGCCCGACCCCGCTGAAGTGGGTCGCGCCCGGCGGTGGGCCCGTTCGCGCCTCGCCGGGTCCGGGATAGAGGTCGACGAGCCGCTCGCCGAGACGCTGATCCTGCTCGTCTCCGAGCTGGTCACCAACGCCGTGGTGCACACGGGCTGTCGGGCCGTGCTGCGGCTCTCGCTGCCGGGCGCGGCGGCCGGGCCCGCGGGGGCGCCGGAGGACGCTCGCGCGCCCGGGGAGGGCGTCGTCCGCCTGGAGGTGGCCGACAGCAGCGACCGCGCGCCCGTCCCCCGCTGTGTGGACGACGACGCGACGGGCGGCCGGGGCCTGGCCCTCGTCGACGGCCTCGCGGACCGCTGGGGCTGGAGCGTCGAAGGTCCCGGCAAGCGCATCTGGTGCGAACTCGACCGCTGCGCCGGGCCCCGCCATGACGCCGCCGCCCCCGGAAGCCCGGCGGAGCGGCCGGCCGTCGACCAGGGTCCGGCCGTGACGGCCTGCCAGAAGCCGTCGTACGAGGGGATCGCGTACGAGGCCGTGTGACGGCGGCCGACCACGGGCGGACCACGGGCGGACCACGGGCGGTGCACGGGTGCAGAGGGCGTCGCCCGCCCGTCCCCCTGCGAACATCGATGCGCCGTACGTGCTTCCGTGCGCGCCCTTTGCAAATGGGGCGTAAGTAACAAATCCCCGATCGGGTGTTGACGCGTCGTGTCCGTTTGATCACGCTTGTGGTCAGCGATTCGCCGCGAGGGGACGACGAGGGCATCGGTGACGGGAGCCCTCGCCGAGAGCGGGTCGTCGATTCGGCGTCGGATCCCTCAGGGCCGAGGGGAACCGATGGGAGGGTACGCCGAGTCGGATGGTGGCGCGCGGTGCCGTGCTCGGGGCGGGCAGCGGCGCGCCACCATCCGTCGTCCTCCCGGGAGTTCCGCGCGTTCCGCCTGCGGGGCCGCCCGCCCGGCGGGGCCGCCCGCGTCCGCCTACAGAACCGCCACCGGCGCCACCGGGGTCCCGGTCGCGCCCACGAACGGCTCGGGCATCGCCGACAGCAGGAACGCGTAGCGCCCCTCTTCTCCACAGGCTGTGGACAACTCTTCGAGATTCCAGTTCTGGCCCTGGAGCATCCCCATCTCCACGAGGTCGAGGGCGTGCACGGGCAGCCACAGATCGTCGATCTCCGGCGGGAAGATCTCGAAGGTGAGGGTGTCGTCGGCGACCGCGGCCACATCGCGCGCGTGGAACCACTCCGGCGTGCGCAGCGACAGCCCCGGCGACGGGAACGCGTACGCGTGCTTGTCCCCGGCGAGATAGAGCCGCATCTGCCCGGTCCGCACGAGCACGATGTCGCCGGCCCGCACGCGCGTGCGGGCCAGCTCCTCCGCCGCCTCCAGGTCCTCCGGGGTGACGGCGTGTCCGCCGGGCAGCCGGTCGACGCCTCGTGCGCGGGCCACGTCCAGCAGGACCCCGCGCGAGACGACGTGCCGTGCCTTGTCGATGCCGCTGAACTCCGCGCCGCCGTGCGGGGTGATGGTGCCGGCCGGGCGGCCGTTGTAGAGCCTGCCGGAGTGGGAGACATGGGTGAGCGCGTCCCAGTGGGTGGCCGCCTGGAGGCCCATCGTCACGGCGTCGTCGCTGCACGCCACCGACCCCGGGCCGAAGATCTCCTGGTTGATCTGCACCATGGCGTGCAGCGGGTTGACCCGCCCCGGGATCATCCCCGTCTGCACGCCGTCCTCCCGCAGGGGCAGCGCCAGCGGGACCCGGCGGCCCGTGCGGACCTCGGCGGCAGCCGCCCGCACGACCTCGTCGGTGACCAGGTTGAGGGTGCCGATCTCGTCGTCGTCGCCCCAGCGCCCCCAGTTGTTGACGCGTTCGGCGATGTCCTGGAACGCGGGATGGAGCGAGGACTGTGCCATTCGGTGCCTCCCCGGGGCTTGTCCCCGACTGACTGACGGGCCATAAAATCTAACGGACCGTCAGAAACTGCGGGAAGGGGCCCGGCGTGGGGAACTTCTTGACCGGCAAGGTCGTCGCCGTCACCGGCGCGGGGCGAGGCATCGGACGGGCGGTGGCGCTCGCGGCGGCGGCGCAGGGAGCGCGGGTCGTCGTCAACGACTACGGCGTCTCCGTGGACGGCGCCTCACCCACCAGCGAGATCGCCGACACCGTCGTCAAGGAGATAGAGGCGGCCGGCGGTGAGGCCGTCGCGGTCGCCGACGACATCTCCACGATGGCGGGCGGACAGCGCGTCGTGGACACGGCCGTGGCGGCCTACGGGCGGCTCGACGGGGTCGTGTGCGTGGCCGGGATCCTGCGGGAGCGGATGCTGTTCAACATGACCGAGGAGGAGTGGGACCCGGTGGTCGCCACCCATCTCAAGGGCACGTTCACGGTGTTCCGCGCCGCGTCGGCGGTGATGCGCGCCCAGCGGTCCGGCACGCTGATCGGCTTCACCAGCGGCAACCACCAGGGGTCGGTGTCGCAGGCCAACTACAGCGCGGCCAAGGGCGGGATCATCTCGCTCGTGCGCAGTGCGGCGCTGGGGCTGCACAAGTACGGGGTGACCGCGAACGCGGTGGCCCCCGTGGCCCGGACGCGGATGTCGGCGGGGGTGCCGATGGAGCTGGCGGAGATCGGGGAGCCGGAGGATGTCGCCGCGATGGTGATTTTCCTTTTGTCGGACCGCGTGCGGGAGCTGGGGATAACCGGACAGGTCTACACGGTCGCCGGTGCGAAGATCGCTGTGTGGGCGCAGCCTCGTGAACTGCGTTCGGCTTATGCGGAGGGGGGTTCCTGGACGCCGGAGCGGGTCGAGGAGGTGCTGTCGGGATCGGTGGGCGTGGATCCGATGCCGATGCTGGCGCGGCTGGAGGAGATGGCGCGGGCTGCGGGGGAGGGGGCGCGGCCCAATCGGTGAGGTGTTGTCCGTTGGCGGGTGCGGGTCGTCAGGTCGGGGCGGTCGGCCCCTTTTGAGGAGCTCGACGTGGACTTTGGGTTTTGTGCACAGGACGATGATTTCCGGGCCGAAGCGCGTGCTTGGCTTGCCGCACACGCCGACGGCGAACAGGACCGCCGCACGTGGGAACGGACCCTCGGCGCCGGCGGGTGGATAGGGATCGGATGGGCGGAGGAGGGGTACGGGAACCGGACGGCGACGCTCACCCAGCAGGTCGCCTGGGCCGAGGAGTACGCGCGGTCGGGGGCGCCGGCCCGGTCGGGGCACATCGGGGAGAACCTGCTCGCGCCGACGCTCATCGCGCACGGGACGGAGGGGCAGAAGGCGCGGTTCCTGCCGCCGGTCGCCGCCGGGGAGGAGCTGTGGTGCCAGGGGTACAGCGAACCGGGCGCGGGGTCGGATCTCGCGGGCGTGCGGACCCGGGCCGAGCGGACGGCCGACGGTGACTACCGGGTCACCGGGCAGAAGATCTGGACCTCCCTCGCCCACGAGGCCGACTGGTGCTTCGTGCTGGCCCGCAGCGACCCGGAGTCGGCGCGGCACCGCGGGCTGACGTTCCTCCTCGTGCCCATGGACCAGCCGGGGCGGATCGAGGTGCGGCCCATCCGGCAGCTGACCGGCACCAGCGAGTTCAACGAGGTGTTCTTCGACGGGGCGCTGGCGCGCGCGGAGCACGTCGTGGGCGCCGTCGGCGACGGCTGGCGGGTCGCGATGGGGCTGCTCGGCTTCGAGCGCGGGGTGTCGACGCTGGCCCAGCAGATCGGGTTCGCCGAGGAGCTGGGGCGCGTGGTGCGCACGGCCGCGGAGACGGGCGCCGACGCCGACCCCGTCGTCCGCGAACGGATCGTGCAGCTGTGGGCGGAGTTGCGGGCGATGCGCTGGAACGCGCTGCGCACGCTCGGGGGTTCGGGCGGGCCGGGGGCGCCCAGTGTGGCCAAGCTGCTGTGGGCGGGGTGGCATCAGCGGCTCGGGGAGCTGGCCGTGGAGGTGCGGGGCGCGGCGGCGGGCGTCGGTCCCGCCGACTGGTCGCCCGTCGCGCCGTACGAACTCGACGAGGCGCAGCACCTGTTCCTGTTCTCCCGCGCCGACACGATCTACGGCGGCTCGGACCAGATCCAGCGCACGATCATCGCCGAGCGGGTGCTCGGCCTTCCCAGAGAGCGCAAGGGGGTCGTCTGATGCGAGGCGTGGTGTTCGACGGGAAGCGGGCGGAGGTCGTCGACGACCTCGTCGTCCGCGACCCGGGGCCCGGCGAGGTGCTCGTCGCCGTGGCGGCGGCCGGGCTGTGCCACAGCGATCTGTCCGTGATCGACGGGACGATCCCCTTTCCCGCGCCGGTGGTGCTGGGGCACGAGGGCGCGGGGGTGGTGGAGGCGGTGGGCGCCGGGGTGACCCATGTGGCGCCCGGTGACCATGTGGCCCTGTCCACGCTCGCCAACTGCGGGACGTGCGCGGAGTGCGACCGGGGCCGGCCGACGATGTGCCGGAAGGCCATCGGGCGACCGCAGCGGCCGTTCACGCGCGCGGGGCGGCCGGTGTTCCAGTTCGCGTCGAACTCCGCCTTCGCCGAGCGGACGGTGGTGAAGGCCGTGCAGGCGGTGCGGATACCCGAGGACGTTCCGCTGCCGTCCGCCGCCCTGATCGGGTGCGGGGTGCTGACCGGAGTGGGGGCCGTGCTCAACCGCGCGCGTGTGGGCCACGGGGAGAGCGTCGTCGTCATCGGGACGGGCGGCATCGGGCTGAACGTGCTCCAGGGCGCGCGGATCGCAGGGGCCCTGAGGATCGTCGCGGTGGACGCCAACCCGGCGAAGGAGGCGGCGGCGCGGCGGTTCGGGGCCACCGACTTCCTGACGTCGGCGGAGGGCGTGCGGGACCTGCTGCCGACGGGGGCGGACCATGTGTTCGAGTGCGTGGGGAGGGTGGAGCTGATACGGCAGGCGATCGACCTGCTCGACCGCCACGGCCAGGCCGTGCTGCTCGGCGTGCCGCCGGCGACCGCCGAGGCGTCCTTCCTCGTCTCGTCGCTCTACCTGGACAAGTCGATCCTGGGCTGCCGCTACGGCTCCTCCCGCCCCCAGCGGGACATCGCCCTGTACGCCGAGCTGTACCGGCAAGGTCGCCTGCTCCTCGACGAACTCGTCACCCGCACCTACCCGGTGGAGGACTTCGAGAAGGCGGCGACGGACGCGGAGGCGGGCCGAGTGGCGCGGGCGGTGCTCACGTTCTGAGGGCGGCGCCGGTCCGGAAGGTCCGGCGGTAGGCGGTCGGGGTGACGCCCAGCGCCGTCTGGAGGTGCTGGCGCATCGACTGGGCGGTGCCGAAGCCGGCGTCGCGGGCGACCTGGTCGACGGAGAGGTCGGTGGACTCCAGCAGGTGCCGGGCGCGTTCGACGCGCTGCTGGGTGAGCCACTGGCCGGGGCTGACGCCGACCTCCTCGCGGAAGCGGCGGGTGAAGGTGCGCACCGACATGGACTCCTGCGCGGCCATGTCGCGCAGTTGGAGCGGCTCGTGGAGGCGGCCGAGGGCCCAGGCGCGGGCGGCGGTCGTGGTCGCCTGCTGCGGGTCGGGCACGGGACGCTCGATGTACTGCGCCTGACCGCCGTCGCGGTGCGGCGGGACGACCGTGCGGCGGGCGACCTCGTTGGCGACGGCGGTGCCGTGGTCGCGGCGCACGATGTGCAGGCACAGGTCGATGCCGGCGGCGACTCCGGCGGAGGTGAGGACGTCGCCGTCGTCGATGAAGAGGACGTCCGGGTCGACCTCGATCCTCGGGAAGAGGCGCTGGAGGCGGTCGGCGTCGGCCCAGTGGGTGGTCGCGGGGCGGCCGTCGAGGTAGCCGGCGGCGGCGAGGACGTAGACGCCGGTGCAGATGGAGGCGAGGCGGGTGCCGGGGCGGATGTGCGCGAGGGCGGCGGCCAGGCCGTCCGTCAGCACGCCCTCCTCGAAGACGGGGCCCAGCTCGTAGGAGGCCGGGACGATCACGGTGTCGGCGGTGGCGAGCGTCTCGGGCCCGTGCGCGACCTGGATCGCGAAGTCGGCGTCCGTCTCGACCGGGCCGGGCGGGCGGATCGAGCAGGTGACGACCTCGTACAGATGCCGTCCGGCGGCGTCCTTGGGGCGGCCGAAGATGCGGTGCGGGATGCCCAGCTCGAACGGGAGCAGCCCGTCGAGGGCGAGGACGACGACGCGGTGGGGCCGGAAGCCGGTGGTCGTGCCGGGAGCCTCTTTCATGGCCCGATCCTAACGAATGCTGTCTTTCGGGCCACTCGATGGGCGTGGCTGCGTCCTCGAAGCTCAATGGCGTGATCCGGACAAGTGAGGCGCTCGCCGCCACAGAGGACCTGAAGCCCGCCCGCAGGCGCGTCCACCGCGCCTGGTTCGTCGCCGCCGTCACCTTCGTCACGATCATCGGGGCGGCGGCCTTCCGCTCGGTCCCCGGGCTGCTCATCGACCCGCTGCACCAGGAGAACGGCTGGTCGCGCGGCACGATCGGCGCGGCCGTCTCGATCAACCTCGCGCTGTACGGGCTCACCGCGCCGTTCGCGGCGGCGCTGATGGACCGCTTCGGGATCCGCCGGGTCGTGGCCGTCGCCCTCACGGTGATCGCGGCCGGCTCGGGCCTGACGGTGTTCATGACCGCGGCCTGGCAACTGCTCCTTTTCTGGGGCCTGTTGGTGGGGCTCGGCTCGGGCTCGATGGCGCTGGCCTTCGCCGCGACGGTCACCGACCGCTGGTTCAGCGAGCGGCGGGGCCTGGTCAGCGGCATCCTCACGGCGGCCTCCGCCTCCGGCCAGCTGATCTTCCTGCCGCTGCTGTCCTGGATGGTGACCCGCCACGACTGGCGTCCGGCGGCGCTCACGGTCGCCCTGGCCGCCCTGGCGGTCGTCCCCTTCGTCTGGCTGCTGCTGCGCGACCATCCGGCGGACGTGGGCCTGAAGCCTTATGGCGCACGGGAGTTCGTCCCGAAGCCTCCGCCGGTGACGGGCGCCGCGCGCAGGGCGGTCTCCGTGCTGCTCTCGGCCATGCGCACCGGCCCCTTCTGGCTGCTGGCAGGCACCTTCGCGATCTGCGGGGCCTCGACCAACGGCCTGGTGCAGACCCACTTCGTGCCGGCCGCCCACGACCACGGCATGCCCATGACGGCCGCCGCCTCGCTCCTCGCGGTCATCGGCGTCTTCGACGTCGTCGGCACGATCGCCTCCGGCTGGTTCACCGACCGCTTCGACTCGCGCCGCCTGCTGGCGGTGTACTACGCCCTGCGCGGCGTCTCCCTCCTCTTCCTCCCCATGCTGCTGGCGCCCTCCGTGCACCCCCCGATGGTCTTCTTCATCGTCTTCTACGGCCTCGACTGGGTCGCCACCGTGCCGCCCACCCTGGCCCTGTGCCGCGAGCAGTACGGCGAGGACAGCGCCATCGTCTTCGGCTGGGTCCTCGCCTCCCACCAGGTCGGCGCGGCCCTGATCGCCTTCCTGGCCGGCGCCACCCGCGACGCCTTCGGCACCTACGACCTGATCTGGTACGCGTCCGGCGCACTGTGCGCGGCGGCGGCCTTGATGGCACTGGTGATCCGACGGAGGCCGGAGGTGGGGGGCGGGGGACTCGAGGTGGCCGCGGGGCGGTCTGCGGCGTGACCGGTGGGCTGACGGGAGCGGTGGGGCGACGTGACCGGTGGGCCGGCGTGACCGGTGGGGCGGCGGGACCGGTGGGGCGGACTGAGCGCCTAGGCCGGGAATCCGTCCGGCGTCGCCCGTCCGTACAACGCGTCGAGGCCGATCAGCAGCACCTCGCCCCGCGCCGCCTCCGCGCGCAGGGCCTCGCTGAAACCCGCCGCGCTGAAGCACGCCAGCGCGCAGTGCGAGGTGTCCATGCCGCGTGCGGCGAGCAGTTCCTTCGCGCGGCCGAGGCGTTCCAGGTGGGCGCGCCCCATGACCGTGCCCCATTTGGCCTCACCCAGCAGGGCGACCGCCGGTCGGCTCCCGCCGGACCCCTGCTCGACCACGGCCACGTCGACCTGGATCTGCCGACGCTCCCTGGGGTCGGTCACGACACCGCCGCCCACCTCGCCCAGGGACGTGCCCAGCACCGTAGACCCGGGCCCCAGCACGTACTCGCGGCACATCGCCTCGAAGTGCGGACCGGCCACCTGCGCCGCGAACCGTTCCCCGGCCCGCGCCCACACCTCCGCGGCCTGACCGCTCTCCAGCCGGGCCCAGGCCGGGCGCATGACCGCCTCATGGAAGTTGATCAGGGGCTCGGTGATGCGGTACTGCGATTTCCCGGCTCGGAAGACGTCCGCTTCCCGGGCCAGGAGATGACTGTCCTCCAGGACGTTGAGCGGATGGGAGATGTCGACGGACTTGCGGCCGATGTAGCTCGCGATGCCTCCGCGCGTCGTGTTGCCCTGCGCCACGGCGGCCAGCACCGAGTGGTAGAGCGCCGTGTCTCGGATGTCGGCCTCCTCGGCGAGGAGGTACCGGGCCTCACGGAAGAGCGGGCTGAACGGCGAGAGCACCGTGCGGCAGATCCAGTCGTCGAAGTCGTGCAGGCCGGAGGGGACGTCGTCCGCCAGGAACTGCCGGCGGTAGGCGGGGGTGCCGCCGAGCACCGCGTGCAGCCGTACGGCGAGGGACGGCTCGCTCGTGACGCCCCAGAAGTCCGCCGCCGCACGGTAGCCGAAGGGCCGTACGACGAGTTCGAGCTGCGCCCGGCCGCGCAGCGGCGCACTGCTGGCCAGCAGCCCGCCCATGACGGACATCGCCGAACCGCACAGCAGGAGCCGCATGCGGCTCTCCTCCACCTGGAAGCGGTCGATCATGCGCTGGATGAGGGACGGCAGCTCGGGGGCCGCCTTCACCAGGTAGGGGAACTCGTCGATGACCACGAGCAGCGGGCGGTCCGGGGCGGAGGTCCGCCCGTCGGAGTGCGCGGGGCCGGGAGCGGCGAGGCCGAAGAGATAGGAGACCGCATCGTCCCAGGTGGCGAAGGAGAAGGCCACCGGGGACCCCGTGTACTCGGCCAGCGCGGCGCTGAACTGACGGAGTGATTCCGCCTCGGTGGCGTCCGTGGCCCCGAAGTAGAAGCCGCCGTACTGCTCGACGAGGGCCCGCAGCAGGTACGTCTTGCCCATACGCCGCCGACCGCTGACGACCCCCAGCGCGGCGTGCGGCAGTGCCCGCCCGGCGAAGGAGGTGAGCGCGTCCCACTCGGGCGCCCGGTCGAAGACACGAGGCGGTTTGGTGGCCCTGGCCCTGCTGGACTGCACGTCTGCTCCCCGAGTGGTTAGGACCGTACTCCTAAGGAGTGTAGTCCTAAGCAAGCGCCAGGGGGCGGCGTGCGGCGTGCGGCGCGCTCACGCATGCGTATGCGATGAGCCGCACGCGATGAGCTGCACCAGGCACAACGTGGTGCGCGGGATCGGGGTCACTTGCGCGGCTCGGACCGTGTAGCGGCCCGGGGGGAGCGTGATCCGCAGGACGTCGGCCTCGTCCAACGCGCTGCCCGGGCACGCCGCGTCGAACAGCACCACCGGCCCCGGTACGTCCCAGACCGTCGTCTCCTCCCAGACGGCGGACGCGAGAGCCGCGTCGACGCTGTCGAGAAGCCGACCTTCGGAGTCCGCGGCGATCCAGCGCACGAAGGTGTCGCGGTCCGGCAGGAACGTCGTGGAGGCGGGTTCGGAGCCCAGCACCAGCGCGGACGACGGGCCCACGGCGACCAGGCCCTGCCGGCCGTCGACCTCGCACGCCCTGTCGTAGTCCTCCCAGTCGTCACCGTCGGCTCCCCGCCAGGCGGACAGCGCCGCCTCGGGGACGACGATCAGCGGCCCGCCACCGGACTCGATCCACTCGACCGCCCCGGGGGCGGTGTGACGCACCATTCCACGACGCTACCGCTGCCGCGGACGGGCGGGCGGTCAGAGGAAGCGGCCCCGGTGGAACAGCAGGGGTGGCTCGTCCGTGTCGGTGGATTGGAGGGTGTTCACTCGGCCGACGACGATCAGGTGGTCGCCTCCTGTGTGGACCGCGTGGATCGTGCAGTCGATCCAGGCGAGCGCGCCTGCCAGGCGGGGGGAGCCGGTGGTGGGGGCGGGGGTGTGGTGGACGCCCGCGAACTTGTCGGCGCCGCTCACCGCGAAGGCCCGGCACAGGCCGGCCTGGTCCGCGCTCAGGACGTTCACGCAGAAGACGCCCGCGCGGGCGATCCGCGGCCAGGTGTTGGACGTGCGGCCGACCATGAACGCGACGAGCGGCGGGTCGAGGGAGAGGGACGTGAAGGACTGGCAGGCGAAGCCGGCGGGGGCCTCCTCGTCGGGGCCGGCCGGCGCCGTGATGATCGTGACGCCCGTCGCGAAGGCGCCCAGGACGCGCCGGAACTCGCCCTGGTCCACCGGCGCCCGCTCGTCCTCGCGCACGCAGCGCAGCTCGGGCCGGGGGTGCGCCTCGACCGGGCGGGCCCCCAGATAGCGGACTGCGGCGGCGGCCATGCCTGCGTGTCCCATCATGTCGCCATTGAAGCTGACGGACCGTCAGATGGGAAGGGCGGGGACGGGGGTGGGGCGGGGGCGGTGGCGTACCGCCTGGCCTCGACTTCTACCCTGCGGGCATGGGGTGGTGGTGGGGCGCGTGGCGCGACGCAGGTTCCGGGCGGGCGACGCCCGAGTCGGTCGCGGCCGTGGCGGCGGGGGCGGCGCAGCTTCCGGCGGTGTTCCAGCTGCTGCTCTGGCAGGCGCCGGCCGCCGATCCCCACGGCGTGAGCTACCCGGCGTTCGGGCTGCTGTGTCTGTTCCTCGTCGCGCCGGTGCTGCTGCCGGTGCTGGGGCTGCTGCACGGGTGGGCGCAGATCCTGCCGGGGGCCGTCGTCGCCGACGTCGTGCTGCGCCGCGTCCCCTTGCCCCTCTGGGCGCGCCGACTGCTGGGCGTGACGCTCGTCGGCGTGGTGTGGGCCGCCGTGGGGGCCGTGTGGGCGGGGGTGTCCTTCCCCACCGCGGTCGCCTGCCTCGCCGCCCTCGGTGTGGTGCCGGTGCTCGCGATGGAGTACGCGCGCGTGCGTCCGACGGGGAGCCGGGGGCTGTGGTGGCGCGCCGCGGGCGCCTCCGTCGTGCTGTTCGTCCTCGCCCTCGTCGGCGGGCCCCTGGCCACGGCGGTGGGCCTGATCGAGGAGTACGAGCCGCCCCCGCTGTCCGCCGAACGGGTCGCCGGGGTCTGGCGCGGCGAGGACGGGGCCGTGCTGGAGCTGTTGCCGGGCGGCCGGGCGGAGTTGACGCGGATGCCGGGCGAGCCGGGCTTGCGGGCGACCGCGGACTTCGCGGTGTGCGACGGTGCCGGGAGCTGGCGGCTGGAGCGGGGTGGCGTACGGGACACCGTCGTCGTCCGCCTCGCGGGCGGTGAGAGTGGCTGTGGTGAGGAGACCGTCTGGTCTTCCGGTGGGACGGAGCGGTCGCCCGAGTTGTTCGTGTTCTTCGGGGATCCGGACTCCAGCAGTCCGCGGATCCTGACGCGGGATACCTGAGCCTCACCGGCCCCGGAAGCGGGCTTCCCGCCGTTCCGCGAAGCTCACCACGCCCTCCTGGGCGTCCGCCGTCGTCATGTTGATCTCCTGGGCGGCCGCCTCGGCGGCGAAGGCGGTGGCGCGGTCGGTGTCCAGGGAGGCGTTGACGAGCTGCTTGGTGAGCGCCAGGGCGCGGGTCGGGCCGGCGGCCAGACGGTCCGCCCAGGCGCGGGCCGTCTTGTCCAGGTCGCCGTCCGGGACGACCCGGTTGACCAGTCCGAGCCGTTCGGCGTCGGCCGCGGTGAGCGCGTCGCCGAAGAACATCAGCTCCTTGGCGCGGTGGGGCCCGATCAGACGAGGGAGGAGGTAGGCGCCGCCGCCGTCGGGGACCAGGCCGCGCCGCACGAACACCTCGATGAACCGCGCCGATTCAGCCGCCAGGACGAGATCGCAGGCGAGCGCGAGATGCGCACCGAGCCCGGCCGCGGTGCCGTTCACCGCCGCGATCACCGGCTTCTCGCAGTCGAGAACGGCGGCGATGAGACGCTGGGCCCCGAGACGGAGGGTGCGGGCCACATCACCCGGGATCCGCGCTGCGACGCCGTCGCTCCCGACGCCGGCACCGCTCCCAACCCCACCCCGCAGATCCGCCCCCGCGCAAAAACCCCGCCCCCTCCCGGTGAGGATCACCGCCCGCACCTCCGGATCGGCGGAGGCCTCGGCGAGCAGGTCGATGAGGTGGTCCCGCTGGCCGGGCGTGAGGGCGTTGAGGGCCTCGGGGCGATCGAGGGTCAGCTGGGTCACGTGCTGGTCAGTCGTGCTCCTGATCCAGGTCTCCGGCACGGTGGCTCCGTTCTGCGGGGGAGGAAGGACGAGCCGGGCGCGGGCGGACGTGCGCGTCCCTCACCGGCACACCGCCAACGCGTCCAACGCCACCGCCCCCTGTCCACGCGGCAGCACCATCAGTGGGTTGATGTCCAGCTCCGCCAGGTCGTCGCCCAGTTCCAGGGCCATGTGCTGGACGCGCAGGACGACCTCGACGAGGGCGTCCAGGTCGGCCGGCGGGCGGCCTCGGACGCCGTCCAGGAGGGCGCGGCCGCGGAGTTCGCCGAGCATCTCGCGGGCCTGGTTCTCGCCGAACGGCGGCACGCGGACGGACGCGTCCCGCAGAACCTCCACCAGGACCCCGCCCAGCCCCACCGTCACCGTCGGCCCGAACAGGTCGTCGTGGGTGACGCCGACGACCATCTCCACGCCCCGCTCGACCATCTGGCAGACCAGGACGCCGTCCAGCGCGACCCCCTCGTAGCGGGCGATGTCGGTCAACTCGCGGTAGGCGTCGCGGACTTGGCTGGCCGAGGTGAGGCCGATCTTCACCAGGCCCAGCTCCGTCTTGTGGGCGATCTGCCCGCCGGACGCCTTCATCACCACCGGGTAGCCGACCAGCCCCGCCGCCCGCACGGCCGCCGCCGCGCTGGTCACCAGCTGCTCGCGCGGGACGCGTATCCCGTACGCGCGAAGGAGCTGCTTCGCCGCGTGCTCGCTCAGCTGCTGCCCTGGCCGCATCAGCATCCGCGCCTTGCGGAAGGACGGCGAGGGCGTGCGCGGGGCCTGGTCGAACGGGGAGCGGTAGTCCCGTACGAAGCGGTGGTGGTCGAGGTGGGCGCGGACGGCGGTGAGGCAGCCCGCGACCGTGCGGAAGGTCGCCACCCGGGAGGAGCCGAGCAGGACCTCGCGGTAGGCGGCCTCGGTGCCGACCGGTGAGCCCCACACCACGCACACCAGCTTGTCCGTCGTCTCGGCCGCGTCCACCAGGTCCCGCACCAGCCGGTCGCTGAGCGGCGGGAACGGGCCGGTGATCGGGCAGATCAGCACGCCGATCTCAGGGTCGGCGAGGATCGCGTCGATGATCTTGCGCCCCCGCTCGTCGCCGACCGGGTGCCCGCCGTTGTCGACCGGGTTGGAGACGTCGAGGTACTCCGGTATCCACTGGTGCAGCTCGGCCCGCTTGGCGGCGGACAGTTCGGGCAGCCGCAGACCGGCCGCCGTCGCCAGGTCGGCCACGTGCGCGCCGGTGCCGCCGGAGATGGCGTACACCGCGACCCCGTCCGCCAGCGGTGCCCGAGCCCGCGCCAACAGGGCGGCCGTGTCCTGGAGTTCGTCGAGACCGTCGACGCGGATCACGCCGTACTGGCGCATCGCCGCGTCCACGACCTCGTCCGCGCCGGTCAGCTTGCCGGTGTGGGTGGCGGCGGTGCGCGCGCCGGTCTCGGTGCGGCCGACCTTGACCGCGACGACCGGGACCCCGCGCCGGGCGGCCCGGTCGGCGGCGAGCAGGAAGGCGCGGCCGTCCTTGAGGCCCTCGACGTAGCAGGCGATCGCGCCGACCTCGGGCTGCTCGGCGAAGTAGGAGAGGAAGTCGGCGGTCTCCAGATCGGCCTCGTTGCCGGTCGGCGCCCAGTGGGAGAGGCGGATGCCCAGCTCCTGGAGCGCGAACACCGGCCGGCCCTGGTGGCCGGACTGGGTGACGAGCGCGATGGCGGGACCGTCGAGGTCGTCCCGGAAGCGTTCGAACGCGTTGAGGTTGGTGTTGGGGCCCAGCAGCCGCATCCCCGAGCGGGCCACGGCCGCCGCGAGCCGGGCCTGCGCCGCCGCGCCCTCCGCGCCCGTCTCCGCGAACCCGGAGGCGAAGACGACCGCGAACTTCACCTTCGTCTCGGTGAGTTCCTCGATCACCGGCAGCGGGTCGGCGACCAGCAGCACCGCCAGGTCGACCTGCTCGGGCAGCGCGGCGACGGACGGCGAGCAGGGGATGCCGAAGACGGTCGCGCGGGTGGGGTGCACCGGGTGCAGCCGCGCCCCCACCCGCTCCGCCCAGGCGGCCAACTGCCGGGTCACCCCGGTGTTCGGCCGGCCTTCGGCGTCCGAGGCCCCGATGACCGCGACGGACTCGGGGCGGAAGAACCGGTCCAGATCGGGAACGGCCTGGTACAGCGGGCGTCCGCTGACGTCCAGGTCGTCCGCGTCGGCGGACCGGCCGTGGACGGCGGGCCCGGGTCGCTCCTCGCAGGCGAGGACCCGGGCCCGGCGGGAGTCGGTGGTGAGGGTGCCGTGGGTTGATCCAAGCATCGGTCCGCCCGCTCCTGTGTGACTGCCGAGTAACTGACGCTCTGTCAGGTTACAGATCTGACGGCATGTCAGGAATGGTCGTGCAAGGAATGGTCGTGCGCACAACGAAAGGAAACGACGTGCACACAACGAAAGGGAACGAAAGGAGCGGACCGGGCGAGGACTACAGCGCCGACCGGGCGAGGGCTACAGCGCCGCCAGCACCTCCCTCGCCACCCGCTCGCCCGAGCGAACCGCCCCGTCCATGAAGCCCATCCAGTAGGTGGAGGTCTCCGTCCCGGCCCAGTGGATGCCGCCGACCGGGGCGCGCAGGGCGGGGCCGTACTGAGTGAGGACGCCGGGGGCGGCGATGGAGACCGGGCCGCCGCGGGTGTAGCCCTCGTTGTTCCAGCGCTGGAGGACGAACGACGTCGGGGAGGCGGCCTTCTCGCCGAAGTACGTCGTGTAGTCCTTCAGCACCGCGGCCCTGACCTCCGCCTCGCTCGCCGAGTCCAGCGCCCGCGCCTTGTCGGCCTCGATGAAGCCCATCAGCGCGCCGTAGGAGGCGTCGGGCGGGGAGTTGTCGAAGGTGGAGCTGATCACGCCGGTGTCGCTGACGACCTGGCCGTTGAGGCCGTCGGCACGCCAGAACGGGGTGTCGTAGACCGCGATCGCCTTGCCGACCGAGGCCATCGGCATGCGCTGGGTGAGCTGGTCGCGGGCGGCCGGCAGGAGCGGGTCGTAGGAGATGCGGGCCGCGAGCGGCGGGGGCAGGGCGACGACGACGCGGTCGGCGGTGACCGTCGTGCCGTTCGCCGTCACCACGTACCGGCTGCCGGACCGCGCGACGGAACGGACCGGGGCGTTCAGCACCACCCGGTCGCCGAGCGTGGCGGCGAGCTTGACCGGCACCAGCTGCGAGCCGCCGACGAAGCGCAGCTCCTGGGCTCCGTTCGCGGTCTCGGTGAGGCGCTCCAGGGTGCCGGGGTTCGAGGCGTCGCCGGCGGCCGCGATGTAGAAGAGGACGAACAGCAGGGACAGTTCGCGGGGTTCGGCCGAGAAGATCGACGTGCAGGCTACGTCGAGGAGGAACTTCGCCGATGGGATCACGGCGTTGGCGCGCAGCCAGGTCTCGAAGGTCTGCCGGTCCCACTCCGCGGCCTTCGCCGCGGTCCAGGGCGCGTGGACCGGGACCTGCTTGGCCAGGTCGTCCAGCGTGGCCTGCACGATCGCCGCGTTGGCGAGCCCGGCCGCGTCGATCGGCGGGACCGAGCCGAGCAGTCCGTCGGTGGCGTACGCGGTCTTCTTGCCGTCCTTGTAGAGGAGGTTCTTGCCGGTGTTGTAGGTCGTGAAGGTGGCCACGCCGAGGGAGTCGGCGAGCGCCCTGATCCGGTCCTGGGTGGGGCCGATGAACTCGCCGCCGCCCTCGGTGACCCCGCCGCCCGCCAGCGGCAGCCCCACCACCCGGCCGCCGACGCGGTCACGGGCCTCCAGGACGACGACCTTCTTCCCGGCCGCCACGAGATCGCGGGCCGCGGTGAGGCCGGCGAGACCGGCGCCGACGATCACGACGTCCACGTCACGCGCGGTCGCGGCGGTCGCGGCGGTTGCGGCGGACGCGGCGGACGCGGTGCCGGCCGCGGACGCCGTGCCGGCCGCCGTCGCGGTGAGGGCGGTCGCGCCGGCGGTCGCGCCCGCGGCCACGGCGGCGGTGCGGCCGAGCAGGGAGCGTCGGGAGAACTGTCTTTCACTTGCCACGTGCGGCCTCCGTCGAGAGGGGGTGAGCCGGAAAGGTGAACAGGGCTCACATTCTGGCTCCGCACGGAGGCACGGGACAACGCTCCCGTCACATCCGACACACATGTAACGGGCAGCGATATCAGTCGAGTTGAGGGTTCACGCGGGCCGGCGGGCCGGCGGGCCGGCGGGTCGGCGGGTCGGCACACCGGCGACCGGCCTGCGGGCGGGCGGTCAGCCGAGTTGGCGGCGCACGGCCTTCGCGATCCGCTCCGCGTCCAGCCCCACCTCGCGCAGCGTGCCGCTGATCGGAGTGGTGAAGCCGGTGAAGTACAGGCCGGGCGCGTCCTTCGGCGCCCGCCCCCCGTGCGCGAGCGGCCTGCCGCGCTCGTCGAGCACGCCGAGGTGACCCACCAGCCCCTCCAGGGCACGCTCGTACCCGGTCGCGGCGATGACGGCGTCCGCCTGCACGCGCGAGCCGTCGGCGAGGACGACCTTGCCGTCCTCGAAGCCCTCCACGGCGGCCACGATCTCGACCTTCCCCTTGCGCACGGCGTCGATCAGGCCGACGTCCTGCACCGGGATCGCCCCCTGCCGGGCCCGGGTGTACAGCCCGGTGTCGGGGCGCGGCAGCCCGTGCGCCGACAGATCGGGAATGCTCGCCTTCGCCATCACCCGGCAGATCCGGTCGACCAGCGCCACCGGCAGCCTGCGGACGAGGATGCCGCTGTACTGGGCGGCCCAGCCGGCCGTCGAGCGGCGCACGATGTGCGGGACGGTCCGCACGGCCAGCCGCACCCGCGCCGCGCCGCGCTCCACCAGGTCGACGGCGATCTCGGCGCCGGTGTTGCCGACGCCGACGACGAGGACGTCCCGACCGGCGTACGGCGTGCCGTCGCGGTAGGCGGACGCGTGCACGAGGTCGCCCGTGTACGCCTCCCGTCCCGGCCAGTCGGGCAGCGCGGGGGTGTGGTTGTAGCCGGTCGCGACGACGACCGCCGCACCGGTCAGCTCCCGTCCGCCGGAGGCGCGCAGCAGCCAGCCGGTCCCGTCGGGGGAGCGCTCGACGCGGGAGACCTCGACGCCGGTGACGAGCTCCAGGTCGTGGTGCTCGGCGTACTTCTCCAGATACCGCACCACGTCGTCGCGCGCGACCCACCGACCGAAGCGGCGCGGCATCGCCAGCCCCGGCAGGTCCGACAGCCGCCGGGTGGTGTGCAGCCGCAGCCGGTCGTAGTGCCGGCGCCAGGACGCGCCGACCCCGTCCGCCTTCTCGACCACGACCGCGCGTATCCCCTGCGCGCGCAGCGCGTACGCGGCGGCGAGCCCGCCGGGGCCGCCGCCGATGACGTAGACGGGGCGGTCGGCGGGGTGCGCGGCGGGGCTCTTGCCGGTGTCCTCGTGAGTGTCCTCGTGGGGGTTCTCAGTGGTGTCGTCGGTCGGTGCGGAGTCGGCCATGAGCGGGAGCGTACTCACGCATGCGGTTGATGGGTCTCGGACAAGACGGGAATTGGTTGCGGATCGATCACCTGCTTTCTTGGCGGGTCAGGTGCGGAAGTGCGAGGGTGGGCCGCCGACCTTCTGCGGACGGCTTGTGGTGCCGCTCCCGCGGTTCGCGCCGGCTTGCGGCGGCGGGAGCAGCCGGGGGCATGAGGCTGTCTGGCTCTGTCCCGGCCGCATCCGCGGGGTCGGACAGCACTTCGACAGTGGTCCAGGAGGTGTCCTGCCGTCGGAACCGGCTCGGGATGTGCACGGGTTCTGACAGCACCGGGCCTTCCTGGCGGGCCGAGCGCGGCGGTGGTCAACGCCAGTCGTCGATCACGTACATGTCGGGGTGGCTGTACCCGGGTTCGTTGGGCCTGTGCATGGTCACGCCCTGCAACCAGGTGCGGAAACCGCGGTCGATCATGTGCCGGTAGGCATCCGGGCGACCCAGGTTCATGCCGGCGTCCAGTTGACTCAGCCCGCGCTCGGCGGCCAGCCGCTCGCATGCGTCGAGCAGTCGCTCGAACCGGGCGGCGGCCTCCGGGCCAGGACGTACGGCGCCGAATTTGACGAAGCACACGTCCGAGCCGGCCTCCGACCCGGCTCCGCAGTGACAGACGGCCAGGCCGTCGAGCTCGGAGCCGGCGCCATGGAGCAGGATGGTGTCACCGAGTCCCTGCGCGTGCGCGGCCACGATCTCGCGTTCCAGGCTCAGGCCCTCGTACACGGCTCCGGTCAGTGCGCGACACAGGCTCAGTGCGTCGGGCCGCTCGGCGGCGGGCAGTTCGCCGTAGAGCACCCGGCCGGGGACTGCGGCACCGTCTGTGACCTGCTTCTTCATGATGGCTGTGAGGAATCGAGGCCAGAAACCGTACCGGCGGTAGAGCTCGAGATGCTTGGGACTGTGCGCGAAGGTGAACAGGCCGACGTGGCGATTCCCCCAGGCGTCGAAGCAGTCGATGACCGGCTCCATCAGACGCCTGCCGATGCCCTGGTCCCACAGATCCGGACGCACGGTCAGCGGTCCGAAAAACCCGACGCTGCCCCAGTCGGCGGCGAAGTTCGATCCAACCACTTCGCCCTCGACCGTCGCCGCGAACGCCGCCTGTGGACCGGCCGCCCAGCGGGTGCGGACGTAATCGACGGTCCCGAACGGATCAGGTGCCCCCAGGAAGGTCCCGAAGGCGTCCCTGCAGATCTCGTCGGCCCGATCCAGGTCCGCCTCATCCAGCGGGCGGACTGCTACCGGGGCCGCACCGCGTTTGTGCTCCGCTGCTGGTGGGGCCATCACTCTCTCCTTCCTACCCCTGTTCCATCGCACCACGGAGGTGCGCCGCAGGCGAGGTGAACGGTCCGCCGACACCCCTGAGGATCGAGGATCGAGGACCGAGCCGGGCCGCCCCGGCCCGGGACGGGGAGTGAGCCGACGGGTGCTGTCCGTTCTCGGGGTCTGGCTCAACTTGTGTGTGACGCAGCCACTCTGAGTGATCGAGGGATCGACGGATGGCTGGGGCGCTGCGCGCCCCTGAGTCAGAACGGAGGGTCTTCGGAGTGCCCACCTGTCCCGTCGGTCGCCCACCAGGAATCATGTTCCGCCTTGAGACGGGCATAACGCTCGCGGGCTGCGATGTCGTCCGCGTTTTCCAGGGCGCTGGTGTCGTGACCCCATGCCTTCATGGCGTCCAGGGCACGGTCTCGATTGTGACGGTCGGTGCTGGTCGTCAGCAGATGGCGGGCGTGGTCGACCACGAGAAGGGCATGGACAGCGGAGAAGATCGCTGGGCGTAGGTCCCGGAACGCGCGCATCTCCCTGTCCTCGTTGAGGAACCCCTTGCCGCAGCGGCGTTCGCCGATGGCGACGCACTCGTCGTCGGCGTCGTAGGCGGTGTCGCTGAGCCACTCAACTCGCGCAGCCGTGGAACTACGGAGTCATCGAAGGCCTGTCAACCGGATCAAGATGCTGAAGCGCCAAATGTTCGGCCGAGTAGGCTTCGAACTCCTCCGCAAGCGCGTCCTGCTCTACTCCTGAGCTTGCCGTTCAGCCTCCGGCGTCCGTCAAAGGTGGTTCGTTTTCGGGGGCGAGGGTGACTTGGGCGGTCCATGACCAGGGCTCCTGGGGCGGATCCCAGCTCACCTCCACGTCGGTGTCGTGGAAGTCGCGCGCGAGTTCCGTCACCATCACCGCCGCCGCAGCCCGCGCCTCTTTCGGGTCGGTGTTGATCGGCACGTCCAGCCGCCCGCAGAGCATTCCTCTTTCGGTGAGGACACTGGTGCGCCAGCCCTCCGGCGTCGCCAACAGAACGATCCCCGTCGGAACGCTCCAGGCGGGCCGCTTCTTCTTCTCCTTCTTGCGTCTCACCATGCCGCTATCCAACATCGTCGAGTTCATGGTGATGAGTCCGGGTGGAGGATCAACCGCTGCGGCACGGTTTGTTGCCTGCCTTGCACGGCAAGCTGAAATCCTTCAGGACAGATCGTCGACGAGCCCGAAGCCCTCCGGGAACTCCTCCAGGAACTCACGACGAGCGGGATCGGTCTCGGCAGCTGCCATCTCCCCGATCAGGGCGATCAGCTCCTGTTGCTGATCATTCGACAGTGTGCTGACCACGTGGGCGACGCCCTCCATCACCTTGACCGCGTCGTCCTGATCCATCTGCTCGTCTTCGCTGCCGTCGATGAACCACAGGACATCGACCAAAGCCTCGGCCAAGGCACGAGTCAGGGACGGATACGAAGACGTCACGACGGTCTCCCAGCAGATCAGCAGCAGACTCCGGCCATCCCACCACACACCACCGACATCACGATCCGTGAGCCACCACGGAAAGTGGACCAGAGCCCGTTCTCAGGTTCTGGCTCAACTTCCGTGACGCGGCCACGCTGAGTGACGGCTGAGCCCTTTCGGGCAGTAGGTGAAGTCGCCCGAAACGGAAGCTGTGGGAGGAGATCGTGCCACTCGGCTACAAGGGCAGCTACCAGCGCGTTCGCGCCTACCTGCACGACAAGCGCACCTCACCGCAGTCGGTGACCGCCCGGCCGCCCTCGCCCCGGACCGTCGCCGGACGGATCCTCCGCCGTCCGGACTCCCTCACCGAGACCGAGCGACTCCAGCTCAAAGCTGTCCGGACGCATTGCTCCGAACTCGACGCCCTCACCGGGCACGTCCGCTCCTTCGCGACCATGCTCACCGAGCGCCAGGGCGAGCGCCTGCCCGACTGGCTCGACGCCGTCCGGCAGGACGACCTGCCCAGCCTCCACACCCTCGCCGCGGGCATCGACCGCGACCGCGACGCCGTCATCGCCGGCCTCACTCTGCCGTGGAGTTCTGGCGTCGTCGAAGGGCACGTCAACCGGATCAAGATGCTCAAGCGCCAGACTTCCTCGGCCTGGACGTCGGCGAGTGCCCATCACGGGCACGGGTTGACTCCGGCCGGCAAGAAGGTCTTCGACAAGCAGCTGCCCAACAGCGAGCCGAAACTGCGGGCCGTGTTCGACGAACTGGCCGCGAAGTTCGGCACCGTCCTGGTCATCGTGGACCAGCCCGCCTCCATCGGAGCCCTCCCGCTCACAGTCGCCCGGGACGCGGGCTGCAAGGTTGCCTACCTGCCCGGACTCGCGATGCGGCGGATCGCCGACCTGTATCCGGGCGAGGCCAAGACCGATGCGAAGGACGCTGCGGTCATCGCGGATGCGGCCCGCACCATGCCGCGCACCCTGCGCTCGCTGGAACTCACCGACGAGATCACCGCCGAACTCACGGTCCTCGTCGGCTCCGACCAGGATCTCGCGGCCGAGGCCACCCGCACTTCCAACCGGATACGCGGCCTGCTCACCCAGTTCCACCCGTCGCTGGAGCGCGTCCTGGGCCCCCGCCTCGACCAATCGAAAGCCAAACGGACTTCCCCGCCCCCCTGATCTGACGTACCGTCAGATACATGGACGCGATCTGGCTCACCGGTGCGGAATGGCTGGCCGTGCTGCGGATCGGGCTCGGCCTGTGGTGGCTGGAGAGCTGGCGGCACAAGGACAAAAAGGGCTGGTTCGAGCGCGGCACGGGGATCGCGTGGGCGGCGGACGTGGCGGCCAAGCACCGCTGGAACGCGGTGCGTTCGGGCTTCGAGACGGTGGTCGCGCCGAGGCCGCGGACGATGGCGTACGTCGTCGTCTACGCGGAGTTGGCGCTCGGGCTCGGCCTGGTCGTCGGCTTCCTGACCCCGATCGCCCTGGTGGGCGGGCTGCTGCTGAACTTCCTCTACTTCACCCTCATGATCCACGACTGGGCCGAGCAGGGGCAGAACGCGATGATGGCGCTGATCTCGGCGGTGGCACTCTTCGGGATGTCGTGGCAGACGTGGTCGCTGGACGGCGCGCTGGGGTGGTTCTGATGCCGGGGCGGTTCTGATGCTGGGGTGGTTCTGATGGCCGAGGCTCAGGGTCGCCGGTACGACGTTCCGGAGGCGGACGCCTTCACGCGCGCGTACTGGGACGCGGCGGCGGAGGGCCGGCTGCTGATCCGGCGCTGCGCGGCGTGCGGGCGCGCCCACCATTACCCGCGGGAGTTCTGCCCGTTCTGCTGGAGCGAGGACGTGACCTGGGAGGACGCGAGCGGCCGGGCGACGCTCTACACGTGGTCCGTGGTCCACCGCAACGACCTCCCGCCCTTCGACGGGCGGACGCCGTACGTCGCGGCGGTGGTCGACCTCGCGGAGGGGCCGCGGATGGCCACGGAGATCGTGGGGCCGGGGGAGTTGTGCGCGGGGGCGGAGCTGGAGGTGACCTTCCGGGAGGGGGTTCCGGTGTTCGGCCGCGCGGACGCGTCGGGCGCGTCGGGCGCTTCGGATGCCTCGGGAGCTTGAGCCCCTTCGCGTGGCTTCACTAATCCTTCTTGCTAAGTACCGGTAGTCAGCGTTACGTTGTACCGGTACTCAACAGCGCTGACTAGCGAACAGCGCATTGGCGCAAGAGGGAGGTGTGCCGTGTCCAAGCTGGAGACGGAGATGCTCAAGGGCACGCTGGAGGGCATCATCCTCGCCACCCTGTCCGGCGGGCCTGCCTACGGCTACGAGATCACGGCGCGGCTGCGGAAGCAGGGCTTCTCCGACATCGCCGAGGGGACCGTCTACGCGCTGCTCCTCAGGATCGAGAAGCGGGGCCTGGTCGACGTGGAGAAGGTCCCCTCCGAGAAGGGGCCGCCGCGCAAGGTGCACTCCCTCAACGCTCAGGGGCGCGAATACCTCGAAGAGTTCTGGAGGACCTGGAGCTTCCTCACGGAACGACTGGAACAGCTCCGCGAAGGGGGCGAGTGAGCATGTCCGACGTCGAGAAGAGCGGCTTCGTCTCGAAGGTGATCGGTCCCAAGAAGCGCTGGAGGGCGTACAAGGGGCGCGTCAAGGAGCTGCCCGAGAACCACCGCGCGGCGGTCGAGGCGATCGAGCGGCACCTGATGCACTTCGTGCCGACCGACGCCGACAGCAACGCGTCGATGTTCGAGGACCTCGCCGACCTCTTCGAGCAGGCCGCGGCGAACGGGACGCCGATCCGCGAAATCGTCGGGGACGACCCGGTGGAGTTCGTCGAGACGTTCGCCCAGAACTACTCGGAGGGCGGGTACGTCCCGCCCCGGGCGAAGAAGCAGCTGACCGAGGCCGTCGAGCGCGCGGCCGACGGCGAAGACGCCGCGACGGCCTGACACGACACAGGGGGGATTCACGATGGGCACGACACAGGGGGGATTCACGATGGGTAAGAGCACTGGCGGCTTCTCCGAGGCGGGGCTTCGCCGGCTGCGTGAGGTGCTGGCGCGGCATGTCGAGAGCGGGAAGATCCCCGGGCTCGTCGCCCTGGTCGGCCGGGGCGAGGAGACGCACGTCGAAGCGCTCGGCACGATGTGCCATGACGGCGGCTTACCGATGCGCCGGGACACCATCTTCCGGATGGCCTCGACGACCAAGCCGGTTGCGGTGGCGGCGGTGATGGTCCTGCTGGACGAGTGCCGGCTGCGGCTGGACGACCCGGTGGACCCGTGGCTGCCCGAGCTCGCCGACCGGCGGGTGCTCAAGCGGCCCGACGGCCCGCTGGACGACACCGTGCCGGCGCGGCGGCCGATCACCGTACGGGACCTGCTCACCTCCACGTTCGGGCTCGGCGTGGACATGACGGCGATGGGCGCCCCGATGATGGCCGCGCTCTTCGAGCGGGGCGTCTACGGCACGGACTGGATCCTGCCGGAGCCGAAGCCGGACGAGTGGATGCGCCGCCTCGGCACGCTGCCGCTGATGTACCAGCCCGGTGAGCGGTGGCAGTACAACATCAGCAACGACGTGCTCGGCGTGCTGGTGGCCCGGGTGACCGGCCGGTCGTTCGAGGAGTTCCTCCGGGAACGCATCCTCGATCCGCTGGGCATGAAGGACACGGGTTTCCACGTGCCCGCCGACAAGATCGACCGGCTGCCGCCCCTGTACGCCCCCGATCCGCGGACCGGGGAGTTCACCGTGGAGGACGCGGCCGAAGGGGGCCACCACAGCCGGCCGCCGGCGTTCGCGTCGGGCGGCGGCGGACTCGACTCGACCGCCGACGACTACCACGCCTACTTCCGGATGCTGCTCAACCACGGGATGCACGGCAGCGAACGGATCCTGTCCCGGCCCGCCGTCGAGCTGATGACCACCAACCGCCTCATGCCAGAGCAGCAGGCCGCACTACAGGCCTGGGCCCGCAGTGTCGTCCATCTGTCGCACGGCACGGGGCAGCACGGCGGCTGGGGTTTCGGGATGGCGGTGCGCGCCTACCGCGGCGACTACGCGCCCGTCGGCCAGTTCGGCTGGGACGGCGGAGCCGGCACCAGCACGTACGCCGACCCGGAGAACCAGCTCGTCGGCATCCTGCTCACCCAGACCGGGATGTCCACCCCGGACTCGGCACGGGTCATCCACGACTTCTGGACCACGCTGTACCAGGCGATGGACGACTGACCCGCCTGCCCTGCCCGGCCGAACACCCCGGGTGTTCAATGATCGAATGACCGAGATACGCGAGCCGCACTCCGTCCTGCCCGCAGCCGGCCTCCACGGTCAGGGCCTCAGCCTGCGCGCCTGGGACCCGAAGTCCGAGGCCGACGTGGACGCTTGGCTGCGCGGCCACTCCGACCCCGAGTTCCTGCGCTGGAACACGCCGCTGTGGGACATCACGGACGCCGAGGGCGCCCGGAAGGCGCTGCGGACGAAGACCGCCCAGGCGGCGGCCGGGACCGCGGCGGCCTTCTGCGTCACGGACGCGGAGGACGGGACGGTCCTCGGGCAGATCGGGCTGAACTCGATCGACCCCGTGCAGAGCGTCGCGAACGTCGGATACTGGGTCCTCCCCGAGGCCCGCGGCCGCCGGGTGGCCACCCGTTCCCTGCTGCTGCTGACTCGCTGGGCCTTCGACGAACTCGACCTGCACCGACTGGAGTTGGGCCACGCCGTCGGCCATGAGGCATCCTGCCGGATCGCCGAGCACTGCGGCTTCCGCTACGAGGGAACCCTGCGCGGCGCGATGTGGGAGGCAGGCCGCAGAGACGCCCACCGCCACGGCCGCCTGGCGACGGACGTGGAACCGGAGATCGAGACGCCCTGGTGAACTCGGGTTCACGATTCAACCGTCCCTCTGATGGGTGATGGTGCCCTCCGGAGTTTCGAAGTACTTTCAAAGTTGTGAGTGCTGAAAACGCCGCCGTGAACTTCTCCGAGCTGGTCAACAAGAACAAGCAGACGCTGGCCCGCCTACAGGAGTCGCCGAGGCTGCTTCTGCACCGCAGGGACGGCGAGGATCTCGTCCTCACGACTGCGGCGCGGGCCGAGCAGGACCAGACCGTGGTGTCGGCGGCGACCCGCATGCTGGCCGCGATGGCGCGCCGGGAACCCGGGAGCATGGAACTGCTCCTCGACATACTCGCGGACGCCTTCCCGTGGGTGCGTTTCCTGCCCGAACCCGACCTTCACGCCTTCGCGGTCGAACTCGTCAACACCATGCGTGCCGCTGATTCGCTCGGCAACAGCGCGTCCGTCGCTCAGTTGCTCATCGCCTGGCAGCACACCGCCGAGGTGTACTCAGACCCCGAACTGCTGGCCGCGCTGACAACGGAGCACGACGAGGACTACGGCCCGGCCCCGGACCCCCGGGGGACGGCATGACCGCGGGTCGCGGAGGCCGGGCTGCTCCGCCTGCGCCGGAAGGCCATTGGGAAGTCCGCTTCGCGGACGCGGCCTCGGCCAAAGGCTGGGAGAGCCTCGCCCGGCAAGCCCGGGAAAACACTTACCGCGCCTGGAGCGTCATGCGGACGAATCCCAGGCCGGCCGTCGAGACGCCCCGACACCACCGGCTCAAGGGCGGCCTGGCGCACGGCAGCTATCGCGGACATACCTGCGAGCAGTGGCAGATCGAGGTGACCGGCGGCGGTCGCATCTGGTACTTCGCGGACACCACGCGGGTCACCTGCTGGATCACCTTCGCGGGCACCGGGCATCCACGAGCTACGGACTGACGCTGAACCGGCGTCGGATCCTGTGCGTCGTGATCGGTAGTCGCGACGTGGGCCGGACCTCGGGGTTCCATGCTCGCAGCGTCGCAGTCAGGGGAGATGGCGTAATGCGTAGGCGTAGAAGGCCTGTTGGGAGCGAATCCACTGCTGCCGGTCGGGCCGGTTGGCCGGTGGTGGCCGCGTACGGTCTGGCGGGGCTGGTGCATGTCGGCACGGCGGGGCTGCTGATCGGGGGGCTGCTGCTCGTCGTTCTCGGCTGGAGCACCGTGGTGCAGCCGCTGATCGGCCTGTTGATGATCGGGCTCGCCGTGCAGGTGCGGCCCCGCTTCGGCAGGCCCGGACCCGACCTGCCCACGCTCGAACGGGACGACGCCCCTTCCCTGTTCGCCCTGTTGGACTCGATCGCGGACGCCGCCGGGGTGCGGCGCATCGACATCGTCCAGCTCAGTGGGGAGTTCACCGTACGTGCCTCCCTCGCGGGCGTCCGGCGCAGACGGCTCCTGGAGTTGGGCCTGCCCCTCTGGGAGACGTTCACCCCGCAGCAGCGTGTCGCCGCCGTCGCCCACGAGTTGGGGCACTTCGCGGCGGCCGACGTCAGACGCGGCGCCCTGGTCGGCACGGCCTTCGGCGTTTTGAGGAGCGGGGCCGAGCTGACGCGGAGCCGGGCAGCGTCGGAACCGGTCTTCACGGTGTCCGCCACTTCGCGGCGTGCAGACGAGGTGCTTGTCGCGGCGAGCCGGTTCGCCGCCCGTGGACACCGGAACTGGATCACGTGGCTGCCCGGCCTGCTGCTGCGGGGCACGGCCCGGCTGCTGGTCCGGCTCACCCGCTCCGGTTCGCGGCACGTCGAGTTCCAGGCCGACGAGGTCGCCGCCCGGATAGCGTCCACCGAGGCGGTGAACTCCGTCCTGCGCGACCGACGCCTGGCCCACGCCGTCAGCGTCGAGGTGCACCGTCTGGCGGTGACGGCACGCACGTTCGGCCGACGCGGCGCGGGCGACGCCGAGCAGGACTTCTGGGACCAGGTCGCCGCCCATGCTCGTACGCTGCCCACGGTGGAGGGCCCCGACGGCCACGCCGAGGGCTGTGAAGGTGCCTCCCCCGACCTGCGTCTTGCCCGCCTGTCACACACAGCCGCACACCCCGCGACGGTCACGCTCGACGAGGCCGCAGCCCGGACGATCGAAGAGGAACTGTCCGCCCCCAAGGCGCGGGTGGCCCGAAAGATCATCCAGGACTGCGTCGGTACCTGACAGCTCCTCGCCTACAGCAGGTGATCCGCCTTGCCCGCCTTGATCTCCACGATGAGGGCGCGGAGGGCTTCACGGGTGTCGGTGAGGGGGGTGTCTTCCTGTCCGGCGACGGCGAGGTAGGCGTTGCCGGCGGTGTCGGTTCCTATGCGGAAGCAATTGTTTCCCTCGGCGCAGTAGGGCTCTTCCCAGGTGATGTCGGTGCTCATGTAGTTACCTCAGAGTCCGTGGGCGATGGCGAGGACGAGGTCGCGTGATGCTGTCGGCGGCAGTGCGGCGGCGTCCATCCAATTCAGCTGCGCACGGTACTTGGTGAGCTGCGCCTCTGCGCCAGTGAACTCCGGGCCGTGCGCCGAGTCCAGTTGTACAGTGTCGAGTTGGGGCACGGCTCCGTCGGCGTACAGCAGGGCGTGCCCGGCTCCGGGGAAGTCGCCCACGCTTGTGGGGATGACACGTACTTCGACGGTGTCCCGCTCGGACTGATCGGCGAGGTGACGCAGTTGCTCGCGGGTTGTCCTGACGCCCCCGTACGGCATGCGCAGTGCGGCCTCGTGGACGTAGGCGGTGTATTGCAAGGGGCCAGGCCGATCGAACACCTGGCGGCGTGCCATGCGATGAGCGACGCGCAGCTCAACCTCCAGCCGGCTCATGGCGGGCAGCCCTGCGGCGAAGACCGCGCGGGCGTAGTCCTCGGTCTGCATCAGTCCGGGGACGTGCATGACCTGCGCGGTGCGCACTCGAGCCGCATGCCACTCCAACTCCGCGATGTCCAGCAGCCCGGAGGGCAAGGTGCCTCGGTACTGCTCCCACCAACCCCGTTCCTTGTCCTCGGCGACGGCCGTCAGCGCCTCCACGTAAGTCGTGTCGCCACATGCGTAGTTGCAGGCGAGCGTGCGGATCCGCTCGGCGGAGAAGGGGCGGATGCCTGACTCCATGTTGGACAGGCGGGTCCTGTTGATGCCGAGGAGACCTGCGGCGTACTCCGTGGTGACGTCCGCCGCGAGGCGCATCTTGCGCAGTTCAGCGCCCAGGCGCTTCTGCCGCTCGGTCGGCGTACTTCTCGTCGTCATGCTGCCCCTCCGTGCTGTGGCTGTCGCAAGTCTGTCGATGGAACATCACCGAAGTCCATTCGGAAGGGGGTAATTACCCCCGTGTGGCTGGACACTGTAACCCCACATCTCTACAGTCAGTCATGGCTCGATCACGGAGCCGTCACAACTGCCCCGGAAGCGCATCACGCGAGCTCGCCCCGCATCTCCTCCCCTGGGAGGGGCGGGCCCGTGTCAGGGAGACAGGCCACCGGGCGTTCGACCTCCTCATGAGACAAGGGAGTTGCCGTGCACCTCGACACCGCGTCCTGCCAGTCCCCGGCCTACGCCCCCGCCGACGGACCTTTCTTCTCCGCCCGCCCGGAGACCCTCGCCTACAGCTTCACCCTGCCCGCGGATCCACGAAGTCCCGGCATCGCGCGGGCCGTCACCCGTGCGGTGCTCCCGGCGCACGGCCTCGCCGAGATGACCGACGTCGCCGTCCAGGCGGTGAGCGAACTGACCGCCTGTGCCTGCCGTTTCTCGCCCACGGAGGTGTACCTCTCGCTGCGCTACCGGGAGAGCGCCCTGCGCGTCACGTTCTACGACGGCCACGCCCGACACACCCACCCCCGTCTGACCGCCGCCTGCGCCCTGCACCGGCGGGCGACGCTGCGCCTGCTGGACCGGGTGGTACGGGACGCCGGCGGCGACTGGGGGATCGGCGGGGGAGGTGAGTCGGGGGTGGCGGGGACACGCATGTGGGCGGTGCTGCCGGGCTCTCCTCAGCCGATGCACGCATGAGTGTCGGGACATCCCCGAATGCGAACGGCACGCGGAGAAGTGGCGCGTCCGATCGTGACAAAGCCCTTGCGGGGCTCCACGTCAGGGGCCGACGGGTTCAAGCCGACATCGTCCCGAACCCGCCACGCGCCCTTGACGGCCCTCGCACCCTTCGAAAGCGTCGCATGCAAGAAAGCGCAACAGACTTGATCCGGGAGGGCTTCGTGGACCTACAGTTCATCGGCATCGACCCGAACACCGGTGGGGAGGGATCGCCGACGGTGTGGGTGGAAGAGGAGACGGCTGACCTGGTCCTCCAGGGCATCCAGGCCGAGGGAATGCTGGAGGCACTGATCAGCGGTACAGAGTGGGTCGCCGGGCATACGGTGGGAATCCCAGCCCACGAGACGGTGATCCGCATTCCCGCCCGCATGGTGCCGATTCTGAGAGAGGCGTGCGATGTCGCAGAACGGCGTGCCGAGCTTCGCTGAGCTGCTGGCAGGTACGCGCCGCAGCGCGGTGCACCTGGAGATGCGCGACGCGTACGGCGTCGGTGACGAGGCTGAGGAGTTCGAGCAGTTCAAGCGCACTGGCCACGTCGATCTCGACCCGACGGCTCGATGGTGGCCCGATTGGCTGGGCATGGTGCGGGAGGCGGTAGGCCGTGGTGTGGTGATGCGTCGGGCCAGGATCGTTTCCGAGCCCGTGACGGACTACATCCGGTGGGAGCACGCCGCCACCCCGCTGAACGTCGAGGCGGGCGAACTGGTGCGCTGGCTGCCCCGTCGGCGGGGTGTGGACATCGCCCTGCCGGGAGCCGACTTCTGGCTCTTCGACGACCGTCTGGTGCAGTTCAACATCTTCACCGGCGACGGTGACTGGGCGGTTCCGCCCAAGGAGTTCAGCGAGGTCCCCGCCGTGGTCAAGCTGTGCTCCGACGCCTTCGAGGCCGTGTGGGAGCGTGCCGTCGACCACGAGAAATACACCGTCTGACACCGCTGGCCCTATGCCCTCCTCCCCTTCGTCCAGCGCTCAGGCAGCCCGTGAAGCGCTGGCTGTGCGCCTGTCGCACCTTCGCAAGGACGCCGGCCTCACCGGGAAGGAACTGTCCGCCCGGTGCGGCTGGCACCCCGCGAAGACCACGCGCATTCAAAAAGCCGAGGCACAGCCCACCGACGCGGACATCCGCGCATGGTGCACTGCCTGTGACGCCGTAGACCAGGCCGACGACCTGATCGCCACGGCCCGCACCGTCGACTCGATGTACCTGGAGTGGCGCAGACGCCACCGGACCGGCATGCGCAAGACCCAGGAGGACTTCTACGACCTCTACGCGCAGACCGGCGTCACCCGCGCGTACGTCTCCAACGTCGTGCCCGGTTTCTTCCAGACCCCTGCCTACGCCACGGCCCTGATGGAAGCCATCACCGACTTTCAGGGCACGCCCAACGACGTCTCCGAGGCCGTTGCGGCCCGCGTCGCCCGGAGCCGGTTCCTGTACGAAGGCGGGCACCGGTTCATCGTGCTCATGGAGGAGAGCGTCCTGCGCTACCGGGGCGGCGACGCCGAGACGATGGCCGGACAGCTGAGACATTTGCTGACCGTGATGCCGCTGGCTTCCGTCTCCCTGGGCGTCATCCCCTTCACGGCTCAAAGGACCGTGTGGCCACTGGAGGCGTTCTACCTCCATGACGGCACGCGCAGCGTTGTGGAAACGCTCACCGCCGAACTCAACGTGGTGCAGCCGCGCGAACTCGCCGACTACCGCAAGGCGTTCGCGGAGCTGGCCAAGATGGCCGTCCACGGCGACGGCGTCCGCGCCTTGATCAACTCGGCGATCAACGCCCTCGGATGACGTTCCGCAATTCCCCGCAATTTCGTTGAGGCGAAACTCCGGTCCTCCGTACGGTCGTTGGCGTCGCCAGGCAAGGCCCAGGCTCCCCTTGGCGGCAGTGGAGGAGAGTCCCCGCCTGTCTGCCCCCCCCTGTCGCGGGCGGGACGTCCCAGCCCCAAGGAGACGACCCCGTGAGCGTCATGCCCAGACCCGCCGCAGTCGGATCGCCCGGCTATACCGAAACCCTCGCCTGTGAGCCCGAGACAGCCCGTCGTGCCCGGCGGCTCGTCTCGGCCGCGCTGAACAACCGGGGCATAGGCGAGTCGGCCGACGCGGGCACGCTGATCGTCTCCGAGCGGGTGGGCAACGCGGTCCGCCACACCTCGTGCCGTCTGGTCCGGGTATCCGTATGGCGAGTCACGAACGATCTCGTACGGATCGGCGTCACCGACAAAACCCACGCCCTGCCGAAAATGGATCCGGCCGCATACGACGATGAGATTGGGCGCGGCCTGGTACTGGTCGACGCGCTGTCACACCGCTGGGGCTACGACGAGAAGCGCTGGGGCAAAACCGTCTGGGCAGAGCTGGCGGTTCCGACGTGCTGATCTCGCGGCTGCTGCCCCAAGGCGACCTGGCCGGTTTCGCCGATCGAGCGATGCGTGGAGCCGGCAGTACCCCGCCGCATCGAGAGCCCGATCACTCTCCGCACTCTGCGCCTGACACCCGCCGGTCTCGCACGGCTACGCACGGAACAGGCGTGTCCTGGAGGACCTGAGGGCCTCTCTGCAGCACCCACAGACCCCGCCCGGTGGACCCGAAAGGACAGCCCCGGGCGGTGCGGCGCCTGCCACCCTCCAGGGCGGGCGGGCGTCGCTCCCGATCCGCTGTCCGGAACCGACACAGCGGATCGGTTGAAGACCTCCCGCTCGGGCTGATCGGGAGGAAACCGAGAAAACAGGAGTGCACCATGCCCGAGAACGTCGTCAGGCAGCCCGCCGAGGACGGGCTGATCGTTTCCCGGAAGACCATCGCCGCGGCCCGCTCCCGTGCCGAGCAGCCGTCGGACGGCGGCTCGACCGGCGTCTCCGACACCAACGACTGAGCGGAGCCGACAGAAGTGACCGCCTTCTCGAAGGTGGTCGAACGCCTCGGTGGGGACTTCCTCACCGGGGCCTTCGGCCGCACTCACCGCATCTGGCGCGGCGTCGCCGACTTCTCATCCACCCTGACATGGGACGACCTCAACACCGTCATCGGCCGGGGACGCCTTGAACCGCCTCGCCTCCGTCTGCACCGCGACGGGGAACTTATTCCGTGGCAGCGCTACGCCACTGCTGTCACCACCCGCAGGAACGCGGTGTGGCAGCACATCCAACCCTCCCGGTTGCACGGTCAACTCCGCGACGGCGCCTCGCTGGTGCTGGACGCCGTGGACGAACTTCACCAGCCAGCCGAACACTTGGCGCAAGCCCTCGAAGAGGTTTTCCGGGGCCATGTCCAGATCAACGCGTACGCCTCCTGGACCGCGACGGAGGGCTTCGGCACCCACTGGGACGATCACGACGTCATCGTGCTCCAACTCGAAGGGGCCAAGCGGTGGCGTCTGTACGGGGCAACGCGGATCAACCCGCTCCACCGCGACACCGAAACCCCGGAGCCTCCAGCAGACGGGCCGATCGAGGAAATCGTCCTGCGCGCCGGCGACATGTTGTATCTGCCCCGGGGCTGGTGGCACGCGGTGGCGGCCACCGAGGGGCGCTCCCTGCACCTGACGTGCGGGCTCCAGACCACGACCGGCGCGGATCTGCTGGGCTGGCTCTCGGACCGGCTGCGGACCTCGGAGACCGTGCGGGCGCACCTGCCCCTCTTCGCTCCGGCGCAGGAACAGGCCGCTTACCTCGAACTTCTCCGCAAGGAAGTCACGAACGCCCTCCATGACGGCGCGATCGGAGACTTCCTCACCGGTCGGGACGGCATCGAACCGGGCCGCCCCATGCCGTCGCTGCCGTACCTCGACGCCGTACCGGCACGCGACGGCCTGCTTGTCCGGCTCACCACCGCACGAGCCCGGCTCACTGGCAACGATCAAGATCGGGTCGTGCTAGTCGCCGGTGGCGAAGAGTGGACGTTCGCCCCGCCCGTACGCGCTGTGCTGTCCCCGCTCCTCGACGGCTCCTCGCTGTCTCTGGGGTACCTCGCGGAGACGAGCGGCCTCACCCTCGGTCAGGTCGCAGGGCTCGTCACGGAACTGGTCGATGCGGACGTCGCGGCGGTGAACGAGCCATGAGCCCCGACCTCGCACTGGGAACGTACCGGTGCCGGGACATCCCGCAGGCGGCCGGACACGCGGTCGCCTGCGGGGCGTCCTGGATCGACACCGCTCCCAACTACCACCACGGCAGCGCCCAGACCCGGCTTCAGCCCGTGCTCGCCGGGAACCGGGACGTGCGGGTGTCGACGAAGGTCGGCTTCTTCACCCCCGACATCGCGGCAGCCGCCAGGGACGCCGGAGTCCTCACATCGGCCGAAGCCGCTTCAGGCCACTGCCTCACCCACCGCTACGTCGCCTGGCAGAGTCGCCGCAACGCCACCGAGCTGGGCCGTGCGCCGGACATCGTCTTCGTCCACAACCCCGAACGAGCCGCCCAACCTCACGACGCCATCGCCGACGCCTTCACCGCTCTCGAAGTCGAGGCCCGCGCCGGACGGATCGGAGGCTACGGCACCGCCGCCTGGACCGGCTTCGAAGGCGCGTTCAGTGTCGCTGACCTTCTCGACATCGCTATCCGCTGCGGAGGCCGCGGCCATCATCTGGTCGCCGTCCAGCTCCCCGTCTCGCTGGTCATGCTCAAGCCGGTCGCGCAGGCCCTGGACGGCAACGGCCCCCTCGCCGAGGCGACCGCAGCCGGCCTGGATACGTTCGTTTCCGCGCCCTTGCACGGCGGAGAACTCCCCGCCATGGTCACCGACGAACTCCGCGAACTCATCGACCCGGGCGCCACCCCGGCCGAGGCCGCGCTGCGTGTCACCGCGTCCACCCCGGGGGTAGATCACGTCATCCTGGGGTCCGGGCATGCGCAACGCCGGCGGGACGCACAGCGCGTCCTCGGTCTGCCTCCGCTTCCGGACAAGACCCTGCACGAGGTGATCGATGTTCTCGGCGCCTGACGACGCCACCGTCCAGCGCATGCGTACCGCCCGGACCTTCGCCTGCGTCGCGCTCAGCCTGACCGACCTCGCCGAGAAGCCCGTCTGGGGCTACGCCGCCCGGACCCTCTCCGGTGCTGTGACCAGCGCCCAGGGCACCGGCTGGCTCCGCCTCGTCGCCGAGCGCCCCGACAAGGCGTACGGAAAGCTCTGGGACGGTCCCAAGACCGCCCAGGAATGTCTTCCGCCCAGGATTCCCCGTCCCGTCCTTCACCAGGTCCACGACTGGCAGGCCGCCGGTTGGGCATACCGGGCGGAGCTCTATCAGCACGCGGACGCCACCGTCGTCTCCCGTTCGCCGGTCCTCGCGCACGATCCGGTACTCCCGGAGGCATGGTGGGTGGAGCTGCGGGCCGCACTCGACTCCCTTGCCGAAGTCCCCACCGAACGCATCGCCGTAAGCGAGGAATACATCCGCCGGGCCGTTCCCGCATTCACGGGCCGTGACGTCGGTGAGATCGAATGGGCCACCGCCCATGGCGACTTCCACTGGTCGAATCTCGGTGGTCCCGCCCTCACCGTTCTCGACTGGGAAGGCTGGGGCCGGGCCCCGGTCGGCATCGACGCCGCACAGCTCTACGTCTACTCCCTCCGCACCCCCGCCACGGCAGCCCGCGTCCGTCAGGCATTCGCCCCCACCCTCGACATCCCGGCCGCACGCGTGGCAGAACTGACCATCTGCGCCCAGGTACTCCAAGCCGCCGACCGCACGCCGTTCTACGGGGAGCTGGCGGGCCCGGTAAAGAAACATCTCGCACGAATCACCCCTTGAATTGCTCCGGGAGGACCTGTGAGCCACACCCGCTGGGAGCTGTCGCGGGAACGGGACGCCGGCGAGAGCCGTGCCGAGCCTCCGGACGTGGTGGCGGAGCGTGAGCAGATCCGGCTGGCATACGCACTGGGGCAGCTCGTGCACGACCGTCGGGTGGCCCTCGGGCTGACCCAGTCCGCGTTGGGCCGGCGTCTCGGGATGACCGAGGACGAGGTGGAGAGCGTGGAGCTCGGCGGGACGCTTCCCCTCACCGCGGACCTGCTGGTCAGGCTGGCAGCCGCCCTGGATGTCTCGGTCGACCTGCATGTCGTTTCCGACGGGCGCAACACGGTGGTGTTCGAGGAACGCGCGGCCTGAGCCGACTCGGGCGGTCGAGGAGCCCGGAGGCCCCGTCCCGCCGAACAAAGGCCCCGCACAAAAGACCCCGCCCCCGCCGCCAGGAAGCGGTGGGGGCGGGGCCCGTGGAAAGCGTTACGCGTAGGCGACTCCAGGGACGACTACAGGTAGTACCCGAACAGGTCCGCGATCACGTGGACCTTGCCCGCGTTCGGGCGGAAGTCGATCTTTCCGTTGACGACCGGCACGGTCACCAGGTTGGCCACGGTCTGGCCGGCGGTCCAGTTGAGGTTGGACGCGTTCGGCAGGGTGGTTCCGTCGGGCCAGACGGTCAGGAAGCCGTTGGTCGTCGGGGCGGTGACGGTGACGTTGAGGACCACGGCCTTGGCCTTCGCCAGGGTGTGGCCGTCGTTGACGTTCAGCACCAGGTTGGTGCCGCCGGTCACCGGCGCGGTGCCGGCCGTGCCGAGGGCGTACCGGGTGTCGAGCAGCCGGCTCGGGCCCGCGGTGTGGAAGGACGAGCCCTCCGCCGTGGGCGTGTAGTAGCCGAACACGTCCGCGATGAAGTGCACGGTGCCGGTACCGGCGTTGTACAGGTTCACCTTGCCGTCCGCGCCGATCGGCAGGACGACCATGTTCGGACGGGTCTGGCCCTTGAGCCAGTTGATGTTCGACGCGGTCGGCTGGGTCGCACCGCTCGGGTACGCGATCAGGTGACCGGTCGAAGTCGGCGCGGTGGCCGTGACGTTGAGGACCACGGCGGTGGCGCCCGTGGCGGGAACGCCGCCGGCGCCCGCGATCTGGAGGGACACCGTGCCCTTGCCGGCGACCGGGGTCTTGCCGGTGACGCCGATGGCGTTGCGGGTGTCGAGCACCCGGGACGGGCCCTTGGGCAGGTAGGTGCTGCCGCCGGCCTCGGTGGAGTAGTAACCCGACACGTCGGCGATGAAGTGCGTGGTGCCGCCGCCGGCGTTGAAGAGGTCGATCGAACCGTCCTTGCCGACCGGGACGGTCACCAGGTTCGGGACGATCTGGCCCTTCAGCCAGTTCATGTTGGACGAGGTCGGGCGGGTGGTGCCGCTCGGGTACGCGATCAGGTGACCGGTCGCGGTCGGCGAGGCGGCCGTGACGTTGACGACGACGGAGGTGACGCCGGTCGCCGGGACGCCGCCGACGCCCGCGACCTTCAGCTTGACCGTGCCGTTCGCGGCGACCGGGGCGGTGCCGGCGCGGCCGATGCCGTAGCGGGTGTCCAGGACACGCGCCGGGGTCAGCGCGTTGAACGTGCCCGCCGCGGACGCCGGGACGGCCTGGCACAGGCCCTTGACGATCTCGCGGCCGTTCGGGGTGCCGAGGCCGGTCGCCAGGTCGTAGCCGCTGCCGGCCTTGTACGAGCCGCTGAAGTTGCCGGAGTCCGTCACGTTGTTGTGGCCGGTGGTGACGTCACGGAACGCGGAGGCCGGAAGCTGGTACAGCGCCGAGTGGGCGTAGCCGACCGAGCCGTTGGCCTGGCAGGCGAGGTCCTGGTTGGCCTGCGCGATCAGCGCGGCCCACACCGGAGCGGCGCCGCTGGTGCCGCCGATGATGTTCCAGTACTGCGTGTTGCCGACGTGACCGAAGGCGACCGGGTAGCCGGTGGCCGGGTCGCCGACGCCGGAGACGTCCGGCACCTGGCGGCAGACCTGGGCCGCACCGGCGGCGCAGAGGTTGGTGTAGCCGGCGCCGGTCCGGTTCTGGAAGTTGTCCGTGGGCAGCTGGAAGTACCGCGAGACACCGCCGCCGGAGCCGTTCCAGGTGGTCTGGTTGGCGACCGAGGTCCGCATGGTGGTGCCGCCGACGCCGAGGACGTACGGCGAGCTGGCCGGGTTGTCGGTGACCAGCTGGTCCTCGTTGGGCGCCGCGCCCTCGGGGCGGTAGCAGCCGGTGGAGCCGCTGTCGCCGGAGGCGGCGACGATGGTCTGGCCCTGCGCCGCAGCCTGCTGGAAGATCAGCGACTCGGCGTCGAGGACCTCGGTCGGGGTGTTCAGCTCACAGCTGCCCCAGCTGACCGAGACGACCTTCGCGCGGTTGTCGTTGACGATCCTGCGGAACGTCTCCGTGCCCTGCTCCCAGGTGTTCAGGCCCTGGTAGACGAGGATCTTGGACTGCGGGGCGAGACCGATGATGGTCTCGACGTCCAGCGCGGTCTCCGCGCCGACCCCGGTGTCGATGTCCGCCGGCTCGTCGGCGGGGGGACCGCCGTTGACCCGCACCGAGCTGACCGGGACCTTCGTGCCGTGGCACGCCTGGTAGCTGTTGATGTCCCGCAGGTCGTAGTTCTCCAGCGAGTAGACGGCGATGGTGGTGCCCGTCTGCACGTTGGGCTGGTCCGCCATGTTGTACGCCGTCGCCAGCGAACGGGCGCTCCAGTAGTCCTGCTTGTCGTAGGCGGGCACGCTGCCGCCGTCGGACGACTTGTACAGGTCGACGATCGACTTGCACATCGCCGGGGTGGTGCCCGTGAGCCGGGACTGACGCGCGCCGTCGCTCGTCACGTCGGTCTTCTGCGCGCGGGGCGCGCCCTTCAGACCGGTGTTCCTCGGCTCGTACGACGCCAGCGTGCTCAGACCGACCACGCCGCGGACGTCGTCCGCTATCGCGCCGTCGAACCGGGGCGCGCTGGTGTTGGTGAGGCCGGTCTCGCCGTCCTTCAGCTTGTAGCCGTCGAACTGGGTGGCGAAGGCCTCCGAGGCCTCGTCGACCGTCGTGCGCACCGGCAGGGTGAGCCCGTCGGAACCGAGTTCGCCGACGGTGAGGCCCTTGTCCTCCAGCTCGGCGCGGACCTTCGCCACGGTCTGCGGCAGCGCGCCGAAGGCGGACGCGAACTGGCCCGTACCGAGGTACTTGCGGTAGTTCGGGGAGTCGGGGTCGGAGACCTCGGCGATGAACCGGGTCAGCGCCGCCGGGTCGCGGGGCTCCAGGACGACGCTCAGGTCGAGGGCCTGCCCGCCCGCCGGGTCCGCCGCGCGGACGGCGTCCCGCGGGATCTTCGGCGCGGAGCCGACCCGCTGCGGGGCCGGCTCGTCGTTCGTGGTGGCGTACGACAACGGCGTCATCGTGGCGGTCACGGCCAGGGCGGCGACGGTCGCCGCGCCCCACCTGAATGCCTTCTCACGGGCGGTACGGCCCATGCACACTCCTTCTCGCGGTCCCTGTCGCCTGGTCAGGGCGCGGGCGGGTGAGACCGCGGAGGGGTGCGGCCGTGCGGACGCGCGAGCGCGCGGAAGTGCGCGCTCGCGGGCACGGCGAAAGCGTGAAGAGTCGGTTCACGACATCCGGGCACAGCGAGCCCGGACCGGACGACCTACGTGAGCCCCCCCGGCGGCGTCACCGCTCCCACGCGGCGGACGACAGCCAGAAGTGAATCTTTACAGTCGTCAGATGCGACCGCTATGAGCGGGGAGTGGTTTTTATCTGACCGTGATCAGACAAACCGGAACATCAACGGACATTGATCATGCTTTGTGTTCAGGGCCACAGCAGTTCCCTGGCCCAGGAGCCGTCCGCGCCCCCGTCCTGACCCTCCCGCCGGTACCTGAGCCGTACGTGCCGCCGCTGCCCGTCCCCCTGGAAGAACTCCACCTCGTCGGGCCGCAGCCGGTACAGCGTCCACGTCGGCGAGACGGCCGTCGGGTCCCGGCGGGCCCGCTCCCAGGCCGCCTCCGACTCCCTCGCCAGCTCCTCCGGCGACGACAGGACCTCGCTCTGCCGCCCCGTCAGCGCGGCGGCCAGCGCGCCGGTCGAACGGGCGTGCAGATCGGCCTGCGCCTCGGCGGAGGGGGACGCGGTGACCGGGCCGCGCACACGCACCTGGCGACCCCGGACGGGCCAGTAGAAGGTGAGCGCCGCGTACGGGCGGGCGGCGAGGGAGCGGCCCTTCCTGCTCGTCGCGTGGCTCGCGAAGGACCAGCCGTCGGCGTCGACGCCGTGCAGCATGACGATCCTGGCGTCCGGCAGGCCCTCCTCGTCGACGGTCGAGAGGGTCATCGTGTGCGGCTCGCGCTCGCCCGCCGCGGCCACCTCGGCCAACCAGGCCGTGAACAGCGCCAGCGGCTCGGCGGGGGCCGCGCCCGGGTCGAAGGCCGGCAGGCCGGTCACCTCCGGGTCCCACACCCGCAGCGACCTCAGCAGCTCGTGAAGATCCGTTGCCATGCTGCGAGTATCGCCCTCTCCCGCCTCAGTCCCGCCCCAGCACCACCGTCCCCGACGAGCAGAACCACCCGCCGGTCCCCGAGGCCACCCCCAGGCGGGGCAGGCCGCCGTCACGCGCGCGTACCTGACGTGCCCCCGCCTCTCCGCGCAACTGGCGCACCGCCTCCACGAGCAGGAACAGGCCGCGCATCCCCGGGTGCTGCGCCGACAGCCCGCCGCCGTCCGTGTTCACCGGCAGCTCCCCGCCCTCGACCCGGAGCCGGCCCTTCTCCACGAACGCCCCGCCCTCGCCCTTCGCGCAGAAGCCGAGGTCTTCCAGGGTCACCAGCGTCATATAGGTGAACGCGTCGTAGATCTGCGCGAAGTCCATCTCCGACGGGCCCACCCCGGCCCGCTCGAAGGCCAGGCGTCCGCTGACCGCCGCCGGGGAGACGGTGAAGTCGTCCCACTCCGTCATGCTCGCGTGCGAGACGTGCTCCCCGGCGCCCAGGATCCAGACGGGGGCCGTACGGCAGTCCCGTACGTACTCCTCGGCGGCCAGCAGGACCGCCGCGCCCCCGTCGGAGCGCAGACAGCAGTGCAGCTTGGTGAACGGGTCGGCGATCATCGGGCCGGACAGGACGTCGTCCACGGAGACCGGGGAACGGAACATCGCCTCGGGGTTGAGCGCCGCGTTGGCGCGGGCCTGAACGGCGACCTCCGCCAACTGCTCGATCGTCGTGCCGTGTTCGAGCATGTGGCGGCGCGCGGCCATCGCGTACTTGGCGATCAGGGTGTGCCCGTAGGGGACCTCGAACTGGAGCGGGCCCCGGGCGCCGAACGCGAACGTGCCCGTCCGCCGGCCCGCCCGGATGTCGGCGCGGGCCGTGGAGCCGTAGGCGAGCAGAACGGCGTTCGCGTGGCCGGCCGCGATCGCGTCGGCGGCGTGGGCGGCCATGACCTCCCAGGTGGAGCCGCCGACGGACGTGGAGTCGACCCAGGTGGGACGCAGGCCCAGATAGTCGGCCACCTCGACGGGCGCGAGGGCGCCGAGGCCCGCGGAGGCGAAGCCGTCGACCCGCGCACGGTCCAGTCCCGCGTCCGCGAGCGCGCGGCGGGCCGCCTGGGCGTGCAGGGCGTACGGGGTCGCGTCGTCCACCCGGCCGCAGTCGGAGAGGGCCGCGCCGACCACGGCGACCCCGCGAGAGCTGACGGTCACCATAAATCTGACGGTACATCAGATATGTGTGCCGGGGCAGGGCGTCACCCCTCTGGGAATCACCGTCCCGCGGGCCTAATATGACGCACCGTCAGACCGGAGGGCGTCCGGAGGGGAGTGCCGTCCATGGACCCCAGCTTCACCGCCGAACAGGACGAGATCCGCCGCACCCTGCGGGAGTTGCTCCACAAACGCTGCGGCCCCCACGAGCTGCGGGCCGCCCTCGACACCCCCGCCGGCCACGACCCCGCCCTGTGGACCGCCCTTGCCGACCAGCTCGGCCTGCCGGGACTCGCCCTCCCGGAGGCGTACGGCGGCGTCGGCTGCCCCGTCACCGACCTCGCCCTCGCCTGCGAGGAGACCGGCCGCGCCCTCGCCCCCTCCCCGCTGCTCGCCACCTCCGTCCTCGTCGCGCCGCTGATCCTCGCCCTCGGCGCCGACGCCCAGCGCGACGCCCTCCTCCCGCGCCTCGCCTCCGGCGACCTCGCCGCCGCCCTCGCCGTCCCCGGCCCCGCCCTGACCACCGCCCTCGCCCTGACCTGCGACAACGACGGCGACTGGGCGGGCGGCGGGCGCGCGGGGGGCGTCCAGGCGCGGCGCGGGGGCGGGGGCGGAAGCGGGGGTGCGGGTGCGGGTGCGGGTACGGGCGGCGGCGCGGGCCGGGGGGCCGGGGCGGGCGGCGGCGGTTGGCGGCTGTACGGGGAGGCGGCGCAGGTCCTCGACGGGCACAGCGCCGGCCTCCTGCTCGTCGCCGCGCACGCGGGCGGGTACGTCCGCTCCCGCACCCTGCTCTTCCTCGTCGCGGGGGACGCCCCCGGCCTCGTCCGCGCTCGGCAGACCGCGCTGGACGCGACCCGGCCGCAGGGGCGGATCCAACTGCGCGATGTGGAAGCGGAGTTGCTGGGAGGCGAGGGCGACCAGGGGGCCGAGCGGGTGCCGGAGGCCCTCGCCCGGCTCGGCGACCGTGCCGCCGCCGTCCTCGCCTGCGAGGCCGTCGGGACCGCCGACCGCGCGCTGGAGCGGACCGTCGAATACGTGGGGCAGCGCGAGCAGTTCGGCCGCGCCGTCGGCTCCTTCCAGGCGGTCCAGCACCGCCTGGCCGACGTCTACGTGCAGGTCCAGGCGGCCCGCTCCGCCGCGTACTACGCCGCCTGGGCGACGGCACGGGACGAGCGGGTGGGCGGGCTCGCCCTCGCCCAGGCCCTCCAGGCCCTGCGCACCGCCGCCGCGGAGGCCGTCCAGCTGCACGGCGGCATCGGTTTCACCTGGGAGCACGACGCCCACCTGTACTTCAAGCGGGCCGCCGGCGACGAACTGCTCTTCGGCCCGGTGCACCGGCTGCGCGCCCGCGCGGCCGACCAGGCCCGGATCTTCGCACGGACGGAGGCAGCGGTGTGATCGGCGTACGGCTCGTGCAGAAGGTGTCCTCCGCGCCGGCCTTCGCCAAGGTCGCGCCGCACGTCATCCCCGCCCTCGACCGGGTCGTCCACCGGCTCACCCGGGGAAAGGTCCTGCTCAGCGCACAGATGCTGCCGGGGGTCGTCCTCACCGCCACCGGGGCGAGAAGCGGGCAGCCACGGCGTACGCCCCTCGCCTGCATGCCCGAGGAAGGGGGCCGGAGCTGGCTGCTGGTCGGGTCCAACTTCGGCCGCACCGGCCACCCCGCCTGGACCGCCAACCTCCTCGCCCACCCGGACGCCGAGATCAGCTGGAAGGGCGCCGACATTCCCGTGACGGCCAGGCTGCTGGAGGGGGAGGAGCGGGCGGCGGCCTGGCAGTCGGTGCTGGCGTTCTGGCCGCCGTACGCGACGTACCAGGCGCGGGTGGAACGCGAGATCCGGCTGTTCCGGATCACACCCAGACATCAGGCCCCGGACACCGCGCCCTAGAAGGCCCGCTGGAGCAGCAGGAACGTCCCGATCCCCAGCATCGCCGCCCCCGAGGTGCGGGTGACCGCGCGGGCGGCGGACGGGCGGGTGGCCAGGAGGGCGCGGGCAAGGACGCCCACCGTCAGATAGACGGCGGCGCAGCACGCCATGTGCAGCATGCCGAGGGCGGCAGTCTGTGTCGGGATCGGCAGCCGCGCGTCCCGGGTGACCAGGAACTGGGGCAGCACCGAGAGGTAGAGCAGCAGTCCCTTGGGGTTCAGACCGCTGATCGTCGCCCCGCGCAGGAAGACCCGCCACCCGCTCTCGGCCGCCGCCGCGAGGTCGGAGGTCCCCGCCTCCGGTATCGCCGGCCGGCGCAGCACCCCCCAGCCCAGCCACACCAGGTACGCCGCCCCCGCGATCGTCAGCGCGGTGAGCAGCGCGGGCGAGCCGGCCACCAGGACCGCGAGTCCCGCCGTGGCCAGGACGGTGTGCAGGGCGTAGCCGCTGACCAGGCCGCCCACCGCGGCGGCGACCGAGCGGCCGCGCAGCCCGGCGGTGATCACATAAGCCCAGTCGGCGCCCGGGACGCACACCAGCAGCAGGTCGACGAGGAGAAAGGAGAGCAGGGTTCCCGAGTCCATGAAGGCGACATTAGGCGCGATACGGGCGAAGGTGTTCCCGAAGTTTTCCCTGAAAGCGCGTGCATGGAGAAAGATCTGCCCCATGGACGACGTGGACCGGAAGATTCTTGCCGAGCTGCAACAGGACGGGCGGCTGACCGTGACCGAGCTGGCCGCGCGGGTGCGCCTGAGCGTCTCGCCCTGCCACCGCCGGCTGCGTGAGCTGGAGCGGACGGGCGCGATCAGCGGCTACCGCGCGGTCGTGGAGCCGGCCGCGGTGGGGCTGACCTTCGAGGCGCTGGTCTTCGTCTCGATGCGGCAGGAGGACCGGGACACCGTCGCCGAGTTCGAGCGGGCCGTCGGCGAGGTGGAGCACGTGCTGGACGCGCAGCGGCTCTTCGGCGAGCCCGACTATCTGCTGCGGGTGGCTACCGCGGACCTCGCGGCCTTCCAACGGCTGTACGACGAGCGGCTGGCGACCCTGCCGGGGGTGCAGCGGCTGACGTCCACGCTGGTGATGAAACACGTGGTGAAGGACCGCCCGCTGCCCGCGTAGAACAACACATCCGCGTGCGACCGCACAGGACCGAACACCGGCCCACACGGCCACAGGCGGTGGCCCACCAGGGTGGACCACCGCCTGTGTGACAGGACTTGGGGCATCGGTAAAAGGGGTGCTGCTGCGCGGGCGCTACTTCGTCGGCTTCTTGCCGGTGATGCCCAGATGCACCAACAGGGCCAGATTCGGCTTGAGTTCGGCCTGCTTGACGCCCCAGGTCTGGAAACCCTTCTGGTGCGAGGCGACCGCCGCGAGCATCGCGACGATCGAACCCGCGATCGCTGCCGGGTTCACGTCCTTGTCGACCCGGCCCTTGGCCTGCAACTCGGCGACCACGTCCGAAAGGGAGTTGTTCACCGAGTTCAGGATCTTCATACGGAGCTTGTAGAAGCGCTTGTCGCCCTCGGCCGCGCCGAGATCGACGACGCGCAGGATCGCGTCGTTCTTCCGCCAGAACTCCAGGAAGCCGTCGACGAGTTCCTGCGCCGTCTGCCAGCCCGCCTTGCCGACCCAGGACCGCCCTTCGAGCAGCTCGGTCAACCCCACGCCCTCGGCGGCCATTTGCTCGGCGATCTCCAGGACGGCGCCCTCGACGTCCGGGAAGTACTGGTAGAACGTCGCGGGCGAAGTGCCCGCCCTGCGGGCGACGTCGATGACCTTGACGTCCCGGTAGGGAGAGGAGCTGAGCATCTCGCTGAGGCAGTCGAGCAACTTCTGCCGCGTCGCCTGCCCGCGTCGACCGGCCACGCGGCCGTCGACGGTACGCACTTGTCCTGTCATGCCGTCAGCTTACCGAGGGGTGATCGGAGCGCTATTCGGCCGACTGCAAATGGGGTGTGAGGTGGTGCGGAGACGGGTGTGCCTGGTCTGCGGCCTGCGTGAACCGCCGTTAGTTTGGCAGCATGGCCGAAAACAGGGCATCGGTGTACGCGGCGGGCGTCACGGAGGGCGTCCCCTGCTGGGTGGACGCGCAGCTCCCCGACGTGGGCGCGGGCAAGCGGTTCTACGGTGAGCTCTTCGGGTGGACCTTCCAGGAGCCGGGGACGGCGTACGGCGCCTGGGTGTGGGCGCGGCTGGACGGCGAGCCCGTCGCGGGGCTCGCCCACAAGACGGACGGCCGTATGCCCACCGTGTGGACGGTGTACTTCGCGACCCCGGACGCGGAGGCCACGGTCCGCCGGGTCCAGGCGGCCGGCGGGCAGGTCGTGATGGCCCCGTACCCGGTCGACGACCTGGGGCGTTGCGCCCTGGCCGCCGACCCCGAGGGCGCGGTCTTCGGGCTGTGGCAGGCCGGCGCCCACCGCGGTTTCGGCGTCCGGCACCGGCCCGGCGCCTTCGCCTGGGCGCAGCTCTACGCCCGCGACACCGGGACCGCCAACACCTTCTACGGCCATCTCTTCCACGAGGCGCTCTTCGGTCCCGGCGCGGACCCCGACTTCGGGCGGGTGCCCGTCACCGACGTCTTTCCCGAGGTCATGCCGCCGCATTTCCTCGTCCACTTCGGCGTGGAGGACTGCGAGGCGGCCCTCGGCACGGTGACCCGGCTCGGCGGGCGGGTGCAGGCGGGCCCGTTCACCGCCTCGTACGGAACGGTGGCCGTCGTCACCGACAATCAAGGGGCGTCGTTCGCGGTTCTGGAGCGCTGAACTGTAGCTTTTGCCCGTGAATGGTGCTGGACACCCCGATTGTCCCCGGGTTCGCAACCGGTGGCCCGGCCAGGAAGAATCGGGGTGCGTGCCGCCACGGCGGTGCTGTGGTGAGACGCTGCACGGGGCCGCGTACACAAATGGGCTGCACGGGGTCGCGTACACACACGGGTGGCGTGGCTCGTACGGGGAGGTGGCAGGCAAGTGGTGGATCAGCTGACACAGCACGATCCGCGGCGGATCGGGCCGTTCGAGGTGCTGGGACGGCTGGGAGCCGGCGGCATGGGGCTGGTCTATCTCGCGCGCTCGGCCTCCGGCCGGCGCGTGGCGATCAAGACGGTCCGGACCGAGCTCGCCGAGGACCAGCTCTTCCGTGTGCGCTTCACGCGTGAGGTGGAGGCGGCCCGGGCGGTCTCCGGGTTCTACACGGCCGCGGTCGTCGACGCCGACCCGCGCGCGGCCGTGCCCTGGCTGGCCACCGCGTACGTCCCCGCGCCCTCCCTCGAGGAGATAGTGAACGAGTGCGGGCCGCTGCCGGCCCAGGCGGTGCGCTGGCTGGCCGCGGGCGTCGCCGAGGCGCTCCAGTCCATCCACGGCGCCGGGCTCGTCCACCGCGACCTGAAGCCCTCCAACGTTCTCGTCGTCGAGGACGGCCCCCGGGTGATCGACTTCGGCATCGCCTCCGGGGTGTCGAACACGCGTCTGACGATGACGAACGTCGCCGTCGGCACGCCCGCGTACATGTCCCCGGAGCAGGCGAAGGACTCGCGCAGCGTCACGGGCGCGAGCGACGTGTTCTCGCTCGGCTCGATGCTGGTCTTCGCCGCCACGGGGCACCCGCCGTTCCACGGCGCGAACCCCGTCGAGACGGTCTTCATGCTGCTGCGCGAGGAGCCCGACCTCGACGGCCTCCCGGACGAGCTGCGTCCGCTGATCGACTCCTGTATGCAGATGGAGGCGACGGGCCGCCCCAACCCGGCCGACCTCCAGGCCCAGCTGGCCCCGCACCTCTTCGGCTCCGGCTCCGACGACAGCGGTACGGCGTCGGCGTGGCTGCCCGAGAAGGCGGTCACGCTGATCGAGACGCGCCGCGGCGGCCGTCCGACGAAACCGGCGCCCGCGAGCCCCCGCAGCGGCGGAGCCGGCGGTGCGGGCGGCGTCGGCGGTGTGGGCGGCGTCGGCGGTGTGGGCGGTGTGGGCTCGCCTCGCCCCGCGGTACCGCCGCCGCCCTCGCACGACCCCGTGGTCCTCTCCCGGCCCGCGCCCCCCGCCCTTCCCCCCGGCCCCGCGCCCATCGCGGTCGGCGCTCCCGACACCGGTCCGGTCCGGCTGGCGGGCGCGGCCGTGCCGATCGGCCCCGGGCCGCGCGTCGCCGACGTCCGCGCCACCGCCGCCGTCAAGGCCCCGGTGCCCGAGCCCGGCCTGGTCGCCTCCTGGGCCCGGCCCCGCCCCGGCGTCAACGGCGCCGACCCGACCGCCGTGCCGGCCGCCCCGACCGGGCCACCGGAGACCCCGGCCGGCTGGCGTCCCTGGCGTTTCCGCATGTCCAACGACGTCTGGGGCACCCCGTCCGTCGAGGGCGACCTCGTCTACGTCACCTCCTTCGAGGTGCACGCGCTGGACGTGGCCACCGGCCGCCGGCGCTTCAAGACACGGGACGTGGCCTGGTCGACGGCGGTCGCGGACGGCCGCGTCCACGCCTCCGACGGCCCCACCCTGTTCGCCCTGGACGCTCGTGAGGGCACCGACCTGTGGCGGCTGCCGACGGACGCCTGGGTGTACTGCCTCAAGGCCGAGCGGGGCACCGTCGTCACCGGCACCCGCGGCGGCGGCGTCCAGGGCTGGGAGGCCTCCACCGGCCGGAAGCTGTGGGAGGTGACCGGCTGCCAGACCGACTTCGAGTCCCCGGAGGCCGGCCCCGCCCTGCACGACGGCACGGTCTACATCTGGCAGGACGCCCGGCTGCGCGCCCTGGACGCCCGCACGGGCGACGAGCGCTGGTCGTACCCCATCGGCGACATGGCGTCCTGCGGCGGCGTCCCGGTCCGCGTCACGGCCGCCCCCGACGGCTACGTCTATCTCTCCGCCGGCACCCGCGTCCTCGCCGTCGACGTGGCGAGCGGCATGGTGCGCTGGCACTTCGAGGCCCCCGCGGTGTTCCTCTCCCCGCCCGCCTTCGTGCCGGGCCCCGCGGTGACCGGCGGCGGCGTCTACCTGGCCGACTACCTCGGCACGGTCTACGCCCTCGACGCCGCCGACGGCCGCGACCGCTGGCGCATCGCCACCGAGGCCCGCTCCTCCGTCGACCCGGTCCTGGTCGCCGGCGGCCACGTCCACGTGGGCAGCGGCAAGGGCCTCTACACCCTGGACGCCGTCACGGGCACGCCCAAGTGGCGCTTCCAGGCGGGCGGGGACATCGTCGGCTCCCCCGCGGTCGCCGAGGGCCGCATCCACTTCGGCTCCACCGACCACCTCCTCTACACCCTCAAGGCCGACGACGGCCGCCTCCGCTGGAAACTCGCGACGGGCGGCGAGATCACCGGCTCCCCGGTGGTCCGCGACGGCGTCGTCTACGCATGCAGCAAGGACCGCTGCGTCTACGCACTGGACGCGGAGAAGGGCACGGGCACCGCGAGAACGTCCTGATCCGCGGGGCCCTCACCGCACACGGAACGTCCTGACCCGCAGAGGCCCTCACCGCACCCGGTACTCCCCCTTCCGGCGGTCGGTGAACAGGGCTGTCTGGTCGGTGGGGGGCAGGTTGCCCAGGGCTATGAGGTGGGGGGCCTGGGCGAAGGCTGCGGTTCGGGAGGGTTCCGTCGTTGCCCACAGGGCCTTGACCGTGCCCTGGACGGCGGTGGGGGGCAGGGCGGCCAGGGTGGTGGCGCAGGTCAGGGCGGCGGTCAACGCCTCGCCGGGTTCGGTGAGTTCGGAGACCAGGCCGATCCGGTGGGCGCGGTCGGCGGAGAGGCGTTCGGCGGTGCCCATGAGGGTCATCCGGGCGACCTCGCCGTACGGCATCCGCTGTGCCATCAGGGCCGGTTCGTACGCGCTGACCATGCCGTACGTGGTGTGCGGGTCGAAGAAGACGGCGTCGGCGCCGGCGACGAGGAACTCGCACTCGCCGAGCAGGTAGAAGGCGCCGCCGCAGGCCATGCCCTCCACCGCGGCGACGACCGGCTTCCACAGGTCGTTCGCCTTCGGGCCGACGGTGAGGAGCGGGTCGTCCTGCATGTAGGGGGAGGCGGGCTGGGGCACGCCGGCGTCCCGGTCGATGCCGGTGCAGAAGGCCCGCCGGCCCGCGCCGGTGAGGACGACGGCGCGCACCGAGTCGTCGAACCGCAGCTCCCGCCATGTCTCGCGCAGCCGCCCGGCCAGGTCGAGGTCGATGGCGTTGAGCCGGTCGGGCCGGTCGAGGGTGACGACGGCGACGCCGGTGTCCTTGTCGGCGGTCAGACGCAGGCTCACGGCCGCTCCAGGATCCACTGCGGGAGCCCGCCGGCGGCGAACACGGCCTGGACTCGGGCGCCGATGCGCAGCCGGCCCGGGTCGAGGGAGTCCAGGGGCGCTCCCGGCTCGGTCACCAGATTGCCGACGAGGCGGATCCGCGGGGCCTCGGCCAGCTCGACCACGACGACGTTGTAGGGGGCCCGCGCGGCGTACTCGGGCAGCAGGGGCGGGTGCGGCAGGACGTACGACCAGACGCGTCCGCGTCCGTCGGTGCGCCGCCACTCACTCGCGAAGGACTGGCACTGCGGGCAGCAGGGGCGGGGCGGGAAGCGGGGTTCGCCGCAGTCGGCGCAGGCCTGGACGCGGAGTTCGCCGCGGGCGGCGTAGCGCCAGAAGGGGGCGCCGTCGGCGTCGACGACCGGTTCGAGCATCTCAGACTCCTCAGGTCCGGAGCAGCAGCGCGGAGGTCGGGACCCCCTCGCCCGCGGTGACGAGGCAGGTGGCGGCGCCGGGGACCTGGGCGGTGCTCGTCCCCCGCAGCTGCTTCACCCCTTCGTTGATGAGGTTGAAGCCGTGCACGTACGCCTCGGAGAGCCCGCCCCCGCCGGTGTTGACCGGCAGCCGCCCGCCGATCTCCAGCGCGCCGCCCTCGGTGAACGCCCCGCCCTCGCCCCGGCCGCAGAAGCCGTACCCCTCCAGGGAGAGCGGCACGAGCGGGGTGAACGCGTCGTAGATCTGGGCGACTTCGACGTCCTGCGGGGTGAAGTCGGCGTGTTTCCACAGGTGTCGGGCGGCGGCCCAGGCGGGGCCGGTGAGCGGGTCGTCGTTCCAGTAGTTGACCATGCCGTGATGCTGGGCGGGCAGCCCCTGGGCGGCGGAGTGCACGTAGACGGGCCGGTGACGGCAGTCGAGGGCGCGCTCGCGGCTCACCACCACGCACGCCAACGCCCCGTCTGTCTCCAGGCAGTTGTCGTAGAGGCAGAGGGGTTCGCTGATCCAGCGGGAGGTCATGTACGACTCCCGGGTGAGCGGCCGTGCGTACATGATCGCGGCGGGGTTCTGGTTGGCGCGGTTGCGGCAGGCGAGGGCGACGTTGAACAGGTGGTCGCGGGTCGCGCCGTACTCGTGCATGTAGCGGCGGGCGAGCATGGCGATCTCGTCGACGGGCCGCAGCAGGCCGTAGGGCCGGGTCCACTGGGCGGGCGTGGGGAGCTGGACGGCGGTGTTGGTCCACGGCCGGGGCCCGCTGCCGCGCTTGCGCGACCGCCAGGCGACCCCGACCGTCGCCTGACCGGCGGCGATGGCGGTGGCGAGGTGGGCGACGGTGGCGCAGGAGCCGCCGCCGCCGTAGGGGACGCGGCTGAAGAAGGTGAGGTCCCCGAAGCCGACGGCCTTCGCCAGCTCGACCTCGTCGGTCTCCTCCATCGTGTAGGAGGCGAGCGCGTCGACCTCGCCGGGGGCGATCCCGGCGTCGTCGAGCGCGGCGAGGACGGCGCGGCAGGCGAGGGTCTTCTCGTCCTCGGGGAGGTGCTTGGCGAAGGGCGTCTGGCCGATGCCGACGACGGCGGTGGCGTCCTTGAGTCCTGGTGCTCCGGGCATGCGCGCACACCTCCGCGGAGGGACGGATGGAGCTGACAGGCCGTCAGGTTACAGCTAATCTGACGGACAGTCAGCTACTGTGCCGGGGAGGTCGTCATGGGCCGTGACGTGGAGTGGGAGACGATCCCGGAGCTGGTCCGGTGGGCGGCCGGGCGGTACCCGGACGTCGAGGCGGTGGTGGAGGGCCGTACCCGGGTCTCCTACGGCGAACTGGGCGCGCGGGTGGAGCGGTCGGCGGCGGCCTGCATGGCCGACGGGGTCGCGCCGGGCGACCGGGTGGCGATCTGGGCGCCGAACTCCCTGGATTGGATGGTCGCGGCGCTCGGCGCGGTGTCGGCGGGCGCGGTCCTCGTCCCGCTGAACACGCGGTTCAAGGGCGGGGAGGCGGCCGATGTGCTCAGGCGCAGCGGCGCCCAACTCCTCTTCGTGACCGGCACGTTCCTCGGGACCTCGTACGTGGCCTCGCTGCGGCGGGCGGCCGGGGACGGCCCGGGGGAGGGGCCGCTGCCCGGACTGCCGGCGCTGCGGCGGGTGGTGGTGCTGTCGGAGGACGCGCCCGTCGGCTTCCACACCTGGAAGGACTTCCTGGCGGGCGGTGAGGGGATCGGGAAGTCGGAGGTGCGGGCCAGGGCGTCGCTGGTGCGGGGCTCGTCGCCGTCGGACATCGTCTTCACCTCGGGCACGACCGGCCGCCCCAAGGGCGCGGTGATCACCCACGCGCAGACGCTGCGGGCGTACGACATCTGGTCCGAGCTGGCCGGGCTGCGCCGGGGCGACCGCTATCTCATCGTGAACCCGTTCTTCCACACCTTCGGTTACAAGGCGGGCGTGATCGCCTGTCTGACGCGGGGCGCGACGATGATCCCGCAGCCGGTGTTCAACGTGGGCACGGTCCTGGCGAACGTGGCGTCGGAGCGGGTGTCGGTCCTCCCCGGCCCGCCCACTCTCCACCAGTCCCTGCTGGACCACCCGTCCCGGGACGACTACGACCTCTCCGCGCTGCGGCTGGTGGTGACCGGCGCGGCGGTGGTGCCGCTGCGGCTGGTGGAACGGCTGCGGGGCGAACTGGGCGTGGGGACGGTCCTGACCGCGTACGGGCTCTCCGAGGCGAGCGGCATCGTCACGATGTGCCGGCGCGGCGACGAGCCGACGGTGATCGCCTCGACGTCCGGCCGGGCGATCCCCGGCACGCAGGTGCGGGTGGTCTCCGCCGAGGGCACGGCGCTCGGCCCCGGGATCCCCGGGGAGGTCCTGGTGCGCGGCTTCAACGTCATGCGCGGCTACTTCGAGGACGAGACGGCGACGGCGGAGGTGCTGGACGAGGACGGCTGGCTGCGCACCGGCGACGTCGGCGTCCTGGACGCCGAGGGCAACCTCCGCATCACCGACCGCATCAAGGACATGTTCATCGTCGGCGGCTTCAACGCGTACCCGGCGGAGATCGAGCAACTCCTGGGCCTGCACCCCGACGTGGCCGACGTCGCGGTCATCGGCGTCCCCGACGCCCGACTCGGCGAGGTCGGCAAGGCCTACGTGGTCCGCCGCCCCGGCTCCCCGCTCACCGCCGACGACCTGATCGCCTGGTCCCGCCGGGAGATGGCGAACTACAAGGTCCCGAGAGAGGTGGCTTTCGTACCCGAACTACCGCGGAACGCGAGCGGGAAGGTGGTGAAGGGGGAGTTGCGGGGGCTGGGGTGAACAGGCACCCCCGCCCCGGCAGTTCACACACCGGCCGCGGTGGCTCCCCCTCCGAGCCACCGCGGCCGATCAGTCCCCCCGGCCCCCGTCGGGCAGAGCTCAGGCCGTCTCGTCCGAGGCGTGGTTGTCCAGGACTGCGGGCTTCCCGCCCGACGCGTGGTTGTCCATGGTGGTGATCTCGGGCTCGGCCGCCGGCTTCTTCCCGGCGGCGGCAGCGGCGAGGACGCCCTCCTCCACGACGGAGGCGTGGTTGTCCAACGGCTTGACGACGTCGTCGTTCTTCTCGGCCTGGCTCATGCTCTCAACTCCAGCTCATTCGCAGCTCGTACGGACGGTGTGCCGCCCGGCGACTCCCCCGAGGGTCGCCGGGCGGTCACTTCCGGGCCGCTCACCCTAACGGCGCGGCCTCAGCGCGACCCGTCTGCCCCCCGACGCGACGGATCGACTGGCCCAAGCCTGCCGACCGGCGATAAACGAACGATGAACGCTCCTCGGGCCGGCCCGGACGGGCTCAGGCCGCGGTTGCCGGGGCCAGCAGCGAACGGACCTCCGCCGCCTCGGAGGAGCCCAGCCGTTCGTAGATCGACAGGGCTTCCCGCCAGCACGCCCTGGCCCGGTCCGAGTGGCCGATGGCGTCGAGCGCCCTGCCCAGGACGGTGAGGACGGTCCCGCGGCGCCACTCCCCACCGATGCCCCGCAGGGCGATCGCCTGTTCCGCGTGGCTCGCGGCGAGCGTCGCGCGCTGCGCCGCCAAGTGGGCCTCCGCGATACGGAAATGCGTGACGCCCTCCCACAGGGGCTGGCGGTTGTCGTGGAACAGGGCCAGCGCCTCGGTGAGTTGGTCGAGCGCCTCCGCCAGCCGGCCGGCCTGCGTCAGGGCGATGCCGAGCGCGTAGCGGCCGTTGGCCAGCCGCAGCGTGAGGCCCATGCGGTCGTAGATGTCGATGCCCTGCTGGGCCAGGTCGATGGCGCTGGACGTGCGCCCGGTGGCCAGATGGATCCGGGAGAGGTTGCACAGGGCACTGGCCTCGCCCACATCGTTGCCGTCGGCCCGGAAGTTGTCGATCGCCTGCCCCAGATAGCGTTCGCCGTCGGAGTGCCGGTTCTCGTACAGGGCGATGATGCCGCGATCGTTCGGGGCCCAGCAGTTGGGCAGCGGATCGCGGGCCAGAGCGGCCAGCTCCATGGCGCGACGGGCCTCGTCGTCCGCCTCCCTGAAGCGGCCGGCGACCAGGTGGGCGTTGGTCAGGGCCGTTCTCGCCCGGCCCTCCGCGCGGGCGTCACCGCAATCGTGGGCCGCGTCGCGAAGGGTCTGCGCCGCTCCCTCGTACGCGCGCGCGTTGGCCCCCGACTCGGTCAGGTCCTTGCTCGCCCAGAGAAGGTCGACGGCCCGTCTCAGTGTCCCGGCCCCGAGGGACTGGCGCACGCACGCCAGCAGGCAGTTCGCCTCCGCGTACAACCAGTCCTGGGCCCGGTGCCGGTCCTCGAACACCAGCCCCGGGTACTCCGTCCCCTCCAGATGGTCCACCAGGCGGTCGCCGGGGCGTTCGATGGCGTAGACGCCGGCCGCCGTGGCCAGGTAGAAGTCCAGCAGCCGGGACAGCGCCACCGTGCGTTCGCCGGGCGGCTGTTCGTCCCGCTCCGCGCACGCACGCGCGTAGAGGCGGACCAGGTCGTGGAAGCGGTAGCGGCCGGGGGCCGCGGACTCCAGGAGGGAGGTGTCGACGAGGGATTCGAGCAGGTCCTCCGCGTCCTCCGGCGGGAGGTCCAGGACCGCCGCTGCCGCCGCCAGGGAGATGTCCGGGCCGTCCGCCAGGCCCAGGAGGCGGAAGGCGCGGGCCTGGGCCGGCTCCAGGGCCCCGTAGCCCAGCTCGAACGTCGCCTTCACCGCCAGGTCCCCGGCCTGGAGTTCGTCCAGCCGGCGCCGTTCGTCGGCGAGCTTCGCCGCGAGGACGGACACCGTCCAGGTACGGCGGGCGGCGAGCCGGGACGCGGCGATGCGGATCGCCAGCGGCAGGAAGCCGCACGCCGCGACCACGTCCAGCGCCGCATCCCGCTCCGACGCCACCCGCTCCTCGCCCACGATCTTCGTGAACAGCGCCAGCGCCTCGTCGGGAGACATCACGTCCAGGTCGACCAGATGCGCGCCGGCGAGGTCCACCATCCGCACCCGGGAGGTCACCAGGGCCGCGCAGCCCTCCGTGCCGGGCAGCAGCGGACGCACCTGTGCCGCGTCCTTCGCGTTGTCCAGCAGGACGAGGACCCGCCGCCCGTCCAGGACCGACCGGTACAGCGCCGCCCGCTCCTCCAGGGAGTCCGGGATCGCCGAGTCCGCCGTGCCGAGGGCGCGCAGGAAGGAGCCGAGGACCGTCTCCGGTTCGGCGGCCCGCGCGCCGGCGCCCTGGAGGTCGACGTACAACTGGCCGTCGGGGAAGGCGGACCGCGTCTGGTGGGCGATGTGCACGGCCAGCGTCGTCTTGCCGACGCCCCCGATGCCCGCCAGCGCCGACACCGCCATCACTCGGCCCGCCCCGCCGTCGCCCTCCGGTCCCGACGCCTCCGCCAGCACCTCGCTCAGCTCGGTCACGAAGGACGCACGACCGGTGAAGTCGGGCACGGTGGCCGGGAGTTGAGCCGGACGCACCGGGGCCTGGGGAGGGTCGGCCGTGGCGGCCGACGGCTCCGCCAGCTCCGGGTCCGCCTGGAGGATCCGACGCTGGAGCTCGCGCAGACCCGGGCGCGGGTCCACGCCCAGCTCCTCCGCGAGGAGCCGCCGCGTGTCCGCGTACACCGCCAGCGCCTCCGCCTGCCGCCCGCTGCGGTACAGCGCCAGCATCAGCAGCTCACGGAACCGCTCGCGGAGCGGATGCGCCGCCGTCAGCGCGGTCAGCTCCGAGACCGCCTCGGCGTGGCAGCCCTGCTCCAGGTCCATGTCGAGCCGGGATTCCAGGAGTTGGAGACGCCACTCCTCCAGCCGGACGCGCTGCGCCTCCGCGTACGGCCCCGGCACACCGGCCAGCGCCTCGCCGTCCCACAGCGCCAGCGCCCGGTTCAACGCCTCCCGCGCCCGGCGCAGTTCACCGGCTCCGCGCGCCTTCTCCGCCTCGGCCGACAGTTCTTGAGCGAGCGTAAGATCCAGGGAGCCGTCGGCGGGTCCGCGCACCGCGTAGCCGCCCGACTCGCTCACCAGGACGCCGGGATCCAGCACCTTCCGCAGCCGTGACGCGTACGTCCGCACCGCCGCCAGCGCCTGCGACGGCGGTTCCTCGCCCCACAGCGCGTCGATCAGCTCGGCGGCCGTCGCCGTACGCCCCTCGCGCAGCAACAGGGCCGCGAGCAGGGCGCGTTGCTGGGGAGACCCGGTCGTCAGCGACTCCTCGCCGCGCCAGGCGCGCACCGGGCCCAGCACGTCGAAGCGCAACGGCGCCTGCTCTCCTGAGGAGCCGGGGCGCCTCTGCTCCGGTACGCGTGGTACACCCTCGTCCATCGGGGTCTCCCTAGGCATCATGACCAACCAGGTCAGTTTGCCCTGTCCATGCCGGAACCGTCAGCCGGGGGAGACGCCGATCACAGGCGGGCCCACAGGAGCGCACGCCTCCGCCGCACACTCCCCGCACGATTACTGACGGGTCGTCAGATCAGCGCTACCGTGCCCTCCATGGAGACGAACGAGACCAGCGCGACCTCCCCGACCTCCCGGACCTCCCCGACCTCCCCGACCTTCCCGAACTCCCCGACCCTCCCGGACTCCCCAGTTTTCCCGCGGATCATCTCCGTCGACGACCACACCGTCGAACCGCCCACCGTCTGGCAGGACCGCCTCCCCAAGCGGTACCTGGACACCGGACCCCGTATCGTCCGCGCCCCGCTGAAGGAGATGACCTTCCTCGGCGGCCGCTTCAAGCCCGTCATGGGAGCGCCCGGCGACGACGGCCCCATCGGCGACTGGTGGGTCTACGAGGATCTGCACCGGCCCCTCACCCGCCTCGACACCGCCGTCGGCTTCAGCCGCGACGAGATCAAGCTGGAGGTCATCACCTACGAGCAAATGCGCCCCGGCTCCTACGACGTCGAACAGCGCCTCGACGACATGGACGTCAACCACGTCCAGTCCGCCGTCTGTTTCCCCACCTTCCCCCGGTTCTGCGGCCAGACCTTCACCGAGGCCGCCGACCGCGAGCTGGGGCTGCTGTGCGTGCGCGCCTACAACGACTGGATGGTGGAGGAGTGGTGCGGCCCCAAGGCGCGCGGCCGGCTGATCCCGCTCACCCTCATCCCCCTGTGGGACGCCGAGCTGGCGGCGGCCGAGGTCCGCCGCAACGCCGCGCGCGGGGTCCGGGCGGTCGCCTTCTCCGAGATACCCCCGCACCTCGGGCTGCCGTCCGTGCACACCGACGACTGGGACCCGTTCCTCGCCGCCTGCGACGAGACCGGCACCGTCATCGCCATGCACATCGGCTCCTCCAGCCGTATGCCCTCCACCTCCGCCGACGCCCCGCCCGCCGTCGGCTCCACCATCACCTTCGCCAACTGTTGCTTCTCGATGGTCGACTGGCTGATGAGCGGCAAGTTCGAGCGCTTCCCGAACCTGAAGGTGATGTACGCGGAGGGCCAGATCGGCTGGATCCCCTACATCCTGGAGCGCGCCGACGTCGTCTGGGAGGAGAACCGCGCCTGGGGCGGCGTCGCCGACAAGGTCCACCGCCCGCCGTCGGAGCTGTTCGCCGAGCACGTCTACGGCTGTTTCTTCGACGACGCGTTCGGGCTCAGGAACCTGGACTCGATCGGCGTCGGGAACGTGCTGTACGAGACCGACTACCCCCACTCCGACTCCACCTGGCCGAAGTCGCGCGAGGTCGGCGAGGCGCAGATGGGCCATCTGGACCCGCAGCTGGTCGAGCGGATCGTCCGCGGCAACGCGATCGACCTGCTGGGGCTGACGGAGGAGGGCCTGTGGCCCGGGGCGACGCGATGACCGGCGCGCCGCCCGAGGGGACCGGCCCGACCGACCCCGCCGCCCCGCGGGGCGGTCTGGAATACGGCATCCAGCTTCCCGTCCAGTCGCAGTCCACCCTCTACGCCGAGCCCTGGGAGACCGACGCCGGGCCCGCCGACCTGGTCGCCGTCGCCCGCGCCGCCGACCGCGCCGGGTTCTCCTACGTCGCCTGCTGCGACCACGTCGCCATCCCGCGTCGTCTCGCGTCCGCGATGGGCACCATCTGGTACGACCCGGTCGCCACCCTCGCCCACCTCGCCGCCGTCACCGAGCGCGTCCGGCTGCTCAGCCATGTCGCGGTCGTCGGCCTGCGGCACCCCCTGCTCACCGCCAAGCAGTACGCCACCCTCGACCATCTCAGCGGCGGCCGGCTGATCCTCGGCGTCGGCGCGGGGCACGTCCCGGAGGAGTTCGAGACGCTCGGCGTCGACTTCGCGAGCCGGGGAGCCGTCCTGGACGAGTGCGTCGACGCGCTCAGGGCGGCGCTCGGCCCCGAGGAGTACCCGACCCACCACGGCAAGGCGTACACGTTCGAAGGGCTCGGCCAGCGCCCCCGGCCCGCCCAGCCGCGGGTGCCCCTGTGGGTCGGCGGCTCCTCCCCGGCCGCCGTACGACGTGCCGCCGTGCGCGGGGACGGCTGGCTGCCGCAGGGCGACCCGCGCGACCGGCTGCCGGGGCAGATCGGCAGGCTCCGGCGGCTGCGGGAGAAGGCCGGCCTGGCCGGACGGCCCTTCACCGTCGGGGCCATCGCCGAGCCCCTCTACGTCGGCGCGCCCGCCTGGGACGTCGGCCGCCGCGCCCTCACCGGCCCCCCGGAGGCCCTCGCCGCCTCCCTGCGCGAGTACCGCGCGCTGGGCGTGGACCAGCTCCAGGTCCGCTTCCGCTGCCGTTCCCGCACCGAACTCACCGACCAGATCGAGGCGTTCGGAGCCGACGTCGCACCCCACCTCTGAGGAGACCCCATGGGCAAGCTGGACGGACGTGTCGTGCTCGTCACCGGCGGCGCGCGCGGGCAGGGGGAGCAGGAGGCACGGCTGTTCGCCGAGGAGGGCGCGCGGGTCGTCGTCGCCGACGTCCTCGACGAGCAGGGGCAGGTCCTGGCCGAGGAGATCGGGGCGCTGTACACGCACCTCGACGTGCGCGAGGAGGAGAGCTGGCGGAGCGCGCTCGCCGCGGCGCAGCGGGCGTACGGCCGGGTCGACGGGCTCGTCAACAACGCCGGCATCCTGCGCTTCAACTCCCTCACCGACACGCCTCTCGACGAGTTCATGGAGGTCGTCCGGGTCAACCAGGTCGGCTGCTTCCTGGGGGTGCGCACGGTGGCCCCGGCCATGGCCGACGGGGGCACGATCGTCAACACGGCCTCGTACACCGGCCTGACCGGGATGGCGGCGGTGGGCGCGTACGCGGCGACCAAGCACGCGATCCTCGGGCTCACCCGGGTCGCCGCCCTGGAGTTGGCCCCGCGTGGCATCCGCGTCAACGCGATGTGCCCAGGGGCCATCGACACCGCGATGTCCAATCCGGCCGTCCTGGACCCGGCGGCGGACGCCGAGGAGACCGCGAAGGCCCTGGACGGGCTCTACCGCAAGCTCGTGCCGCTGGGCCGGATCGGTCGCCCGGAGGAGGTGGCCCGGCTGGCGCTGTTCCTCACCTCCGACGACTCCTCCTACATCACCGGACAGCCGTTCGTGATCGACGGGGGATGGCTGGCCGGGGTCAGCATCATCTGACGGTCAGTCAGCCAAAGCCCGTGCGGCTATTGACGGTGCACGGGGGCGGTGCCACAGTCGGCGGCAAGCCGATCTGACGAAGCGTCAGAAAATGAGACGGCGACCTGGGGACGGTGAACCTCCTTGGAATTCGGGCTCTTTGTACAGGGATACGTGGGCAAGCGGGCCGAGACCGACCCGCTGGCCGAGCACAAGGCGCTGATGGAGGAGACCGAGTACGTCATCCAGGCGGACCGCTCCGGCTTCAAGTACGCCTGGGCGTCCGAGCACCACTTCCTGGAGGAGTACTCCCACCTCTCCGCCAACGACGTCTTCCTCGGCTACCTCGCGCACGCGACGGAACGGATCCACCTCGGGTCGGGGATCTTCAACCCCCTCGCCCAGGTCAACCACCCGGTGAAGGTCGCCGAGAAGGTGGCCATGCTCGACCATCTCACCGGCAACCGCTTCGAGTTCGGCAGCGGGCGCGGCGCGGGCTCGCACGAGATCCTCGGCTTCCTCCCCGGCATCACCGACATGAACCACACCAAGGAGATCTGGGAGGAGACCGTCGCGGAGTTCCCCAAGATGTGGCTCCAGGACGAGTACGAGGGCTTCCAGGGCAAGCACTGGCAGCTCCCGCCGAGGAAGGTGCTGCCCAAGCCGTACGGCAAGTCGCACCCGGCGATGTGGTACGCGGCCGGCTCGCCGCCCTCGTACGCGATGGCCGCCCGCAAGGGGCTCGGGGTGCTGGGCTTCAGCATCCAGAAGGTGTCCGACATGGAGTGGGTGCTGGAGCAGTACAAGACGGCGATCGTGAACGCCGAGCCCATCGGGGACTTCGTCAACGACAACGTGATGGTGACGACGACCGCGATCTGCGCTCCCACGCACGACGAGGCGATCCAGGTCGCCGTCAACGGCGGGCTGCACTACCTGCCGTCGCTGGTCTTCCGGTACCACGACACCTTCCCGCGGCCCGAGGGGTTCCCGGTGTGGCCGGAGACGCTGCCCGAGTACACCGCGGAGTTCGTGGAGCTGCTGGTGGAGGAGGAACTGCTGATCTGCGGGGACCCGGACGAGGTGCTGCGGCAGTGCAAGCGGTGGGAGCAGGCGGGGGCCGACCAGTTGTCCTTCGGACTGCCCGTCGGGGTGCCCAAGGAGGAGACGTTGCGGACGATCCGGTTGATCGGGGAGCACGTGATTCCGAAGATCGACACGGATCCCGTCCATCGGACCACCCGGTTCCGTCGAGCCGCTTGATCGTCGTTGCGGGGTGCGGGCCGCATGTGGCTGGTCGCGCCCACGCGGCGGAGCCGCACATCGATACAGTCCCGCGCCCCTGAGTAGCTTCACCGGCCCGGAGTCCGAGGAGGCAAGGTTCATGCTCGATCACGTCATCAAGGGCGCTACCGTCGTCGACGGGACGGGTGCGCCCGCGTTCACCGCCGACGTCGGGATCCGGGACGGGCGGATCGCCGTGGTCGGCGCCGTCGCCGAACAGGCGAGGTCCGTCGAGGACGCCTCCGGGCTCGTGCTCGCGCCCGGGTTCGTCGATCCGCACACGCACTACGACGCGCAGTTGTTCTGGGACCCGTACGCGACGCCGTCCCTCAACCACGGGGTGACCACGGTCGCCGCCGGGAACTGCGGGTTCACGCTCGCGCCGCTCAATCCGGAGCGGCCCGCCGACGCCGACTACACGCGCCGCATGATGTCCAAGGTCGAGGGCATGTCACTGGTCGCGCTGGAGGAGGGCGCGCCCTGGAGCTGGCACAGCTTCGGGGAGTACCTGGACGCGCTGGAGGGGCGGATCGCCGTCAACGCCGGGTTCATGGTGGGGCATTGCGCCCTGCGGCGGTACGTGATGGGTCCGGACGCGGTGGGCGGGCAGCCGAGTGAGGAGCAACTGGCGCAGATCGTAGGGCTGTTGCACGACGCGATGGACGCCGGCGCCTGGGGGTTCTCCACCACCCAGTCCTCCACCCACTCCGACGGCGACGGGCAGCCGGTCGCGTCCCGGCACGCCCGGCCCGAGGAACTGCTCGCGCTGGCGCGGGCCGTCGGGGAGCACGAGGGCACACAGATCGAGGCGATCGTCGCCGGCTGCCTGGACCAGTTCAGCGACGCCGAGATCGACCTGTTCGTGGAGATGAGCGCGGCGGCGGGACGGCCCCTGAACTGGAACGTCCTCACCGTGGACGCATCGGTGCCGGAGCGGGTGCCCCGGCAGCTCGCGGCGAGCGAGCGGGCGCGCAAGGCGGGCGGCCGGGTGGTCGCCCTGACCATGCCGATCCTCACCCCGATGAACATGTCCCTGGGCACCTTCTGCGCCCTCAACCTCATCCCCGGCTGGGGCCCGGTCCTCGGGCTGCCGGTCCCGGAGCGGATCGAGAAGCTCCGTGACCCGGCCGTACGGGCGGAGATGCTGCGGCGCGCCGACTCCAGGGAGGCGGGCGTCTTCCGGCGGCTCGCCGACTTCGGGCGGTACGTCGTCGGCGACACCTACAGCGAGGCGAACCGAGGGCTCGGCGGCCGGGTGGTGCGGGACATCGCGGCGGAACGCGGGCAGGACCCCTTCGCCTGCCTCGTCGACATCTGCGCCGCCGACGACCTGCGCACGGTGCTGTGGCCGATGCCGACGGACAACGACCCGGCGTCGTGGACGCTGAGGGCGGAGACCTGGCAGCACGAGGACGTGCTGCTGGGCGGCTCGGACGCGGGCGCGCACCTGGACCGCATGTGCGGAGCGCCGTACACGACCCGGTTCCTCGGCGACTGTCTGCGCGGCCGGAAGCTGGTCGGTCTGGAGCAGGCGGTGAAGATGCTGACGGACGACCCGGCACGGCTGTTCGGCCTGCGGGAGAGGGGCCGGATCGAGGAGGGCTTCCACGCCGACCTGGTCCTGTTCGACCCGGAGCGGATCGACGCGGGCACGGCCACCCTGGTGCACGACCTGCCGGGAGACAGCCCACGGCTGGACTCCAAGGCGCTCGGCGTGCGCGCGGTGTGGGTCAACGGGGTCGCGGCGATCCGCGACGACGTGGTGACCGGGGCGGTGCCGGGCCGGGTGCTGCGCTCGGGCCGGGACACACGGACGGTGGCGACGAAGTGAGCCCCGCCTCCGGGCCGCCCGACGGCGGTCAAGTGTCCGACGGACAGCGGCTGTTCGTCGGCGGTCGATGGGTCGAGCCGGACGGCGGTCACTACGCGGTGACCGACCCGGCGACCGAGGAGACCGTCGGGTGGGCTCCGGAGGCCTCGCGGGATCAGGTGCTCGCGGCCTGCGCCGCGGCCCGCGAGGCCTTCGGGCCGTGGTCGCGCACGGCCCCGGAGGAACGGGCGGCGGTGCTGGCGCGGGCCGCGGACGTCATCCGCGGCCACCTCGTGCCGTACGCCGAACTGGCCCGGTCCGAGACGGGCGCGACGACGGCGACCGCGCGGGCGATGCAGGTGGGCGTGGGCGCGGCCCGCTTCCGCCGGTACGCGCGCGTGGAGCCCGCGGAGTGGGCGATCCCGCCGCAGATCAACGAGGCCGGCCCGATGGGGAAGGCGGGCGTGATGGGCGCGCTGGCCGTCCGCCAGCCCGTAGGGGTCGTCACCTGCATCACCTCCTACAACAACCCGTGGGCGAACCCGGCGGGCAAGGTCGCCCCGGCGCTGGCCATGGGCAACACGGTGGTGGTGAAGCCGGCCCCGCAGGACCCGCTGTCCGTGTACCGCATGGCGGAGGCGCTGGAGGCGGCGGGCGTGCCGAGGGGCGTGGTGAACGTCGTCTCCGGCCGCGCGGTGGAGACCGGGGAGACGGCGGTGGCCTCGCCGGACGTCGACATGGTGAGCTTCACCGGCTCCACGGCGGTCGGGCAGCGCATCGCCGAGGTGTGCGGCCGCTCGATGAAACGCCAGCTGATGGAGCTGGGCGGCAAGGGCGCGGCACTCGTCCTCGACGACGCGGACGTGGGGTCGGCGGTGGCCGGGATCGGCACCACGTTCTCCTTCTACAGCGGCCAGATCTGCACCGCCCCGACCCGGGTCCTGGCCCAACGGGGCGTCTACGAACGGCTGGTGGCGGGGCTGGCGGCGTACGCGGCCCGGCTGAAGGTGGGCGACCCCCGCGAACCGGACACGGTGGTCGGCCCGTTGATCTCCGCGGCCCACCGCGACCGGGTCGAGTCGTACGTCGAACTGGGCCGCAAGGAGGGCGCGGTGATCGTCGCGGGCGGCGAACGCCCGTCGCTGGAGCGGGGTTTCTACGTCGCCCCGACCCTCCTGGCCGACTGCACGAACGACATGCGGGTGGCCCGGGAGGAGATCTTCGGCCCGGTGGTCGTGGTGATCCCCTTCGACGAGGAGGAGGAAGGGGTGGCCCTCGCCAACGACAGCGACTACGGCCTGATCGACTACGTCTGGTCCGGCGACGTGGCCAGGGCCTTCCGCCTCGCCCGCCGCCTGCGAGCGGGCGGCGTCGGCGTCAACACGGTGGCCCGCAACATGGAGGCCCCGTTCGGCGGCTTCAAGAAGAGCGGCGTGGGTCGCGACGTCGGCTCCTACGCCCTGCACGCCTACAGCGAGGTGCAGGCGATCGTCTGGCCGGGGTGAAGATCTCCGCGATCGCTCACAGATCGAAGACGGCGCGCAGCCCGATCTCGACCGACTCCATCACCCGCTCCTCCACCGGTCCCAGGTCTTCGGTGAAGCGGGCGGCGGACAGCGTCCGGAACTCGCCCAGCACGATGGTGCCGGCCGTGGGGGAGCTCACGGGGATGTCCACCAGCGTGGCCTCGCGCACCTGCTGCGGGTAGATCAGCACGCAGGTCGCCGACTTGTGCTGGTCGTTGAGGACGTCGGAGGAGATCACCAGGACGTGCGCCGGTCCGCCGGCGAAGCGCAGTGCGTAGACGTGCCCGCGCTTCACCGGCCCGCCACCCGGCCCCACCGCTCCAGCGTGGCCTCTTCGCTCTCGGCGGGCTCCGCAGCCGTCGTCGTGATGCCGGCCTCGGCTCGCATCCGCGCCGACCTCTCCAGTTCCTCGGTGAGCATCTGCCGGCGCAGTATGCGCGCCGTGTAGGCGGAGGCGTTGCCCTTGGCCTTCACGAAGGCCGCCACGTCGTCCGGCAGGCTCATCGTCATGTTCACTGTCATGTTGCCATCATACGATGCTCCATGCAGCGCCATGATCAGCTTTCCAGATCCACCCGCACCGTCAGCAGGTTCGTCCCCAGCGTCCGCACCGCCGCGCTGTTGAACCGGGGCAGCGAACGCAGTCGGGCGACGGGGTCGTCGTCGGGCAGCAGCTGCGCCGTCCCGGTGTGCCACCGTCCCCGGATCCGCACCCGCACCCGCGGCTCGGCCTTGATGTTGCGGACGTACTGCGACCGCTCCCCGAACTCCGACACCAGCCAGAAAAGGTCCCCGACCCGCCGCCCTCCCACCGGCGTCCGGCGCGGCAGCCCGGAAACGCGACCGGTGGTCTCCAGGACCGTCTGGAGGGGCAGGCGGCGCAGTACGGGATTGGCGACATGCCGCTGGAAGGCGGTGGTGGCGCGGAAGCGGAGATCGTCGAGACGGGGCATGATCCGTGCGGCTCCTTCACACAGCAGGGGCGAACCGTTGCTTCAATGGTGGCCGACACGCGCGTGATCGACGCGGGTGATGAAGGCGGTGACTGTGCATGCGGGTCGTGACCTGGAACCTGTGGTGGCGGTTCGGGCCGTGGGAGGCGCGGCAGAAGGCGATCCTGTCGGTGCTGAGGGAGCTGCGGCCCGATGTCGTCGGCCTTCAGGAGGTGTGGTCGGCGGGCGGTGAGAACCAGGCGGAGTGGCTCGCCGGCGAGCTGGGCCTGCACTGGGCGTGGGCCGCGTCCCCGTCCCCCGAGCGCTGGCAGCGCCGCATCGGGGACGCCTCGGTCGACGTCGGCAACGCGGTGCTCAGCCGCTGGCCGGTGACCGAGCGGGCGCTGCTGGAACTGCCCGCGCCCGCCGACCTCGCCGACGGCCGCACCGCCCTGTACGCCCGCCTCGCCGCGCCCGCCCACGACGTCCCGTTCTTCACCACCCACCTCACCTCGGCCCCGGCCGCCTCCGCGGTCCGCTGCGAACAGGTCACCGCGCTCGCGGAGTTCGTCGCCCTGCACCGCGGCGACACCCCCTTCCCGCCCGTCGTCACCGGCGACTTCAACTCCGTGCCGGACTCCGACGCGGTGCGCCTGTTCGGCGGCCACAAGACCGAGCCCGCCGTGCCCGGCCAAGTCCTGTACGACGCCTGGGCGTACGCCGACCCGACGGCGCCCTCCGCCACCTGGAGCCCCGAAAACCCCTACGCGGCCCGGTTGTTGGAACCACCGGCCCGCATCGACTACATCCACGTCGGCCCACCCGGCCCGACCGGCGAGGGCCACGTCCGCGCCGTCCGCCGCGCGGGGCACGGGGCCGTGGACGGAGTGTGGCCCTCGGACCACGCGGCGGTGGTGGCGGACCTGGCGGACGTCGGCGCCGACGCCGGCATCGACGGCGGCTCGTGACCCGTCGAGGCCTTGACGCCACGAAGCGCCCCCGGCCGAACTCGCCCCTCAGGAGCAACAGAACGTGCTGACACCGACCTGCCTGCTCGGCGGTCCCGGCATACCCGACCGGGTCGTCCACGGACACGACGCGGACCGGTTCGTGGAGATCGGCTCCCTCACCAAGACGTTCACCGGGACGATCCTGGCCCGGCTGGCCGAGGACGGCGTCGTCGGGCTGGACGCGCCACTGGAGGAGTGCCTCGCCGACGTGCCGCCGGGCACCGGCATCACCCTGCGGCGCCTCGCCGAGCACACCTCGGGCCTGCCCCGGCTGCCCGACACACCGCTCGGTCCCCCCGACGACCCCTACTCCGGCTTCACGGAGGAGGCGCTGCGCGAGTCGCTCGGCCGGCTGGACCGGCTCACCGCCGGGCGATCGGGAAAGCCGGGAGAACCGGGTGAGCCGGAGTACTCCAACTTCGGCTACGCGGTCCTCGGGCACGCGCTCACGACCGTGACCGGACGCTCGTACCAGGAACTCGTGGACGCCTGCGTCCTGCTGCCGCTCGGGCTGGACGCGGGCGCGGCGACGGCGAGTCCGCCGCAGGACCGGCGGCTGGTGCCGCGCGGCCTGTTCGGGCGGCCCCGCCCCCTGTGGACGCTGACCGGGCCGATCCTGCCCGCGGGCGGGCTGTGGTCCACCTGCCGGACCCTGACGCACGTCGTGGTCGGGCTGCTCGTCGAGCGCAGGCTGGGCCCGCCCGCCCTCAGCTGGCAGCGCGGCCCCTCGATCCTGTGGCACAACGGCGCCACCCGGGGCTCGTCCGTCGTGGCCGCCGCGCACGACGACGGCCGCTGGGTCGTCGTGCACCGCCTCGGCGGTCCGGACGGCGCCGAACGCCTCGCGAGGAAGGCCCTGCTCGCGGCCGGACCGCCTGTGCACAGGAGTTGACGCGGCCGGCCCGCCCTCAGTCCCGCCCCAGGAACACCGGGTTCGTGAACGCCGCCAGCGCCCCCGGCACCGGCCCCGCCGCCACCTCGTGCCGCACCTCGGCCCGTACGTACGCCGCGTACGACGGCGTCGTACGCCACTCGACGACGCCCCCGCCCGACACCGGCAGCGGGCCGCCGGTGAACAGCACCCCCTGGTCGGTCACGAAGCGGACCGTGCAGCGGGGCACGCCCTCCACCTCCAGGCGGACGGTCACCGGGGTGTCCCGGCCCACCTCCAGCCGCTCTCCGATGCCCGCCCGCTCACCCCGCCCGCCCGTCGCGGTGAACGTCAGCGACACCCGGCTCGACTCGGCCACGTACGACCGCCCGGCCCGGATGGCCGCCAGGACGTTCCGCCGGGTCAGGTCGTCGGCCAGGACCACCGTCTGCGGCGACCCCACCGTGTCCGGGTCCCGGTGCGCGTCGCTGTTGCCCATCGCCGGGATCCAGTCCGCCCGGCCCTCCCGGACCCCCGCCGCCAGCCTCGCGTCCCAGTCCGCCAGCGTCACCTCGTCGTCCGGCGTGTACGGGCCGTTCCACACCTCCACTGCGTCCGCCTCCCCGAACCCGAACCGCCACCCGCAGCCGACACAGGTGGCGTGCGGGTGGGCCGGGACGACCAGGCCGCCCGCCTCGCGGATCCGGCGGGCGAACCGGCCGAAGCGGCGGTCGCGGGCCCGGTAGCGCCAGTCGACGAACGTGCCGGGGTCCGTGCCGAGGGCCAGGACGTGCCCGGTGCGCGTGGTGACCTCCTCGCCCAGCAGGACCAGCAGGTCGTCGCCGGCCACGTCCGCCCACGCCCCGTGCCCCGCGTGCGTGTTGTGCTCCGAGGTGTTGACGAAGTCCAGGCCCGCCGCCCGCGCCAGCGCGCCGATCTCGGCGGGGGTGCGGCGGCCGTCGGAGTGCCAGGAGTGCAGATGGCAGTCGCCCCGGTACCAGGCCCGGCCCCGTCCCCTCGCCCGCTCCGGCGGATACACCGGCCGCACGGCCTCGCCCTGCTCGCCGTGGGTCAGCGTGATCGTCAGCTCGTACGTCAGGCCCTGCGGCGCCACCGTGTAGGGGCCCAGCACCACATGCCACGTGCCCTCGCGCACCGGACCGGCGACATACCCGGGCGTCGCCTCGTCCGCCCGGACGAAGAACTCCGTGCGGGCCCCTCCCGACCAGCCCCGGAAGCCCTCCCCGCCCAGCTTCGTGCCCCGCTCGTCGAAGACGCCGATGTCGAGCGCGTTGCCGGGCGTGCCCGCCGGGACGGAGGGCCGGTCGTAGGTGTACGCCACCCTGAACTCCCGCACCCCCGGCGGGACTTCCACAGGGACGTACACGAAGTCGGGGGAACCGGCGGGCAGCGTGCCCCGTACGGTCCTCGTCTGCTGCTCATGACCGTCGGCGGCCGAGGCGAAGCTCACGCCGGAGAGCGTAAGCGCGGCGGCGCCACCCGTCACGAACAGCGCGCGTCGTGCGATTCCCGCGTCGTCGTCACACATGCCGGCAACCTTCCCGCACGGATGTGAACTCCCCGCGACATAAAGGGAATCGACGGGAGTCGGGGCGTGCGCGCCGCTCGCCCCGCCGGGCGGCCGGGGCGTCCTGCGGGCCGTGCGCATCCTCACCCTCACCCTGTCGATGCCGACCGGTCGGTATGGACATCGGTCCCTTCCGCAGGTACAGATGAGAGCGACTCCCACGTCGCCACGTCGGACGAGACGAAAGGCCCCCTATGCGCATCGCCGTCACGATCTTCCTCACCGATGAGACGATCACCCCCGTCCGACTCGCCCGCGAGCTGGAGGAACGCGGCTTCGCCGGCCTCTACCTGCCCGAGCACACGCACATCCCGGTGGAGCGGACCACGCCCTACCCGGCCGGCGGCGACCTGCCCCGCGAGTACGGCCGCACCCTCGACCCCTTCGTCGCCCTCGGCCAGGCGGCGGCCGTGACGGAGAACCTCGGCCTGGGCACCGGCATCACGCTCGTCGCCCAGCACGACCCGATCGACCTCGCCAAGCAGATCGCGACCGTGGACCACCTCTCCGGCGGACGGCTCACCCTCGGCCTCGGCTACGGCTGGAACGTCGAGGAGGCCGCCGACCACGGCGTGGAGTGGCGTACCCGCCGTGACCTGGTCCGGGACCGGATGGCGCTGATGCGCGCGCTGTGGTCGGCGGAGCCCACCGCCCACGAGGGCCCCTACGGGTCGGTCCGCGCCAGCGAGGCCCATCCCAAGCCCGTCCAGCAGCCGCGCGGCCCGGTCGTCGGCCCCCGCACCCTGATCGGCGGCGCGGCCGGGCCGAAGCTCTTCGCCCACATCTGCGAGTACGCCGACGGCTGGCTGCCGATCGGCGGGCGCGGCCTGTCCGAGTCCCTGCCGCTGCTGCGCGCCGCCTGGGCCGACGCCGGCCGCGACCCGTCGGCCCTCCAGATCGTCCCGTACGCCGTCCTGCCGTCGCCCGGCAAGCTCGCGTACTACGCCGACCTGGGCATCGAGGAGGCCGTGCTGCAACTGCCCCCGGCGGGCGAGACGGACATCCTCAAGATCCTCGACGAGTACGGCCGGCACCTCTGATCCGGAGAAGGGGCCGGACGGGCGGGCGGGACACCAGGAGGGCCGGACGGGCGGGCCGGACGGGCGGAACGTGCGGAACAGGCGGGACCGCGGAAGGGCGTAGGGCCGGACGGGCGGAGCAAGCGGGACAGGCGGAACAGGCGGGACCGCAGAAGGGCGGAGGGGCGAACGGGCATGGACAGGCTGGGACGGGCGCGCCCCGCGCGCCGAAACCGTGATCGTATGCTCGAAGGATGACGACCTCCGCGACCTCCGGAACCGGCCCCGCCGACCGCCCCGGCGGCACCGGCCCCACCGAGAACTCCCTGCGTCGCGCCCTCAAACGTGCCCGGGACGGCGTCGCCCTCGACGTCTCCGAGGCGGCGGTCCTGCTCCAGGCCCGCGGCGCGCACCTGGAGGACCTGGCCGCTTCCGCCGCGCGCGTGCGCGACGCGGGCCTGGAGGCGGCCGGCCGCCCCGGCGTCATCACGTACTCGAAGAGCGTCTTCATCCCCCTCACCCGGCTGTGCCGGGACCGGTGCCACTACTGCACCTTCGTCACCGTCCCCGGCAAGCTGCGCCGCGCCGGGCACGGCATGTTCATGTCCCCGGACGAGGTCCTCGACATCGCCCGCAAGGGCGCGGCCCTCGGCTGCAAGGAGGCCCTGATCACCCTCGGCGACAAGCCGGAGGACCGCTGGCCCGAGGCCCGCGAGTGGCTCGACGCGCACGGCTACGACGACACCATCGCCTACGTCCGCGCCGTCTCCATCCGCATCCTGGAGGAGACGGGCCTGCTGCCCCACCTCAACCCGGGCGTCATGACCTGGACCGACTTCCAGCGCCTCAAGCCCGTCGCGCCCAGCATGGGCATGATGCTGGAGACGACCGCGACCCGCCTGTGGTCCGAGCCCGGCGGCCCGCACCACGGCTCCCCGGACAAGGAGCCCGCCGTCCGCCTGCGCGTCCTGGAGGACGCGGGCCGCTCCTCCGTCCCCTTCACCTCCGGGATCCTCATCGGCATCGGCGAGACCTACGAGGAGCGCGCCGAGTCCCTGTTCGCCCTGCGCAAGATCTCGCGCTCCTACCACGGCATACAGGAACTGATCATCCAGAACTTCCGCGCCAAGCCGGACACGGCGATGCGCGGCATGCCCGACGCGGAACTCGACGAACTCGTCGCCACCGTCGCCGTCGCCCGGCTCATCATGGGCCCGAGCGGCTGCCTCCAGGCGCCGCCGAACCTCGTCGACTCCGAGTACGAACGCCTCATCGGCGCGGGCATCGACGACTGGGGCGGCGTCTCGCCCCTCACCATCGACCACGTCAACCCCGAACGCCCCTGGCCGCAGATCGAGGAACTCGCCGAGAAGTCGGCTGCCGCCGGCTTCGCCCTGCGGGAACGCCTGTGCGTGTACCCGGAGTTCGTCACCCGCGGCGAACCCTGGCTGGACCCGCGTCTCCTCCCGCACGTCCGCGCCCTCGCCGACCCCGAGACGGGCCTCGCCCGGTCCGAGGCCCTGCCGCAGGGGCTTCCGTGGCAGGAGCCCGACGAGGCCTTCGAGGCGTCCGGCCGCACCGACCTGCACCGCACCATCGACACCGACGGCCGCACCTCCGACCGCCGCGACGACTTCGACGAGGTGTACGGCGACTGGGCCGCCCTGCGCGAGGCCGCCGCCCCCGGCATGGTCCCGCAGCGCATCGACACCGACGTACGGCAGGCGCTGGCGACGGCGGCCGACGACCCGACCCGGCTCACCGACGAGGAGGCCCTCGCCCTCCTGCACGCGGACGGCCCCGCCCTGGACGCCCTGTGCCAAGTGGCCGACGACGTACGGAAGTCGGCGGTCGGCGACGACGTCACCTACATCGTCACCCGCAACATCAACTTCACCAACGTCTGCTACACCGGCTGCCGTTTCTGCGCCTTCGCGCAGCGCCGCACGGACGCCGACGCCTACACCCTGTCCCTGGACCAGGTCGCCGACCGCGCCCAACAGGCCTGGGACGTGGGCGCGGTGGAGGTCTGCATGCAGGGCGGCATCCACCCCGACCTGCCCGGCACCGCGTACTTCGACATCGCGCGGGCCGTGAAGGAACGCGTCCCGGGCATGCACGTCCACGCGTTCTCGCCGATGGAGGTCGTCAACGGCGCGACCCGCACCGGGCTTTCCATCCGGGAGTGGCTGACGGCGGCGAAGGAGGCCGGCCTCGACTCCGTCCCCGGCACGGCCGCCGAGATCCTCGACGACGAGGTCCGCTGGGTCCTCACCAAGGGCAAGCTGCCCGCGGCGACCTGGATCGAGGTCATCACCACGGCCCACGAGCTGGGCATCCGCTCCTCGTCGACGATGATGTACGGCCACGTCGACCAGCCGCGGCACTGGCTGGGCCATCTGCGCACCCTGGCCGGCATCCAGCAACGCACCGGCGGCTTCACGGAGTTCGTGACGCTCCCCTTCATCCACACCAACGCCCCGGTGTACCTCGCGGGCATCGCCCGTCCCGGCCCGACGACGCGGGACAACCGGGCGGTCACCGCGATGGCCCGGCTCCTGCTGCACCCGTGGATCCCCAACATCCAGACCAGCTGGGTCAAGCTGGGCACCGAGGGCGCGGCCGAGATGCTCCGCTCCGGGGCGAACGACCTCGGCGGCACGCTGATGGAGGAGACGATCTCCCGCATGGCGGGCTCGTCCTACGGCTCCTACAAGTCGGTCAAGGACCTGATCGCGGTCGCGGACGCGGCGGGCCGCCCGTCGAGGCCCCGCACCACGCTCTACGGCGAGGTCCCCGAGGAGCGGCGGCGCGCGGCCACCGCCTCGGACGGCCATCTGCCGGACCTGCTGCCGGTGTTGGACTGACCGGACTGCGGGCGGGGGGACAGGAGCCGCACAGTACGATGATCGGGCCCCGGAGGACGGGGCCCCGTACCTGAGGAGATGTGCCCGTGGCTGCCCGACGGCTTCCCTCGTGGGCCTGGGTCACCGGTCTCACGGCCGGCGCGATCGTGGCCGTCGGCGCGCTGACGCTGGAGGCCGACAAGGGCCCGCGGCCGGCGGTGACGGCGGCCAAGCCCTCCGCGTCGGCCTCCGCGAGCCCCCGGCCCTCGGCGTCCGCGCCCACGGCCCCGGCCCAGGCGGCCGTGCCCGAGAACTCCGGCACGGGCCGCCGTATCGTCTACTCCCTCCAGCAGCGGCGCGTCTGGCTCGTCGACGCCGACGACGCGGCCCGCCGCACCTTCCTCGTCTGGCCGGGCACCGTGGACCCCGACCCCGGCACCTACACGATCTCCCTGCGCAAGGACGCCACCACCGGCTCGGACGGCGTCCAGATCGAGCACATCGTGTACTTCACGGTGAAGTCCGGCGTGAACGTCGCCTTCTCCAACGCCGTCGACGGCGCCTCCCCGACCCCGGCCTCCGGCGCCCAGACCGGCGGCATCCGCATGCCGAAGGCCGACGGCTCGGCCCTGTGGGCGTTCGGCGCCACGGGCACGAAGGTGCGGGTCGTCGACTAGTCGCCGTCCGGCCGGTCGAACCTGCCGAGGCGGCCGTCCGGTGCGCTGAAGGCGCCCCGGTCGTCGCCGGAGGCCCGTGCTCTGCCGCTCCTGCCTTGTTCGATTACAGTGGCGAACGTCGTACGTACGGACGGTGCCCGGGAGGACTTGGTGGGTGCGACAGCCGGCCCGGTCTGGGGCCGTACCGAACAGCAGGACTTCCGCAGCCGGGTGCGCGGCACGCTGCTGGGGGCCGCCGTCGGGGACGCCCTCGGGGCGCCCGTCGACCGGCTCGGCCTGGAGGAGATCCGGCAGACCCACGGCCCCGAGGGACTCGTCGACCTCGCCCCCGCCCACGGCCGCCGCGGCACCGTCACCCACCTCACCCAGCTCACCCTCTTCACCGTCGACGGTCTGATCCGCGCCCAGGTCCGCCGCGACACCGGCGCCTGGCACCCGCCGACCGACCTGCACCGCGCCTACCTCAGATGGGCGGCCACCCAGCGCGACTGGGGCCCCGACCTGCGCCGCAAGGACGACGGCTGGCTGGCCCACGAGGAGTGGCTGTACGCCCGCCGGGACCCGGCCCGCGCGCTGCTCCTCGGGCTCGGCGACGCCACGATGGGCACCCTGGAGGCCCCCAAGAACCCCGGCGAGACCGGCCCCGAGGCCGCCGCCCGCTCCGCGCCCTTCGGGCTGCTCGTCGGCTGGGAGCCGCAGCTCGTCGCCCAGCTCGCCGTCGAGTGCGCGGCCCAGACCCACGGCCACCCCACGGCGTTCCTCTCGGCCGGCGCGTACGCCGTGACCGTGCACGCCCTCGCCCGCGGCGACAGCCTCGACGGCGCGGTGCAGCGGGCGCTCGCCCTGCTCGCCGCCCGCCCCGGGCACGAGCCGGTGGCGGAGGCGCTCCAGCACGCGCTGGGCGCCGTACGGCAGGGGATGCCCGGTCCGGCGCGGGTGGAGGAGCTGGTGGGGGAGGGGACGGCGGCGGGTGTGCTGTCGGCGGCCGTCTACTGCGCGCTCGTCGCGCAGGACGTCCGGCACGGGTTGCGGCTCGCGGTGAACCACGGCGGCCGTTCGGCCCCGGTCGGCGCGCTGACCGGCGGGCTGCTCGGCGCGCTGCACGGCGAGACGGCCCTCCCGCCGGCCTGGGTGGCCGAGGTGGAGGGCCGGCCGACGGTGCTGGAGCTGGCCGACGACTTCGCGATGGAGATGACGCAGGGGCCGGCACTGCACAGTCCTGCGGGGGCTTCGCCGGCGTGGCTCTTGCGGTACCCCAGGGTCGGCGCCGACTGACGTGGGCCGCTCAAACGCCGGACGGGCTGGTGGGGCGGGCTGCCGTCTCCTGGCCGCCCCCAGTGCCGTCCCCGTCCCCGTCCCCGTTGATCCGGTCGATGATCGCCAGTCGTTCCGGGGTGTCCTCCGGCTTGAGGAAGCCGATCAGGATGTAGAGGACCAGGGAGACCGCCAGCGGGACGGAGACCTGGTACTGGAGCGGTACGCCGCCCTCGACGTTCCAGTTGATCGGGTAGTTGACCAGCCAGAAGGCGAGCAGGCCCATCGACCAGCTGGTCAGGGCCGCCGTCGGGCCGGAGCGGCGGAACGGGCGCAGCAGGCCGAGCATCATCGGGATCGCCATCGGGCCCATCAGGCCGGCCACCCACTTGATCACGACGGTGATGATGTCCTTGAACGTGGGCGAGTTGACCTGGGTCGCCGCCGCCATGGACAGCCCGAGGAAGACGACCGTGGCGATCCGGGCGACCCGCAGGCCCTGCCCCTGGTTCCAGGTCCGCGCCCTGCGCCAGATGACCGGCGCGCAGTCACGGGTGAAGACGGCGGCGATGGCGTTGGCGTCGGAGGAGCACATGGCCATCGTGTGGGAGAAGAAGCCGACGATGACGAGGCCCAACAGGCCGTGCGGCAGGAGCTGTTCGGTCATCAGCGCGTAGGAGTCGGAGCCGCTGCCGTTTTGCGACTTCACCAGCAGCGGTGACATCCACATGGGGAAGAACAACACCAGCGGCCAGATCAGCCACAGCGCCGCCGACAGCCGGGCGGAGCGGGCGGCCTCCTGCGGGGTGGCGGTGGCCATGTACCGCTGGGCCTGGTTGAGCATGCCGCCGTTGTACTCGAAGAGCTTGATGAAGAGGAACGCCAGCAGGAAGACCACGCCGTAGTCGCCGACCAGCGGCTCCCCGTGGCCCTTGAGGGCCGGTTCGTCCCACGCGCTGACCGGTCCGAGGCCCTTGTCGTCGAGTTCCGCCAGGACCGCCACGAACATCGCGATGCCGGCCAGGAGTTGGATGACGAACTGCCCCAACTCGGTGAGCGCGTCGGCCCACAGCCCGCCGATCGTGCAGTACACGGCCGTGATGGTGCCGGTGATCAGGATGCCCTGGTTGAGCGAGATGCCGGTGAAGACGGACAACAGGGTCGCGATGGCGGCCCACTTGGCGCCGACGTCCACGATCTTCAGCAGCATCCCGGACCAGGCCAGCGCCTGCTGCGTCTTCAGGTCGTACCGGTTCTTCAGGTACTCCAGCGGGGAAGCGACATGGAGTCGGGAGCGTAACCGGTTGATGCGTGGCGCGAAGAGCTTGGACCCGATGGCGATGCCGAGCGCGATGGGGAAGGACCAGGTGACGAAGGAGGTGACGCCGTAGGTGTAGGCGATGCCCGCGTACCCGGTGAACATGACCGCGCTGTAGCCCGACATGTGGTGCGAAATGCCGGACAGCCACCAGGGCATCTTGCCGCCCGCGGTGAAGAAGTCGCTGACGTCGTCCACCCGTTTGTGGGACCAGACGCCGATGGCGACCATCACACCGAAGTAGCCGATGAGCACGGCCCAGTCGAGACCGTTCATGTGCGCCCTCCCAGGGTTCGATCCGGCGGTTCGGACCGGCGCTCATCGTGGGCGCTGTCGCGTGGACACGACAAGTAACCGTAGGGTCAAAGGGAGGCAAAATCATTCTGCATGGTGTTCGTCGTTCATCTACATGAACAAGCTCCGTGACCTCACCGCATCAGCTCCCCGGCGTTGACCAGCAGGGACTGCCCGGTGATCGCCCGCGCCCGGTCCGACGCCAGGAACACGGCCGCGTCCGCCACATCCGCGTCCGTGGCCAGCTCGGGCAGCGCCATCCGCTCCGCCAGCCGCCCCAGCACGACCTCCTCCGCCACCTGCTCCGTCGCCGCCGTGAACTGCACGTAGGCCCGTACCGGCGGCCCCCACATCCAGCCCGGCAGCACGGTGTTGACCCGGATCCGGTACGGCCCGAGCTCCCGCGCCAGCGAGTACATCGCGCTGGTCAGCGCCCCCTTCGACGCCGCGTACGCCGCCTGCCGCACCTGCGAGGGCGCGGCCACCGCCGACTGCGTCCCGATGAACACCACCGACCCGCCCCGCGCCTTCAGCCCGTCCAGGCAGGCCCGCGTCATCCGCAGCGACCCCAGCAGATTCACGTCGAGCACCGACTGCCAGGTGGCGAAGTCGGCGTCCGCCAGCCCGCCGAAGTAGGAGTCCCAGGCGGCCACATGCACCACCGCGTCGATCCCGCCGAACCGCTCCCGCGCCAGCCCCGCCAGCGCCGCGCACTGCCCCTCGTCGGTGACGTCGGTCGCCCGGTACGCGGTGTGCGTGCCGTCCGGGTCGATCTCCGCCGCGCTCTTGGCGAGGTTCGTCTCGGTCCGCGCCCCGAGCACCGCGTTCCCGCCGTCGCGGACCACCGCCGCGGCGACCTGGTGACCGAGCCCGGCGCCGACTCCCGAGACGACGACGGTCTTGCCGGTGAGCAGGGACATCGGGACCTCCCGGGTCTGGCGCATCATCTGACGGGGCGTCAGAGTATGGGCGACCGCAGGAGGACGGAAGGGGAACGCCCATGAGCGAGGAGACCCGCAGCGAGACCTACGCCGAACTGGCCGCCGTCGGCCCCTACGGGGTCCGCCCCGGCCACGCCCTGATCACCATGGTCGAACCGCTTCCCGGCCATGAGTACGCCTACAACCGCTGGTACGAGGACGACCACTACTACGCCGGCGCGATGGCCATGCCCTGGATGTACGCGGGCCGCCGCTGGGTCGCCACCCGCGACCTCCAACTCCTGCGCGTCCCCGAGAAGTCGGCGATCGCCCAGCCCGTCACCGCCGGCTGCTACCTCTCCACCTACTGGATCACCGACGGCCGCTACGACGACCACATGCGCTGGACGGTCGCCATCAACAAGCGGCTCAACCGGGACGCCCGCGTCTACCGGGACCGCACCCACGTCTTCACCGCGTTCCAGGACCACGAGACCACCGTCTACCGCGACGGCGCGGCCGGCCCCCGCGACTTCCACGCCCTGGACCACCCCTACGCCGGCCTGGTCCTCCAGGTCGTCGACGCCGGGACCCCGGAACAGCGCCCCGCCCTCCTGGAGTGGCTCCGCACCCGCTGCCTCCCCCGGCGCCTGGCCGGCTCCCCGGCCGCGATGGTGACGGTGTTCCGCCCGGCCCCCCTGCCCGGCGACCGCATGACCTACGTCAAGCAGGTGGAGGGAGTCGACACCCGCCTGACCCTGCTGTGGTTCCTGGAGACCGACCCCAGGGAGTGCTGGGACTCCCACTTCACCGACCTGGAGACGGCGGTGGAGGAGACGGGCCTGGGCCGACTGGAACTCCTGGCGCCCTTCATCCCGACGGTCCCGGGAACGGACACCTATGTAGCTGACCTGCGCACTGTCAGCCCGTCTGGGGGTCCCCCCTCTGGGGGAGTTTGAGGACGAGGCCCTTTCGGGGCCGAAGCGGGGGCCTGGGGGCGGCAGCCCCCGGACAACGCCCGCCGAAGCCGACGGTCACCGAAAAAGAACAGTCACCGCAACTCGTCCGGACACGGAGTCCCCCGAGGCAACTCATAGGGCGCGGCCAGCCGATACGTCCCCACCCGCGGAGCGACCAGCATCGTCCACTGGTCGCCCTCCGCATCCTCCTCCGTCTCGAACAGGCACCCGTTGACGTTGTCGTACGTCTTCGGCTCCCCCTCGGAGCGGTCCTTGGACGCCTGCGTCTCCTGCGGCGGCTCCAGCTTCTCGCCCTCCGCGTCGACGATGCTCAGCCACGGCGAGTACGGGATCCGGATCAGGATCCGCCCGGCCTTCTTCACGTCGACCGTCAGTTCACCCTGCGCCGCCTCCTGCACGACCGCGTTCGGCTCGGCGAGCGGCGCCGCGTCCGTCACCCGGAACAACTGCCAGTTCGCGTCGCCCCAGATCTGCTCCAGATACGGCAGACCCCGCTGCAACAGCGCCCGTTCGCGCAGCCCGCCGTCCCCGTCGGGCTCGTCCTTCGGCAGCACGACGAAGTGCACGGCCCACCGCTGGAGCCACTCGTGGTAGTTCGCGGAGTTGAGGGTGTCGTCGTAGAAGAGGGGGTTGCGCTTCATGTCCGCCTGCCGGTTCCAGCCGCGGGCCAGGTTGACGTACGGCGCGAGCGCGGACGCCTCCCGGTGCGAGCGGGCCGGCACGACCTCCACCCGGCCCTTCTCCGCGCCGACCTCCTGGAGTTCGTTGACCAGCGGCGCCAGCTCACGCGCCCAGGACGCCTCCGGCGTCGTATGGACGATGTCGTCGACCGTCTTGTAGCCGATCCAGACGGTGAAGGTGACCGAGGCCAGGACGACCGCGTACCACTTGCGGCTGCGCGGCACCGTGAACGGCAGCGCCGCCATCAGCACCACACCCGCGAACAGCATCGGCAGCCGCGTGATGTTGGACCCGATCTGCGAGCTGACGATCCACACCAACAGCACCGCGATCCCGTACACCGCCGCGGTGATCCGCAGGGTCGTCCAGTCGTGCGGGACGGCCGCGTAGACCACCGCGGACAGCACGATGGGCACCACGGTGGAGCCGAAGTGCATCGGCTGGGTGCCGGAGAACGGGAACAGCCAGGCGGACAGCGCCACGATCACCGTCGGGGCGAGCCCCAGCGCCCACGCGCCCGGCCGCCGCTTCTGGAGGAACATCGCGACGGCGACCAGCCCCACGAACAGACCCGCCACCGGCGACCCCATCGTGGCGAGCGCGGCCAGCGGGGCGGCGCACAGCGCCTTCGCCCAGCGCTTGTAACGCCAGCGGTGCGGCCAGCAGAACACGACGGCGACCGCGCCCAGCGCGAACATGGTGCCGAGACCGAAGGTCACCCGGCCCGAGATCGCGTTGCACAGCAGCGCGAACACGCCCGCCAGCGCGGGCCCCACCGGGTTCCGCACCGGCCGGCAGCGCAGCAGGATCAGCGTCAGCAGCCCCGCCGAGAGCGTCCCGGCGATCATCATCGTCGTACGGACGCCGAGGACGGACATCAGATACGGCGACACCACGCTGTACGACACCGGGTGCATCCCGCCGTACCAGGCGAGGTTGTACGCGGAGTCGGGGTGCCGGCCGACGAACTCGGCCCAGGCGTCCTGCGCCGCCAGGTCCCCGCCGCTGTTTGCGAACATGAAGAACCACAGGACGTGGAGGGCGCCGGACAGCACGGTCACGGAGAGCACGAGGTGCTGCCGCATCCATGCGCCCGCCCGATCGGCGAGGGCTCGCGGACGGGACGCCGCGGCGGGCGCGGGCTCGTGCTCGTCCGGTTCGCCGCCGTCAGCGGCGTGGTCGAGGGGGTCGGTCTCGACGGCGTCGACGTCCGCCGGTTCGGTCGCGTCGGGTTTCACGGGTTCACCGGAGCCGAGGTCCTCGTCCCGGGCCTCACCGGCGTCACCACGGTCGTGGTCGCCCGACTGAGGCGCGGGCAGGCGCACCCGTGTGCCGGTGTCCGGGCCCCTCCCCGAGTCGTCGGCGCGTGTCGGCTCCGCAGTGGCCACCTGAAGGCACTCCCCGTGTCCTGTCTTCCGTCCTCGGTCGCGTCCCGTTCGCGCCCGCTTCACGGCCGCGTCGCCACGACCGCCGACCTGTCCCGTTTCGCGACGCTAGCACGCACCCCGCCGGGAGGATGCCCGACGGGGTGCGAGAAGGGACGCGAGCGGTGTGCGGCTCAGCCGATGCGGGTCAGCTTGTCCGAGAAGCCCGGCTCGGTCAGCTCCGACTGGAGGGCGACGGGCACCTTGACCACGCCGCCGGAGCCGTCGCCGACGGTGAGCGAGCCCACCTGGGTGCCGGCCTTCGCCGTGTGCGGGACCTCGCCGGCGGTGAACGACAGCTTCACCGACAGCCCGGCCCAGCCGACCGCCGTGACGTCCTGGGTGAGGACGACCGGGGTGCGGCCGCCGAGCTTGTCGTCCACGTACCCGACGACCTCGCCCTTCTTCAGGATCTTCGCCGAGGTCAACGCGTCCTCGGCGGCCTCCAGCGCCGTCCTGCTGACGGTGTTGACCGTCTCGAGGATCTTCGGCTTGTGCTGTCCGAGGATCGCGCCGACGACCGTGACCGACTTGCCGCCGACCTTCTTGCGGGCCGCGAAGAGGAGGTTGCCGCCGGCCGCGGTGGTGGAGCCGGTCTTGATGCCGATCGCGCCCATGAGGAAGGGGAGCGTGTTGTAGTTCGAGAAGTAACGCCCGGAGGGGTCCGTCCAGCTGGCCGCGCTGGTGATCGCGACGAGAGCGGGGATCTTCACGACCGCGTTGCCCAGCTTCACCTGGTCCTCGGCCGTGGAGACGGTGGTCTCCTTCAGCCCGGAGGCGTCGGTGTACGTCGTGTTCGTCATCCCGAGCTCCTTGGCGGCCGCGTTCATCTTCTCGATGAAGGCGGCCTCGGTGCCCCCGTCCCAGCGGGCCAGCAGCCGGGCGATGTTGTTCGCCGACGGGATCATGACCGCCGACAGGGCCTGCTGGAGCGTGAGCTTGTCGCCGGCCTTGACGCTGTCGAGGGTGGACTCGCCGGCCTGGTTGTAGCCGCCCTCCTTCTCGGCGGTGGCGTCCACGGTGATGCTCGGGCCGTCCTCACCCGTCTTCAGCGGGTGCGACTTGAGGACTACGTACGCCGTCATCGTCTTGGCCACCGAGCCGATGGCGACGGGCGTCTGCTTGCCGAAGCTGCCCATCGTGCCGACGCCGTCGACGTCCATCCAGCCCTGGCCCTCGCCCGGCCAGGGCAGCGCGAGCTTGCCGCCCTCGAAGGTGTACGAGTCCTTCGCGGTGAGCGCCAGCGAGGGCGCCGGCAGCGGGCGAACGGCCTGTGCGATCGCGAACACGACCACCAGCAACAGGACCAGCGGCGTCCAGATCTTGACCCGGCGGCCCAGCGTGCGCAGCGGAGTCGGCGGGGGCGGCGGGGTGTTGGTCAGCTCGGCCAGCAGGTCCAGCGGCGGCTTCGGCGGCAGCGGCTGCTGGGTGGTGCGCTCGGGGCCGATCTGCGGCACGACGGCGGTGGCGTCGGCGGCGGGCCTGACCGGTTCGGCGGCGGGCTTCGCCGGCTCGGCGGGATCGGCGGTCGGCTTGGCGACCGGTTCGGCCTTGGGCGCCGCCGGTTCGGCCTTGGGCGCGACCGGTTCGGCCTTGGGCTCGGCCGGCTTCGCAGGCGGCGGCTTGCGGGTGGAGGGGTCGTCGAGGGGCTTGAGCGCGACGAACTTGCTGGTCCGCTCGGCCTCGGCCGGGGGCTTGGACCCGGCCTCGGTCTCGCTCTTCGCCGTCTCGGACTTCGGCTCGCCGTCCTTCTCGGAGCCCCCGTCCGGCGTGGACTTGGCCGACTTGGTCGACTTGGCCGCGGTGGCGGCGTCGCCCAGCTTCAGCATGGTGGTGGGCTGGTCGACGGCGGGCTTGGCGGACGGCATCTTGAAGACGGCGGTGGGCTGGTCGACGGGGCCGTCGGAGTCGCCGGCCGAGTCCTTGCCGTCCTCGTCGGCGTCGGTGTCGGCGTCGGCCTTCGCGCCGGTCTTGCCGGTTTCGTCAGCCTTGTCGGACGTGTCGTCCTCGGGCTCGTCGTCCTCGGCCGGCTCGTCCTCGGCTTTCGCGTCGGCGGTCGCCGCCCACTTGGGCGCGGCCTTGGGCGAGGTCTTGGGCGAGGTCTTGGAGGCAGCCTCGGCGGCGGGCTTCGCCTCGGGCTCGCCCTTCTCGGCCCGGGGCTCGTCGTCGGTCTCCTCGGACCCCTCGGCCTCCGCAGCCTTCTCGGAGTCCTTCTCGGGGGTCTCCTCGTCCGCCGAGGCCACCCACTGGGCCACGGCGGCCCGAAGCCGCTCGTCACCGCTCTCCGGCGCGTCGGAGGCGTCCGAGGCGTCGGAGTCGCTCCCGGAGCCCTTCTCGGAGCCCTCGGCCGCCTCTGAGGCGTCCTCAGTGCCCTCCGCGGCCCCCTCGGCCTCGTCCCGCTCCTCGGCAGCGTCCGCGCCGCCCTCGACGGTCTCGTCGTCCTGCCGGTCCTGCTCGCCCTGCTCGTCGTCGTCGGTCTTCAGCTCGCGGACGGAGAACACCCGGGTCGCCGTGTCGACGCCCCCGCGCGCCGAACCTGAGGACGCCGAGGACGCCGAGGACGCCGAGGACGACGCCCCCGACCCCTCGTCGTCCCGTGCTGCCGCGATCCTCGGATCCCGTGCTTCGGGAACCGCACCCGCGCTCCCCGACGTCGGTTCTGCCGACGACTCGCGCTGCTTCGACTTGTCGGGGGACTCGCCCGCCACCGATGCCTCCTCTTGTGCCGCACGCCCACCGCGCGCCTGCCGGACCGTGAACCGCCGCCCGGGACAGCGTCGTACGCGCTGTCCGAACCATCTACCAGTGTCCTGTGTAGAGGCCTTGGCTCCTCCGGTAGACGAGAACGACATACCTACTGGTTCCACTACGAACCGGTCACGCACTCTCGACAGATGAATGTGAGAGGGGTCACCCTGTCATTCATCCACGCGGGGAGGCATGGATGGGCAGGAGCCGCAGAACAATTCCGGAAGAGCTTTTGTTGCTGGCGCTGGACCCGACCACGGGTACCACCGCACAGCCGCAGTCGCTCGACCTCGGTCTGGCCGGAGCACAGCTAGTGGAGCTGGCGCTGGCCGGACGGATAGCCCCAGACGGGGATCGTATCGCCGTGGTGTCCCCACGGCCGACTGGAGATCCGACTCTGGACTGCGCGTTGGAGTTGCTGCGAAGGCGTGGCGCTCCCGTACGGGCCGTCCACTGGATCGGCGGACCCCGGCTGGGACTCCGTCAGACCTACCTCTCGCATCTGGAGCGGTGCGGCATGGTGCATGCCGTGGCGGGCCAGATGTGCGGAGTGCTGCCGACGACTCGCTACCAGGCGAGTCAGACCGAGATCAGCCGGGAGATCCGAGCCCGGCTGGACTCCGCGATCCGCACCGGCGTGCCGCCGGACCCGCGGACCGCGGCGCTCGCCGCGCTGGCGCACGCGGTCGGCCTCGGCAAGCACCTGTACCCGGGCAACGAGGGACGCTCGTCCCGCTCCCGGCTGCGGGACCTGATCAGGCACGACCCGATGGGCGGCCTCGTGGCGCACGCCGTGATGGATGTTCAGAACGGTGCGGCGGCGCAACCGCGCCGTAACCCCGCCCAGGCCGGCCGCCCGGCCGGACCGGGAGCGAGGTCGGCCCCGGAACCCGCCCGTGGCGTTCCGGCGCAACCGCGCCGCGGTCCCATGGCACGCGTCGTGGCCCACTGACACACCCCGTACGACCCGTAGTACCCGTACGTCCCGTAGGGGCCTGTGCGACCCCTAGGGACCCGTACGACCCGTAAGACCCGTAAGACCCGTTCGGGAGCCGCCGCGGCCCGCGCGGGGCAGTGACGCCGTACGCCCCTCGTACCCCCGAGGGCGTCGTCCGGTGTCGCCGCCCCGCGCGGACGCATGTCCGGAGGCGGGCGGGCCGGGGCCGAAGTCCCGTGCGGAAACGCCTGGCTGACGTGTACCGGCCGCATATCCACCGTTTTCCAGCGGTAGAAAGCACCTTGGTGGCAGTCTGCTCAACAGCAGATACGCAAAGTGTCAGATACAGGCATGCAGCCGGAGGTGCACGTCCCGTGGCGTCGAATGTCAATCCCACCGTCCGGCGGCGCCGGTTGGGCCAGGAGCTGCGCAAACTCCGCGAGGACAAGGGCATGACGGCCGAACAGGTCGCCGACCGCCTGCTCGTGTCCCAGTCGAAGATCAGCCGCCTGGAGAACGGTCGACGCAGCATCAGCCAGCGCGACGTCCGCGATCTGTGCGGGGTGTACGAGGTCGAGGACCAGCGGATCGTCGAGTCGCTGATGCAGATGGCCAAGGACTCCCGCCAGCAGGGCTGGTGGCACGCCTTCGGGGATGTCCCCTACAGCGTCTACATCGGCCTGGAGACGGACGCGGCGAGCCTGCGCGTGTACGACCCGCAGGTGGTGCCCGGCCTGTTGCAGACCCGGCAGTACGCCGAGACGCTGATCGCCGGGGCGCTGCCGGAGACCGTGCCGGCCGAGATCGAGAAACGCGTGCAGGTGCGGGTGCGGCGGCAGGAACGAATCAGCGCCGAGGAGAACCCGCTGCGGCTGTGGACGGTGATGGACGAGGCGGCGCTGCGCCGGGTCGTGGGCAACAAGTCGCTGATGCGCGATCAGTTGGAGCACCTCGTCGAGCAGTCCCAACTGCCGCACGTCACCGTGCAGGTGATCCCCTTCGACATGGGCGCGCATCCCGGCCTCAACGGCCAGTACGCGATCCTGGAGTTCCCCGACGCGTCCGACTCCAGCGTCGTCTACATCGAGGGCGTCACCAGCGACCTGTACCTGGAGAAGCCGAACGACGTGCAGAAGTACAGCGTGATGTACGAGCACTTGAGGGCGCAGGCGCTGAACGTGGAGCATTCACGGCAGTTCATCGCGGACATCGCGAAGGAGTATGCGCGGTGAGGCGGGGCGGCACTTTATACCTCACCCGCCCGAGAGGGAAGACCCGCATGGAATATGCCACCTGGTCGAGTGAATAGTCGCTTCGTACGTCGATGTTGGCGAGTAGCGTCGATCACGCCATCGAGCAACACCGATGGCGGAAACCGTTCCTGGGCTCGAGTTCGTGCCCCGGGGGCGGTGACAGCAACTCATCACACTGGCAATCCGGAGCAAAAATGGCAATTCGTCAGGGTGCCACGGACACGTGGACCAAGTCCTCCTACTCCACCGGCAACGGCGCGTGCGTCGAGATCAAGTCGCCGGTCGTCGCGGCCATGGCCGTACGGGACTCCAAGGTCGAGAACGGGCCCGCGCTGGACTTCCCCGCCACCGCGTGGAACCTCTTCGTCGCCTCGGTCAAGGCGTAGTCCTCGGTCACGGCTCAGGGGGAGGACGTTTCTTCCGCTCCTCGCCCCGCGCCGCGACCGACATCTTCACAAGCAGGCACCACCGAAAGAGCCCTCTCGACGAGCTCGCCGTCCTTGCCGAGGGGGCTCGGCTTGTGCCCGAGTCCGACGGCTAACCCAACTGGCCCTCGACGGCGGCGACGATCTCCGCGGACTCCGGCTCGGTCTGCGGGGAGAAGCGGGCGACGACGGAGCCGTCCCGCCCGATGAGGAACTTCTCGAAGTTCCACCGGATGTCGCCGTCGTGGCCCTCGGCGTCCGCGAACCCGACGAGCCGCTCGTACAGGGCGTGCCGTCCGTCCCCGTTCACCTCGACCTTCTCGGTGAGCGGGAAGGTCACGCCGTACGTGGCGGAGCAGAACTCGGCGATCTCCTCGGCGGTCCCCGGCTCCTGCCCGAGGAACTGGTTGCAGGGCACCCCGAGCACGGTGAAGCCCTTCCCGGCGTACCGCTCCTGGAGCCGCTCCAGTCCCGTGTACTGCGGGGTCAGCCCACACTTGGAAGCCACGTTCACCACCAGCACGACCTGCCCCGCATACCGCGAAAGCTCAGCGGAGCCCCCATTGAGGGCACCGATCTCAACACCAAGGGGAGCCGCAACAGCATCACTAGTCATCCCAAGATGCTAGCCCCGCCCCACCCCCTCCCCTGGCTACCACCACCGCTCCCCCCCCACATCCCGCCGCACCGCCACCCCACGTGCCCGCCGACGCGGCGATCCCGCGGTCCCGCTGTGATCCCTGACTACGGACCCGCCACCCCCGCCAAACCACGCCCTGCCGTGTGGTGAGGCCGCGGGCCCGCCATGTGGTCAAGCCGCGAGCCCGCCATCCCGTCAAACCGCGCGCGGCCACTCGTGCCGTTAAGCCGCAGGCCCGCCATCCCGTCAGACGGCGCGCCTGCCCATCGCGCAGGCGAGCCGCGGCCCCGCTATCCCGTCAATCCGACAATCCGCGGGCAATCGTGCCGCTGGGGCGGCACGGGTGGGCGCGGCGGCACCCCGTAAGCGCCGGGCTGCGCGACCCACCCCGAGCCCCAGCCAACCGGCACGACTCACCCCGAGCCAAAGACCAACCCGCACAACTCACCCCGAGCCAAAGACCAACCCGCACAACTCACCCCGAGCCGAATCACCCCGCCGCCCCCACCACCGCATCCCCCACCCCCGTCCGCGAATACAACACAGACCGCCCCACCCTCCGCCGCTCCACCACCCCCGCCTCCAACAACACCCGCAGATGCCGCCCCACCGACCCCAGCCCCTGCCCGGTCAGGGCGACCAGCTGGGTCGTGCTCAGCGGACCCTCACCCAGCAGCACCAGAACCGTCGCCCGCCCCACCCCCAGCAGCGCGCCCAGCGCGGCCGGCACGGCCCGCCGCCCCTGCTCCCCGGCTAGCGCACCCACGCAGGGATACACCACGGCATACCGCCCCCACCCTTCCTCCTCCTCCCAGGACACCCACCCCGCCCGCGGAGTGACCGGCACGAACATCAGCTCCGCCCCGGAGATCTCCCGAGGCGGATACTCATGCGCGTTCACCTGCAACCGGCTCTCCCCGAGCCACCGCGTCCCCGGCCGCAACGAGTCGAGAACGGCCGCCCACCCACCCCGACTGACCTGCGCCGTCCGCACCGCGACATCCGCTTCGAGCACCCTGCGCCGCCGCTCCCAGTACGGCCGTACGCCCGCCTCCCACACGTACTCCAGCAACTCGGCCGCCCGCTCGGGCAGATCGTCCCGCTCCAGGACGTCCGGCAGCGGCCCGGCGAGCGAGACCCGAAGATGCGCACGGGCCGCCGCCGCCCGCGCGCCCCGCACCCGCTCGACGCCCTCAGCGAAGCTCTCCCCGTCGCGGGGCGTGGGCGTGAGGAAGTCCGCGAGCCAGTACCGCCCGAGTCCGGCGCGCACCAGCCGCGCGGTGACCGGATCGGCGGCGAGCCGTGCCCGGTAGCCGGGCAGGTGCGCCCGCAGCCACGCCGTCTCACCGGGATGCGCGCCCACCCCCGAGTGCAGCAGCTTCAGACTCGCGAAGGTCTCCGCGAGCGGCGAGATCACGAACCGGCTCCCGGCCAGAGTGTCGGCATTCACCTGCCACCAGCCCACACCACCCACCCCCTCCCTGACCCAAGACCGCCGCCCCTGCCCAAGACCGCCCTGCCCACGACCGCCCCTGCCCAGCCCACGCGAAGATTCCCCCGCCCACCCGAAGCCCACGCCCCCGAAGAATCCCCCGCCCACCCGAAGCCCGCGCCCCCGAAGAAACCCCCGCCCACCCGAAGAAGCGCACCCCCACCCGAAGAAACCCCCGCCCCCCGCCGGAGGCTTTCGCACTCGCGCGAAACAATAACCACCACCCCCCACCCCACCCGAGACTCCGGCGCATGACCGCCTACCGACGTCTCCTCCGCACCCCCGAGTTCACCCCCCTCCTCCTCTCCTCCGCCGCCCATACCGCCGCCCAGACGATCGCCGGCCTGGCCCTCGGCACCCTCGTCCACCGGGCCACCGGCTCCCCGTTGCTCTCGGCGGTCAGCATGTTCGGCCCGTCCCTCGCCCAGGTCGTCGGCGCGAGCGTCCTCCTCTCCGGGGCCGACCGCCTCCCCCCGAGACGAGCCCTGGCCGGCCTGTCCCTCGCCTTCGCCGCCACCACGGCCGTCCTCGCCGCCCCCGCCCTGCCGATCGCCGCCGTCTTCGTCGTCGTCCTCGCCCAGGGCCTGGTCGCGGCGCTCGGCGGCGGGGTTCGCTGGGGCCTGCTGAACGAGATCACCCCCAAGGACGGCTACCTCCCCGCCCGTTCCGTCTTCAACATGATGAACGGGCTCCTCCAGATCACCGGGTACGCGACCGGCGGCGTCCTCGTCACCGTCCTGTCCCCGCACCGCGTCCTCCTCCTCGCCGCCGTCCTCCACACGACCGCCGCGCTCACCGCCCGCGCCGGACTGACCGCCCGCGCACCCCGTGCCACCGGCCGACCCTCGGCCGCGGCGACCCGCCGCACCAACGCCGTGCTGTGGTCCTCCCGCCCCCGCCGCCTGCTCTACCTGGGCCTGTGGCTGCCCAACGGCCTGATCGTCGGCTGCGAGGCCCTCTTCGTGTCGTACGACCCCGCCGGCGCCGGAGCCCTGTTCGCCTGCGCGGCGCTGGGCATGCTGGCCGGCGACCTCGCCGTCGGCCGCCTCCTCCCGCCCGCGCTGCGCGCCCGCCTCGCCACCCCACTCCTCCTGCTCCTCGCCGCCCCGTACGCCGTCTTCGCCCTCCGCCCGCCGCTGCCCGTCGCCGCGCTCGCCGCCGCCGTGGCCTCGGTCGGCTTCGGCGCGAGCCTCGTCCAGCAGGAACGACTGATGGCCCTCACCCCGCCCGAACTCGCCGGGCACGCGCTCGGCCTGCACTCCGCCGGGATGCTCACCGCGCAGGGCGTGAGCGCGGTCCTGGCGGGCACGGCGGCCCAACTCACCTCTCCCGCAACGGCGATGACGACGATGGCGCTCGCGTCGGCCGCGGTGACCCTGACACTGGCGCGGGCGGGATCCCCACGCGCCGCCGCACTCCGTAGAGTGCGAGGCGAGGGGGACGGGGTCCACCAGGGAGGGGAAGCAGGATGAGCAAGTCGGACGGTTCGCTGGCCAGTCCCGAACGGATGATCGCGGAGGCGCGGAAGGCGTTCTTCACGATGTTCGGTTTCCTGGCGCTCATTTGGCTGGTGCAACTGGCCAACTCCGCCCAGGACTACGGGCTCGCCCGCGACTACGGCGTGACGTCCGGCGACATCGGGACGCTGCCGCACATGCTGTCCGCGCCGTTCCTGCACTGGAGTTGGGCCCACATCGAGTCCAACTCCGGCCCGCTGTTCGTCTTCGGCTTCCTCGCCGCCTACCGCGGGGTCACCCGCTTCCTCGGGCTGAGCCTGCTGGTCGCGCTGACCAGCGGCACGGCGGTCTGGCTCCTGGAGCAGGGCGACGCGGTGACGGTCGGAGCCAGCGGCCTGGTCTACGGCTACTTCGCCTACGTCGTCGTCCGCGGCCTCTTCGACCGGCACCTGATCGACACCCTGATCGGTCTCGTCATGGCCGCGTCATTCGCCTATATCCTCACCACGGCCGTCCCCGGCACCCCCGGGATCAGCTGGCTGGGCCACCTGGGCGGCCTCGTCGGCGGCCTCGCGGGAGCCTGGATCTTCCGCTCCCGCACCCCCCGGCCCACGACCGCGCCGTCCTCCACCGCACCCCTGGGCCCCGCCGCCCCTCCCGCGTCCCCCGCATCCCTCGACGCGCGCCGCCCCGCCACCGGGAAGGGCCGCGCCCTCCCGCCCGCCGCCGACCACCCCCGCGCGGCCCTCCACAAGGAACTGGACGACCTCGGTCTGCTCTGACGTAGGCATTTGGTCGCTGCCGCCGGCATGTCCTGCGCCCGCCCGGCGTCGTTGACGCGACGGCGGCGCTCCCGGACGAACGGGAGCCCCCGCGGCGGAAGGAGGCGACGACGTCATGCCACGACGGGAAGCCGAGAACGAGAAGAAACGAGAAGAGGCGCGAGAAGGGGCGCGAGAAGAGGCGCGAGGAGAGGCGAGAGAAGGGGCGAGCCCGGTGAGCCGGGGCCGCCCAGCGCTCGCGCTGCCGGCGATGCTGGCCGATCTGGAGGAGCTCGTACGGTGCGAGTCCTTCTCGGCGGACCACGCGGCGGTGGCGCGCAGCGCCGAGGTGGTCGCAGCCCTCGGCACCCGGCTGCTGGAAGCAGCGCCGGAGACGATCGTGATCGACGGGGTGACCCACCTGAGGTGGACGTTCGGACGGCCGCGCGTCCTGCTGCTGGGCCACCACGACACGGTGTGGCCCCTCGGCTCGCTCCGCTCCCACCCCTGGTCGGTCGAGAACGGCGTCGCCCGCGGTCCGGGCGTCCTGGACATGAAGGCCGGCCTGGTGCAGCTGTTCCACGCGCTGGCGTCCCTGCCGTCCCGGTCCGGTGTGTGCGTGCTGGTCACCGGGGACGAGGAGGTGGGCTCCCCGACCTCCCGCCGGCTGGTCGAGGAGGCCGCGCGCCGCTGTGCGGCCGCCTTCGTGCTGGAGGCGTCGGCCGACGCGAGGGGCGCGGTCAAGATCGCCCGCAAGGGCACGTCACGGTACGAGGTCGTGGTGCACGGCCGGGCCGCGCACGCGGGCGGGGAGCCGCACAAGGGGATCAACGCGTCCGTCGAGGCGGCCCACCAGGTGCTGGCCGTCGCCGGGATCGCGGCCACGATGGCCGACGCCGACGCGCCCGACCCCGTCCTGGGCGCGGCGACCGTCACGCCGACCCTGCTGACCTCGGGCAGCACGCGCAACACGGTGCCCGCGCGGGCGAGCCTGTGGATCGACGCGCGCGTGCCGACGGCGGCGGCGCAACGCCGTGTCGACGAGCTCGTACGCGGCCTCACCCCCGTCACGCCGGGCGCGCGCCTGGAGATCCTGGGCGGCGCCCAACGCCCCCCGATGCAGCCGGACGCCTCGGCCGACCTGTTCGCCCTCGCCGCCCGCGTCGCCGAGGACCTGGGCCAGCACCCCCTGCGCGGAGCGCCCGCCGGAGGAGCCTCCGACGGCAACTACACCGCGGCGACGGGCTGCCCCACCCTGGACGGCCTGGGCGCAGTGGGCACGGGCGCCCACGCGGACACCGAACACGTCGACATCACCCAGCTGATCCCCCGAACCCGCCTACTGGCAGAACTGACCACCAGAACCCTCAACTCCCCCTGACACAAAGCCCGCAACCCACGCCGCGATCACCTGACCGGCGAACGGAACTCACTCTTCTTCCGCGTCCTCCGCGTCCTCCTCCTCGGGAGGCGACGACTCGAGCAGCCGCTCGCCGATGTCATCCGCCCACTCCTGCGCCCACAGGCGGAGCGCGGCGACGGCGTTCCCGTCCAGGCCGTAGGAGGCGAACTCGACGTCGTCGATCATCTCCGCGCCGGTCAGACGGGCCTGGAGATCGGTGAGGTCGAGGGTGTCACGGGCATGGCGGCGGCCCAGTTCCTCCAGCTCCGGGTGGCTCCAGCGCTCCGCGGCGGCGTGGACGTCGATGAGATCGCGGGCGAGTCCGCGGTCGGCCAGCGCCCGCACCTTCGTGCCGACGACGTCGTCGAGGGAGAGGGTGAGCCCCAGCTCCGTACGGACCGGTGGCCGCCAGAGCACCTCCTTGAGGACGTCGACCTGGCACTCCTCACCGGTGACGGGCTCGGCGACGACCAGCCGCGCGGACAGCGGATCCGCCTCCGGCGCTCCGGGCACGAGCCACCCGCGCTCCTCCAGCCCGGCGCGGATCGCGACGGCGATGTCCTCCATCCCGGCCGGATTCTCGGTCGCGACGGCCACATGCCGACCGGCCCGCTCCACAAGCCCATGCGCCTGAATGGCGTACCCACCGGTCACCGCGAGCGGATAGGCGGCGCCCACATCGAGGAGATCGGCCAGGAGACGCCGATGCAGTTCCGTCAGCTTCACGCGGCAAGTGTGACTCATCGTCACCTCGCGTACGATTCCCGCGATGCTGTTCCTGGACACGGCAGCCCACCGAACGGAACCCGCCCGAACGGGCCGACGCCAGACGGCCGCCGCGGCCACCGCGGTACGGCTCTGCGCAATGGGGAAACGATCAGCGACTCAATCCACCTGATCCACCTGATCCACCCGATCCACCTGGCCACCACCCCCTTGATGAAAGACTCCCGACTGCCATGACGGACGAAACAGACGAAGCAGAGCCGACGCTCCCCGACCCCCTGGTCATCGACCTGACCGAGGTACGGAGCGCAGAAGAACTCCAACGGCTGCTCCAGCAGGAGCTGTTGTTCCCCGACTTCTACGGCCGCAACTGGAACGCCTTCTGGGACGCGATCACAGGCCTGGTCGAACTGCCCTACGACCTCACCTTCACCGGCTGGCCCACCTTCTCAACAGCACTCCCGCCGGAGGCCCGACAACTACGCCGACTCCTCGACGACTACCTCAGCGAGTACGGCAAGTACGCCAAGTCCCAGCGCGTGATCCGCTACGAGTAGCGACTGGCTGGCCGACCTCGACACCCTGCTGACGCGCTACGAGGACGCCTTGCGGGAGCACAACATCTCGCGGCCGTACTTCCTGCCCGAACCTGCGAGCGGGGTTGTGGACGACCGCGTTCAGCAGGCAGCGGTGACGGCGTCGGTCCGCAGGGGCGCGGCCGTCTTCGCGGTGATCTCGTCGAGGGTGATGCCGGGTGCGGTCTCGACGACGGTGAGGCCGTCGGGTGTGATGTCGAGGACGCCGAGGTCGGTGATGACGCGGTGGACGCACCCTTCGCCGGTGAGCGGCAGGGTGCACTCGGTCAGGATCTTCGGGCTGCCGTCCTTGGCGGTGTGCTCCATCAGGACGATGACCCGGCGGGCGCCGTGGACCAGGTCCATCGCCCCGCCCATGCCCTTGACCATCTTTCCGGGGATCACCCAGTTGGCCAGGTCACCGCGTTCCGACACCTGCATGGCGCCCAGCACCGCGGTGTCGATGTGACCGCCGCGGATCATGCCGAAGGACAGGGCCGAGTCGAAGAAGGAGGCCCCCGGCAGGACGGTGACGGTCTCCTTGCCCGCGTTGATGAGATCCGGGTCGACCTCGTCGGCGGTCGGATAACGGCCGGTGCCGAGGATGCCGTTCTCGGAGTGCAGCACCACCTGCACGCCGGGCGGGAGGTGGCCGGGGACGAGTGTGGGCAGGCCGATGCCGAGGTTGACGTAGGAGCCGTCGGTGAGGTCAGCGGCGGCGCGGGCGGCCATCTGGTCGCGGGTCCAGCCCCGGGGCGTGTCCATCGTCGCGCTCATGCTCGTACCGTCCTCTTCTCGATCTGCTTGTCAGCGGCCTGAGCGGGGGTGAGCTCCACGATCCGCTGGACGAAGACGCCGGGCAGGTGGACGGCGTCGGGGCTCAGCTCGCCCGGTTCCACGAGCTCTTCGACCTCGGCGATCGTGATCCGGCCGGCCATCGCCGCGAGCGGGTTGAAGTTGGCCGCGGCGCGGCGGAAGACCAGGTTGCCGTGCCGGTCCCCCCGCCAGGCCCGGATGAGGGCGAAGTCGGTGGTGATGGCGTGCTCCAGGACGTGCGGCCGGCCGTGGAAGTCGCGGGTCTCCTTGGGCGGGGAGGCCACGGCGACCGAGCCGTCCGCCGCGTACCTCCACGGCAGACCGCCGTTGGCGACCTGGGTGCCCACACCGGCCGGGGTGTAGAACGCGGGGATGCCCGCGCCGCCGGCGCGCAGCCGTTCGGCCAGTGTGCCCTGCGGCACCAGTTCCACCTCCAGCTCGCCCGACAGGTACTGGTGGGCGAACTCCTTGTTCTCGCCGACGTAACTGCCCGTCACGCGGGCGATCCGGCCGGCGGCGAGCAGCACGCCCAGCCCGCGGCCGTCCACGCCGCAGTTGTTCGACACGACCCGCAGGCCGGTGGCGCCCTGCTCGTGCAGGGCCCGGATCACCACGTCGGGGACGCCGCTGAGGCCGAAGCCGCCGACGGCCAGTGACGCGCCGTCGGGAATGTCGGCGACCGCCTCGTCGGCGTCCACGCTGACCTTGTTCACTGAGCGACCTTTCAGCCGGGGAGTACGGACGACCAGCCGCCGTCGACGACGAGGTTGGCGCCGGTGATGTACGAGGCCTCGTCGGAGGCGAGGAAGACGGCGGCGTTCACGACCTCGTCGGGGAGGCCGACGCGGCCGAGGGAGATGTGGCGGGCGATGGTGCGCATGGGGTGGTCGGCGGCGAGCAGGTCACCGCGCGAGCCCTCGGTGTCGACCATCCCGGGGCTGACGCAGTTGGCCCGGATGCCGTGCGGGGCGCCTTCGGCGGCGAGTTGGCGGGTCAGGGCGATCACGGCGCCCTTGGAGGCGGAGTGCGCCGTGCGCCGGTTGGTCAGCGAGCCGGTCAGTCCGGCCGTCGAGCCGACGGTGAGGACGCAGCCGCAGCTGCGCACCAGGTGCGGCCAGGCGACGTGCGCGGCCAGCCACACCGAGTCCAGCTCCGCGCGCAGGGTGAAGGTGAAGTCCTCGTACGGCTGGGTGTCCACGGCTCCGAAACGGACGGCGCCGGCGTTGGCGTAGAGGATGTCGATCCCGCCGAAGGCGTCCACGGCCTCCTGCACCCACGCGCGGACGGAGGCCTCGTCCGTGACGTCCAGCGGGCCGGGAGTCAGGGCCGTGCCGCCCGCCTCCCCCACGAGCCGCTGGGTCTCCAGCGCCGCCTCGTGCAGCAGGTCTCCGCCGACGACGATCGCGCCCTCGGCCGCGAAGCGCAGCGCCGCCGCCCGGCCCTGGCCACGGGCGGTGCCCGAGATCAGGGCCACCTTGCCTTCGAGGCGTCTCATGACGCCTCCGGGCGCAACGCGTCGGCGATGGACTTCACGCCGCCGTGCGCGGTGAGTCCGCCGTCGACCGGGATCTCGGCGCCGGTGATGAAGGAGGACTCGTCGGACAGGAGGAAGATTACGAGCGGGGCGACCTCGTCGACCGTGCCGGTGCGGCCGAGAGGGGTCTCGCGGATGTTCGCCTCGCGGAATGCGGGCGCGGCGGAGGCGGTCATCTCGGTCTCGATGAAGCCGGGGTGGATCGTGTTGACGCGGATGCCGCGCGGGCCGAGCTCCGTGGCCGCGGTCTTCGACAGGCCGCGCAGCGCCCATTTGCTGGTCGTGTAGGCGACCGGGTAGTGGCCGCTGAGCGCGGCGGTGGAGCCGACGTTGACGATGGACGAGCCGGGCGGCATCAGCGGCGTCAGGTGCTGGATGGCAAGGAGCGGGCCGGTGACGTTGACGGCGTGGACGCGGGCGAAGTCGTCGGGGGTCACTTCGTCGAGGCGGGCACGCCAGGTGATGCCCGCGTTGTTGACCAGGCCGTGCACCTGGCCGTACGACTCCCGCAGTTCGGCGGCCAGCTTCGCCCAGTGCTCCTCGTCGGTGACGTCGAGGCGGCGGCAGCCGGGGGCCTCGGTCACGTCGGTGGCGATGACGCGGGCGCCCTCGCGGGTCAGGGCCTCGGCCTCGGCGGCGCCCTGGCCGCGCGCGGCGCCGGTGACGACGACGACCTTGCCGAGGAGCCTCTTGGAGTGCGGGTCGTTCACGGCCGCTCCCGGGTGCGGCGGCGGGCGGTCGGCAGCGGCTGCGGATCCCTGCCCGCGACCACGGTGTTGGAGACGGTGCCGATCCCCTCCACGGTGAGGGTGACGGTGTCTCCCGGCTTCAGTGGGGGCGGGGACTGCTCGCCCCGGACGCCCCACAGCTCGGCGAGGCAGCCGCCGTTGCCGCAGGTGCCGGAGCCGAGCACGTCGCCGGGGCGGACGACGGTGCCCCGCGAGGCGTAGGCGACCATCTCCTCGAAGGTCCAGCTCATGTTGGACAACAGGTCTTTGCCGACGACCTCGCCGTTCACCGAGGCGGTCAGTGCCAGGCGCAGAAAGCCGTCGGTGTCGTGGTACGGCTCCAGCTCGTCGGCGGTGACCAGGTACGGGCCGAGGGTGGCGGCGGTGTCCTTGCCCTTGCACGGGCCGAGGCGGACCTGCATCTCGCGGGACTGGAGGTCGCGGGCCGACCAGTCGTTGAAGACCGTGTAGCCGATGATGTGGTCCCGTGCCTGGTCGGGAGTCAGGTCGCGCCCCTCCCTGCCGATGACCGCGGCGACCTCCAGCTCGAAGTCGAGGACCTCGCTGCCCGGCGGCACCGGGACGTCGTCGTGGGCGCCGATGACGGCGTACGGGTTGGTGAAGTAGAACGTCGGGGCGTCGTACCAGGCTTCGGGCACCCCGCCGACGCCGGCCCCGTCGACGGATCGCCGTACCCCTTCGACGTGCTCCTCGAAGGTGACGAAGTCCCGCACGGTGGGCGGCTGGAGCGGTGGCAGCAACCGCACCTCGGACACGTGGGGGCCCGGCGGGACGTCGAGCGTGGCGGCCCCGGCGCGCAGGAGCGCGTCGAGTCCGTCGCCGCGGCTGATCAGCTCCGTGAGCGAGCGCGCCCCGGGAACCGGGTGGAGGGTGCCGTCCTCCTCCACGACGGCGACCCGGCGCTGGTGTCGGTGTTCATAGGTGGCGAAACGCATGCACGGCTCCAGGATCCGGCGGTCATCGACAGCAGTGGAAGCCGGGGACGCGGCAAGGGCGTCAGGGCGGTGACAGGGCCACCGCGTCCCCGGGGTTCTGGACACGACCCAGGGGGTCAGACCGGCGGGGCGATGAACACACCGCGGTCGACGTCGTTGAACGACTCCTTGGCGATCAGCTCGTTCATGGGGTTGGCGGTGCCCCACTGGTCGGTGACCTCGGGCTGGGAGAAGTCGTAGACGTGGGGGTGCCAGGTGTCCTCGTCCAGCAGCTCCAACTCCGTCGTGTACTCGACGGTGTTGCCGTGCGGGTCCAGGAAGTACGTGAACGTGTTGTCGCCCGCCAGGTGCCGGCCCGGACCCCAGACCTTCTTGAAGCCGGCGCGGATCACGCGGCCGGAGCCGCGCATGTACTCGTCCAGGCCGCGCATCTCGAAGGAGACGTGGTGCAGGGAGGTGTGCGGGCCCTTGGCGATGGCCATGGAGTGGTGCTGGTCGGAGATCCGCATGAAGTGCATGACGTCACCGACGTGCGGCGAGCTGAGCGTGTCGGAGTGGCGGAAGCCGAGGTGGGTCTCGTACCACTCACGGGTCCTGTCCAGGTCCGGCGAGTTCAGCACGACGTGCGACAGCTTGACCGGGATCGACTCCTTCTCCTCGATCTTGCGGTGCTGCCGTACGTCCACATCGGCGGACACTTCGATGGTGCGGCCGTCGACGTCGAAGAAGCGGAAGCCGTAGCCGCCACCGGGTGTGTCGATCTTGCCCGGCTGGGAGATCAACCGCACGTCGCCCGCGAGGAGTTGTTCGGCGAGGGTGTCCACGTCCGCCGCGCTCGCGGCGCCGTACGAGACGAGGTCGAGGCGCTTCTCCTCGGCCTTGCGCAGCCGCACCACGTACTGCTCGGGGCTGCCCTCGGCGGCGAGGAAGGAGATGCCGGAGTCCTCGGCGACCTGGGTCAGGCCCCAGACGCCGGCGTAGAAGTCGAGCTGTTTGTCGTAGTCGGGCACAGCGAGGTCGACGTGCCGCAGATGGGTGAGCAGGCGTGCGCTCATGGTGGGTTTTCCTCCGGTGGGGGGTCAGGTGAGGCGCAGCAGCGTTGTCGCGTTGCCGCCGCGCACGGCGTGGAAGTCGTCGTCGGGCAGGCGTGCGGCACGCAGTGCGCCGACGGGGTCCTCGGTGCCCATGTCGAAGGGGAAGTCGGAGCCGAGCAGCACCCGGTCCGCGCCGGCCGCGCCGATCAGTGCCCGCAGTACCTGCGGGTCGTGGACCAGGGAGTCGAAGTACAGGCGCTTGAGGTAGCTGCTGGGCAGGTGGGCGCAGCCCGCGCCCGCGTCGGAGCGGGCCGACCAGGCGTGGTCGGAGCGGCCGATGTGGGTGGGCAGATAGCCGCCCCCGTGCGCGGCGACGACCTTCAGCTCCGGGTGCCGGTCCAGCACCCCGGAGAAGATCAGGTGCGAGAGCGCGACGGCGTTCTCGGTGGGCTGGCCGACGGTGTTGGACAGGTACCACTGGTCGAGGCGCTCGTCGAGCGTGCAGCCGAAGGGGTGCAGGAAGAGGATCGCGCCCGTCTCCTCGGCCCGGGTCCAGAACGGTTCGTATGCAGGGTCGGACAGTTCGCGGCCCGGCGCGTGCGAGGAGATCTCGACGCCCGACAGGCCCATGCCCATGGCGAGTTCGAGTGCGCGCACCGCCGATTCCGGGTGTTGCAGGGGGGCGAGGCCCAGACCGTGCAGCCTGCCGGGAGCCTGGGCGCAGTGGGCGGCCGTCGCCTCGGCGGCGAGGCGGTACACCTTCTCCGCCGTCTCCTCGTCCGCCCAGTAGTGGTAGTGCGAGGGCGACGGGCTGACCAGCTGGACGTCCACGCCCTGCGCGTCCATCGCCGCCAGTCGTACGGCGACGTCCGTCAGCCTCGGGATGCGTTCGGCGACCATGGGGCCGCTGACGGCCAGGGCCGCGGGCCCGTTGCGGCGGGCGTCGAGGGCCTTGGCCTTGGCCAGGCCCCGCAGGCCGGCCACCAGGGCCTCGACCTCGGGGATCAGCACGTGCGCGTGTACGTCGACAGTCGGGGACGTGCGCGCGTCCGTGCTCGACGAGGGGCGGGGACCGGGCTGGGGGCGGCTCCCGGCGGTGGCCGGGGGAGGGTGGGCCGTCACGGCAGTTCCTTGAGGGCGGTCATGGTGCGGCCGATCAGTCCGGGCACATCCGCGTCGTGCACCTGGTCCAGCTGCCACTGGCAGAGCTGGACGGACGCGTCGACGACGGTCCGGACGCGCGGGACGCGTCGGTCGTAGTACGCCTGGAAGAGGGCGTCGTCCCATGCGCGCCCGCTCGTGAGCAGTTCCGTCAGGACGGAGGCGTCCTCCAAGGACATCGCCGCGCCCTGGGCGAAGGTGGGCGGGCAGCAGTGAGCGGCGTCCCCGACGAGGACGACCCGGCCGCGGTGCCAGGAACCCTCGACCAGATGCCGGTCGAACCACGTGTAGTTGACCTTCGCCGGGTCCGTGATGTGCTTGGTGATCTCGGGCCAGGCACCGCCGTACTGCTCGGCCAGCCGGCGCATCTCGTCCGCGTAGGTGGCCGGGTCGATGGAGTTGCGGTCCCGGTTGGCCTCGACGACGTAGGCGTAGAGGGTGTTCTCGCCGGTGGGGGTGTAGCCCGCGATGTAGGCGGGGCCACCGAAGGTGAGGTCCGAGCGGGTGACGCTCTCGGGGCGCGGGGCGGGGGCGCGCCAGATGGCCATGCCGACGGGCTCGGGACGGTCGCTGATGCCGATCGCGGCGCGGGTCGTGGAGTTGACGCCGTCGGCGGCGATCACCAGGTCGTAGCGGCCCTCGGTGCCGTCGCTGAACCGGACGGAGACACCGTCGGCGTCCTGCTCCAGGGTCTCGGCGGTGGTGCCCAGGCGTACGGTGGCACCTGTCGCGCGGACGGCGTCGATGAGGATCTGCTGAAGTTGCGGCCGCCGCATGCCGAGGGTGGCGGGCAGGTCGTCACCGCCGGACTTGATGTCCTCCTTGACGAACAGCAGGGTGCCGTCGGGGGCGGTCACCCCCAGCGAGCCGTAGGCGAACCCCGATGCTTCCACCTGCTCCCACACGCCCAGCTCGCGCAGGACACGCAGGGCGTTGCCCTGGAGGGTGATGCCGGAGCCGGTGGTGGCGTTCCAGTCGGGTCTGGCCTCGATCAGGTCGACCAAGAGGCCGGCCCGGCGCAGCAGGATGGTGATGGCGTTGCCGGAGGCGCCGCCGCCTATGACGAGGACCGTGCGGGGTGTGGTCATGGGGAACTCCCTTGTTCCGCCGCTTACTTGACGGCGATCGGATTGACGGGGGAGCCCACGGCTCCGGTGATGGGCAGGGGTGCGGCGGTGAGCCAGAACTCGTACACGCCGTCGCGGGCGCAGTCGTCCGCGAGGGCGTCGGGGTCCCACATCTCGCCGATCAGCAGGCCCATGTTGGGGATGACGACCTGGTGCAGCGGCTGGAAGGCGCCGTCGAACTCGTTCGGCCGTACCTCGAAGCCCCAGGTGTCGGTGGCGATTGCGGCGATCTCGCTCGCGTGCAGCCAGCCTGCGGTGGTGAAGGACAGACCGGGCGAGTCGCCGCCCGCGTAGTCGCCCCAGCCCTCGCGGCGGGCGCGCGTCAGCCGCCCGGTCCGGACGACGACGATGTCCCCGCGGCCGACGGCCACGCCGTGCGCCTCGGCCGTCGCGCTCAGGTGTTCCTCGGTGATCGCGAAACCGTCCGGAAGTTCCCCGCGTTCGTCGCCGATCACCCGGCCGACGTCGAGGAGGACCGCGCGCCCGGCGACGTACGGGGCCATGTGCTCGATGCCGGTGACCAGATCGCCGTCCGAGGTGACGGTCTTCGCGGCGTCGCGTCCGTTCCACGCCTTGCCGTGGTCGAAGATGTGCCCGAGCCCGTCCCACTGGGTGGAGCACTGCAACGGCATCGCGATCACGTCGTCGGCGCCGCCGATGCCGTGCGGGAAGCCCTGGTTGCCCAGCGCCGCGTCCGTGCCCGTGTCCAGCATGGTGTGGACGGGGTTGGTGCGGCGGCGCCAGCCCTTCTGCGGGCCGTTCATGTCGAACCGCTGCGACAGCGAGAAACTCACGCCCCGGCGGACCAGTGCCGCACCCTCGCGGCGCTTGGCCTCGTCGAGGAAGTTCAGCGTGCCGAGCACGTCGTCCTCGCCCCAACGCCCCCAGTTGGAGTACCGCTTGGCGGCCTCGTTGATGGCGCCCTCGGTGTCCGTGGGGTCGAGCGGGGCCGTCATGACACGGTCCCCTCGGCGACGCAGCGGGTGCGCTGCGCGCCCAGACCCGTGATGGAGCCCTCCATGACGTCGCCGTCGCGCAGCAGCCGTCCCCAGTGCATCCCGTTGCCGGCCGGGCTGCCGGTGAGCACCAGGTCGCCGGGCAGGAGCCGGGCGGTCTGGGAGATGTACGACACCAGCCGGGCGATGCCGAAGAGCATGTCCTTGGTGGACTCGTCCTGCATGGTCTCGCCGTTGAGCTTCAGCGTGACGCGCAGGTCACCCGGGTCGGCGATCGACTCGGCGGGCACGATCCACGGGCCGAGCGGGGTGAAGCCGGGGGCGTTCTTGCAGCGCAGCCAGTCGGTGCCGATGGCCTTCATGTCGCGGCGGAAGACGGTGGCGCGGTCGGTGAGGTCGTTGGCGATGGTGTAGCCGGCCACGTACTCCAGGGCCTCCTCGACCGTCACCTGGTATGCGGGCCTGGCGATGACGGCCGCCAACTCCAGCTCCCAATCCGGCTGTTCGGCCCAGTCGGGGAGTACGGCGTCGTCGAAGGGGCCGGTGATCGCGCTCGGCAGGCCGATGAACACGTACGGCAGGTCCTCGGCCGCCCGCCGGTCCATGACCGCGGCGATCTCGGCGCGTGCCTCCTCGACCGTGCGGGGGTCGTCGGGGGAGCGGTGGGCGACCTCCAGGTCGATCACGTGCTGCCGGTAGTTGGCGCCGGACTGGAAGACCTGGCGGGGCTCGACCGGCGCGTGCGCCCGCAGGTGCTCCAACGGTCGCCAGTCGGCCGTCTCATCGGCCGCGAGTTCGTGCAGGCGAGGGAGCATCTCGTCCCAGCGGTCGAAGATCTCCCGGGCCGTCAGGGCCGGTTCTCCGAGGGCCTTACGAAGATCCAGCACGCGCCCCCCGGGGATCACGAGACCGGGGAAAGGCGCCTGGTCAGAGGCGGAGAGAACGCCAAGGGCGAAGGGTCCGGAGAAGGACGGGAAAACGGCTGCGGGTTTCACGGGTATGTCCTCCAGATTGCGGTGGCACCAATGTGGCCCTCACCCAGTAATCTGGGAAATCGATTCTTTAGATGTTGATCATCGGTGGTGCAAATGCCGCTGCCGCAAGCGGCCCCGCTCCCGCTCTGGAGGCGTCGTGTCCCTCTCCGGCCTCGATCTCAACCTCGTCCTGTCCCTGCGGGCCCTGCTGGAGGAACGCAACGTCACCCGCGCCGGGCAGCGCGTCGGGCTCAGCCAGCCGGCGATGAGCGCGGCCCTGGCCCGCCTGCGCCGCCACTTCGACGACGACCTGCTCGCGCGCGTCGGCAAACAATACGAACTGACCGCCCTCGGCCGCGCTCTGCTGGACCGCACATCGACCGCCTGCGACCTGCTGGAACGGGTCTTCAGCAGCAGGGCCGACTTCGCCCCGGGCAGCGAGGAGCACGAGTTCACCCTGCTCACCTCCGACTACGCCCTCGCCGTGTTCGGCGCCGAGCTCGCCCGGACCGTGCACGCCGAGGCCCCGGGGGTACGGCTGCGCTTCCAGCGGACGCCCATCGACGTCACGGAGGACACGGCACCGCTGCTCAGCACGGCCGACGCGCTGCTGATGCCGCGCGGCATCATCAGCGGTTTCCCCGCTGTCGACCTGTTCACCGACCGCTGGGCCTTCCTGGTGGCCGAGGCGAACGACGAGGTCGGCGACCAGCTGACCATGGAGAACCTGGCACGGCTGCCCTGGGTCATCTACCAGCGCGCCTACGACGCTCCGGCCGCCCGGCAGCTGAGCATGCTCGGCGTCGACCCCCACGTGGAGATCTCCGTCGACAGCTTCCAGGCGCTGCCCTTCCTGGTCGCCGGCACCCGCCGGATCGCTCTGGTACAGCAGCGCCTGGCCGAACTGCTGCGCGGCGTGGCCGCCGTACGCCTCATGGAACCCCCCTACGGGGCAGTCCCTCTCCAGGAGGCGCTGTGGTGGCACCCGGTGCACACCCACGACGCGGCCCACATCTGGCTGCGCGAGACCGCGGCCCGCGTGGGAGCGAAGCTGGCCGCTACCGAGCCCAGTCGTATCGCCACGGTCGCACAGAGATAGCGGGCCCGTGCTGGTGCCTGGCATCCAAGGCCCGGATGATCCACATCTTCGATATCGATCGGATGAGGGCTAGGCAGGGCCTGTCCGTTGGCCCATAGTCATCTCCACCCGGCGCCGGAGCCACCACACCGTCCCCCGCTGCCGGGACCGGGCGGGCGCCCGGCGCGCCTGCCCGCCGAGACGCCCGGCAGCCATCGGCTCCGGCTCCGAACCTGCCACGGATACCGGGCGGCCCGACGGCCCGACCATGACGGCCGCACCATCCCGTCCTCTCCCAACCCGCCACGTGGAGTTCCCGCATGCCTGCACCCGTGCCCCCGCTCCCGTCCCCGACGCCCACAGCCGTCGAGGACACCCCGACCGAGCAGGCCGTGTCCGGCGCCGGCCACCGGCTTCGCATCACGCTGCTGATGGCCGGCAGCTGTCTGCCCATCCTGGGCGCCGTACTCATCGCCCCCGTCCTACCGCAGATGCAGGCCCACTTCGCCGACGTGCCGGGCGTCGACGCGCTCGTCCCCATGGCCCTGACCATCCCCGCCCTCTCCCTGGCCCTGCTGGCCCCCTTCGCCGGCGTCATCGTCGACCGGCTCGGCCGCAAACGCCTGCTCGTCGTCTCGACCGTGCTGTACGCGATCCTCGGCACCGCCCCCCTGTGGCTGGACTCCCTCGGCGCCATCGTCGCCAGCCGCGCCCTCGTCGGTGTCACCGAAGCCGCCATCATGACCTGCAGCACCACGCTGATCGGCGACTACTACTCCGGCCGGCAACGCGACCGCTACCTCGCGATGCAGACGATGTGTGCCTCGATCTCCGCGACGGCCTTCTTCGTGCTCGGCGGCGCCGCCGGATCGGCCGGCTGGCGCGCACCGTTCTGGGCCTACGCTGTGAGCCTGCTGCTCGCCCCCGCCATGGCCGCCGTCCTGCCCCAGCCCCGACCGGCCGACCACGCAAACGAGCCCTCTCCCACCACCGGGGAACCGATGGCCAAGCGGCCCTTCCCCTGGCGTCCGCTGGCCCGCACGTGCGCGCTGACCCTCTTCGGCGCCGTCCTCTTCTACACCGTCCAGGTGGAGATGGCGTTCCTCCTGAACGACGTGGGCGTCAGCAACCCCGGCGTGATCGGACTGGCCACAGCCGGCTCCAGTGCCGCGGTCGTGGTCGGCGCCGTCGTCTTCGCCAAGACCGGCCGCAGCCCGCAAGCCTGGCTGCCCACCGCCTTCGGCCTGTCCGCCCTCGGCTTCGCGGTGATCTGGCTCGCCCCCAACCCCGTCGTACTGACCGCCGGCGCGGTGATCAACTGCCTCGGCAGCGGCATCATGCTGCCGAGCCTGCTCACCCTCGCCATGTCCAAGCTCGACTACGCCGACCGCGGCCGCGGCACCGGCCTGTGGACGGGCTTCTTCTTCCTCGGCCAGTTCATCTGCCCGCTCGTGGTCCTCGCGCTCACCTCCGCCGTCGGCACCCTGGCGAACGCCTTGGGCGTCCTCGCCCTCGCCGGGGCCGTGGCCACCGCCGCACTCGGCCTCGCCGCCCGGCGCCGGCGGACGGCCGCCCCGGAACCGATCCAGCAGACGGCGGGCTGACCACGCGGCGCCGATCCACCACGAGAACCGCACACTCGTCGAGATCGGCATCGCGGATTTCCCCGCGATGCCGATCGCCACGCGTTCCACTGGAAGAACGAAGTATGCCGACGCCGACCGTGATCGCCGCCACCCGTCGCAAGCCGGGTATGACGCACCAGGCGTTCCTGCACTGACTCCACTTCCGGGAGCAGTATGCGCTGCCCCTGTCGGTGTGCATGATCACGCCGGGGGCGTCGCCGTCCCGGGTGGTGTCTTCGCACGGCTTCCTGTGCGTCACTCCGCGCGTTCTCCGGACGCCCACCGGGTGACCCATGCGCGTCCGTAGGCGTTTCCGTACACCGGGTGGATGTGGAACGGGCGTGGGGCGTCATAGCACGCACCGCTCACGCAAACGGCCCCGGACGAGGAGTCCGAGGCCGAGTAAACGCCTCCCTGGAAGAGAAACCCCAGGTCAGATGGGTTACGTGTGGTGCCCCCGGCAGGATTCGAACCTGCGACACCCGCTTTAGGAGAGCGGTGCTCTATCCCCTGAGCTACGAAGGCATGGCAGGGCTGGGGTGCAGCCCGTTGCCGTCCACAGTGTAGCGGTTGGGGGTGTGGGGGCCGGTGCCTTGGTCGGGTTCGGGGGGAGGGGGGCTGGGGGGTCAGGTCAGGGGGACTTGGGTGTGGCGGGATGTCGTGTGGAGGTCGGCTTCGATCCGGGTTGCCGTGGTCAGTAGGTGGGGGAGGATGTCGCGTTCGCATTCCTCCTGGGTGCGGCGGGCCGTGTGGGTGGTCGTGGTGAGGGCTGCGATCGTGCGGCCGGTGCGGTCGTGGAGGGGGACGGCTATCGCGCGCAGGCCCTCCTCCCATTCCTCGTCCAGGAGGGCGTGGGTGGCCTCGCCGGCGTCGAGGAGCAGGCGTCCTGCCGCTGTTTTGCGGGCCGGCAGGCGGGTGCCCGCCGCTATGTCCACGCTCATCACGTGGCGGGCCGGTGTGCGGGCCACGTAGTGGATTTCGTCGCCCGGGGTGGGGGTGGAGGTGGTGAGGACCGCCAGGGACGTGGATTCCTGGACCCGGTCCGTCAGGGCTGCCATGTGGGGGGCCGCGATGCGGGGGAGCGTCGTGCGGGAGAGGGGCGGGAAGCCCAGGGCCAGGACCCGGGGGGTCAGGGAGAAAGTGCGGGTCGTGGCAGAGTGCGTGACCAGGCCCAGGTGTTCGTAGGTGATCAGGGCGCGGCGGGCCGTCGCTCTCGCCAGGCCCGTCGCCCTCGCCACCTCCGACAGGGTCAGGGCGGACCTTCCCTCGCCGAAGGCCGTCAGCACCGTCAGGCCCCGGGCCAGGGATTCGATGAACTCTCGGCCCAACTGCTGCTTCGATCCGCTCGTCCAGGTGGCCAGCCCCGTCGGGGTGGCCGGTGCCGCGGGGGCGGCGGTCGGTCGGCGTAGGTCCTCCTGCATCGCTTCTGCCGCCGTTCGGAGGCGGGGGAGGAGCGTCGTGCGCAAGGACTCGGCCGTGTGGCGGCTGGTGTGGCTCACCACGTTCGCCACGCAGGCGATCCTGGACGTGTCCGGGTGCCGTACCGGGACCGAGACCGCCACCAGGCCCGGTTCGATCAGCTGGTCGTCCAGGGACCAGCCGTCCTGCGCTGCCCTTTTCGTGCGGTGCGCGAAGTCGTCCCGCAGGGCCGCGTCCGCTTCCGGGCGGCGTGGGGGGAGTGCCGGGAAGTCCCGGTCGGCGGGGTCCGACGTGCGGCGGGTGTGCCAGCAGGTCCAGTCGGCGTCCGTCCACTCCGTGGCGAACAGCGGGCCTGGGGCGGTGCGTTCGGCCGGCAGCAGGTCGCCGATGCGGAAGCTCAGGGACATCGCCCGGCGGCGGGTCGCCTGGTGGATGAAGCGGATGCCGTCGCGGTCGGCCACCGCCAGGGAGACGGACTCGTCGAGTTCGTCCGCCAGGTCGTCCGCCCGGCCGCTGAGCAGCGCGGGCAGGCGCAGGGCCGCCAGGTAGGCGTTGCCGAGCTCCATCACGGGCGGTGCGAGTACGGCGTCCCGGCCGTCCAGACGGACGTAGCCCATGCGGGCCAGGGTCGCGGCGATCCGGTCGACCGTGGAGCGGGCCAGGCCGGTGGCGCGTTCCAGGGCGCTCAGGCTCATCGTCCCGCCCGCGGCGGCCGTCAGCTCCCGGAGTACGGCGATCCCGCGGATCAACGGCGTGACCGCCTCCTCCGGGACGGTCGGCGGCTCCCCGGCTGGCGTGGGCGTCTTCGCGGGCATGTGCTCGGTCTCCGGGACGGGTGCGGGGGCGGGACGGGTGCGGGGCGGGGTGGGGTGGCGTCGGCGGTCCCACCGTAATCGGCGCCGCGCGGATCTCTTTCCGGTGGCCGAGGCCGCCGCCGAGTTCTTCCCCTGCGGACCGGGCGCCCTCCAATTCCTTTGACCCTCCCCCTACGACCCCTACGACCCCTACGACCCCTACGACCCCTACGACCCCTATAAACCCCCTAAGACTGCCTCCGGGCTCCCCCAACGACCCCTACGACCGAGTCACCCGCACCCGATAGTTCCCCTCCAGGTCCGCCGCCGTCACCGCGATGCGGAGGCCGCGTACCGGATCCTCGAACTTCTCGCCCGGGGCGAACGGGGCGTCCGAGAGTTCCGCGTGGACGTTCGGGGTGCGGGTGCAGCCGCCGCTGTCGCGGTTGGCGTCGTGGACCCGTACCGGGCCCATGCCGGTGTCCACCTCCGCGTCGACCTTGTAGACGAGGACGCCGGGGCGGCACACCGCCTCGTCGTTGCCGCCGCGGGCGCGCAGCTCGACCGCGTAACCGGTGCGGCGGTCGATCGGTACGACGATCAGCTTGGGGCCGCCGGCGCGGAAGAGCGGGGTGAGGGTGTACTCGGCGGTGCCCGAGGCGACCGCGCAGCGCACCTGGTCGGTGTCCAGCCAGCCCAGTTTCCACTTGTGCCAGCCGAGCAGGTCGTTGTTGGCGCCCCAGTCCTCGCTCATGATGTCCCAGTGGCCCACCGCCCCCCCGCCCTCCTGGGTGTACAGGTCGGGCAGGCCGAAGACATGGCCGTTCTCATGGGGGAGCACCCGGTAGCCGGTGCGGTCGTAGGAGCCCGAGCCGTCGTCCTGCCGGGAGTAGACGAAGGACGCGTTGGCCACCGGGACGCCGTCCGCCACCGGGGCCTCGGTGTTGCCGGCGAACGTCACCGACAGGACCGTGTCCAGCGCGGAGGGCCCGGCGTTGGGCGTGACCAGCACGTTCATGAGGTCGTACGAGTGGAAGTCGACCTTGGGGTCGGCGGCGGCGACGATGTCCTGGACGAGCTGCCGGTAGCCCGGGTCGAAGGGGGCGCCGCGTTCCATGCCGTACTCCTCGAAGGACTTCGGCATGCGCAGCCAGCCGGGGATCGGGGTGTCGGGGCGGTAGTCGAGCCGGCCGTAGGAAGCCGTGCGGAACCACTCCTGGGTCTGCGGGAAGAACTCGCGGAACCGGTCCAGCGCCTTGCCCGCGCCCGGCGCGTCCGAGAAGTCGATCATCAGGGTGAGGGCGCGGACGGTGCCCGTGGAGCGTGCGTAGCCGCCGGGCGTCGGCACCCCCTCGGACATCTGCACGGTGGGGCTGCCGTAGATCAGGCAGGGGGCGTGGGTCGCGGTGCGGGCCGGGGAGACCGGGCCGGCGCCGCCCGTCGCCGGGTTCGGGGGGAGGCGGCCGGAGCCCGCGGAGGTGCTCACGGCGAGGGTCAGCGCCGTCACGGCCGCCAGGGCGGCCGCTCGGCGGGTGCGTATCCAGCGGGGGGAGGGGCGCGGTGCAGGGCGTTCGGGCTGCGGCTGCATGCGGGGACCCTTCGCTCCGGCAGCCACCCGTCACCGGCTGCACCCATGACATCACCCTCCGTCGTGGCATGGTGGTGCGCGCGTTGGGGCGGCCGATCGTGGGTTACCGGAAGGTAGGCGGAAGGGGGGTGAAGGGGGGCTCAGGAGGAGTGACCCAGGTCACAGGAAAAAGGTCCCGCCGTCGGAATTAACGGGGAGCGTTTCCCCGTTTAGCCAGTGTCCGACCGAAACGGGGAACGCCTCCCCGGTTCAAGAGTCCGGACGACGTACCCAGCACCACCGCACCACCGACGAACCCGGCACCACCACTGAAGGAGCACACCGTGCAGACCGCCCACCCCGTACAGCGCAAGGCGACCCGGCCGCGCGCCGACGCCCTGCGCAACCGGGAGCGGATCGTCACCGCCGCCCGGGAGATGTTCGTCGAGCTCGGTCCCGATGTGCCGCTCGACGACATCGCCCGCCGGGCCGGCGTCGGCAACGCGACGGTGTACCGCAACTTCCCCGACCGTGACGCGCTGGTCCGCGAGGTCGTCTGCTCGGTCATGGACCGGACGGCCGAGGCGGCCCGGCAGGCGCTCGCGGAGACGGGCGACGCCTTCAGCGCGCTGGAGCGCTTCGTGCACGCGGCAGCCGACGAACGCATCGGCGCGCTGTGCCCGATGGTCGCCAGCACGTTCGACGAGAACCACCCCGACCTCGTGGCCGCCCGGCTGCGCGCCGAGCAGCTCGTCGGCGAGGTCATGGGACGCGCCCGGCAGGCCGGGCAGCTCCGTGACGACGTCGGCATCGGCGATCTGATGGTCGCCGTGGCCCAGCTCAGCCGGCCGCCGGCGGGCACCGCGTGCCCGAGCGTCGACCGTTTCGTCCACCGCCACCTTCAGCTGTTCCTGGACGGACTGCGGGCACCGGCCCGATCCGTGCTGCCCGGCGCGGCCGTGACCATGGAGGACCTCCGCCAGGCCGCACCGATCTGATCGCACCTCGAATTGACCTGACCTTGACCTGATCTCCCTTCGACCGTCACCCGACCTCACCGAGAACTTCCGGCCGTCGCCGTCGACGCGCCGTCCCTTGGCTCGCCCCTTTTCCGTCACGAAGTCCCGAAGTGGGTACCCCCATGTCTGAAACAGCCAGCAAGGCTCCCGGCGCCGTCCAGGCGGACCCGGGCCGCTGGAAAGCGCTCGTCTTCATCGCGCTCGCCCAGCTGATGGTCGTCCTCGACGCCACCATCGTGAACATCGCCCTGCCCTCCGCCCAGCAGGACCTGGGCATCTCCGACGGCAACCGGCAGTGGGTCGTCACGGCCTACGCCCTCGCCTTCGGCGGTCTGCTCCTCTTCGGCGGCCGGATCGCCGACCTGTGGGGCCGCAAGCGCGCGTTCGTCGTCGGTCTGGTCGGGTTCGCCGCCGCCTCCGCGCTGGGCGGCGCCGCCACCAACGAGGCGATGATGTTCGGCGCCCGCGCCCTCCAGGGCGTGTTCGGCGCGCTGCTCGCGCCCGCCGCGCTCTCCCTGCTCGCCGTGATGTTCACGGACGCCAAGGAGCGCGCCAAGGCGTTCGGCATCTACGGCGCGATCGCCGGCGGCGGCGGGGCCGTCGGCCTGATCCTCGGCGGCTTCCTCACCGAGTACCTGGACTGGCGCTGGACGTTCTTCGTGAACATCCCGTTCGCCGTCGTCGCCGCGGCCGGCGCCTACTTCGTCATCCGTGAGCCGGAGGGCAGCCGCAACCGCTCCCCGCTCGACATCCCCGGCGTCGTCCTGTCCACCCTGGGCCTCGTCGCCCTGGTCTACGGCTTCACCCGCGCGGAGTCCGAGGGCTGGAGCGACTCCCTGACCATCGGCATGTTCGTCGCGTCCGGCGTGCTGCTGCTCGCGTTCGTGCTGGTCGAGGCGAAGGTCAAGGCCCCGCTGCTGCCCCTGCGCGTGGTCACCGAGCGCAACCGCGGCGGTGTCTACCTCTCGCTCGGCCTGGCGATCATCGCCATGTTCGGTCTGTTCCTCTTCCTGACCTACTACCTCCAGGTCGTGAAGGGTTACACGCCGGTGAAGACCGGTTTCGCCTTCCTTCCGATGATCGTGGGCATGATCGCCGGATCCACCCAGATCGGCGCCCGCCTGATGACCCGGGTCCCGCCGCGGCTGCTGATGGGCCCCGGCTTCCTGGTCGCCGCGCTCGGCATGCTGCTGCTGACCCGCATGGAGATCGGCTCCTCGTACACGACCCTGCTGCTGCCGGCGATGCTGCTGCTCGGCCTCGGCATGGGTACGGCGTTCATGCCGGCCATGTCCCTGTCGACCCAGGGCGTCGAAGCGCGCGACGCGGGTGTCGCCTCCGCGATGGTCAACACCTCGCAGCAGGTGGGCGGCGCGATCGGCACCGCCCTGCTGAACACCGTCGCCGCCTCCGCGACCACGTCGTACATCACGGACCACATCGCCTCCGCGTCCTCCGGGCCGCAGCAGCAGCTGGTCCAGCTGGAGGGCATGGTGCACGGCTACACCAGCGCGATCTGGTTCGCCGTCGGCATCCTGGTCGCCGCCGCGGTGATCGCCCTGACCCTCGTCAACGCCGGCAAGCCGGACATGGGCGCGGTGAACGGCTCCGGAGCCGAGGACGCCGACGAGGCCGTACCGGTACCGGTGGTCGCCCACTGACACCCCACGCCGCAGACATGTGCGGGGCGTTGTAAGCGGCGGTTGAACAGCACCCCCAGGGGCGCGGGGAACTGTGTGACCGGCCACTACGGCGCCGCAGCGAACCGCAGCCCCCGCCCACCGGCACGACCACCGGCGCCCCCCAGCGGAGCGTCACCGCAGCCAGGGCAGGTCCGCACCCGCTTCGTTCGGCTGGAGTCCCTCGGCGATGATCTGCATGATCTCGCCGAGGGACTTCTGCTGTTCCGGGGAGAGGCGGTCGAAGAGAGCGTTGCGCACGGCGGCCACGTGGCCCGGCGCGGCGCTCTTCAGCATCTCCAGGCCCTGGTCGGTCAGCACCGCGAACTGTCCGCGCTTGTCCGAGGGGCAGTCCTCGCGGCGCACCCAGCCGTTCTTCTCCAGGCGGGCGACGGCGTGGGAGAGACGGGAACGGGTGATCTTCGCCTGCATGGCCAGCTCGGTCATGCGCAGCCGCCGGCGGGGGGACTCGGCGAGTTTGACGAGGAGCCCGTAATAGATGTGCGGCATCCCCGCGTCACGTTGGAGCTGGCGATCCATGTGATCTTCGAGGAGGTAGGTGGCGTGCAGGTAGGAGCGCCAGATGCGCTGCTCCTCTGCGGTGAGCCACTGGGGCTCTTCAGCGGGTGCGGCAGCCGTCTTCATGCACTCCACTGTACGGGGTTTGTCCTTGAACATTAAACAAGTGGTGCGTACAGTGAGATGGCGATGAAGTTTTAGTTTTCAAGCAAAGGTCGCACAGGACCACACCGTCTACGGGGGCCCGCCCGGACCCTCGGAGGGAGTCGCCGCCATGTCCGCCCCCGCCGCCCAGGAACGCGCCGTCCCGCAGGAGCGGGAGCGCATGCCCGCCCTGTACCTCAGCCACGGGGCCCCGCCCCTCGCGGACGACCCCGTCTGGCCCGGCCAGCTCGCCGCCTGGTCCGCCGGCCTGCCCCGCCCCAAGGCGATCCTCATGGTCTCCGCCCACTGGGAGGAGGCCCCGCTCGCCCTCGGCGCCGTCGAGACCGTCCCCCTGGTCTACGACTTCTGGGGCTTCCCCGAGCACTACTACCGGGTGACTTACGCCGCCCCGGGCGCGCCGGAGCTCGCGGAGGCGGTACGCAAGCTGCTGCGCGCCCCCGGCACGCCCGTCCAGGACATTCCCGACCGCGGCCTCGACCACGGGGCGTACGTCCCGCTCGTCGAGATGTTCCCGGACGCCGACATCCCGGTACTCCAGATCTCGATGCCGACCCTCGATCCCGTGCGCCTGATGGAGATCGGCCGACGGCTCGCGCCCCTGCGCGACGAGGGTGTGCTCATCGTCGGCTCCGGCTTCTTCACCCATAACCTCGCCGCGCTGCGGCACACCGGGGGCGGGGTGCCGGGCTGGTCGGCCGAGTTCGACGACTGGGGGCGGCGGGCGCTGGACACCGGGGACGTCGACGCGCTGCTCGACTTCGCCCACAAGTCCCCGGCGGGCCTGCTCGCCCACCCGCGCACGGAACACTTCGCACCCCTCTTCGTGACGATGGGCGCCGCGGACGCGGCCGGCGAGCTGGGGGAGCAGCGGTCGGTGATCGACGGCTTCTGGCTGGGGCTGGCGAAACGGTCGGTGCAGTTCGGCTGAGACACCGTGCGGCGGTGCCGGGCTGTGCACGCTGTGCGGCGGTGTCGCGCCGTGCCCGGCGTGGAGTTACAGCTCCTTCTCGTGCCAGGCCACGTCCCAATACCTGCCGAACTTGCGGCCGACCTCGCGGTGCGTGCCGATGTGGCGGAAGCCGAAGTGTTCGTGCAGGCGCGTGGACGCCTCGTTGGGCAGGGCGATGCCCGCGTACGCGCGGTGCAGGTCCTCGTCGGCGAGCGCCTCGAACAGGGCGGTGTAGAGGAGCGTGCCGATGCCGCGGCCGCCGGCGTGCGGGGCGACGTAGATCGTCGCCTCCACCGACGTCGAGTAGGCGGGTTTCGCTCGGTAAGGGCTGGATGTGGTGTAGCCCAGAATCTCCTGTGAACCGGCGTCCCTGGCAACCATCAGGCGATACGGCCCGTCTTCAGGGTGGGAGAGCAGCCAAGGGCGGCGCTCTTCCGCCGTGAAGGCCACCGTGTCGAATGTGATGGGCGTCTCACGTACGTAGTGGTTGTAGAGGTCCGTGAGGGCGTCGAGGTCCGCCTCGACTCCCGGCCTGACCTGCACCTCTGTACGTTCCGTCATCATCTCGCCTCCCCGCGTGGCCGGACAGGGTACTGCATGATCAGAAAAATCGTGGGTTGGGTTGGGAATTCTGTCCTGATTCCAGTCGTTGTTTCCATCGGATGCAGGGCACCCGACAAGAGTGCCGAGCGTCCAGGACCACCCGCTGACCCACCATCGCAAGGGAGCACGCATGGCAACCCGTGCCGTCGCCCGTCGTCAGTCCGCCACCGGCGAGACCGGCGCGGCAAGCAGTGTTCGCGTACACGGCGGAGAGCTCGCCGACCGCGATCTGGTCGGCATGTACCTCGACGAGATCGCACGCACGCCGCTGCTCGACGCCGCCAAGGAAGTCGAGCTGTCGCAGATCATCGAAGCGGGTGTGTTCGCGCGACAGGTCCTCGACGGATTCGAGGAGTCCAAGACGGACGCCTCCCGTGAGGAGTTCGAGGCACTCGTCGCCGAGGGGGAGCGCGCCAAGGACGTCTTCATCCGTTCCAACCTCCGCCTCGTCGTCGCGGTCGCCCGCCGCTACCCGCGCAGCGGACTGCCCCTGCTCGACCTGATCCAGGAGGGCAACGCCGGTCTGGTGCGCGCGGTCGAGAAGTTCGACTACCGCAAGGGCTTCAAGTTCTCCACGTACGCGACCTGGTGGATCCGCCAGGCGATCACCCGCTCGATAGCGGACCAGTCGCGCACGATCCGGCTGCCCGTCCACCTGGTGGAGGAGCTGGGCCGCATCCGTCGCGTCCAGCGCGAGTTCAACCGGGAGAACGGCCGCGACCCGGAGCCGATGGAGATCGCCGCAGAGCTGGGCTCCACGCCGGAGCGCGTCGTCGACGTGCTCGACTGGGCCCGTGACCCGGTCTCGCTGAACATGGCGGTCGACGACGAGGGCGAGACGCAGTTCGGCGACCTGCTGGAGGACACCTCCGCGGTCTCGCCGGAGCAGTCCGTGCTGACGCTGCTGCGCAGCGAGGAGCTCGACGGCCTGATCGACCGCCTCGACCCGCGCACGGCCTCCATCATCAAGATGCGCTACGGCATCGAGGACGGCCGGGAGCGGACGCTGACGGAGGTCGGCAAGGAGCACGGCCTCACCCGCGAGCGGATTCGGCAGATCGAGAAGCACGCCCTGCTGGAACTGAAGAAGCTGGCACGCTCGACCGGGTTCGAGGCAGCGGCGTAGCGAAGACGGGGCACGGTCCCGCGACCGACGCGAGGTCACGCGGGCGGCTCTTGGGCCGCCGCGGGCCCCGGCGGGCCTGAGCGGCACGGCCGGCGCGGGTACCTGGGCCGCCGCAGGTCGGTCTGGGCCTGAGCGGTGCGGCTGGGGCGGGTGCTCCGGGCCGTCGTAGGCCCGCCTGGGCTTGGCCACGGCGGCCCGCGCGGGCTTCCTGGCCCTGAGCCGGTACGGGGCCCGTGTTGTGGCGATGGCGCTTGCGTCGGGCGGGGGCTTCAGCGCTGGCGCGTGCACGGCGGTGAGGGCCTCCGGCGCTCCCCGCTGGTGTCGACGCCGGCGTGCGCCCGGTGGCCGAAGTCCGCGCAAACATGGCGGTACAACGCCGCTTAACCGTCTCGACCGGGGGAACAAGACTTCAGGGCACGGGAGTTCGGATCCTCCGGACCCCGAAGCCTCACTGTGACCATGTGGTTGGCCGTAGTTCAGTGTGCGGTGCCTGCTGAGCGAATCCCTCCGCATGCCACGTCCCACAGACCACGTCCCGACGCACCCCCCCCGGCGCCGGGACCTTCAAAAGGCCGGGCCCGGCGCCTTCCCCCCCCAAGGCGCCGGGCCCGCCCTGCTTTCCCGTCCCGGAGTTGCGGGCGCACACGGACCGCGTGGACATGCTGAACGGCGGGGCACCCCGTACCTGAACCCCGGGGTGACCCGCCTGAATGGCAGATTGTGCCACATGGGCATAGCCTGCAAGGGTGACCAGTCCCGCCCCAGCCCCCTTCCCCTCTCGGGAAACCGCTTCCACTTCGCCTGCCTCGGTTTCGCTGACCGAGCGGCGCAAAGCGGCGACCAGGATGGAGATCGCCCGGGCGGCGGCCCGCCTCTTCGTGAGCCGTGGCCTCAAAGCCACCCGCGCCGAGGACATCGCCGGCGCCGCGGGCATCGCGCCCCGCACCTTCTACCGGTACTTCGCCACCAAGGAGGAGGCCGTCGCCCCCCTCTACGCGGCGGGCGCCAGCCGCTGGGCCGAGGCGGTGCGCGACGCCCCGCCCGGACTGCCGTTGCCGGAAGCGCTGGAACACGCGGCACGGCGCACCCTCACCCCGGGCGAGGGAGTGTCGGCGGCGTCCTGGGAATGGGTCCGCACCCTGATCCGCCTGGCCGCGAGCAGTCCGGCCCTGGGCAAGGTCTGGGCCGAGGTCTGCCATGCGTCGGAGGAGACCCTGGCGGAGATCCTGCGGGCGCGAGGGACGGGTTCCCCGGAGCCCGACAACGTTGCCGAGCCGACCCCACGCGAGCCGACCCCGCGCGAACCGTCCCCGCACGAACCGCCCCCGAACGAGCTGACCCCGCACGAGCGTTTCACCGCGGCGGTCGCCGGCGCCGCGGTGCGGGTGGCCGTGGAGAGCTGGGCCAGGGGAGACCACCCGCCGACCGGCTCGAAGGGCCCCGCCGAACTGGCGCTGCGCAACCTCGCGATGCTGCGGGGGATCGGATGGGAGGAGGGGCGCTAGCGGAGAGACGGCCGCCAACTGGCCGTGCGGGCAAGGCAGTCCGCCGTCCGTCGGCCACGGCGGCCCGCTCTGGGTCCCGTCGGCCAAGGCGGCCCGCTCTGGGTCCCGTCGGCCAAGGCGGCCCGCTCTACGTCCCGTCGGCCAAGGCGGCCCGCTCTACGCCCCGCCGGCCAAGGCGGCCCGCTCTACGCCCCGCCGGCCAAGGCAGTCCGCCCTACGCCCCGCCGGCCAAGGTCCCCGCCCTCCCCAACCGCCCGCCCAACTCCCTTACGCACTGCACCAGTTCACTCGGCCCGTGCACCGCGAACTCGCAGCCGATCAGGGCCAGGCGCATCGCCACCCACTCCACCGGGTCGGCGGTGACCCCGCGCAGCCGACAGCCGCCCGCCTCCCCCTCCCCGGATCCGCCCAGCTCCTCCGGTGCGCCGAGCCACGTCGGCAGCCGGCCCGCCACGAACTCCGCCGACTCCGCGAACGTGACGTCGTACGCGTACTCACGGGAATCGGGCCGCCGTTGGATCGACCGGCGCAGGTATTCCGCCGCGTCCCCCGTCGGCAGCTCGCGCGGCGTGAAGCGGGCGCCGGTGGCGAAGGGGTCCCGTACGCGGTCGACGCGGAAGGTGCGCCAGTCCTCCCGTTCGAGGTCGTACGCCACCAGGTACCACCGCCGGCCGGTCGACACCAGCCGGTACGGCTCGGTCAGACGCCGCGACTCCGTGCCGTCCTTCGCCCGGTAGGCGAACCGCAGCCGCTCCTGGCCGGCCACCGTGGACGCCATGACGGTCAGCGTCTCGGGGGCGATGCTCGCGCCGTCGCCGCTGGTCAGCGGGGTGGTCGCGGCCTGGAGGGTGGCGACGCGGTGGCGCAGCCGCGACGGCAGCACCTGTTCCAGTTTGGCCAGCGCCCGCACCGAGGCCTCGTCCACGCCCGCCAGCGCGTGCCCGGCCCCGGCCCGCAGCCCGACCGCGATGGCCACCGCCTCCTCGTCGTCCAGCACGAGCGGCGGCATCGCCTTGCCGGCGACCAGCCGGTACCCGCCGTCCGAGCCCATGGTCGCCTGCACGGGATAGCCCAGTTCGCGCAGCCGGTCGATGTCGCGCCGGACCGTGCGCCGGGACACCCCGAGCCGGTCGGCGAGCTCGCCGCCGGGCCATTCGCGGGGCGTCTGGAGGAGGGAGAGGAGCTGAAGCAGCCGTGCCGGAGTGTCCGTCGTCATGCGTTCGAGCATGCCGTACTACTAGGACATGATCTGACCTACTGCGCTTCTAGCGTTCGGGACATGACTTCCACCGAGACACCGCCCACTTCCTCGGGCACCGGGGCCCGCCGCCGCTGGTTCGCCCTCGCGATCGTGATGACCGCGGCCTTCATGGACCTCGTCGACGTCACGATCGTCAACATCGCCATCCCCTCCATCCGGCAGGAAGCGGGCGCCTCCTGGAGCCAGATCCAGTGGATCACCGCCGGCTACGCGCTGGCGTTCGCCGCCGGGCTCGTCACCGGCGGTCGCCTCGGCGACATCCACGGCCGCAAGCGGGTGTTCCTCGTCGGCATCGGCGGCTTCACCCTCGCCTCCGCGCTGTGCGGGTTCGCCGCGAACCCGGAGATGCTCGTCGCCTCCCGCATCCTCCAGGGGGCCATGGCGGCGCTGATGGTCCCGCAGGTGCTGTCGATCGTGCACGCCACCTTCCCGGCGCACGAACGGGGCAAGGTGTTCGGCCTGTTCGGCGCGGTCGTGGGCCTCGGCGCGGTCTCGGGACCGCTGCTCGGCGCGCTGCTGACGCAGTGGGACCTGTTCGGGCTGGGCTGGCGGCCCATCTTCCTCATCAACCTGCCCGTCGGCGTCGCGGGACTGATCCTCGGCAGCCGCTTCATCACCGAGTCCCGCGCGCCGAGGGCGCTCAAGCTCGACCTCGTCGGCGTCGCGCTCGTGACGCTGGGCCTGCTGATGCTGCTCTACCCGCTCACCCGTGGCCGGGAGCTGGGCTGGCCGCTGTGGGGGTACGTCTCGATGGCCGGCGCGCTCGGCGTCTTCGGCGCGCTGGTCGTGTACGAACGGCGCAAGGGCGCGCGGGACGGCTCTCCGCTGATCGAGCTCTCCCTCTTCCGGGTGAAGAGCTTCGCCGCCGGCATCGCGGTGCAGACGGTCTTCGGCCTCGGCCTCGGCATCTTCTTCCTCGTGTGGACGCTGTACATGCAGGACGGCCTCGGCTGGAGCCCGCTGCGCGCCGGCCTCACCGGCATCCCGTTCTCCCTCGCCGTCTCCACGGCCGCCGGTCTGTCCGTGCAGAAGCTGGTCCCGCGCTTCGGCCGCAAGGTGCTCCAGGCGGGCGCGCTGACCATGACCGTCGGCGTCCTGCTCTACATCTGGGAGTCCGAGCGGTACGGCCTCGGCATCGAGCCCTGGCAGATGGCGCTGCCGCTGGTCGTGATGGGCGTCGGGATGGGCCTGATCGTCGCGCCGCTGACGGACGCGGTGCTGTCGGAGGTGCCGCGCGAGCACGCCGGTTCGGCGTCCGGGCTGATCAACACCGTGCAGCAGATGGGCAACGCGCTCGGCCTCGGCCTGGTGTCGGTGGTCTTCTTCGGCCGGATCGGCGATCGGCTGACCCCGGTCCAGGCGGGCCCGGAGTTCGTGGAGGCGTTCCGGTACGCGCTGGGCTGGGTCGCCGCGGTGATGGGCGCGATCTTCCTGCTGATGTTCGCCCTGCCGAAGCGGCCGGCGCAGCATGTGGAGGGGGCGGAGGGCGCGGCAGAGGAGGGCGCGGCCGGGGACGAGCCGCCCGCGCGGGAGCGGAGGCACGAACTCGTGGGCTGAACGAGGACTGCGACTCGTGGGCTGAACGACTCCGACTCGTGGGTCGAACAAGGACTCCGATGAAGGGCCCGGTGCGTGCCGCCGGGCCCTTCGGCGTGCGCGGCGCGCGCCTCCTCGCCGCGAACCCGTTCACCCGTCACCGCCCACCCGAAGTCCGTTCATGCCCGAATCGAGCCCGAACCTGTTTACTTTCCCGAAAACCGGGCGTAGCCTCCGTGAAGAAACCACAAGTTCGGGCACGAGTCGGGACGAGTCGGAGGCGAAGCGGACATGTACGCACCGGAGCGACAGCAGGAGATCCTGCGGCTCGCCCGTGACGGCGGCCGGGTGGACGTCGTGTCGCTGGCCGAGGAGTTCCAGGTCACGGCGGAGACGATCCGCCGCGACCTGAAGGCCCTCGACCGCGCCGGCCTCGTCCGCCGCGTCCACGGCGGTGCCATACCGGTCGGACGCCTCGACTTCGAGCCGGACCTCGCGGAGCGCGAGAGCACCTCCGCCGATGAGAAGGACCGCATCGCCAAGGCCGCCCTCACCGAACTGCCGTCCGAGGGCACGATGATCCTCGACGCCGGTACGACGGTGGCCCGCCTGGCCGCGGCCCTCCCGCTGGAGGCCTCGCTCATCGCCGTCACGCACTCCCTGCCCATCGCGGCCCGCCTCGCGGACCACCCCGGCATGCAGCTCCACCTGGTCGGGGGGCGCGTACGGCACCGTACGCGCGCCGCCGTGGACGCCTGGGCGCTGCGCGCGTACGGCGAGATCCGCGCCGACGTCCTGTTCGTCGCCGCCAACGGCTTCTCCGCCGAGCACGGCCTCACCACCCCCGACCTCGCCGAGGCCGCGGTCAAGAGCGCGGCGATGGCCGCGGCCCGCCGTGTGGTGCTGCTCGCCGACTCCGCCAAGCACGGCCAGGAGCACTTCGCCCGCTTCGGCGACCTGAGCGACGTGGACCTGCTGATCACCGACAGCGGGCTGAGCCCCGACGACGCGGCCGCCATCGAGCGCGGCGGCACGGAAGTAGTGCGCGCATGATCCTCACCGTCACCCCCAATCCGTCCCTCGACCGCACCTACGAGGTCCCGTCGCTGGAGCGCGGCGAGGTCATCCGCGCCACCGGCGAACGCATGGACCCCGGCGGCAAGGGCGTCAACGTGTCGCGCGCCGTGGCCGCCGCCGGACGGCGCACCGTCGCCGTCCTGCCCCTCGGTGGTGCGCCCGGCGCACTCGTCGCCGACCTGCTCGACGCACAGGGCATCGAGGTCGCGCCGGTCCCGGTCACCGGAGCCACCCGCTCGAACATCGCGCTCGCCGAGTCCGACGGGGTGCTCACGAAGATCAACGCGCCGGGTCCCGAACTGACCGCCGCCGAGCAGGAACTCCTGCTGGAGACGGTGCGCGAGCAGTCGCACGACGCCGACTGGATCGCCTGCTGCGGCAGCCTGCCCCGGGGTCTCGCGCCCTCCTGGTACGCCGACGTCGTCGCACGGGCGCACGCCGGTGGCGCGCGGATCGCACTGGACACCTCCGGGCGCGCGCTCCTCGAGGCGCTGCGCGAGCGGCCCGACGTCGTGAAGCCGAACGCCGAGGAACTCGCGGAGGCCGTCGGGCGGCCCCTGGCGACCGTGGGCGACGCGGTGAAGGCGGCGGAGGAACTGCGCGAGATGGGCGCCCGCGCCGTCCTCGCGAGCCTGGGCGCCGACGGGCAGCTGCTGGTGGAGGACGAGGGCACCTGGTTCGCCTCCGCGCGCGTGGACGTCGTCCGCAGCAACGTCGGAGCGGGCGACTCCTCCCTCGCCGGCTTCCTCATCGCCGGCGGCAGCGGCCCGCAGGCCCTCGCCTCCGCCGTCGCGCACGGCGCCGCCGCCGTCCAGCTCCCCGGCAGCGTGATGCCGACCCCGGCCGACCTGGACCCGGCGGCGGTGACGGTCACCTCCGAGGTGCCGGCGGACCGCGAACTGAAGGAGCCGGTGTCATGACCACCCACGACGTCTCGGCGTACGAGGCGTGCGCCGGGGCACCAGTGACGGTGTCCCCCGGCCCGGCCGCGGCCCGGCCCGCCCCGCCGATGCCGATGCCGACCCCCGCGCCGCTCCCGACTCGGCGAGGCTCCTCGTTACTCGCCGTTCCCGACGGCCGGCAGGGCACCCTGAGCCGCTCTGCCGTCCGGCGGAGGCGGGGGATCCCCTGCCCCGCCTCCGCTGTCTCTCCCACCCCCGTCCCCACCCCCGCCCCTCCGGCAACCCCCCACGACATCCCCGTCCCCACCCCCGCCCACCCCACGCTCCGGGCGATACGCGTGCGAAGGAGCCCGCGATGAGTGACATGATCACCGCGGACCTGGTCGACCTCGACCTGTCCGCCCAGACCAAGGAAGCGGCGGCGCGATCCCTCGCCGAGCGCATGGTGACCAAGGGCCGGGTGACCGACCTGGAGGGCTTCCTCGCCGACGTCGCCGCCCGCGAGGCCCAGATGCCGACCGGCCTCGACGGCGGCATCGGCATCCCGCACTGCCGCAGCGCCCACGTCACCGAGCCGACGCTCGCCTTCGGGCGCAGCGCCGACGGCATCGACTTCGGCGCCCCCGACGGCCCCGCCGACCTGATCTTCCTGATCGCCGCCCCCGCCGGCGCCGACGACGCCCACCTGACGATTCTGTCCTCCCTGGCCCGTCAGCTGATGAACGACGACTTCACCTCCGCACTGCGGTCGGTGGGGGACGCGGGCGCGGCGGCGGCGCTGATCCGCGGCGAAGAGCCGGCGGAGAACGCCGGTGACGCCGGTGAGGGCGTTAGTGGCGGTGAGGGCGCGGGCGCCGCGGGTGCCTCCAAGAACGCCGCCGTGGCGTCGGCGGCGGCCTCCGCCGACGCCACGGCGGACAGCACCGCCACCCCGCCGGGCGGCGAACCGGACACGAGCGCCGCCCCCGCCGCCGAGCGTCCCTTCCGTATCGTCGCCGTCACCTCCTGTCCCACCGGCATCGCCCACACCTACATGGCGGCCGAGTCCCTGGAGAACGCGGGCCGTGACGCGGGCGTCGAGCTGGTCGTCGAGACGCAGGGCTCGGCCGGCTTCACCCGGCTCGACGCGGCCGTCATCGCCGCCGCGGACGGCGTGATCTTCGCCCACGACGTCCCCGTGCGCGACAAGGACCGCTTCGCCGGCAAGCCCACCGTGGACGTCGGAGTGAAGGCGGGCATCAACCGCCCGGCCGAACTGATCTCCGAGGTCCGCGGCAAGGCCGAGCGCGGCGAGGTCACCGCGTCCGCGACCGGCGGCTCCGGCGGAACGCCCGTCGAGCGGACCGGCGAGTCCGGCGACAGCTACGGCACCAAGCTCCGCAAGTGGCTGATGACCGGCGTCAGTTACATGGTCCCCTTCGTCGCCGCGGGCGGTCTGCTGATCGCGCTCGGGTTCGCGATCGGCGGCTGGGAGATCAACAAGGCGCCCTCGGTCATGGAGCACTTCTCCTGGACCCAGGTCGACAGCTGGGCCGCCCTGCTGTTCCAGATCGGCGCGGTCGCCTTCGGCTTCCTCATCCCGGTCCTCGCCGGCTACATCGCCTACGGCATGGCGGACCGGCCCGGTCTCGTCCCCGGCTTCGTCGGCGGCATGATCTCCTCCACCATCGGCGCCGGCTTCCTCGGCGGCCTGGCCGCCGGTCTGCTGGCCGGTGGCGTGGTCCTCGCGATCCAGCGGGTCAAGATCCCGCCGGTGCTGCGCGGCATCATGCCGGTGGTCGTGATCCCGCTGATCTCCTCGATGGTCGTCGGCTTCCTGATGTTCGTCGTGATCGGCAAGCCCATCGCCGAGGCCCAGAAGGCCATGACGGACTGGCTCGCCGGCCTCTCCGGCACCAACGCCATCCTGCTCGGCGTCCTGCTCGGCCTGATGATGTGCTTCGACCTCGGCGGCCCCGTCAACAAGGTCGCGTACGCCTTCGCCACGGCCGGCATCGCCGTCGCCGACCCCAGCGACTCCGCGATGAAGGTCATGGCCGCGGTCATGGCGGCCGGCATGGTCCCGCCGCTGGCGATGGCCCTGGCCACCACCGTGCGCGGCAAGCTCTTCACCCAGACCGAGCGCGAGAACGGCAAGGCGGCGTGGGTCCTCGGCGCCTCCTTCATCTCCGAGGGCGCGATCCCGTTCGCCGCGGCCGACCCGCTGCGCGTCATCCCCGCCTCCATGGCGGGCGGCGCGGTCACCGGCGCCCTGTCGATGGCCTTCGGCGCGACCCTGCGCGCCCCGCACGGCGGCATCTTCGTGGTCCCGCTGATCGGCAACGCGTTCCTCTACCTGGTCGCCATCGCGGCCGGCGTGTGCGTCACGACGGCCCTGGTCATCATCCTCAAGGGCCTGCGCAAGCCGGCCCCCGGCGCGGCGGCCCCGGGCACGGAGACGGGCGCGGCGGCTCCGGCGACGCAGGAGAAGCAGCCGGTAGCGGCGTGAGCCGTGGATAGCCGGTAGCGGCAGCACAGCGTTACCGGCAGTACCGCCAGTACCGGCAGTACCAGTGGCACGGCTCGAACGGTTGGCCGGTCGCAGTCCTCGCCCTCATGGGAGGGGACCGCGGCCGGCCGTCGCCGTTCCCGTTCACCGTCCGCACTACCTGCGAGATACATCACGGTTCGGGACCGAAATCCCGGAGCGTGCTGTCTACTGTGCGCATGCCTGAGGACCTCTCGATCCCCCAGACGGTGGGCGCCGCCGCCCTCGCCCTGGCCTTCGCCGCCTGGCTGTACGTCCTCTCCCGCATGCTGCGTCGCGGTCACCGCGGCCCGGTCGCACGGGGCTCCGCCGGTACGCGGGGCACGGGTGGCACGAGCGGCGGGACGGGCAGGGGCGGCGAGAGCGGCGTGAACGGCGCGAGCGGCCGAGCGGGAGGGCGGCGCGTACGGCGCGCGGGGGAGCGTCCGCGGCTCGACCGGCGCGCGAGGCGCGTACGGAGCTCCCGGGCGGACAGTCTGCGCCTGAGCTCCGACGGATGGCGCAGGGGCGCCGCCGCACGCCCCGCGGATCCCGCCACACCCCAGGCCCTCCCCGCGCTCCCGGCCCTCCCACGCCAGCGCCAGGCCTGCCCGCACCTGGAAACCGTCGAACTGACCCCAGCCGAACAGGCAGCCTTCGCAGGCCTGGTACGCCAACTCACCGACGACAGCCGCTGACCGGGCCGCCGAGCCGGACACCGGGCCCGCTGCCGGGCGGGTTCGAGGGGCAGTGGGGTCAGGAGACCTGTGCTGCCCGTCGCTCCATCGCCTCTCGGGCCGCCGCTTCCGACGGATACACCTCGCACATGTGCCGTCCGTCGGGCGTCGCCGTGTGTTCGACCTCCCACAGGGAGATCTCCTGGCCGTCGCGCAGCAGGAACGCGTGCTCGTAGAGCGCGAAACCCAGGCCGATGCGCCCGGCGCGGCACGGACGCCCGAACGCCTGGGTGATCTGGTGCGCGAACGCCGTCGTCAGCAGCGTGGCCGTGTCGGGGCCGGGCCGGTCGGCGTTCTCCGCGCGGCGCAGCAGCCTGCGCGCGTGGTCCGCCGAGTCGTCCGGCACATACACGTGCCGCGGCGCGGGGATCGGCGCCAGCTGCACCAGCACCGGCAGCTCGAAGTCGGGCGTGTCCGGCGGCAGCGGCAGCCGGGCCGTCGCCGCGCGCAGCTCCTCCTCGTCCACGTACACCTCGTGCTGCGGCTCGCTGCCCGGCGTGGGGTTGTGGACGAGCTCCCACAGGGTGAGCGCACACCCGTCGGCCAGCAGCCAGGTGTGCCGATACGTCTCGCGGTGCAGCCCCGCGCTGTGATGCGCGGAGTGCAGTGAGCTGTCGTGCGCCAGCGCGCAGTCGAGCCGCCTGATCGTGTCGTCGGGCAGCTCGAACGAGTTCAGGGCGCGACCGAGGAGCCGCGCGAGGTGCTCCTCCGGAGTCTCGGGCGACTCGGCTGGTCCGTGCGCTGCCGTCTCGTACGGAACGCTCAAGGTCTCTCCCGGCGTCGCTGCATGTCACCTTGTGGGTGCATACCGTAGCCCCTCGGCCGGACATCATGTCCGGGAACCGAGAAAACGTCCGTCGTGAAAACGTCGGGGCCGCGCGAGATGTTCCCGCGCGACCCGAAGATCCCTCAGAAACCGCCGGTCAGCGGCCCCTCCCGCCGGAACCCGGCCGGAGCCCCGTCACACCGCGCTCCCGGCGGTCCACTCGCTCCACGCCATGTTCCAGCCGTTGAGCCCGTTCTCCGGGGCCACCGGCTTGTCGGCGGAGTTCTTGACGATCACCACGTCCCCGACGACGGAGTTGTCGTAGAACCACTTGGCGGGGGTGTCGCCCTGCGCGCCCCGCACATCTTGCAGCCCCACGCAGCCGTGGCTGGTGCCCTCCCGGCCGAACGGCGGATTGCCCTTGTTGTACCAGTAGTTGCCGTGGATGAACGTGCCCGACTTGGTCAGCCGCATCGCGTGCGGCACGTCCGGGATGTCGTACGCGTTGGCCAGGCCGACCGTCCTGCTGTCCATGTGGTGCTGCTTGAACTTCTCGGAGATCACCATCTGCCCGTTGTACGTGGTGAACTCCGAGCTGCCCGCCGAGATCGGCACCGACCGCAGCGTGCTGCCGTCCCGCACGACCGTCATCGTCTGCGTGTTCACGTCGACCGTGGACACCTGCGACCGCCCGACGGTGAAGCTGACCGTCTTCTTCTGCACCCCGTGGACGCCGTTCGCGCCCTCCACCCCGTCCAGGTCGATCTTCATCGTGACCTTGGAGCCGGCCTTCCAGTACTCCTGCGGCCGGAAGTCGAGCCGCTGCGACCCGAACCAGTGCCCGACCACCTTCTGTCCGCTGCTGGACGTCACCGTGATGTGCGACTGCACGGCCTTCTTGTCGGTGATCGCCTTGTCGAAGGTGAACGACACCGGCATCCCCACGCCGACCGTCGTGCCCTCGTCCGGCGTGTACGTCCCGACGAAGCTGCCGGCCGTCGTGACCGTGGTGAAGGCCGAGTCCGCGGCCACCGTCCGGCCGTTCGCGTCCTTCGCGGTCGCCGCTATCTCGTACTTCGTGCCGCGCTCCAGCTGCTGCTTCGGCTTCCAGCTCTTCCCGTCGGCCGCCAGCGAACCCTCCACGGCCTGCCCCGAACCCGCCACCGTCATCTTCACGGCGGTGAGTTCGCCGCCGCTCACCGTGACCCCCGTCGAGTTGATCGACGCGCCGGTCGAGCCGTCCTTCGCCGAGATGGCGATCTTCGCGGTGGCCGTCTTGGCGGAGTCCTTGCCGTTCTTGCCCCCCTTGCCGTCGTCCTCGGCGTTGGCGCTGCCGCCGCAAGCGGTCAGGGTCAGGGCGCCGACCACGAGGGCGGCACAGGCCCCCAGTACGCGCCGCGCTGCTATGTCCGGCGTTGTCACGGGCTGCTCCATCTTCATGCGATATACGAGATCCGCTCCTTACGCCGAGGAAGAGGCTCGCACCGCCCAACTGGGTTCCCGCTGAACCCCGTTGGCACATTCGCGTGACAGAACCAAGACAATCGCCGCTCGCGCCCTGCAATGCGCGCTGGGAGGGCCCCTCACTCCCGCACGCCGTACAGCTCCGTGTACGACGGCCACCCCTCGTCAGCTCCCGTCTTCACCGACTCGGCGGCGCGCACCGCCCGCACGATCGCCCGGGTGACCATGTCCGCTCCCGCCGCGAGGATGTCGTTCAGTGCGAGCGGCCGGTCGGCGGGGAGCGGGTGGGCGCCCGTCGCCAGGGTGAAGACCGTGTCGCCGTCGTTGAGGAGGTGGACCGGCCGCACGGCTCTCGCGATGCCGTCGTGCGCCGTGCCGGCGAGCTTCTGCGCCTGGGCCTTCGTCAGCTCCGCGTCGGTGGCGACGACGGCGAGCGTCGTGTTCAGCGGCGGCGGCGCGTTCCTCGCGGCGGACTCGGCCAGGCGGCGGCGTGCCGCGTCCCGCACCCGATCCTCCGGATACTCCACCCGCCCCTGGAACAGCTCCCCGTACAACACCCCCGTCTCCGGATCCAGCGCCGAACCCACCGCGTTGGCCACCACCAGCGCCGCCACCGTGACCCCCGAGTCGAGGACGACGCTCGCGCTGCCGACCCCGCCCTTCATCGGCCCGAGCACCGCACCGGTCCCGGCGCCGACGCAGCCCTGCGGCACCGGCGCGCCCGGTCCGGTCGCCGCGGCCGCCTCGACCGCCGCCCGGCCGGTGGCCGCGTCCGGACGGGCCCGGAAGTCGCCGCCGCGCCCCAGGTCGAAGACGCAGGCGGCGGGCACCACCGGCACGACGTGGGCCGGGTCGGGGCCGACGGACACTCCGCGCCCCCGCTCCTCCAGCCAGGCCATCACCCCGGACGCCGCGTCGAGCCCGTAGGCGCTGCCGCCGGTCAGGACGACCGCCTCGACCCGCTGCACCACGTTGCGCGGGTCCAGGGCGTCGGTCTCCTTCGTGCCGGGGCCGCCGCCGCGTACGTCCACGGCGGCCACGGCCCCGCCCTCAGGCGCGAGGACGACCGTGGTGCCGGTGAGCCAACCGCCGCCGACGCGCGTGGCATGACCCACCCGCACACCGGCGACGTCCGTCAGAGCGTCAACTGTCATGCGGGCCAGTCTCGCGGGTCCGTCACCGCCGGGGCCGTACCCTGGAGGCATGACCACCCCCTCGGCTCCCGAGCCGCGCGAGCCGAAGCCCGCGCTGATCTTCGACGACCCCCTGGACCAGCAGTCCTCGGACGACACGGACCGCGGGTGGGGCGAGCGTCCGGGGGCCGGCGGCGACAGCGCGGCCGACCTGAAGCGCTTCCTCGACGAGAAGCCGCCCCACCACCTCTGAACCGGCCGCGCCGGCCCCGCTAGCGACCGCCGGAGCCGACCCCCGATCCGGGACCGGTGCCGGGGCCGGGGACGAACCCCGAGCCGGGGCCCTGGCCGAATCCCGTGCCCGGCTGACCGCCTTGCTGCTGCTGGGCGATCAGCGCGTCGCGGATCTCCTTGAGCACCTCCAGCTCGGTCACCTCGATGATCTCTTGCGTGCCCTCCTTCGCCTTCCTGCGCGCCTCCACCCTCGCCAGGTACTTGGCCATGGGCAGCACCATCAGGAAGTAGACGACCGCCGCGGTGATCACGAAGCTGAGCGTCGCGCCGAGGACCGAGCCCCACAGCAGCTGGATGCCCTGCTCGCCCTCGCAGGACGAGCTCAGGCACGAGCTGTAGTGGTCGAGGTTCTTCGTGCCGATCGCGCCGACCAGCGGGTTGATGATGCCCTTCACCACCGAGTTGACGATGCTCGTGAAGGCCGCGCCGATCACCACCGCCACGGCCAGATCGACGACGTTCCCGCGCATCAGGAAGGCCTTGAAGCCCTGCAAGACGCTCGGTTCCTTCTTGTTCTCGCTCACCTCGGGGACACTCCTCTGCACAGGTTGTGGAAAGAACAGCTCCGCAACCTACGTCAGGGCGAGCGGGCCGTGTCCAGTCAGGGGGCGCCTCGGTAGGATTCGACACCGAACCGCGCAGAAACCGCACCACGAGCTTCACCAGAGCGTCACCGCCAGCCGTGCCGTCGCGCTCGCGCCCGCCAGCCGCGCCGCCGTGGTCCGTGGCACCGACAGCACGACGAGCGCACCGCCGTCGATCTCTTCGCCCAGGGGCTCCGGCACCTTCGTCACCAGCGCCCGGCGCGCCACCGTCCGCGCCTCCCCGCCCGTCGCCGTCTGCTCGGCGGCGATGACGTCGACACGGTCCCCGGGGCGCAGCAGCCGTACGGTGGCCGCGTCGGCGATCCGCACCGGGGCCGCCACCACCGTCTCGGCGGCGGGTCGACGGCGTACCGGATCGTCCGTCGCCGGGAGGGCGCCGGTCCGCTTAACACCTTCGCCGGGGTGTCCGCGGGCCCCGTCGGCCTCGCCCGGACCCGCCGCCACGAGCGCCGCCGCCGTCACCGCGAGCCCCAGCGCTACAGCCCGCCTGCGGCTGCGCACCAGCCGCCGCGCCTGATACCGCCCGCCCCGCACCCGCACGGGAGGGAACTGCGGCACCTCGCACGGCGCGGGAGCCTCCGTGCCGGGCGGACGGGAAGTCGTAGGCGGGGGAGAGGGAGTTCGGGTCGAGGAAGACGGAGTCGGGGCGAAGAAAGAGGGAGAGGGAGAGGGAGAGGGAGCGAAGGACACGGGATCACCACCAGCGACGAGGAATCGGCCTGCGAGACCACGATCGGTCATCTCGCCGCCGCTCGCCGGGGCCCGTGGACCGCCGAGTGATTGTGGACAACTCCCTCACCCGAACGGCGAATTCCGCCCCCGGCCGCCCCCGGCCGCCCCCGGCTGACCCCGGCCGCCCCGGCGGTCCCGGCGGTCCCGGCGGTCCCGGCGGTCCCGGCCGCCCCGCTCCTCGAAATCACCGCGCTGTACGCCTCGAACCGCGAGTTCCAGGCGCTCAGTGGCGACTTCCCCGACCCGGACGACATCCGTCCCGAGCAGGTCGCGGCGGCGCTGGCGCGGGAGCTGGCGAACCCGGACGTGGAGGTGCTGCTCGCCCGTGACGCCGGGCGGCTCGTCGGAGTCGTCATCACCCTCGCCCACCACCCCGACCCGGCCGACCCGGACCCGTGGATCGGGCTGCTGATCGTCGACGCGGCCGTACGGGGCCAGGGCTACGGGTGGCGCATCGCCGAGGCCGTCGAGTCCCGTTTCCGCACGGCCGTCCGCGCCCCGCTCCCGGCCCGCCCCGCCTCCCCGCCCTACGGCAGCGCGAACCCCGGATTCAGCCCGCCCAGCGCCGTCGTGCACAGGCAGTCCCGTTCGTCCTTCGCCGGCAGTGCCGCCACCGCGTCGAACAGCACGCCCCGCAGTCGGTCCACGTTCGCCGCGAACACCCGCAGCACCTCCTCGTGCGAGACGCCCTCGCCGGTCTCGGCGCCCGCGTCCAGATCGGTGACCAGGGTCAACGAGGTGTAGCAGAGCTCCAGTTCACGGGCGAGCGCCGCCTCCGGATGGCCCGTCATGCCCACCACGGACCAGCCCTGCGCCTGGTGCCACAACGATTCGGCGCGGGTCGAGAAGCGCGGCCCCTCGATCACGACCAGGGTCCCGCCGTCCACCGCCTCCCATTCCCGGCCGCGCGCGGCCTTCAGCGCCGCCGAGCGCCCGACGGGGCAGTAGGGGTCGGCCAGCGACACGTGCACCACGTTCGGCACCGTGCCGTCGGGCAGCGGAAGCCCGTCGAAGTAGGTCCCCGGCCGGGACTTCGTACGGTCGACGAGCTGGTCCGGCACGAGCAGCGTGCCCGGCCCGTACTCGGGGCGCAGCCCGCCCACGGCGCACGGACCGAGGATCTGGCGCGCGCCGACCGAGCGCAGCGCCCACAGGTTGGCCCGGTAGTTGATGCGATGGGGCGGGAGGTGGTGGCCGCGTCCGTGCCGGGGCAGGAAGGCGACCCGCCGGCCGGCGATCTCGCCGAGGAAGAGGGAGTCGCTGGGCGGTCCGTACGGGGTGTCCACCTGGATCTCGGTCACGTCGTCGAGGAACGAGTAGAAGCCCGAACCGCCGATTACGCCGATCTCTGCGTTCGCCATGACCAGCACAGTAGCCGCAATCGAACACCGGCCGGCCCCGGCCCGGCTCCCGCTCCACGGCCGCAGACCGGCAGCCCTCCCGCTCCGGACACGCCGAAGACCCTGTCGTCGTGTCGTACGACGACAGGGTCCCGAAAGCGATCCCTACGCGGCGGAAGTGCCGGCGGACGTGCTCGCGCCGGACGACTTCGACGCCGAGGAGGACGACGAAGAGGACGTCGACGAAGATGAAGAAGAAGACGACGACGAGTCCGAGGACGTCGACGACTTCGACGCCGGCGAGCTGCTCGACGAGGAGCCGCGGCTGTCGTTGCGGTAGAAGCCGGAGCCCTTGAAGACGATGCCGACCGCGGAGAACACCTTCTTGAGGCGGCCACCGCACTCGGGGCACTCGGTCAAGGCGTCGTCGGTGAACTTCTGCACCGCCTCGAGGCCCTCGCCGCACTCGGTGCACTGGTACTGGTAGGTCGGCACTGTCTTCCTCCTGGCACTCTCACTCGATGAGTGCTAACGACGATCCATAGTGACGTATTCCGGGGGATCAGTCCACTGTCACCGGCGCGCGGTGACCGACGCCACGTGCGACGGTGAGGTTCCGGGGGCTCCCCACCAGCCGGGAACGCAGCGCCAGCAGGACCGCCAGGGCCAGCAGCGTGCCGCCCAGCGGGACCAGGAATCCGGCGCCGGTGTGGAAGCGGTCCTCCAGTTGGCCGGCGACCGTGACGGCCGCGGCCTGGCCGAGCGCCACCGCGCCCGTCAGCCAGGTGAACGCCTCGGTGCGCGCCCCGGCCGGCACGAGGCTCTCGACCAGCGTGTAGCCGGTGATCAGGGCGGGCGCGATGCACATGCCGACCAGGAGGCCGAGGCCGGCCAGCACGAGCACCGAGTGGGCGGTCCACAGGCCGGAGGCCGCCAGCGCCAGCGCGGCGTAGGCGACGACGAGGCGGTGCTGCGGGGCGGCCTTCCAGGCGACGGCGCCGCAGACCAGCCCGGAGAGCATGTTGCCCGCGGCGAAGGTGCCGTACAGGACGCCGTTCAGGCCGGGCTCGCCGATCGACTCGGTGAAGGCGGCCAGCGACACCTGCATGCCGCCGAAGACGGCCCCGATGCCCAGGAAGGTCACGATCAGCACGCGCACGCCGGGGACGCGCAGGGCGGAGTCGTGCTTCACGCGTGCGTGGCCGTCGGCGGCGGCCACCGAGGGCTGGGTGCTCTTCTGCGCGGCGAACAGCAGTCCGCCCACGAGGGTCAGCGTGGCCTCGGTGACCAGGCCGGCGGCCGGGTTCACGGCGGTGCACAGGGCGGTCGCCAGCAGGGGGCCGACGACGAAGGTCAGTTCGTCCGTGACGGACTCGAAGGCCGTCGCGGTGCTCATGAGGGGCGAGCCCTTCAGCTTCACGCCCCAGCGGGCGCGCACCATGGGGCCGACCTGCGGGACCGAGGCGCCGGTGGGCACGGCCGCGGCGAACAGCGCCCACAGGGGCGCGTCGGCCAGGGCGAGGGCCGTCAGGGTGAGGGCGGCCACGGTGTGCAGGAGCACTCCGGGGACGAGGACGGCGCGCTGGCCGTAGCGGTCGGCGAGACGGCCGCTGTAGGGCGCGAAGAGCGCCATGGAGACGCCGGTGACGGCCGCCGCGGCGCCGGCCGCGCCGTAGGAGCCGGTGGTGTGCTGCACGAGCAGCACGATGGAGAGGGTGAGCATCGCGAACGGCTGGCGTGCCGCGAAGCCCGGCAGCAGGAACGTCCATGCGCCGCGCGTGCGCAGCAGTCGCCCGTATCCGGGGCGGGGGGAGGCCGACGAGTCCTTCGACTGCTTCGACGGCTCGGAGGTGACCGTGGATGCCACGGCCCGTGCCTTTCTGCCGCCTGGTAGCGCGACCCCGGGGCTGCGGGGGCGCCGAGAGCTGTCCTCTTGCGCGTACGCGGTAGATACCGGCGCTCACTGCGGAGGTCGTTCCGGCCGCCATACGGTCGCGCCAGCTCTGCGTCAGGCAGAGTTGGTTCGATCAAGGTGCGCCTTCATTGTACAGAGATCATTCGCCGTCCGACCTGTGAAAACGAGCACCATGGACTGCCCCGCCTGTGATCGGGGGCGGTGTGAACGGTGCGAAACCTGTTCTTAACGCCCGCCGGGGCCGGTTCCGTCGGTGCCGAGCCAGCCGGCGAGCTTGCCGCCGTGGCCGACGGCGCGCAGTCGTCGTTCGGCGGCGTCGCGAACGGGGTCGGTGGCGACGACGAGGAGTTCGTCGCCGCGCCGCAGCACCGTCGTCGGCAGGGGCACGAACGACTTCTCGTCGCGCACGACGAGGGTGACGGCGGCCCCCGCGGGCAGCCGCAGCTCGTTGACCTCGACGCCGTGCATCTTGGAGCCCTCGGGGATCGCGACGGACAGCAGGTGTCCGCGCAGCCGCTCCAGGGGCGCCGACTCGATGCCGAGGTCGGCGGCCTCGGCGTCCTCGCCCAGGCGCAGCTTGCGGGCCAGCCAGGGCAGCGTCGGCCCCTGCACCAGGGTGTAGACGACGACCAGCACGAAGACGATGTTGAAGATGGTGCGGCTGGCCTCGACGCCCTGCACCATGGGGATCGTGGCCAGGATGATGGGCACCGCGCCGCGCAGTCCCGCCCAGGACATCAGCGTCTGCTCCTGCCAGGGCACCCGGAACGGCGTCAGACAGGCCACGACGCTGAGCGGGCGGGCCACCATGGTGAGCACCAGGCCGATGAGCAGCGCGGGCACCACGTCGTCGCCCAGCTCGTGCGGGGTGACCAGCAGGCCGAGCAGCACGAACATGCCGATCTGGGCGATCCAGCCGAGGCCGTCGGCGAACCCGCGCGTGGCGGGCCAGTGCGGCAGCTTGGCGTTGCCCATGACCATCGCGGCGAGGTAGACGCCCAGGAAGCCGCTGCCGTGGGCGATCGCGCCGGCCGCGTAGGCGACGACGGCGATGGCCATGACGGCGATCGGGTAGAGGCCGGAGGCGGGCAGCGCGACGTGCCGCAGTCCCCAGGAGCCGAGGAAGCCGACCGCCGCGCCGATGGCGGCGCCGATGGCCAGCTCCAGCAGTATCTTGCCGATCAGCACGTACCAGTGCTCGACCGGTCCGGCGGTGGAGAAGGCGACGACCAGGATGACCACGGGGGCGTCGTTGAAGCCGGACTCGGCCTCCAGCGTGCCCGTCACGCGCGCGGGGAGGGGGATCTTGCGCAGCACGGAGAACACCGCCGCCGCGTCCGTGGAGGACACCACCGCCCCGATGATGAGCGCCTGCCGCCACTCCAGCCCGACCAGGTAGTGCGCGCCCGCCGCGGTGACGCCGACGCTCACGGCGATGCCGCCGAGGGCCAGCGCGGTGGCGGCCGGGAGGGCCGGCTTGATCTCCTTCCACTTCGTGCCGAGGCCGCCCTCGGCCAGGATCACGACCAGGGCGGCATAGCCGATGACCTGGGTGAGCTCGGCGTTGTCGAAGTGGATGTCGCCGATGCCGTCCTGGCCCATGAGGACGCCGATGCCCAGGTAGACGAGCAGGCTGGGGAGCCCGCTGCGCGAGGAGATCCGGACCGCGGCGACGGCGACGAGCAGGACGAGCGAGCAGACGAGCAGGAGCTGGTTGAGGTGGTGGACAGTCAGCGGCTGTTCCCTTTTTCCCGGCGCGCGCGACGCGCGCGCGTGTGCACATGTACATCGGACACGAGGCGGCACGCCGCGAGCCCAACTACTTCGTTACCTTACCTAACTCTTGACGATTTCTTGACGTTCGCACGGGCAAGATCGAACGTCCTTCCGGGCCCGTTGCCGACTCCGCGTCAAGTGCCTCGGACCCCTGCGCCTATGGTTGCTCCAGCGCTCATTCAAAAGGACAGCCCGCCCTGCCGCTCGCGTTAGGACAGCAAGGACAGCGATGCCCCCCAACACCACCGCCACAACGGGTGACAAGCCCGGCAAGTCCGGCAGGAAGAAGGGGCGCAAAGCCCGTCTTATCGTGCTCGTACTGGTGCTGGCCATCATCGGCGGCATCGCGTACGGCGCCTACTGGTCGATCAGCACGGTGCGGGCCTCCTTCCCGCAGACCGAGGGCTCGCTCACGCTGGAGGGCCTGTCCGGGCCGGTCGACGTCAAACGCGACGGCTACGGCATCCCACAGATCTACGCGTCCTCCGACGCCGACCTGTTCATGGCGCAGGGCTTCGTCCAGGCGCAGGACCGGTTCTACGAGATGGACGTGCGCCGGCACATGACCTCCGGGCGTCTGTCGGAGATGTTCGGCAAGAGCCAGGTCGACAACGACGAGTTCCTGCGCACCCTCGGCTGGGACCGCATCGCCAAGCAGGAGTACGAGACCAAGCTGTCGCCGGCCACGAAGAAGTACCTCGAGGCCTACGCCAAGGGCGTCAACGCCTATCTGAAGGGCAAGGACGGCGAGGACATCTCCCTGGAGTACGCCGCCCTCGGGTTCGCCAACAGCTACAAGCCCGCCGAGTGGACTCCGGTCGACTCGGTCGCCTGGCTGAAGGCGATGGCCTGGGACCTGCGCGGCAACATGCAGGACGAGATCGACCGCGCCCTGATGACCAGCCGCCTCGGCCCGCAGCAGATCGCCGACCTCTATCCGACCTACCCGTACGACCGGAACCAGGCGATCGTCCAGGAGGGCCAGTACGACGAGTCGACCGGGACGTTCGAGCAGGACGGCGGCTCCAGCGGTTCCAGTGGCTCCGAGGGCGACTCCAGCGGCTCGTCGAGCGGCTCGTCGAGCGGCTCCGGCAGCTCCGACGGCTCCTCCGGCGGCACGGGCACGTCCGGCAGCACGGACGGCACCAGCGCCGGCGCCGTGGGCTCCGACGCGCAGAGCCAGCTCTCGGGCCTGTACGCCGTCCTCGACGACCTGCCCACGGCCGTCGGCGTGAACGGCAACGGCATCGGCTCCAACTCCTGGGTCGTCGCCGGCTCGCACACCATCACCGGCAAGCCGCTGCTGGCCAACGACCCGCACCTGTCGGCCTCGCTGCCGTCCGTCTGGTACCAGATGGGCCTGCACTGCCGCACCGTCTCCAGCGCCTGCAAGTACGACGTCTCCGGCTACACCTTCTCCGGCATGCCCGGCGTGATAATCGGACACAACCAGAAGATCAGCTGGGGCATGACCAACTCCGGGGTCGACGTCACCGACCTCTACCTGGAGAAGCTCTCCGGCGACGGCTACCTCTACGACGGCAAGGTGAAGCCGTTCACCACGCGCGAGGAGACCATCAAGGTCGCCGGCGGCTCCCCCAAGAAGATCGTCGTCCGGCAGACCGAGGACGGCATGCCCCTGCTGTCCGACCGCAGCAACGAGCTCGTGAAGGTCGGCCAGAAGGCCGGCGTCGGCAATGAGGCGCCCGACCGCGGCGACGGCTACGCCGTGGCGCTGAAGTGGACCGCGCTGTCGGCGGGCACCTCCATGGACGCAGTGTTCGCCATGAACAGGGCGGCCGGCTGGGACGACTTCCGCGCCGCGGCCAAGCTCTTCGACGTGCCCTCGCAGAACCTGGTCTACGCGGACACCGACAACCACATCGGCTACCAGCTGCCCGGACGGATCCCCACGCGCGCGAAGGGCTACGACGGCTCGGTCCCCGCCCCGGGCTGGGACCCGAAGTACCAGTGGACCGGGTACATCGACTTCGAGAAGCTCCCCTTCGAGTACGACCCGGCGCGCGGCTACATCGTCACCGCCAACCAGGCCGTCGTCGACCCGGACAAGTACCCCTACACGCTCACCAAGGACTGGGGTTACGGCACCCGCAGCCAGCGCATCGTCGATCTGATCAAGCAGAAGATCGAGGGCAACGGCAAGATCTCCACCGACGACATGCGCCAGATGCAGATGGACAACGACAGCCAGATCGCGCGGCTGCTCGTGCCCACCCTGCTGAAGCTCAACCTCAAGGACCCGGACGTCCGCCAGGCGCAGGACCTGCTCCAGGGCTGGGACTACACGCAGGACGCCGATTCGGCCGCCGCGGCCTACTTCAACGCGGTCTGGCGCAACATCCTCAAGCTGGCCTTCGGCAACAAGCTGCCCAGGGAGCTGAGGGTCGAGGGACAGTGCCTGTGGGTCGACCCGGTCAACAACACCGGCCCCGTCGACGACACCGGCAAGGTCCGCGAATGCGGTCAGCGCGACGCCGAGCAGGCGCAGCCGGACGGCGGCGACCGCTGGTTCGAGGTCGTGCGCAACCTCATGCAGAAGCCGGACAGCGACTGGTGGACGACGCCCGAGTCGGGCAGGCGCGCCGGCGCCGACCACAACCGCGACGACCTGTTCGAGCGCGCCATGATCGACGCCCGCTGGGAGCTGACCGCCAAGCTCGGCAAGGACATCGACACCTGGAGCTGGGGCCGGCTGCACCGCCTGTTCCTGAAGAACCAGACCCTGGGCACCAGCGGCCCCGGCTTCCTCCAGTACGTCCTCAACCGCGGCCCGTGGGAGCTCAGCGGCGGCGAGGCGGCGGTCAACGCGGCCGGCTGGAACGCCGCCGGCGGCTACGACGTCGTGTGGGTGCCGTCCATGCGGATGGTGGTCAATCTCGCCGACCTCGACAAGTCGAAGTGGATCAACCTCACCGGCGCCTCGGGGCACGCCTTCAGCGCCCACTACACCGACCAGACGGGCAAGTGGGCCAAGGGCGAGCTGCTCGACTGGGCCTACTCGAAGAAGGCGGTCGACGGCGGCACGAGCGAGACCCTCGTGCTCAAGCCCTGACGCCGTCCCGTCCGTCCAGGCCGCCCGAGCGGCCACAAGGGGCGCGCCACGCACACACGCGTGGCGCGCCCCTTGTCGTACTTCAGAAGTAGTGCGCCGGGACGTCGTGCCGCTCAGCTGAAGCGGCGCACCCCGGAAGGCGTCACCACCGCGTGCACCGGCGCGTCGTGCGGCTCCTCCGGGACGCGCTCGACGACCTCGCCGTCGTACAGCAGCACCACCAGCGAGGCGCGGGAGCCGGAACGCGCGAGACGCGCCAGGACCCGGTCGTAGGAGCCGCCGCCGCGCCCGAGCCGCATGCCGCGCGCGTCGACCGCGAGGCCCGGCAGCAGCACCACGTCGGCGTCCGTCACGGCGTCCGGGCCGAGGCGCTCCCCGGACGGCTCGAACAGGGCCATCCGGCCGCCGTGCCGCACGCGCGCGAGGGAGCCCTCACCTTCGTACGCGCCCCAGTCGAGGTCGTCGTCCGGCAGCAGCGCGGGCAGCAGGACGCGCACGCCCCGCGCGCGCAGGGCCTCCAGCAGGGCGAGCGTGCCGGGCTCACCGCCCACGGAGACGTACGCCGCGACCGTCGAGGCGCCGGCCAGCTCCGGCAGGTCCAGGGCGTGCCGGGCCAGCGCTGCGGCCGCCTCCCGCAGGTCGTCCGCCGGCAACGCGTTCCTCACCGCGAGGAGCTCTCGCCGCAACCTGCGCTTGGCAGAATCCGGGCCGCCGGTGGTGTGCCCCATATGTTCGCTCCCGCTTCAAGCAGTACCAATGTGCTCATATGAGCATCAAGCAGCCGGGGGTGCAGTTTCCCGTCCAGGGCACCGGATATGGTGGCCGGCATGACTCAGTCGCACCCCAGGATCAGCAAGGCTGTCATCCCCGCGGCCGGCCTCGGCACCCGGTTCCTGCCGGCGACCAAGGCCACTCCCAAGGAGATGCTGCCGGTCGTGGACAAGCCGGCGATCCAGTACGTGGTCGAGGAGGCCGTCGCCGCGGGCCTCGACGACGTCCTCATGGTCACCGGCCGCAACAAGCGCCCCCTCGAGGACCACTTCGACCGCAACTACGAGCTCGAGTCGGCGCTGGAGAAGAAGGGCGACGCCAACCGGCTCGCCAAGGTCCAGGAGTCCAGCGACCTGGCGACCATGCACTACGTGCGGCAGGGCGACCCCAGGGGCCTCGGACACGCGGTGCTGTGCGCGGCGCCGCACGTCGGGCAGGAGCCGTTCGCCGTCCTCCTGGGTGACGACCTGATCGACCCGCGCGACCCGCTGCTCCAGCGGATGATCGAGGTCCAGGAGCGGCACGGCGGCAGCGTCATCGCGCTCATGGAGGTCGCGCCCGAGCAGATCCACCTGTACGGCTGCGCCGCCGTCGAGGCGACCGAGGACGGCGACGTCGTCAAGGTGACCGGCCTCGTGGAGAAGCCCGACCCGGCCGACGCCCCCTCCAACTACGCGATCATCGGCCGCTACGTCCTCGACCCGAGCGTGTTCGACGTGCTGCGCAAGACCGAGCCCGGACGCGGCGGCGAGATCCAGCTCACCGACGCCCTCCAGCAGCTCGCGCAGACGCACTCGTCGGCGGACACCGCCGCGGAGAAGGCCGGCGGCCCGGTCCACGGCGTCGTCTTCAAGGGCCGCCGCTATGACACCGGCGACCGCAGCGACTACCTGCGGGCCATTGTCAGACTCGCGTGCGAACGTGAAGACCTGGGCCCGGACTTCCGGACCTGGCTTCGCAGTTACGTCACGGAGGAGATGTAGCCACAGTGAGCACCGCCGCGCCCCGTACCGCCGGGCAGGAAAACCGCCTCTGGTCGGTGGACGAGCACCTGGAGGACATCCTCGCCACCGTCCGCCCCCTCGAACCGATCGAGCTGCAACTGCCCGACGCCCAGGGCTGCGTCCTGGTCGACGACGTCACGGTGGCGGTGTCGCTGCCGCCGTTCGACAACAGCTCGATGGACGGGTACGCGGTACGGGTCGCGGACGTGGCGGGCGCGAGCGAGGAGTTCCCGGCGGTCCTGGAGGTCGTCGGGGACGTCGCGGCGGGCCAGGCGGGCCTGCTGCACGTCGGACCCGGGCAGGCCGCCCGGATCATGACCGGGGCCCCGCTGCCGCACGGCGCGGAGACCGTCGTCCCCGTCGAGTGGACCGACGGGGGGCTCGGCGAGGGCCCGGTCGACGGGATGCGGGCCCGCAGCCTCGCCCCCGAGCAGGCCACGGGCCACGTGCGCGTGTACCGGCCCGCCGGGGCACGCGCGCACGTACGCGCGAAGGGCAGCGACGTGAAGGCCGGCGACCGCGCCCTGGACGCCGGCACCGTCCTCGGCCCGCCGCAGATCGCCCTGCTCGCCGCGATCGGCCGCGGCACGGTCCGGGTGCGCCCCCGCCCGCGCGTGGTGGTGATGTCCACCGGCAGCGAACTCGTCCAGCCCGGCGAGGAGTTGGGCAAGGGTCAGATCTACGACTCCAACAGCTTCGCCCTCACCGCGGCCGCGCGGGACGCCGGTGCGATCGCCTACCGGGTGGGCGCGGTGGCCGACGACGCCGAGACCCTCCGCGCGACCATCGAGGACCAGCTCGTCCGCGCCGACCTCGTCGTCACCACGGGCGGCGTGAGCGTCGGCGCGTACGACGTCGTCAAGGAGGCCCTGTCGTACGTCGGGGACGAGGACCAGGCGGGCAGCGGGGTCGAGTTCCGCAGACTCGCCATGCAGCCCGGCAAGCCCCAGGGCTTCGGCTCCATCGGCCCCGACCACATCCCGCTGCTGGCCCTGCCCGGCAACCCGGTGTCGTCGTACGTCTCCTTCGAACTGTTCGTACGGCCCGCGATCCGCACCCTGATGGGCCTGACCGACATCCACCGGCCCACCACGCGCGCGAAGCTCACCGCGGACGAGGCGCTCACCTCGCCCAAGGGACGCCGCCAGTTCCTGCGCGCCCAGCACGCCGACGGGACCGTCCGCCCGGTCGGCGGAGCCGGCTCCCACCTGATCGCCGCTCTCGCGCACGCCGACGCGCTCATCGTCGTCCCGGAGGACGTGGAGTCGGTCGAGCCGGGCGCCGAGGTCGAGGTGGTCCTGCTCGGCTGAGCACTCCCCGTTGGGGGTACCGTGTCGCGCACGACAGGCCCGCGCGCCGCACACCGCGCCGGGCCCGGACCGGGAGCGCGACACGGTATGAGCAGGCAGGACCGGCAGGACCGGCAGCAGGGGCACGGCGGGCAGGACCGGCTGACGCACATCGACGACGCCGGCGCCGCCCGTATGGTCGACGTGTCCGGCAAGGACGTGACCGCGCGCACCGCGCGCGCCAGTGGACGCGTCCTCGTCGCGCCCCGCGTGGTCGAGCTGCTGCGCGGCGAAGGGGTCCCCAAGGGCGACGCGCTGGCCACCGCGCGGATCGCGGGCATCATGGGCGCCAAGCGCACCCCCGACCTGATCCCGCTGTGCCACCCTCTCGCGCTCTCCGGTGTGAAACTGGACCTGTCGGTCGCGGACGACGCCGTGGAGATCACCGCCACGGTGAGGACGACGGACCGCACGGGCGTCGAGATGGAGGCGCTCACCGCGGTCTCCGTCGCCGCGCTCACCGTGATCGACATGGTGAAGGCGGTCGACAAGGGAGCGGTCATCACGGACGTGCGCGTGGAGGAGAAGACGGGCGGCAAGTCGGGCGACTGGAGCCGGGCGTGAGCGCCGGGGCGCACCGGGCCGCGTCCGCGCCGTACCGCGCGCTGGTCGTGACCGCGTCCAACCGGGCCGCCGCCGGCGTCTACGAGGACCGGGGCGGGCCGCTGGTCGCCGAGGGCCTGCGGCGCTTCGGCTTCGCTGTCGACGGCCCGCAGGTGGTCCCCGACGGCGACCCTGTGGAGGCGGCCCTGCGCGCCGGCGTGGAGGCCGCATACGACGTGATCGTCACCACCGGCGGCACCGGCCTCTCGCCCACCGACCGCACGCCGGAGGCGACCCGCGCGGTGATCGACAGCGAGGTGCCGGGCATCGCGGAGGCCGTCCGCGCGTTCGGCCGGGAGAAGGTGCCGACCGCGGCGCTCTCCCGGGGCCTGGCCGGGGTGGCGCGCCGGACGCTCATCGTCAACCTGCCCGGTTCCACCGGCGGGGTGAAGGACGGGCTGGCCGTCCTGGAGCCGCTGCTGACCCACGCCGTCGACCAGCTGCGCGGCGGTGACCACCCCAGACCCGGCGACAGCAGTGGGGGTGCGCGCTGAACAGCCTGTCCTGGCCCGTCGAGCTCGCGGAGGGCGATGTCGTCCTGCGGCCGATAAAGCTGCGCGACCAGCGGTCCTGGCGTGAGATCAACCGGCGCAACCGGGACTGGCTGCGCCCCTGGGAGGCGACCATCCCGCCGCCCGCGCCGAGCGGGCCGATCGCGCACCGGCCGACCTACCGTCAGATGGTGCGCCATCTGCGGGCGGAGGCGAACGCGGGGCGGATGCTGCCCTTCGTCATCGAGTACCAGGGCCGTCTGGTCGGCCAGTTGACGGTGGCCGGGATCACCTGGGGCTCCATGTGCTCGGGGCACGTCGGCTACTGGGTGGACGAGTCGGTGGCCGGGCGCGGGGTGATGCCGACGGCGGTGGCGCTCGTCGTGGACCACTGTTTCCGCACCGTCGGGCTGCACCGCATCGAGGTGTGCATTCGGCCCGAGAACCGGCCCAGCCGCCGGGTCGTGGAGAAACTCGGATTCCGCGAGGAGGGGTTGCGGCCCCGTTATCTCCACATCGACGGAGCCTGGCGCGACCACCTCGTCTTCGCGCTCACGGCGGAGGAGGTGCCGGAGGGGCTGCTGAGCCGCTGGCGGCGCTCCCGTCCGCGCACCGCGTCCGGCGACCTGTCCGGCGACCCGTCCGGGCCCCTTGACCAGTCCTCGCCACCGCGTGACCCGCAGAACACCCGGGGGAATCAGACCAGCCCCGGTAATTGAATAAGTGTTCGAAATTGATCGAGCGATGACCGTCTTGGGGGCATTGAATTCGCCGCCCGACGGCCCGCTGATCGCATCGGTCACAAAAAAAGTTCGAAATATCAGCCAGATCGTGCGACACACCGGCCCAATTGGCGGATGGCCTCCCGCAAACCCCTCTACCGTGTGAGACGTGAGCAGCAGCGGCCTCATCTACGCAGTCATCGTCGGGGCCTGGGCCGCCTACTTGGTGCCGATGTGGCTCCGTAGGCAGGACGAGCTGAACGAAGCCCGTCCGACGGAACGCTTCAGCACCGCCATCCGGCTGCTGTCCGGACGGGCGGGCATGGAGCGCCGGTACGCCAAGGACCTGCGGGCGCGCTCGACCGAGGAGGACGAGCCCGACGCCGACGTTCCGGACGCGCCCACCGAGTCGGTGGACGTCCGGGCCTTCGCCATGCCCCCGACCCGTCCGCAGACCAAGGTGACGGTGCAGGAGCGCGAGCAGGCGCGCCCGGAGGGGGCGCGCGATCCGGCGCGTGAGCCGATGCGCGATGCGGCGCCCGCCCCCGCGCACGCCTCCACGCACGCCCCCGCGCCCGCTTCCGCCTCGGCAGCCGAGCCCGGCGCGTCCCCGGCCCCCTCCCGGGTGCCGGAAGCGCGCCGCACGCCCGCGCCCGCGGCGTCCGCGGCCGGCGCGGCGGCCGACGCGGCCTCCACACAGGCCGCCGCCGCCCGCGCCCAGCGTTCGAAGGTGCTCGCGCGCCGCCGGCGCACCACGGTGATGCTCTTCCTCGCCTTCACCATGGGCGCGGTCGTCGCGGCCGTCGGCGGGCTCGCGTTCCTGTGGGCGCCCGGCGTGCCCGCCGTCCTGCTCAGCGGCTACATCGCCTACCTGCGCTCCCAGGAGCGGCGGCGCTTCGCGTACCACATGGACCGCAGGCGCGCCGAGGCCGCCGCCCAGCGACTGCGCGAACGTCAGCCCCGCCGGCGCGGCCCCGCGTCCGGGACGGCGCACCAGGCGTCGTCCGTGGACACCGGCGCCGACGCCGGCGCAGAGGAGCCGCACGAGGTCACCGAACCGGAGACCGACCCCGGCCTGCTGGCGCTCGCCGCGGACCGCAGGGCGCTCGTCGAGCAGACCGACCACGCCGAGTGGGTCGACCAGCAGCGCGAGCGGCAGCGCCGGCCCGGACACGGCGAGAGCTGGGACCCGGTGCCGGTCCCGCTGCCGACGTACGTGACCGCCCCGGTCGCCCCGCGCGCCACCTCCGACGTGGACCTGGGCGCGCCGGACGCCTGGAGCTCGGCCCGTTCGAGCTCCTCGGCCCCACCGGAGCAGGAGACGCCCGAAGCGAGCGCGGACGCGTCCGCGCCGTCCGCGTCGAACGCCGAGGGCGACGAGCCGGCCCGCGCGGAGGACGGCGAGCGCAGCGACGCACGGCGCGCCGCGTCCGCCCGCCGCTCGCGCGAACGAGGCCGCACCCCGCTGTTCGACCAGTACGAGGACGGCGAACGCCCCCGGGCCGCCAACGAGTGAACGGTCTCCCGTTCCCCCCGGCCAGGGCCCGGGGAACGGATTTCCAAGCAGCCCGATGGGGGTGCTAGAGTTTCACTCGTTGCAAGGGCCTGTGGCGCAGTCCGGTAGCGCACCTCGTTCGCATCGAGGGGGCCAGGGGTTCAAATCCCCTCAGGTCCACGCAGCATGGGAGCCCGTTCCTGATTTCAGGAGCGGGCTCCTTGCCATGTGCCCGGTGGGTGCCGCAGGGCCAAGGCCGTCGGGATCAGGGTGGCCGTCAGGGCGAGCAGTGTGCACGCGCCCGTCGTCCAGGCCAGGGCCGTCCACGGCACGACGATCGTCGGCGGTGCCGACAGCAGGTGCAGGGCCGTGGCCGTCGCGGCCAGGTCGGTCGCCGTCACCGTGAGGCCCAGCGCCGTGCCCAGTGCCACCACCGTCAGCGCCTCGGCGGCCGACAGTCGCAGCACCTGGCCGGCGGTCGCCCCGGCCAGCCGCAGCGCCGCGAGGTCCCGGGCGCGTCCGGCGGCGTCCATGGCCAGGGTGTTGGCGAGCGAGAGGCCCGTATAGAGGAGCGCGATGCCCAGGACGAGGAACAGCCCGAGCCGGGTCGTCCCGTCGGTCCGCGGCTCGGCGGCGGCCACCCAGCGCGCCCTGCTCCACACGTCCGCCCCGGCCACCGCCCGCAGGCCCGCCGCGACCGCTCGCGCGTCGGCCCCCGTCCGCAGCCGTACGTCGACCCGGTCGACGGCCGCCCCGCCCGCGTTGGCGGCGGTGACGTAAGCGCCGTTGTCCCCCGTCCCGGTGGCCAGCACGGCGACGATCCGCAGGGACCTCGGCGTGCCGTCACCGAGCCACACCCGCACCGTCTCTCCCACCCGGTGCTCGGCCCACTCCTCGTTGACGACGATCGACCCGTCGTCGAGATCCTCGACCCGCCCGGCCGTCACCGGCAGCCGCACGGTCCCCGCGAGGAGCGCCGGATCGACGGCCCGCGCCTCGGACCGCACGAGCGCCACCCCGTCCTCCAGGGCGTACACGGCGGTCCCGGCGGTGGGGGAGACGACGGCACCGGGCACCCGCCCAAGTGCCCTCACATCCATGGGAGTTCCGGTCCGCGGCGTCACCACGAAGTCGGCCGTCGTCCGCTCCCGCACCTCCGCCGCCCGCGCCCCGTCCAGCGTGGCCGGCACGCCCAGCAGGGACCCGGCTAGGGCCACCGTGACCAGGACGGGCGCGGCGACGGCGGCGGTGCGCCGCACCCCGGCGACGGCCCGCGCCCGCACCAGCAGCCCGGTCGTCCCGGGCAGCCGGGGCGTCAACGGCCGTACGAGGGCGGGCGCAAGCAGCGCCACCGCCGTGATCAGCAGCATCGGACGGGTGATGTAGGTCTTGCGGTGCAGCAGCTCGCCCGGCTCGGTCAGCAGCGTGTACGTCAGCGTCGCCACGGCCGCCGGCAGCAGCGCCGTACCGCACGCCCGTCGCGCCCAGGTCAGCGCCCGCCCGTCCACGGACGCCTCGCGCAACGCCTGTGCCGGCGCGGTCCGTCCCGCCCGCCAGGACGCGGTCACCGCCCCGGCCAGAGCGACCGTCAGGCCCGTCCAGAAGGCGAGGTGGTACGGCCAGACGTCCCCGCCGATCGCGTACCAGCGCGGTGCGAGGCCGCCCTCGACGACGAGTTCGCCCAGCCGGGGCGCCGCGCACGCCCCCAGCGCGCACCCCGCCGCCGAGGCGAGCACGCCGACCAGCAGCGCCTCCGCGAGCACCGTCCGCCGCACCTGACCCGGGGTGGCGCCGGCGGTGCGCAGCAGGCCGAACTCCCTTCGCCGCCGCTCGACCGCGAAGGCGAAGGTGGAGGCCACGACGAACACCGACACGAACGCCGTCACCCCGCCCGCCGTGCCGAACAGCGCGTTCAGCGCGGTGAGCGCCTCCGCGTCCCGGCCGGGATCGGCGTCGGCCAGCCGCCGTTCGCCCCCGGTCAGCACCCGGACGCCGCTGCCGGCGACCGCCGCCCGTATCGCCGTACGTACCGCCGCCGAATCCGCCTCCACCACCAACTGCCGTAAGGCTGGCGACAGTTGTGCGGCTCGGGCGTCCGTGTGGAACACGGCGTCCTCGAAGCCGAGCCCCCGCACGGTCCCGACCACCCGCTCCCCGCTGCTCAACCGCTCGCCCACGACCGCCCAGCCGCCCGTGACCACGACCTCGCCGTCCGTGCGCGGAGCCCGGCCGGCGCTCAGCTCGTACGGGGCGAAACGCGCCGTCGACCACGGGTGCCCGACCAGTCCGCCGGGGCCGTCCGCGACCCGCACCGGGAAGGAACGGTCCTCGGTGACCGGCCCGAGCGCCCGCAACGCGGCGACGACGGCGTCCGGCACGGCGCGCGGACTCGCCAACTCCGCCGTACGCGCGCCGATCGGCGTGTCCACCCGCAGGGTGTCCTGACCCCGCACCACCACCGCCGACGCCCCCGCGAACCGTTCCGGCGCCCGCACCGGCGCCTCCCGCGACGCGGCCAGCGCCTGCCCCATCACGGCGAGCAGCCCCACGCCCACCGTCAGGGCCACGAAACTGCCGACGAAGGACGCCCAACGGGCGCGCAGAGTGCGCAGGGCGGCGCTCAGCACGGGACCCCCTCCGACCGGGTGCTCTCCAGCCCCGCCATCCGTGCCGCGATCATCTCCGCGTCCGCGCCCACACCCGCGCCCACGTCCGTCCCGGTGAGTTCGTCGTGCACCCGGCCGTCCACCAGGAACACCACCCGGTCCGCGTAGGACGCGGCCACCGGGTCGTGGGTCACCATCACGACCGTCTGGCCGTCGTCGGCCATGGTGCGCAGCAGCGTCAGGACCTCGCGGCCCGTCGTCGAGTCGAGCGCCCCTGTGGGCTCGTCGCCGAACAGCACCTCGGGCCGGGTGATCAGCGCGCGGGCCAGTGCCACCCGCTGCTGCTGGCCGCCGGACAGCTCGCCGGGCCGGTGCCCGCCGCGCTCGCCCAGCCCGACCTGCCGCAGCGCCTCGCGCACCCGGGCCTTCGACGGCCGGCGGCCCGCCAGCCGCAGCGGCAGGGCCACGTTCTGCTCGGCGGTCAGCGCCGGGAGCAGGTTGAAGGACTGGAACACGAACCCGATCCGCTCGCGCCGCAACAGCGTCAGCCGCCGCTCGCTCAGCCCGGTCAGCTCCATGCCGCCGATCCGCACCGAGCCCGCGTCGGGCCGGTCGAGCCCCGCCGCGCACTGGAGCAGCGTCGACTTGCCCGACCCGGACGGTCCCATGACGGCGGTGAAGGAGCCGCGGGGCAGCGCGAGGGTGACGTCGTCGAGGGCGGTCACCCCGGCGGTCGCGGACCCGTGTCTGCGCCGCACGGCGGTCAGTTGGACGGCGTACTCGGTCATCTCGGCCCGTACTCCCACTCGTTGACGATTCCGACGATTCGACGGGTCCACGAAACCGCGCGACGGCGCTCCCGGTCGCTGGGGCAGGGGCGAGAACCGGGGTAGGGCCAGGCATACCCCCGGACCTCCGTCCGAACGGATGGCCCGCGACCCGTCCCCCTTCTACGGTGATCGGCATGCTCCCCCGCCCCCTCCGAGCCCCCCGAACCGTGGCCGCAGCGCCCGCGTCCGTCTGGCAGGCCCTCGCCCGCCCGCGCTACCTGCTGTCGCCGTGGCCCTGGCGTGCCGTCGCCTACCTGCTGTCGGGGACGCTGACCGGGGCCGTGGTCCTGGTGGGGCTGGTGGCTTGGGCGGTCGTGGGCGGCGTCCTCGCGATCGTCCTCGTCGGGCTGCCCCTCGTCGCGGCCCTGGCCTTCGCCGGGCTGCCCGTGGCCGCCCTGGAACGACGCCGCCTGCGGCTGATCGCCCCCGCAGGCACGCCCGCGCCCGACCCGCACGCCGAACCGCCCGCCCCCGGCCTGCGCAGCTGGCTCACCACCCGGCTGCGCGAGCCCGCCACCTGGCGCGAGCTCGGCCACGCCCTGCTCACCGCGGGCCTGCTCTGGCCGGCCGAGGCGCTGCTGCTCGGCGTGGCCCTGGCCGCGCCCCTCACGGTGACCGCGACCCCGCTGCTGATGGCGACGGTCGGCGAGGGCCGGGAGGCGAAGGTGCTGAAGGTGTGGATGGTCACCGACTGGCCGACCGCCTGGGCCGCCGCCGCGCTCGGCGTGCTGCTGCTGGCCGCCGGGGCCCACGTCCTCGGCGTCGCGGCCGGCGCCCGCGCCGCCCTGACCCGGCTGCTGGTCGCCCCGGACGACGGCGACCAGCGGGCGAGGGTGGTCGAACTGACCCGTTCCCGAGCCCGGTTGGTCGACGCCTTCGAGACGGAACGCCGCCGCATCGAACGCGATCTGCACGACGGCGCCCAACAACGCCTCGTCGCCCTCACGATGAGCCTCGGCCTGGCCCGTCTCGACGCCCCGCCCGGCGGACCCCTCGCCGAACAGCTCGCGCGCGCCCACGAGTCGGCGGGGGCCGCGCTCGCCGAACTGCGCGAGCTCATCCACGGCATCCACCCCAAGGTCCTCGCCGACTACGGCCTGGAGGCCGCCGTCGCCGACGCCGCCGACCGCTCGCCCGTCCCGGTCGACGTGGACCTCGCGCTGCCCGGCCGGCTTCCGCGGCCCGTCGAGACCGCCGCGTACTTCGTGGTCCGCGAGGCGCTGGCCAACGTCGCCCGGCACAGCGGGGCGAGCCGCGCCCGGGTCGGCGGCGGGCACCGCGCCGGACGGCTCGTCCTGGAGCTGGAGGACGACGGCCGCGGCGGCGCGGACACCGCCCGCGGCACCGGACTCACCGGTCTCGCCGACCGGGTGTCGGTGCTCGATGGAAGACTGACGCTGACCAGCCCGCCGGGCGGGCCGACCCTGCTACGTGTGGAGATCCCTTGCGAGCCGACGGAACCGGCCTGCGCGTAGTCCTCGCCGAGGACGGCGTCCTGCTGCGCGACGGACTGACGGCCCTGCTCACCCGGTTCGGCCACGAGGTCGTCGCGGCCGTGGGCGACGCGCCGGCCCTGCTCGCGGCGGTCGCCGAGCACGCACCCGACATCGTCGTCACCGACGTCCGCATGCCGCCCGCCTTCCAGGACGAGGGTCTGCACGCCGCCGTCCGGCTGCGCGCGGAACGCCCCGCGCTGCCGGTCCTCGTCCTCAGCCAGTACGTGCAGCGCGCCTACGCCGCCGAACTCCTCGACTCCGGCGACGGCACCGGCGTCGGCTACCTCCTCAAGGACCGCGTCGGCCAGGTCGAGGAGTTCGTGGACGCCCTGCGGGAGGTCGCCGCCGGCGGCACGGTCGTCGACCCCGAGGTCGTCCGCCAACTCCTGCGCCGCCGCCGGGATCCGCTGGCCCGGCTCACCCCGCGCGAGCGGGAGGTGCTGGCGCTGGTGGCGGAGGGCAGGTCCAACGGGTCGATCGCGCGGACCCTGGTCGTCTCGGAGGCCGCCGTCGGCAAACACATCGGCGGCATCCTCATGAAGCTGGACCTGCCCCCGGCGGACGACACCCACCGCAGGGTGCTGGCGGTCCTGGCCTACCTGAGAAGTTGACCGGCCCGCGGAAGCCGACCGGACCTGACGAGCCGAGCGGGCTTCACGAGCCGAGCGGCTTGGCGTAGCAGCGGCTCTCCTCGTGGAACCGGTAGTAGCCGAACTTCGCGCACGGCTCGTACCCGCTGGACGCGTACAGGGCGATGGCCTCCGGCTGCTGGGTGCCGGTCTCCAGAACCATGCGGCGGCGGCCGGCCGCGCGGGCGTCCTCCTCCAGCGCGGTCAGGACGCGGCGCGCCAGGCCGAGCCCGCGCATCTCCCGGATCACGAACATCCGCTTGAGTTCGGCGTCGCCGTCCTCGTTGCCCTCGCCGTTGTGGTCCTGGCTGCGCCAGCCGCCCGTGGCGACGGGACGCTCCAGCGCGTCGTAGGCGATGAGGTAGATCCCGCGCGGCGGCTCGAAGTCGGCCGGCTCCAGCGCGGTGGCGTCGCCGCCGTCGCCGTAGCGCTCGTGGTACTCCGCCTGGACCTCGTCGTTCAGCTTGACGGCGTCGGGGTGGTCGAAGGGGACGCGGCGTATGTCCATGCTAGTCAAGGTACGTCTGTGCATTCTCTGCGGGAGGGCGAAACCGGACGGGGTCCAGTGTGCCGGTATCGTGCCCGGGTGCTGACCGTGACCTCCGTGAACGTGAATGGGCTGCGTGCCGCCGCGAAGAAGGGCTTCGTGGAGTGGCTCGCCGGGACCTCCGCCGACGTGCTGTGCCTCCAGGAGGTGCGCGCCGAGGCGAAGCAGCTGCCCGACGAGGTCCGCGCCCCCGAGGGCTGGCACGTCACGCACGCCCCCGCCGCCGCCAAGGGCCGCGCCGGCGTCTCCCTCTACACCCGCCGCGAGCCCGACGCCGTCCGCGTCGGCTTCGGCTCGGCCGAGTTCGACGCCGCCGGCCGCTACGTCGAGGCCGATCTGCCCGGTGTGACGGTCGCCTCCCTCTACCTCCCGTCCGGCGAGGTCGGCACCGACCGCCAGGACGAGAAGGTCCGCTTCATGGACGAGTTCCTCGCCTACCTCAAGGACCTCCGCGAACGCGCCGCCGCCGACGGCCGCGAGGTCGTGGTCTGCGGCGACTGGAACATCGCCCACCAGCAGGCCGACCTGAAGAACTGGCGCTCCAACACCAAGAACTCGGGCTTCCTGCCGGAGGAACGGGACTGGCTGACGCAGGTGTTCACGCCGGAGGCGGGCGGCTACGTCGACGTCGTCCGCGCCCTGCACCCGGACGTCGCCGGGCCGTACTCGTGGTGGTCGTACCGGGGGCGGGCGTTCGACAACGACACGGGATGGCGTATCGACCTGCATGTGGCGACGCCCGGTCTCGCCGGGAAGGCCGTCAAGGGCTTCGTGGAGCGGGCGGCCACGCACGGCGAACGCTGGTCGGACCACGCGCCGGTGACCGTGGTGTACGACCTCTAGCCGGCGTCCTGCGCGTCCTGCGCGGCCGGTCCGCCCGGTGCGTTCGCCGCCGCCGTCGCGTCATGGCCACGTTCGCGCAGTCGCCGGTCCAGGGCCAGGGACAGTTCCGCCTCCACCACGCTCCGGGCCAGCGGCCGCAGCCGGGGCAGGTCGTTCTCGGTGGCGTGGCGCAGGACCAGGTCGGAGAAGAGGTCGGCCAGGGCGTCGGCGTGCTCGCGGACGCGGGACCCCGCCGCGAGGACCGCGGCGAGCGGGATGCCCTCGCGGACCAGGGCGGCGGAGACGTCCAGCAGCCGCCGGCTGATGTGGACGATCTCGTCGCCGTCGGTGCCGAGATAGCCGAGGTCGAGGGCGGCGGCGAGGTTCTCCGGGGTGACCTGGCCCTCGAAACGGGCGGCGAGCTCCTCGGGGGTGAGGCGGACCGGCTCCTCCTCGGTGGGCCCGCTGACGCCCAGCAGGTCGGCGACGTCCCGGCCGTGGTCGAGGGCGTCGGCGAGTTCGGCGATGCCGTTGAGGGTGTGGCCGCGGTCCAGCAGGGCCGCGATGGTGCGCAGACGGGCCAGGTGATGGTCGTCGTACCAGGCGATACGGCCCTCGCGGCGGGGCGGCGCGAGCAGTTTGCGCTCGCGGTAGAAGCGCAGCGTGCGCACCGTGATGCCGGCCTCCCTGGCCAGCTCCTCCGTCCGGTATTCCCGCTTGTCCGTCACGCCGGAAGCCTATGTCGTACGGTCGGCGCCCGCGGCGGTGGCCGCTGACGCGGGACGAGGCGATCCGCTGCCGGCCCGGGGAAAACGTCCCCCGCACGGCCCCTACCCATCAGTACGCGGCTGCTCTACGCTCCCATTGCGCCAGTGTTCACTGGCAACGTCGCGTTGAGGCAGGAGGCGTCGGGATGACCGAGCACGTCCATGTGCGGGTGGCGGTGATCGGATCGGGGTTCGGCGGACTCGGGGCGGCCGTGCGGCTGCGAAAAGAGGGGATCACCGACTTCGTCGTGCTGGAGCGGGCCGGCGGCGTCGGCGGCACCTGGCGGGACAACAGCTACCCCGGGTGCGCGTGCGACGTCCCCTCCCACCTCTACTCGTTCTCCTTCGCGCCCAACCCCGAGTGGCCGCGCACCTTCTCCGGGCAGGAGCACATCCGCGCCTACCTGGAGCACGTCACGGACGTCTTCGGGCTGCGCCCGCATCTGCGCTTCGACTCCGAGGTGAAGCGGATGACCTGGGACGCCGAGCGGCTGCGGTGGGACATCGAGACCGCGAGCGGAAGTTTGTCGGCGGACGTCGTGGTCTCCGCGACCGGTCCGCTGTCCGACCCGAAGACCCCCGACATCCCCGGTCTGGACTCCTTCCCCGGCAAGGTCTTCCACTCCGCCCGCTGGGACCACGACTACGACCTCACGGGCAAGCGGGTCGCCATGGTCGGCACCGGGGCCTCCGCCATCCAGATCGTGCCCGCCATCCAGCCGAAGGTCGGCCGGCTCACCCTCTTCCAGCGCACCCCGCCGTGGGTGATGCCCCGCGTCGACCGGGCCATCACCGGCCCGGAGCGCTGGCTGCACCGGCGGCTGCCTGTCACCGCGCAGGCCCGGCGCGGGCTGCTGTGGGGCATCCGGGAGCTCCAGGTGCAGGCCTTCACCAAGCACCCGAACGAACTCGGGTTCGTCGAGCAACTCGCCCGGCGCAACATGGCCCGCGCGGTGAAGGACCCGGCCCTGCGGGCCAAGCTCACCCCCGACTACCGCATCGGCTGCAAGCGGATCCTGCTGTCCAGCGAGTACTACCCGGCGATCACCCGCCCCAACGTCGACGTCGTCGCCGCCGGGCTGCGCGAGGTCCGCGGCTCCACCCTGGTCGCCGCCGACGGCAGTCAGGCCGAGGTCGACGCGATCGTCTTCGGCACCGGCTTCCACGTCACGGACATGCCCATCGCCGACCGGGTCGTCGGCGCGGACGGGCGGACGCTCGCCGAGAGCTGGAAGGGCGGCATGGAGGCCCTGCGCGGCGCGAGCGCGGCCGGCTTCCCCAACTGGATGACGATCATCGGGCCCAACACCGGCCTCGGGAACTCCTCCATGATCCTCATGATCGAGTCCCAGCTGAACTACATGGCCGACTACCTCCGCCAGCTCGACGTCCTCGGCGGTCCGGGCGTCCGCGCCGCCCTCGACGCCCGCCCGAGCGCCGTGCACGCCTGGAACCGGCGGGTGCAGGACCGGATGCGGCGCACGGTGTGGAACACGGGCGGCTGCACCAGCTGGTACCTGGACGCGGCCGGCCGCAACACCACCATCTGGCCGGGCACGACGTCCGAGTTCCGCCGCGCCACCCGCCGAGTGGACCTCGCGGAGTACGAGGTACTGCGGACGTCCGCGGCGGGTGTCGGCGCGGCGGGTCTCGCGGCTGCGGGCGCGACGAAGGCCGCCTCGGCGGACGCGCCCAGCGCCGGGGCGGCGGCAGCGGCGGGCGCGGGTGCCGCCGCCGCGACGAAGGCCGGCGCGGCGGACGCGCCGGCTGCGAGGTTGGCGGCCGCGAGCAGTTCTGGTGCTGCGGAAGCGTCGGGTGTCGGGTCGGCGGGCGCGATGGAGGCCGACTTGGCGGACGCGTCCAGCGTCGGGGCGGACGGTGCGACGAAGGCCGGCGTGGCGGAAGCGCCGGGCGTCGGGGCGGCGGGCGCGAGTGGTTCCGGGGTTGCGGAGGTGAGTGCGTGAGTGTGGTTCCGGGCGTTCTCCGTGATCTCTACGAGCCGCCCGCCCCCACCCGTGTCCTCACCGCCACCTCCGCCGACGGCACCACCCTCCACGTGGAGGTGCACGGCCCCGGCACGGGCAGGGATGCCGGTGCCGCTCCAGGCGCCGCCCCCGGCCCCGGCACGGACGCCGCCCCCGGCACACCCCCCGCCGCCCCCGCCGTCGTCCTCGCGCACGGCTGGACCTGTTCCACCGCCTTCTGGGCGGCTCAGATCCGTGCCCTCGCCGTCGACCACAAGGTGATCGCCTACGACCAGCGCGGCCATGGGCGGACCCCGGCGAGCCCCGCGTGCAGCACGGACGCCCTCGCCGACGACCTCGAAGCCGTGCTGGAGGCCACCCTCGCGCCCGGCGAGCGGGCGGTGGTCGTCGGGCACTCGATGGGCGGGATGACGATCATGGCCGCCTCCTCGCGGCCCGCCTTCCGGGCCCACACGGCGGCCGTCCTGCTGTGCAGCACGGGCAGTTCGCGGCTGGTGGCCGAGTCGACCGTGCTGCCCCTGCGCCCCGGCCGGCTGCGGACCTGGCTCACCGGACACATCCTCGGCTCGCGGGCCCCGCTCGGCCCGGTCACGCCGATCGCCCGGCGGATCCTCAAGTACGCCACGATGGGCGCCGGTTCGGCCCCGCACATGGTGGAGGCGTGCGCCAGGATCGTGCACGCCTGCCCGCGCCGGGTGCGGCACTCCTGGTCGAACGTCCTGGACCTGCTCGATCTCGACCACGGTGTCAGGGAGTTGAGGGCGCCGACGGCGGTGCTCGTGGGCGCCGCCGACCGTCTGACGCCGCCGGTCCACGCACGCCGGCTCGCCGAGGCGCTGCCGGACTGCGTCGGCCTGACCGAACTCCCCGGCGTCGGCCACATGACCCCGGTCGAGTCGCCGGACCTGGTGACCGCGCGGATCCGTGAACTGGCCGCCGCGCACGCCGAGTCGCCGTCCGTCACCCCCGCACCGCAGATCGAGGAGAGCGCATGAGCAAGGTGGGTCTCGAAGGGCAGGTCGTGGTGGTCACCGGGGCCGCCCGCGGCGTCGGGGAGCTCCTCGCCCGCAAACTGTCCGCCCGGGGCGCGAGCATCGCGCTGGTCGGGCTGGAGCCGGACGAGCTCAAGCAGGTCGCCGAGCGGCTGCACGGCGACAGCGGGCACTGGCACGCCGACGTCACCGACCACGACGCGATGGTCCGCGTCGCCGGGGAGGTGAAGGAGCGCTTCGGGAAGGTGGACGTCGTGGTCGCCAACGCGGGCGTCGCCGCCGGCGGTCCCTTCGCCGACTCCGACCCGCAGGCCTGGCGGCGGGTCATCGAGGTGAACCTCATAGGCTCGGCGGTCACCGCCCGCGCCTTCCTGCCGGCGCTGACGGAGAGCCGCGGCTACCTCCTCCAGATCGCCTCGCTCGCCGCGATCACCCCGGCGCCGATGATGACGGCGTACTGCGCGTCCAAGTCGGGCGTGGAGGCGTACGCGCACAGCCTGCGCGCCGAGGTCGGCCACAAGGGCGTGCGGGTCGGGGTGGGTTACCTGTCCTGGACCGACACCGACATGGTGCGCGGGGCCGATCAGGACGACGTGATGCGGGAGTTGAGGCAGCGGCTGCCCTGGCCGGCGAACAAGACCTACCCGCTGGGCCCGGCCGTCGACCGGCTCGTCGACGGCGTCGAGCGCCGATCCGCCCATGTGTACGGGCAGTGGTGGCTGCGCGGGATGCAGGGGGTGCGCGGCTACCTGCCCGGCGTCATCGGGACGGTCGGCCGGCGGGAGATGAGGCGCTTCGCGGGGCGGCTCCAGGGGGTGCGGACGGGCCTGATGGGAGCGGGCGGCGCGGCCGACGAGCAGGCCCGGGCTGCGCGTATCACGCACCGTAGTTGATCGAAATGCGAGCGTTGTCCTCCCGTGTGAATCTGGTCGAGGCCCGATCGAGGGCCGATTCCCCTCACCCTCCAATGGGAGTGAACCCACATGGGTATGAAGGACAAGATGAAGGACCAGGCCGAGCAGTGGCAGAACCAGGCCAAGGAGAAGATGGACCAGGCCAAGGAGCAGGGCCAGCAGCGCGGCCGTCAGCGTGGCCACGAGGAGGACCCGCAGCGCACGCCGCGTGAGCGTGAGCGCGAGGAGCAGGACCGGTTCGACCGCGACTACGAGGTCTGAGCCGAGCGCCTGATCTCAACTCCTCGGCGGTCAGGGCCGTTTCGCACAGCCCGCCGCTGAACGAAGGGGTGTCCCCGACGGGGGGCACCCCTTCTCACGCCCGGACCGGCTGCGGCAGACTGCTCGTCGTAGCGCAGCCGAGGGGCGGGGGAGCCGGTCGTGCAGCAGGACCTGACGGTCAACCTCGTCGCCTCGTTCCTGGCGTTCCTCGTCGGCTGGCTCGGGCGCAACCTCGTCCACCACTACCGGACGCGCCAACCGGCCGCGCGGGTATGGCGGTTGGACCGCTCCCGGCGGACGGTGGTGATCGTCAGCGAGTCGCGCAACGCGTCGGCGTCCTTCCCGAAGATCCCCGCGGCGGACGCGCTGGCGGCGATGAGCATCCGTCAGTTCCTGTCGCAGGAACTGCGGTTGCATGAGGTGACCACGGTCAGGGCCGGCGTCTTCGCCATGGCGTCGGACGCCGAGGAGAACCTGGTGGTGATCGGCGGTCCGGTCGGCAACGGCGTCTGGCGGCTGCTGGCCGACCAGGTGAACGCCCCGTACGCGTTCCGGCGTTCCCCGGACGGGTACGCCATCGTCGCCGTGGACGAGGGCGGGGGCGAGGGGGAGGTGTACCGCGAGTCGTCGGACGACGACGGGACGACGATCGTCGACCACGCCGTCGTCGTGCTGGCCCGCAACCCGTTCGCCCCGCAGAGCCGTCTCGTGATGATCGCGGGCTGCGCCCTGCTGGCGACCTCGGGCGCGACGCAGCTCTTCGGCCGGGGCGAGATCCGCGGTCTGGCCAAGGCGTACGACACGACGAAGCCGCTGGCTCTCGTGGTCCGGGTGGAGAGCGTCGGCGGGTATGTGCGCAGGCCCGAGGTGGTGGCCGCCGCGAACTTCACCCAGGCCGCGACCGGCCGGCCCGCCCCCGCCTCACGCCCCTGACGCGCGCGGCGGCAGCTTAGGGCGGGAGCGGTCCGGGATGTCGCTGTGGTCCGGGGGCGAGGCCGGGGGGTTGGTCTCCAGGAGGTCCAGGGCGAGGCGCACGGCGTCGTCGAGCTGGGCGTAGCGGCCCTCCGCCCAGTCCAGCGGGGTGCGCAGGGCCTCCAGGTCGGGGGCGACGCCGTGGTTCTCGACGGACCAACCGTAGGCGTCGAACCAGGCCGCGTTCATGGGGACGGTGATGACGGTGCCGTCGCCGAGCCGGTGCCGGCCGGTCATGCCGACGACGCCGCCCCAGGTGCGCTGGCCGACGACGGGGCCGAGCTCCAGCAGCTTGAAGGCGGCGGTGATCATGTCGCCGTCGGAGGAGGTGGCCTCGTCGGCGAGCGCGACCACCGGCCCGCGGGGCGCGTTGGAGGCGTACGACACCGGCTGGGCGTCCCGGGTCAGGTCCCAGCCGAGGATCGTGCGCGTGAGCTTCTCCACCACCAGTTCGCTGATGTGCCCGCCCGCGTTGCCGCGCACGTCCACGAGCAGCGCGGGCCGGGACATCTCCATGCGCAGGTCGCGGTTGAACTGGGCCCAGCCGGAGCCGCCCATGTCGGGGATGTGCAGATAGCCGCACCGCCCGTCGCTCAACTGCCGCACCACTTCACGCCGTTTGGCCACCCAGTCCTGATACCGCAGCGGCCGCTCGTCCACGAGCGGCACGACGGCGACGCGCCGCTTCCCGCCCCCGCCGTTCCCCTCGCCCTCCCCCGAGCTGAACGTGAGTTCCACCGTCGAGCCCCCCGCCCCCGCGAGCAGGGGGAACGGGCCCGTCACCGGGTGCACCGGGCGGCCGTCCACGTGGGTGAGGAGGGAGCCCTCCCGGATGCCGGTGCCGGCCAGGGGGGAGCGGGCCTTGGAGTCGGAGGAGTCGCCGGGGAGGATGCGGGCGACCGCCCAACCGCCGTCGCGGCGGACGAAGTTCGCGCCCAGCAGGCCCTGCCGGCGTTGGTAGTGCGGCGGGCCCTCGTTGCGGCGGGCGGCGGTGACGTAGGCGTGCGAGGTGCCCAGTTCGCCGAGCACCTCGCGGAGCAGGTCGGCGAACTCGTCGGGGGAGGCGACCCGTTCGACCAGCGGCCGGTACTGCTCCAGCACCGCGTCCCAGTCGATCCCGCACATCCCCGGGTCCCAGAAGTAGGCGCGGATCAGCCGCCCGGCCTCCTCGTAGGCCTGCCGCCACTCCGCGCCGGGGTCCACCTCGTGCAGGATGCGCCGCAGGTCGATCCAGACCGTGGTGTCGAGGTCGCCGGACTCCGTGGAGGGCGTCGCCCGCAGCTCGCCCTCGTCGACGACGACCAGCCGGGAGCCGTCCCCGCTCACCGCGAACCAGTCGAGATGGCCGACGAGTTCGGACTTCTTCGCCTTGCTGATGGTGAAGTACTCCAGCGTCGGCCGCCCGCTGGTGTCGTCCGGGTTGGCGAAGGTCTCGCCCAGCGCGCCCGAGATCGGCCAGCGCAGCCACACCAGTCCGCCGCCCGCGACCGGATGCAGAGCCGAGTACTTGGAGGCGGGGACCGGGAACGGCGTCACCCGGTTCTCCAGCCCCTCCACCTCCACGGTGACCGTCCCGTCGCCCTCGCCGCCCTCGTCGTCGTCCAGCGGATCGAGTCCCCCGGCGGCCGGCCGGCCCTCGGGGCTCAGCGCGAACGGGGAGGGCGTCGCGGAGGACAGCGGCACCAGGTAGGGGCGGCAGCCCAGCGGGAAGGACAGGTCCCCGGTGTGCACGTCGTAGACGGGGTCGAAGCCGCGCCAGGACAGGAACGCGAGGTAGCGGCCGTCCCGGGTGAAGACCGGGTTCTCGTCCTCGAACCGCCCGTTGGTCACGTCGACGATCAGCCGCTCGCCCTTCGCGAGCCCGGCGATGCGCGCCATCTTGATCTGCCGCAGGGACCGCCCGATCCCCGGGTGCGACCAGGTGAGCCAGGCCCCGTCCGGGGAGAACGCGAGGTCGCGCACGGGCCCGTTGACCGACCGGATCAGCTCGGTGACCTCGCCGTCGGAGTCCTCGCCGGGGTCCAGGAGCAGCAGCCGTCCGTCGTGGGAGGCGAGGGCGAGCCGTTCGCCGTCCGGGTCGGCCACCAGCTCCAGCACCCGCCCGAGCTTCCCGGAGGCCAGCCGCCTCGGCTCCCGGTCCCCGCTGGCGCGCGGCAGGAAGGCGATCTCGACGGCGTCCTCGCCCTCCGCGTCGGTCACATAGGCGACCTGTCCGCCCGAGCCGAGCATCTCCGGCAGCCGGACCCGTACCCCGGGAGTGTCGGTGATGGTGCGCGCGGGGCCGTCCCGGTGCGTCAGCCAGTACAGGCTGCCGCGCACCACGACCGCGCCGGCCCGCCCGGTCTCGTCCACCGACATCCCGTCCACGTGCTGGGCCGCCGGGATCTGGTACGGCCGCCGCCCCGCGCGCGGCCCGCCGAGCCGTACGTCGAGCCGGCGCGGCCGGGAGCCGGCGGACAGGTCGTCGACGATCCACAGGTCCCCGGCGCACTGGTAGACGACCCGGTCGCCGTCGCTGGAGGCGTGCCGGGCGTAGAAGGCGTCGTGGTCGGTGTGCCGGCGCAGGTCGGAGCCGTCGTGGGCGCAGGAGTAGAGGTTGCCGACGCCCTCGTGGTCGGAGAGGAACGCGATCCGTCCGCCGGCGAACATGGGCGAGTGGAGATGGCCGCCGAGGTCGGGCAGCAGCCGCCGCCCGTGCAGCCAGAGCCGGCCCATGGCCCCGCCCCGGTAGCGCTTCCAGGAGGCCGGCTCGTGCGGCGGGGCGCCGGTGAGGAGCAGGGTCCGGCGCTCACCGTCTACGTCGGCGCACTGGAGGTCGGAGACGGGCCCCCAGGGCAGCTTGCGGCCGGGGTCGCCGTCAAGGGAGACCTTGTAGGCCCAGGTGAAGTGGGAGAAGGGCTGGCCGTGGGAGGCGACGGCGAGGATGTCGGTGTTCCCGTCCGCGTCCGGTGGCGTCCAGCCGCACACCTGGGTGTCGAGGCTCCCCCAGTACGTCAGCCGCCGCCCCGGGCCCCCGTCCACCGGGACCAGGTGGATCTCGGGCACCAGACTGCGCCAGCTCGTGTACGCGACCTGGCGGCCGTCGGGCGAGAAGCGGGGGTGCCCGGCCTTGGTGCGGTCGACGGTGAGCCGCCAGGCGCGGCCCGGCCCGTCGAGGGGGGCCAGCCAGAGGTCGTCCTCGGCCACGAAGCACAGGAGGTCACCGCTGAGGTGCGGCAGGCGCAGATAGGTCACCTCCCCATGCTTTTCCTCCGGATGAACCCGGGCAACTCGTGCCGAAGAGGGGCGAGGTGTCACGGCGTGTCCCGGTCCGCCGCCCGCGTGACCCGCGACACCGCCCGCGTGACCCACAGCACGTACGAAACAGTTTCGTTTCGCAAGAGAGCTGCGCTACTCTCGTCCTGTACGAAACCGTGTCGTTCGGAGGGCTCTCCGCAGCGGCGCCCGGAGCAGGAGGCGAGCGAGATGACTGAGACCGCAACCGTGCGTCGCAGTCGGATCACCCCCGAGCGCGAGGCCGAGCTGTACGGCGCCGTGCTCGACCTGCTCCGCGAGGTCGGCTACGACGCCCTCACCATGGACGCCGTGGCCGCCCGCACCCGGTCCAGCAAGGCGACGCTCTACCGCCAGTGGGGCGGCAAGGCCGAGCTGGTCGTCAAGGCGCTGCGGCACGACAAGCCGGGGCCGGCCGACGAGATCGACACCGGCTCGCTGCGGGGCGACATGCACGCCCTGGTGACCCGCGAGGACGACTGCACCATGGAGCGCAACACCGCGCTGATGCGGGGCGTCGCCATGGCGATCCACCACGACGCCGAGCTCCGCCAGGCGTTCCGCGAGCAGCTGCTCGAACCCGAGATGGCCGCGTTCCGGCGCGTCCTGCAACGGGCCGTCGACCGGGGCGAGATCCGCGCGGACTGCCCCGCGCTCGACTTCCTGGTACCCATGCTGGTCGGGGCGTTCGCCACCCGCGCGCTCCTCGACGACCAGCCGCCGACCCAGGCCTACCTCCTGTCGTACACGGACGCCGTGGTGCTCCCCGCCCTCGGCGCACCGCCCGTCTGACCCTCCCCACCGACCGTCCCCGCGGTCCGCCCATCCTGACGTCACCGCTCACGTCGTCGGGCCGATCACCCCTGCCTCCCCGCTGGGTTGGTCACCCCTGCCCTCGGGGCCCGTGCCGGATTCCCGGCCGGGATCGCCGGCACCGGCCCCGCCGACCACGACCTGACCGGGAGAACGCCTCCGTGGCCACGTTCCTCTACAAACTCGGCCGGCTCGCCTTCAGGCGACGCCACTTCGTCGCCCTGATCTGGGTGGCGCTGCTGACGCTCGCGGGCGTCGGCGCCGCCTCCGCGCCCACCGCCGGAAACACGTCCTTCTCCATCCCCGGCACGGAAGCGCAGAAAGCTTTCGACCTGCTGGAGCAGCGCTTCCCCGGGATGAGCGCCGACGGCGCCACCGCCCGGGTCGTCTTCAAGGCCCCGGAGGGCGAGAAGATGACCGACGCCGCCAACAAGGCGATCGTCGAGAAGACCGTCGGGGACTTGTCCGACGGCTCCGAGGTCTCCTCCGTCGCCGACCCCTACAAGGCCAAGGCCGTCAGCGAGGACGGCACGATCGCCTACGCCTCCGTGAAGTACGACGTCTCCGGCATGGAGCTGGAGGAGTCCTCGCGCGACTCGCTCAAGGAGGCCGCGAAGGAGGCGCAGGACGCGGGCCTGACCGTCGAGATCGGCGGTGACGCCCTCCAGGCCACCCCCGAGACCGGCACCACCGAGATCATCGGCCTCGCCGTCGCCGCGGTCGTCCTCGTCATCACTTTCGGCTCCCTGCTCGCGGCGGGCCTGCCCCTGCTGACGGCGGTCATCGGCGTGGGCATCGGCGTCTCCTCGATCACCGCGCTCGCCGCCACCCTGGACCTCGGCTCCACCACGTCCACGCTGGCCTCGATGATCGGCCTCGCCGTCGGCATCGACTACGCGCTGTTCATCGTCTCCCGCTACCGGGGCGAACTCGCCGAGGGCCGCTCCCGCGAGGACGCCGCCGGCCGCGCCGTCGGCACCGCGGGCTCCGCCGTCGTCTTCGCCGGCCTGACCGTCGTCATCGCCCTCGTCGGCCTCTCCGTCGTCAACATCCCGATGCTGACGAAGATGGGCGTCGCGGCGGCGGGCACGGTCGCCATCGCCGTCCTCATCGCCCTCACCATGATCCCGGCCCTCCTCGGCTACGCCGGCCGCAGGGTCCGCCCGTCGGGCGAGAAGAGCAAGCTGCTCGGCGGCGGCCGGCCCAGGTCCGCCGAGAAGGCCGCGAAGCCCAACATGGGCACCCGCTGGGCGAGTTTCGTGGTCCGCCGCCCGGTCGCCGTCCTCCTCCTCGGCGTGATCGGCCTCGGCGCCGCGGCCGTCCCGGCCGCCTCGCTCGAACTGGGCCTCCCCGACGACGGATCCCAGCCCACCTCCACCACCCAGCGCCGCGCCTACGACCTGCTCTCCGAGGGCTTCGGCCCCGGCTTCAACGGCCCGCTGCTGATGGTCGTCGACGCCAAGGCCAGCGACGACCCGCAGGCCGTGTTCACCGAGGTCGGCGACGAGATCAAGAAGCTCGACGGCGTCGACACGGTCACCCCGGCCGCCCCCAACAAGGCCGGCGACACGGCGACCATCACCGTCGTCCCCGACTCCAAGCCCTCCTCGGTCACGACGGAGAACCTGGTCCACGCCATCCGTGACACGGGCGCGCGGATCAAGGCCGACACGGACGCCGAGGTGCTGGTCACCGGGTCGACGGCGATGAACATCGACATCTCGCAGAAGATGAACGACGCGCTGGTCCCGTATCTGATCCTGGTCGTCGGCCTGGCGTTCCTCCTGCTCATCGTGGTGTTCCGCTCGATCCTGGTCCCGCTGAAGGCGGCCCTCGGCTTCCTGCTCAGCGTGCTGGCCGCGCTCGGCGCCGTCGTCGCGGTCTTCCAGTGGGGCTGGCTGTCCGGCCTGATGGGCGTCGAGGAGACCGGACCGGTCATGTCGATGATGCCGATCTTCATGGTCGGCGTGGTCTTCGGCCTCGCGATGGACTACGAGGTCTTCCTCGTGACCCGCATGCGGGAGGCGTACGTCCACGGGGAGAGCCCCGGCCAGGCCGTCGTCACCGGCTTCCGGCACGGCGCGAGGGTGGTCACCGCCGCCGCGGTGATCATGATGGCGGTGTTCGCCGGGTTCATCGGATCCTCCGAGTCGATGGTCAAGATGATCGGCTTCGGCCTGGCCATCGCGGTCTTCTTCGACGCGTTCGTCGTCCGCATGGCCATCGTCCCCGCCGTCCTCGCCCTGCTCGGCAAGAAGGCCTGGTGGCTGCCGAGGTGGCTGGACCGCGCCCTGCCCAACGTGGACATCGAGGGCGAGGCCCTGCGCACCCAGGGCGGACCGAAGGACGAGGACCGGGAACTGGTCCGCGCCTGATCGCCTGACGCGGCGCGCTCGCGCGGCACGACGATCCGCCGCCGCGAGCGCGGCGCGCACAGACCGCCGGTGAGGGTTCCGTGGGGACGGGGCGCCCTCACCGGCTCTTCTTTTCCGCGCGCGCCCCCTACGGCGCCGTGAGCCACCGGTGCAGGGCGATGTGCACGTGCTCGGGGAGGGCGCTGAGCCGGTCGATGACGTCGAGATCGCCGGGCATGGGGGCGATCCCGGCCGCGGTCAGCGCGGCGTGGAGCTCCAGCCTCCGTACGTCACGCGGGTCCAGGACGAGGTCGAGGCGCTGGGCGGGGTTGGGCGGCGGCAGCAGGAAGTCGTCATGTGCCGGGGACTGCCGGCCGATCAGGGTGGTGGGGGCCATGGTCGGGCTCCTTCCTCTCAAGCGCGGGGAGTCCGGTGCCGAGGTGATCAGCACCGGGTTCGTGCAAGGGGACTTCGCGCCGGCCGTTCCGGTTGCGGACGGGCGCGGAGACCACCCGGATGCAGCAGGAATCCTGTGACCCACTTTTGGGTGACGACTTCGGGCCGCAACCGCCGTCAAAGGCTCAACCACGGCCACGTCGTTCATTCAGGGCATGGATGGACATTGCACATGAGTGTCACCGGAATGTGGTTGATCAGTAACACAGTGCGCGGTCGGGCCCACACGCTTCGAAATCGGTGGTCATCTGTGGGGGCAGCGGCCGACCCGGTCGCGGCTCGCACCACCACAAGGAGACCTCGTGACTGTTTCGACTGTTTCCGCCCGCCGTCTGGCCGCCGCCTCGCTCGCGGCCGCCGCCCTGGTCGGCGCGGCAGCGCTGCCGGCGACCGCCGCCGACCGCACGCCGCACCGGCCGCAGGTGGAGATCAGTGACGTGCAGTACGACGCGCCCGGCGAGGACCGGCGCCGCAACCGCTCGCTGAACAAGGAGTGGGTGGAGCTCAAGAACAACACCCGCCACACGATCAACCTCCGGGGGTGGACGCTGACCGACAGTGAGGGAGACAGGTACACCTTCCGCAACTACCGCCTGGCCCCCCGCGACACCGTCCGCGTCCACACCGGCGAGGGCCGCGACACCCGTGGCGCCGTGTACCAGGACCGCAACCGCCACGTCTGGGACAACCGCAAGGACACGGCCACGCTGCGCGACGACCACGGCCGCGTGATCGACCGCGAGTCCTGGAACGAGCGTCGCGACCACGGCGGCGACCGTCACCACGGCGACCGCCACCACGGCGGCGACCGTCACTGACACCAGACACGCGCACTGACGCCTAGCCCGCACGGACAGCGGCGCGTCCAGCCCCACCGGGGCCGGACGCGCCGCTCGTCCGTGTGCGGCGGACGGGGCCGTGCGCCGCAGCCGCCCCGAACCCGGTCGCCTGCCACATACACCTACCGCTAGCGTGCCCTGCATGACGACGACAGGAGCCCACGCCCACCCCCGTTTCGCCGAAGCCCTGAGCGATCTCGGCCTTGCCGACGTGACCCCGCGCATCCGCCGCTTCCCCGACGCGACCCGCACCGCCGCCGAGGCCGCCGCCGCGGTCGGCTGCGAGCTGAGCCAGATCTGCAAGTCGCTGATCTTCGCGGCGGACGGCGTGCCGGTGCTGGTGCTGATGGACGGGTCCGCCCGCGTCGATCTCGACCTCGTGCGGCGGGAACTGGGTGCGGAGAAGGTCACCCGGGCCGCCGCCGACGTCGTACGGGAGACGACGGGGTACGCGATCGGCGGGGTGCCGCCCTTCGGGCACCGCACCCGCACCCGGGTCCTCGCCGACCGCGGCCTCCTCGCGCACGACGTGGTGTGGGCAGCCGCGGGCACCCCGCACACCGTGTTCCCGATGGCGCCCCACGACCTGGTCGCCCACGCCGGCGCGACCCTCGTGGACGTGCGCGAGCGCACCGCGTGACGCCGCTGGTCACCGCAGCCGTCCTGCTCGCCGCGGTCACGCACGCCTCCTGGAACGCGATCGCCCACCGCATCACCGACAAACTCACCGGCTTCGCCCTCATCTCGGGCGGCGGCCTGCTCATCGGCCTCGCACTCACGCCGTTCGCGGCGTTCCCGGCGGCGGAGGCCTGGCCGTACCTTTTCTTCTCGGCCGCCGTCCACATCGCCTACTACGCGCTGTTGATGCGGTCCTTCCAGCTCGGCGACTTCGGCCAGGCCTACCCCATCGCGCGCGGCTCCGCCCCGCTCGTGGTCACCGTCCTCGCCGCCGTGTTCGCGCACGAGGTGCCCGACGGCTGGGCCGCCGCCGGCGTCGCGGTGTCCTGCGCGGGACTGACCGGGGTCGCCCTGTGGGGCCTGCGCGGACGGCGGCCCGACTGGGCGGCGATCGGCGCGGCGCTGGCGACGGGATTGACCATCGCCGCGTACACGGTCCTCGACGGCCTCGGCGTCCGCGCCGCCGGCTCCCCGCTCGGGTACATCGCCTGGCTGATGGCGGTCCAGGGCACCGTCCTGCCCCTGTACGCGATCAGCCGCTGGCGCGGCCGGACCCTCCGGAAGCTGCGCCCCTACGCGGGCCTCGGCCTGCTGGGCGCCGCGCTGTCCGTCGCCGCCTACGCCCTCGTCCTGTGGGCGCAGACCCGCGCCGCCCTGGCCCCGATCGCCGCGCTGCGCGAGTCGTCAGTCAAGTCGGGTTCACGCGGTAATTGCCTCACCGCTCAGCATGCTTGACGGGAGGGTTCCGGAGCCTGGTGTCTCGAGCCTGCAGAGCCGGCCTGGCGTCGGCGCGGTCATCCCAATGATGCGCCGAACAGGCCTGCCTGGGCATCGGCAGCTGACAACTGCACCGTTCCCCGGTGAGAGATCTCCACTTTGTAGAAGTCCTCGCCCTTGGGGACGTTGTCGACAGCGACGCCGAACGCGCATGTCCCGGAATTCAGTGTCGAGTCACCGAGCTCGCCAGTGGCGATGACTGTGCCTGCCGCGTCGTACACGGTGACGGCTGTGCCTTCGGCGATGTCGTCGTACCCGCCGCTGCCCTTGCACCCGCCCAGGCCGTTGCTGACCGCGTCCTCGGTGAGTTCGAAGTTGCCTGTGAGGGTGAACGTCACGGGCTCGGTCTCAGCGGTCAGGGTCTTGCTGCGGCTCTCGCTCTTTGTGCCGCTGGCGGTGTCCTGGTTGCCGGTGAAGCCCCACACCGCGCCCACGGCACCGCCTCCGATGACGGCACCTGCGACCGCCGCGAGCAGGAGAGGGATGCGCTTGCGCGCGGACGGCACCGGTGATCCGGGCGCAGCATCCGGTGGTGGCGGCGGGTGTTCGGTGCTCATGGCCCCCCCTTTGGCTGTGCGTGGAATGCCATCGTGCGCGATGCGCGGGCTGCGTGAGCGAGGTGTATCCAGGTTGTAACCGTACGTGTTGTAGTGGTTGCGGCAGCGCGCAGCAAGGCGGTGAAGACTCGCTTCGGAGCGGCCAGGGCTCAGCTGCAGAACGCTCGGCATGTCCGCACACGCCAGACCCGAGTAGCTCGACAGCACAACGCGTCGGTGAAGGCAGTCCGGGCCATTCGTCCGTTCGTCCTCGCGACGAGATCGCCCTCATCACGAGACGGAGGTCAGGACGCGTCCGGTGGCAGGCTGCTCAGATCCAGGACATCGGCCGCCGGCGGGGGCTGGATGTCCAAGCGGTTGTTGAAGCCGCTGAACTTTGTGACGCGGCGGTAGTGGGCTTCGCGGTAGTCCACCCTCAGAAGGTACGGCTTGCCCTCGGCAGCCACGTAGAAGGTGTAGTTGCCTCCCTCGACTTCGTCGTCCGGTACTTCCACGGGGATGACTGGCTTGCCGTCGAGCTCGGTCGGGTCGCCCTTCGTGGCTTTGCCGAACGAGGAGAACGGCCACATACAGTCCGCCAGGTCGTCCGCCGGCTTCGCCGCGCTCACAGGGCTCTTCAGCCACGGCTTGTGCCGCATCGCGGGGACCGTCTTCCGCCCCCACATCTCGAGGTACACGTCATTGGGATGGATGTAGTCCGTCTCACCGATCCGGATCTGCTCCAGCTCGGAGCCGTAGGACCAAGTCCCCTTGAACGTGCATCTGCTCTTGAGATCGGTCGTCAGCCGACTGGAATAGCTTCTGCCGCCGCCCGCGGAGGTGACGTCCATGACGATGGTCACCGATGTGAGCGCCTTCATGGTGCCGTTGGCGTCGCCGAGCAGTTGGTCGGCGGAGCGTGTGTCAGCTGTGCCGGCGGCATCTGCACAGCCGACTGCGACAGCTCCCGTGAACAGGCACAACGCAGCAGCGATCGCCTTCGTTCGCATGATCCCCCCTTGGACGTAGCGCGGCACAGAGTACCGGGCGGTGATCTTCCATCCCGGGCGGATGCGCCATCGGCCCGAGCGGCTGCTCATGCTGCTGAACGGGAAGCGCGGCCAGCTCGTCCGGCGAGACACCCCGCGACCACCGCGGACCCGCTGGTGACCTAGCGGAAGCCGTCCAGCAACAGCACGTCGGTCAAGCCGGGTTCCTACAGTAATAACTTCGCCGGTCAGGGGGCAGGAGTGCTTAACCCAGGGTGAGCCATCGGACGCCCAAGCTGCTGACCTCCAACGCTTCCTCCTCGGTGATCGGCTCGCGACCCGTCGCCTTGCGCAGGAAGCGAAGCTGACTCCAGCCGAGCTTCTCCAGCGCTGGTGCCCCATCCGGTCCACCGAGCAGAAGATCCTGTACCAGATCCGCGGCTTGGGAGGTCAGCCACGGTTCGCGCCCCAGGGCGTCTGCAAGGTCCAGGCCGTGCACGGCGACCTCGACCACCCGCGTCAGCAGGAACTCCGACAGGAGCATCGGATCGCCGTGCCGGGTACGCACTACACGCCCTTCCGGCTCGGCCTGGCACAGTCGCTCGACCTGCTGCCAGGTGGTGTTGAAGTTGTCGGCGAGGGCAGCACCGCTGAGTTGCTCGGCCGCATGGTCCTGAGCCAGAGCGATACGAGCCGCGTTGGTACCCGGAGCGAAACGGTCGTCGGGCCGGTAGTACTCCACTGCCGAGACCTCGGCACGGGGCGGCGCCGGCGCTGCCAGCATGCCCGGCAGCCACGCGATCACCACCCGGACATGCGCCAGCAACTCGCTCACCGTCCACGGTGCACACCGCGTCGGCAGACGCCACTCGGCCGCCGAGACACCGGTCATCGCCCGTGCGAGCTGCCCAGCCTCAAGACGAAACGCTTCAACTACCCGCCCCTGGTCCATGACGGTCAAGCTACCCGGCCGGAACTGGTGCAGCAGCAGACCGAACGCGCCCCGAGGGGCACGTCGGTCAAGCTCCGCTCACGCAGTAATAACTGCCACTGGCAGGGGGACTGGATGAGGTCATCTAGTACGCGACAGATCGTTCCCACGGCTAAAAGCATGGACCGGCACCTCATGATCTTGAGTTCTGCGCTAATCTAGTCACTGCGTCACATGGGGGGCATATGAGTACTTTCTGGCTAGAGCAATGGATTGATGAGTTTGATATCCGCTCTATCGAAGATGCGGAACGCGCACTCAAGCAACGGCGCCGTGGTCTCTCGCGGGTCCAAAATATAGCCGCATCGGTTCCGTTTCCTGAGCCTGAGCGGGAATTCTCCAAGGGCAGCTCCTTCGTGGCGGGGCGCGGAATCGATCTATCTGGGGACCTAGATTGCTGCCACCAAGTGTGCCAGATCAAGCAGGTCCAATCACTCTTCGGTCGCGCTCTCCACTACTTCGATGAGATTGTGGTAGCGGGGCCTTCCCCCTACCGCTTTGCGCGCGAGCTGATTGGCAGCGATGAAGCGGTGATTGGCAATCTGATCGAGCACGTCGCAACATTCCTGCATCTACGTCAAATCGGCGTACGGGACATGCTGATTTTCGTGCAGAAGTCACCAGCATGCCAAGAACATTTTATGCAGCACGCTCAAGAAGTCGGAATCGCTGAGGCTTTGGAGCAAGCTCACTCTTGGGTGGATCGCCTCGAAGCTGAAGGCGTGGTGCGTGATCTTCATCTGCACGACGACCATGCCCACTATCAGTTCGAGCATCAAGATCTTGAGCACACGGCTTGGGGAACGATCTGGAACCCCAACCCGAGCACCAGGGATATCGCGGAGTCGGTGTTTCAGCGATACGCTGCGCATCTCGTGTCAGACGTAGCCGCAGCTCGCGCTGCGGGGCTGCCCCTTGCAGCTCAGGTGCAATTGCATGAGAGCGTACTCACCGGTAGTCGAGTGCCTACTGCAGCAGAAGACGTCGCCATTAACCTGCAGATTCCCGTACTCGACCAGCTTCCAGTGCGTGACACGTCCGACTCCGCCACGACGAGTGGGACAGTTTCGAACGCTTTCGAAACGCCCTGAAAGAGGCTATTCAGGAACGTCTTGAGAGTAGCAAGTCTGGCGAAGATGTCGCGGACGAAGTGCTCGCCGACGTAATTACGCCAGCATTGAACGACATCTCGCAGAAGCTGCGAGTGACAGGAAGTACGCTGAGTCGAAAATTCGGGGCCGCCGCTACGTTTGGAACGGTTGGCATCACCGTGGGGCTCCTCGGAGGAATTCCCTTGGTTGTTGGCGGAGGAATCGCTGCCACCGTCACAGCACTTCCCGCGATCCAAAAGTACTTTGACGACAGATCTGCTGTAGAGCTATCGGACATGTACTTCTTGTGGCAGTTGGAGGAGCGTACACGTCACGGGCGTTGATGCCTCGAAGCGACCCAGCCTTTCGGCACTCGTCGTCCGAGGGGTGTGGCCTTCGAGCGGCTTCGCGAGTGCAGTGGTGCCCATGCCCATGCCCGTACGCATGGGGGAGGTTTCTGGCCTGACGGCGCCTCGCCTGATAGTCACGACCTCCCCATGGAAGTCGCGCGTGACCCCTCGTGGGGGTGCCGGCCACCTCTCCCGCCGACTGGTTGATTACCGTTCGCCTTACTGGGTGTCAACGTTGCAGTTTTCCGCGCAAGTCGCGTGCCCAAGCAGATATGAACTGATCTGGCCCGCAAAAATTTGAAGCTCTGGTATTGGTGACCGGTAGTGTCCTTCCTCGAATACTGTTCTTAGCCACTGGCCCTTGTTGGAGGGCGAGACAGAGCGTACCCAGCACTCAAGTTCACCTACTGGGACGACGAAAATTCCGCGCTTGGCGAAGTATTCCAAGAGGCGTTTCGTAGACCTATAAATCTCGCCATTCAGGCCTCCCAGGCCGCTTTTCTTCAAGGTCTTCCAATTGTTTGCCGTCTTCAAGATTTCGATAATTTGATCAACTTTCCCTTGTTCGAGCGTCGCTTTGCCTCGAGTGTTGCCAATTATTTCGGCGATCGATTTCTTGATCTCAGTGGCAGGCTTTGTGATCACGTCAGATCGGGCGTATTCGTGCAGAATGGAAAAGTCTTCCTTTACGTCTGCCCAGTTTCCACCCAGTGCGCTAAGCGCCTGCGTTAGTTTCGTGCGATCGTTCAGAAAATCGAAGTCGGCAACAACGGCTGTGGGTATTCCGCAAGTGCGGAGCTTTTCTGCGGCATCGCTCAGGCGCGCCTTTCCGTTGACGTGCAAGAATGTCAGGTTCTCGTGGCGTCCTCCACCGCGGACTACGTCAAACGTCGCCTCGTAAAACTGGCAATCGCCCTCCGCTTCACATAGTACGACACCGTCATGGAAAAGTCCGGACACGATGTTTGAGTAGCGCAAGAGGGGAGAGTTGAGAATTTCCTCCACCAGTTCGGGAGCTAGAGTCTTGGCTGAGTGAGCGCTGCTGGTTCGTGACAGTCGTATGAGAGCCAGTGGCCGGTGTGGTTGATCTGCTCTGACGGAGCTTCCGTCGAGGACGCCACTCAAGAAATCGGCGCTGTGGGTGGACACAAAAATCTGGCAAGGTGAGGGCGTGTGCATTGCAAGATATTTCCCCAGTAGCCTTGCCTGGGGCGGATGCAGAAAAGCCTCGGGCTCATCAATGATGATTACGGGTGTCGGGCGGACCAGCGTGTGCAGGACCAGATTTACAAAAGCTCTCATCCCGTCGCCTTGGTCATTCAGATACGGGAGTTTGGCGTATGCCTCTCTGAGGTGCGGCGGAGCCGGAGGGGGTGTGTCGTCCATTCCTGTGGAACCAACCTGCAGGCGGAAGTTGGGATCAAATCGATTGATGCTGATCGGCTCACCGAAGGCGGCCTCAAATAGTCCGGAGAATTTCGCGTGCCTTTCGCGACTCTCCCAAAGTGCCTGCGTGGGGTGGCTGGGAGAAATTGACTGGTCCCAGTGGTATGAATCAGTCTGGTTCTGAAGGCGGTCACCAGTCTGCTGAAAAGTCACTAGAAGGTGGCTGAGTTCGCCAATTCGGCGCTGGCTCCATAGGGCCTCAACCTGTCCCACCTCAGGGCCTGGCTCTCTTTCTCCTGGTCTGTTGGGAAGCGAGGTTCGCTGTCTCACAGGGTCGTATCGGGCTTCGTGCCCTCGGTCGTTCAGCCACTGAATTAGGTCGGTGCTGCTGCCCTCGGAGCGAAGCTCAATGCCAGCGACCCAGCGGCGGGGTTCTAGCGTTCCTGGAAAGTGCTGGATTAGTGTGGCCAACTCTCGCAGTAGCAGCGATTTCCCGCTGTTGTTGGGGCCGATGAAGACCGTCATGCCGTCGGTCGGTGGTGTGACGACAGTGCCGTCACTAAGCCTCAACTCCGCTACGCCGAAGGAAACACTCACAGGGGCCTCACTCTGCTGCATTGGGGCGGTGCCTGTCCCTCGCCCGTGAGAGCATTCAAGCCCAATGTGTTAGCTCGGGGCAGCGAGTTCTCCATTTTCCGTTGTCATCGAAGCCATCCCGGGGCCGGGAGCGTGTCGTGGGTGATGCCGTGGGTACGGTCGTAGTCGTGTCTGGTGCGCGTCGGGTTGGTCACCCGTAGGCGTGCGCTGGTTGATCGCGCGCGATTAGGGGAGCTGGTACGGGCATGGCGGTTGACGCTGCTTGCACGGATGAGGGGTTCACGTCGTCTGGGGCTGCGCGGGTCTTACGTGCCGCGTGCCGGTCTGCCGGACTCGATGACGACGGCGCGGAGTTGATCCGGCTAGGGGAGAACGCGCTGTTCCGGCTGGCCTCGGTGCCGGTGGTTGTGCGCATCGCACGGGGCAAGGAGTGGCTGTCCACGGCTCGCAAAGAGGTAGCTGTGGCCCGGTGGCTCGCTGCGGAGGGGATGAGGGCTGCTCGCATCGTTGAGGATGTGGAACAGCCTCTCCTGATCGACGGGCACCCGGTGACGTTCTGGCATCTGATCGTCGAGGGTGACCGCAAGGCGACCTACGGGGAGCTGGGCGGTGTTCTGCGGGATCTGCACTCCCTGACCGTTCCCGCCGGCCTCGACCTGCCATCGTTCGATCCCTTCGGCAAGCAGGAACGTCGGATCGACAAGGCTCCAGTCCCGGAGGATGACAAGTCATTCCTGCGGAAGCGCTGGCGCGAACTGCGGGACAAGCACGCCGAGCTGCGGTTTGAGTCGCCCAAGGGGCCAGTGCACGGGGATGCGCATGTGCAGAACCTCATGGTGGATGACCAGGGGCGGGTCGTCCTGATCGACTTCGAGGCGTTCTGCTTCGATCATCCTGAGTGGGATCTCATGGTGACGGCTGTGGAGCATCACAGTCTCGGGTGGCAGACCGATGCGCAGTACGCCGACTTCGTCGCGGCTTACGGGCGTGACCTGTACGACTGGCCCGGCTATGAGACCTTGCGCGGTCTGCAAGAGTTCGGCATGACGACGTGGCTCATGCAGAACGTTCGGGAGAACGAGGAGACCGCGGCCGAGTACCGGCGGCGCATCGCCGGCCTTCGCAATGATCGGGCACCTCGGGACTGGCGGCCCTGGTAGCCGTTACTCGTCGTCGTCCAAGCGGGCGAATGCGTCGCGTACCTTCTCGTTGAAGGTGGCCACGGTCAAGCTCGCAGCGTGGGCGCTGATGTCGCGCTGGAAGTCGGTGACGTAGCGCTGGAAGCGTGAGGACTGAAGGGAGTCGCCGCCCTCGACTGCGAGGCTCGCGGTGGTGACGGCGGCTTCCAACTCGCCGTTGAGAAGCTGGCTCTGGGCCAGCACCATGCGGCAGAAGCCAAGGGTGCGGGCGTACTTGGGGTCGGTGCTGTCGACGGCACGCTGAGCCTGCTCGACGGCTTCGCGTCGCATCTTGAGATCGCGGAAGCAGTGGCAGAGTTCGCCCATGAGCTCGGCTTCGTCGAAGTAGGCGAGCCATGCCGGGTCCTCGGCGGTGTCGGCCTGCTCGAAGTGCCGTGCCGCCTCGTTCATGGCGCGGGTGGCTCCGATGCGGTCGCCCGCGTTGGAGAGGGCGCGTGCCTCCATGGCTGAGTAGTTCGCCATGGCGCGCGGGGTGGCTCGTCCTTTGGCGCCTTCGACGGCTGCGCGGGCGAGCTGGATGGCTTGGGTGTGGTTGCCCAGGTAGTTCGCCTGGTGGCTGAGGTTGCCGAGGATGCGGGCACCGAACATGCGGTCGTCGATGACTTGAGACAGGCGCAGCGTCGACGTGAGGTAGCGATGGGCGAGCCGGTGGTTCCCGGTGTCGTACGCGGTCCACGCGAGTAACTGGGAAACCTCGGCGGCCACGCCGAATAAGGCCGTTCCCACCTTCTGGCTGTAGCTCGCGTTCAGCAGTGGCAGCACTTCGTACCGGAAGTAGTGCCGTAACGCCCTGTGGCCGTGGCCACCGCCGTACTTGAAGTCGAGTTGCATGAAAGTAGCGGCGGCATCTCCGATTGCGCGCACGTCGCGCATGCCGACGCGCTGTTGTGCCGGCCGGCCGGTCTCGATGCCGTCGGGGCGGGCGATCATCCATGACAGAACGGCTGAGCTGAGGTCGGCGTCCGCGATATTCAGGCGATCTGTGGTGGACGCCTCCGCGCGTTCCTGGGCGAGTCCGTCAAGGACGGAGAGTGCCTCGGGAAGCGTGCCGGGATAGCCGGTCGGCTCTGGAGTGCTTGCCCTCCCGGGAACGAAGAATCCGAGATCGCCGGCGGTGACCCGGCGTCCGAGCTTGGCGGACAGAACGTCTGCCATGATCTCCGCCGTCTCCGGCTTGATGCCGGATCCGTCTCGCCATCGCTGCACTGCGATGTGTGTTGTCCCGAGACTGATCCCTCGCTGTGCAGCGGTGTCCTGCATGCGTTTGGCCAGCCCTTTGTTCGAGACCTGGGCTTCGGCCATGACTGCGATCAGTTGCGCGTTCGGCTCCCGGTTCATGCTCCCCTGCCAACCCGAGAATGACGGCGAGTGTTCATCCTGTCACAGGGGTTTCGCCGGAGGGGGTTCATTGGTGAACCCCCTTTGCCCATAGAGGTGTTCACCTGAACCCCCTGGTGAACGCTCCCGGTCACGCCCGTGGGCCCGTGTACTGGCTTGCGTGATGAAAGCGGTGCCGTGAGGGGCTGACCGGGCCCGGAGAGGGACGTGATGGGGGCAAGAAATGCTGAACGCGTCGCACGCGAGTTGGACGCGTTCGCTCACTGGTTCGTGGGGCCGGCCTCTTCGGATGGCGGGCGCTTCCTGACGATCACGCTGTTCGCCGAGTCGCCGAACACGGCGCGCGTCGCCCGTGACATGACGGCGGTGTTCCTGAAGGACGCGGACGCGGCTGAGTTCGTGGATGACGCCCGGCTGGTGGTCTCCGAACTGGTCGGCAACGTGGTGAACCACGCTGTGCCGGATCGCGGCCTCGCTCGTCCTGGCGCTGCCCGGCGCATCGACTTGACGTTCAAGGTCTGGCCCAAGTGGGTGTTCATCGGCGTGGCGGATGAGGACTCCTCGCCTCCGTTGCTGCCGTTGGGAGACGCCTTCCCGCCCGGCCTGGCCGGTGAGCTGACGGAAGCGGTACTGCCCGACAGCGGCCGTGGGCTGTTCATCGTTCAGCGGCTGGCCTCGTCGGTCTGGTGGCGGCCGGATGAACAGGGCGGCAAGACGATCTGGTGCCGCTTCGACCGGGACCTCGGTGCCCCCGAACGAAAACCCTGCTGATCTCCGGGCTGCCCCGGCACCCTCCCACGCGATCGGGAGCGGACGGCGGCCCGGTTCCGGTCGGAGATGACCACTCCGGCCAAGAAGTGCGGCCCCTCGCGTTCCCCTGAGCGATGGGCCGCACTTCCCAACCCCATACCGAGACCGGGCCACCCCATCAGCCCTGGAAAGCGAAGGGTGGCCCGGCTGGGAACACGGCGGTTCCCGGTGCCTGATGGTACCGGGGCCGTCGTGCTGCGTTTCTGCCCCGGTGGAAGGAAGTTGACGATCCGTTACCTAGATCGGGGTCTGAAGTGAGTGAGTCAATCGGTACTGGCGGGATCGGACCCGATGACGGCTTGAACGTGATGGGGGCCGACTTCGGCCTGTGGGTGCCTGGCGTCGACTACCTGGCAGGTTGGCGTGAAGCACGTGAGGCTGCGGACCGGCTGAACCGGGCGTTCCTCGGGGTCGGACTGGAGCTGTCGGAGGCGCGGGCCGTAGCGGCGACGGACGATGCCGGGCGCGGCGTGGTGCGTCTGGTGGGCCTGCCCAGGGCGGCCGTCCAGCTCGCGGAGCTCCTGGAGGGGCTCGCCGATGGTGACGGTGGTGCGCGGTGAGGGGTGCTTCCGCTGGTGATCGTGCACGTGGGCACGTCGCCGGCTGGAGAGACTTTGGGCGGGAGCTGCCATGGGGCGAGTGAACAGGGGGCCTTACGCTGCTCAGGCGGATCGGGCAGGTGGTGCACCTGCCCGCGGTTGTGCCCGATTGGCCCCCTGTTCTTCGAGGCTCGCCCCATGGTGGCTGCCTAAAGTCTGGGAGGCCGGCGACCCCCGGCCCCATGGGCTCCGGCCTGCGGCGGCCGGTCGTCAACTCGACTTCTCCGGGGTGCTCCGGTGTGGGGCGTCCGGCGACCGGACGGGACCGGCGGCCACGCCGCACGCCCGGCCGGGGCGGCCGGGCGACCCGGCGCGCCGTAGGCGCGCCCTTGAGGAAGTGAAGAGTGTTTCGACCGATGCGGGCCGGCGGTCAGGCTCGGGCTCGTCGCGCGGGCTGCTTGTCGGCGGTGATCCGGTAGGTGAGTTCGGCGCGGTCGGCTCCGATGCGGAGTTCTTCGAGGATCAGGGGCCGGTCGTCGGTGTCGTGGGTGACGCGGGACAGGTGCAGGATCGGGGTCGCGTCGGGGAGTTGGAGCGTGGTGCGCTCGTCGGGCAGGGGCATGCGGGCGCGCACGGTCTCGGACCAGGTGAGCTTGTGCCCGTCCTCGGTGAGCTGCCTGTAGAACGCCGCCGGACGCTTGCACGGTTCCTCGGCGAGTGCCGGAACGGCTTCGGCCACGGCGAACGGGATGAGTGTGCGGTGCATCGCTCGGGTGCCCGTGCTCGGGTCGAACAGCAGCCGATCGCATCCGAACAAGGCTTCCTCCTCGCCGAGTTGGAGCAAGCGGCCGGTGGCCTTGGTGGTGTGGGTGCGGTAGGCGCTGGGCTCCTCGGTCTCCTGCCAGACATCGCCGTTGGGCATGACGAACTTCCCGTCCGCCGTGCGGCTGATGCGGCGTTCGATCGTCAGCGCCGGGTGCCCGTCGGAGCGTACGAAGCTGCCCTTGCCGTGGCGGACGTCGATCAGGCCTTCCGCGCGCAGGGCCGCGATGGCGTTGCGGACGGTGGGGCGGGACACGGCGTAGCGGTTCATGAGCTGGGCTTCGGACGGCAACAGGGAGTCGGGTGCGAACTCGCCCGACAGGATCGCTTCGCGGATGGCGGCGGCCACCTGCTGGTAGAGGGCTCCGGGGCGCTGGATCTCCGACATCTGGGCATCTCCGGCGGGTCGGGGTCGTAGGGACGTCGCACATGCGGCGTCACTCGTCAGCATAAGTAGTTGCACCGTTGCCGTACAGCACTCCAAACTCATCACTCGTAAGGACAAGTGACGTCAGAAGAAGTCTGATGTCGTGAGAGGCCAGGGAGGCCGAAGAAATGCAGTCCATTCCCGTGGACACGGCACGGCTGGGCGTACTGCGGTGCGCCATCGCGCCGGAAGTGAAGATCAGCAACTCCGAGACGCAGGAGGTGAAGAAGGACCGGGACGGCAACCCCGTCTACACGGTGGCCGTGACCGTGCGGCAGGACCGGCGGCGAATCTCCGTCATCGAGATCGCCGTCAGCGGTGAACCGACCGGGATCGAGGAAGGACAGATCGTCAAGGTCACCGGGCTGGTGGCGTTCATGTGGTCGATGGGCGACCGCCACGGCGTCAGCTTCCGGGCCGACGCCATCACGCCCGTGCACGGCACCCCGGCAGCGCAGCGCAAGGGCGGTGACGCGTGATGGAGCCGTACATCATCGCCCTCGCTCTGGCCGTGCTCGCCTGGATGCTCGTCGTCGGTGACCTGGTGCGCCGGCACCGGCCGGTCTGGCACTGGTACCTCGTCGGGTACCCGGTGACCGCCTGGCGGGTGGTGTCCACCTGGCGGCGCGTCGCCGTCCTCAACGACCTCGCGGTGTCCCGGTTCCCGGCACGCACACTCGTCGGTCACTTGCTGGTCAAGGGTGACCCGGTACGGCCGGTGGCTCCGCGCTGCTCCTTCCCCCGGGCCGTGCCTATGGGACTGTCCGTGCTGGTGCGGCTGCACGCGGGCCAGACCCCGGCGACCTATCTGAAGGCGGCGGACGCGTTCGTCCACGCGTGGAAGGTCCACGCGGTGCGGGTCACCTCGCCGGAACGCGGCCTCGTGCTCCTGACCGCGATGGCTCATGACCCGCTGGAGCGGCCGGGCTTAGCCACGGCCCCGGCCGAACTCCTCTCCGCCCTGATCGGCGCGCTGGAAACGGGCGGGGCGTGGGTGATGAACCTGCGACTGATACCGCACTGGCTGATCACCGGGGCCACCCGCTCGGGCAAGTCCACATTGCTGGCCCGGCTCATCACCCAACTCGCCACACAACGCGTCGCCCTGGTCGGTATCGACTGCAAGGGCGGCATGGAACTCGGCCTGTTCGCCGACCGGCTGAGCGCCCTGGCCAGCTGCCGCCGTGAAGCGGTGGCCGTGCTCTCCGCCCTGGCGGTCGACATGCAGGACCGGATGAGTGCGTGCCGGACGGCCGGGGTCCGTTCCATCTGGGAGCTCCCGGACAAGCTCCGCCCCATCCCCGTCGTGGTCCTGGTCGACGAGATCGCGGAGCTGTACCTGTCCGACGGCACCCGTGACAGCAAGGCGGAAGCCGAACAGTGCTCCACACTTCTGCTGCGGCTGGCCCAGCTCGGGGCCGCCCTCGGCATTCACCTGGTCGTGGCCGGCCAACGCGTCGGCTCCGACCTCGGCCCCGGCGTCACCGCCCTGCGCGCCCAACTCGGCGGCCGCATCTGCCACCGGGTCAACGACCCCGGCACCGCCGAAATGACCCTCGGTGACCTCAACAAGGACGCCGTGGCCGTCGCCCAAGCCATCACACCGGAAGAGCGTGGCGTGGCTGTCTGCACCGGCCCGGACGGCGGATGGAGCCGCGCTCGCTCCCACCTCACCCCGACCGATGAAGCCGTGGCCACGGCCCGGAAGTACTCCGCGATGACCCCGGAACTGCCCCTCGTCACCCGCGCGCTGGCGGCGCTGGAAGGAGAGTCCAAGTGATCAGCGAAGGTACGGCGTTCACGTTCGCGGTGGTCTTCGGGATCATCACCGTCCTCCTCGTCCGATCCCGCGACGTACGGCCCTGGGAGGCGGTCTGCGTCGGCCTCTTCGGCCTCTACCTCGGGCAGACCCCCGTGCTGTTCACCATCCACGGGCTCGTCACCTGGCTGATCAACGGCTTCTCCCACACCTGAGCAGAAAGGACACCCGGCCATGCCCATGCCTCGCGTGAGGTGCCCCCACTGCAAGGGCGACGGTGCCCGTAAGACCTGGACCGGACGGATCCGGCGCTGCCGTATCTGCCGGGGCGCCGGCACCATCCGCTGAACCTCACCCACCTCTGATCACGAAACGGAGTGATCCCCATGACTCACGGCGCACAACCCACCACCGTTCCGGCCGCTACGGCGGCTCACCCTGGAAGGTCACCACCATCACCCCGCAGTACACCCCTGCTGACCGGCGCGCTGCCCTCGACCGCGCGGCGCGCCTGCGTCAGCTCCCCGAAGCCGACCGCGATGCCATCCGTGTCGCCCAAGATCCGCAGTTCTCCCGCTGGCTGGAGCAGATCACCGCAACCGGCGGATGCGCTCACCCCGTCCACCTCTCCGGCTCCACCACGACCGTGGACGGCACGAGCGGCGAAATCCTCCACCACTACGACACCCGCAGCGAACCCGGCGAACGCCTTCTCGTCCGCTGCCGCAACCGCCGCGCCAGCATCTGCCCGGCTTGCTCCCGCCTCCACGCCGGAGACACCTTCCACCTCGTCCGCGCGGGCCTCCTCGGCGGCAAGAACGTTCCGGACACCGTCCGCCACCGCCCCCGGCTCTTCGTCACCCTCACTGCGCCGTCCTACGGCCCGGTCCACCACGCCGGAGAACGGTGCCACCCCCGCCGCAACGGCGGCGCCTGCGAGCACGGCCGTACCCTCGGCTGCGCAGCCGCCCACGCCCCGGACGTCCCGATCGTCGGCCAACCGCTGTGCCCCGACTGCTACGACTACACCGGCCATGTGCTGTGGCACGCGCATGCCTCCAAGCTGTGGGATCGCTTCGTCATTGATGTACGGCGGCGCATCGCCTCCTCCGCCGGCCTCGTACAGTCCCGCTTTGCAGATCAAGCCCGGCTGTCCTTCGCCCGCGTCGCCGAATACCAGAAGCGGGTGGCCGTCCACGTCCATGCCGTCGTCCGTCTCGACGGCCCGGCCGGTTCCGACGACGAACCCCCGGCCTGGGGCACCGTGGAACTCCTCACCGATGCCGTACGCGCCTCCGCCCGGCGGGTCCTGGTCCGCTCGACCTACAGCCCGGCCGTGGGTGAGCGGGCCCTGCGCTGGGGCGAGCAGATCGACGTCAGGACACTGCACACCAGCAGTGACGGCCCCGATGACGACGCTGTAGCCGCGTACGTCGCCAAGTACGTGACCAAGGGAGCCAGCGAGACCGGCGCCGGCGTCGATCACCCGCTCACCACCTGGGCCGATATCGAGGCGGCACCCGTCAGCCCACACGTCCGCGCTCTCATGCGCGCCTGCTGGCGCCTCGGCGGCCTCCCCGGCTACGAACCCCTGCGCCTCCGGGTCTGGACCCACACCCTCGGCTACCGCGGCCACATCCTCACCAAATCCCGCGCCTACTCCACCACCTACGCCGCACTCCGCGCCGAACGAGCCCACCACATGGGCCACACCGAAAGCCGCGACACGATCACCGAACGGAACTGGCGCTACGTCGGCTCCGGCCACACCCCTGGAGCAGCGCTCATCGCTGCTGGTGTCGCTGAGGACATCGCCACAAACCGTGAGATCACACGTGAGGTGCCCCGGTGACGAGACACCGCAGTGAACAGTGGGCTCGGGCGGTCGAACGCCAAGCGGCCAAGTTCCCCACACGCATCGGGCCGAAGAGCGCTGGTCGCCTCGCGCGGCTCCTCGGCACTGTACGCAGGGATGATTAGAGACGGCAGGTCTGGAGCTCATCTCGGGACATGTATCGCTGCCCCGAGATGGCCTCATTGGCCTGCTCGTATGCCGCGCCCCAGCGCACCCAGTGAGTCAAAGATCGACCATTTTCAGCCGAGTTGCCGGAGGGCACTTTCAAGATCGTGAGCTCTTGAGGTACTACATGCTTGTCGGCCCGAGGTGAAGTGCGTTCGTGAGCCAATCAGCCTTAGCAAGGGCTCCATTAAGCGCCGTACCTTCTCGGCATGACTCCCCAGACCTTGGCTCTCGTCATTGCCACACCCGTCGTTGTTGTGGTCCTCGTCGCTTGCCTGAGCCCCAACGCTCGCCAACGTGCAGATGCCTACCGCGTGTTCGAACGACTGTGCAGCATGGTTGAGCGAGTGACCAGAAGCCTGGTACGCCGCTAGGTGTATTGATCACGAGCGTTGTTGACAATGGCCGGGCTTGACCCGCGACGAGGGTCGACACCCCACGGACACGAACATCCCCTCCCGGCTTGTGTCCGTCTCGCCCTGACCCAGGACACGGTCATCAGGGACGGCATCTGCAAGCTGCCCCAGATCGGCACGAGCAAGGACAGGGCGGACTGCTCAGAGACAGGGCTGAAGTGGGGTGCCTCCTTCGAAACGGCTAGATTCGGCGTCGCCAACACGAGTTCCTGGGGGATGCCATGACAGATGAACCGCAGCAACACTCCGAGCCCGGGCCCCTGTTGAACTTGGGCTGCCTGATGTTGCTGGTGGTCTTCGGCGGCCTGGCGACGATGCTGTACGGCCTGGGAGTGCTGATCTTCGGCGACACCCCGGCCTCGTCCGCCGTCACCGTCCTCCTCGCGGGCCTGGCCGCCTCGGCCCTGGGCGTCGCCGTCATCAAGCGGTTCCCCAATGCCGTGGAGACGAAGGGATACGCCCCGTCGGCACGCGTCACCCGCCTGGCGGCCGAGCGTTCGCTGGGCGATCACGTCTTCACCCGCAAGAACACCAGCCCGCTGGAGATCGTGGCCGGCACGATGACCATCGGCACTGTGATCGTGGGAGCCCTGTGGGGCGTGAACTGGGTCCTCAGCAAGACCGGGACCGACATCCCTGGCCTCCAGAAGCTGGTGACCACCGTGGTGCTCTGTCTGCTCGCGGCGCTCGTCCTGGTGATCATCGCGCTTCCGGTCCTGTTGTGGAGAATGCCCAAGGGATTCGTTCGCACGCATCTGTACGCGGGCGGGCTCGTGTACACCTCCTACGGCCGCTCTCGTGCCGTGACCTGGGACGACGTCGACCGTCTTGTGCTCTCACGACAGGCCCATGGAGCCAATCTCTTCGGCGGCAAGGTGGTCGCCTACCACGTGATCACTCATGACGGGCACCGCCTGCGGATCGACGCCCACCCCCACCTGGAATCCGACCCCCTGGGCGAGCACCTGCTGAACGCCGTACGACTGCGCCGGCGCCCGGTACTGGAGGGCGGCCCGGCGGCGGGCGACCCCGGTCACCAGCGCATCTAAGAGCGATGGCCATGGGAACAACGCTGCTCCCATGGCCCACGGCCGATCGGAAGTGGAGCATCTAATCGAGCGGGTTCGGCTCGATGTCCACCCGGTCCGTGTCGAACCCCCTGCCCCTCCGCGTAGACGGACGGACGATCACAGCGGCGAACAGGAACCGATAGATCGCGTTCATGCGTGCGTGGTCCTCTGCCTCCTCCAGCTTCTTCCAGTGGGCCTCGGCCTCCGGTCCGGCGATGCCCTCCAGGACGACGACCGGCCGTCGGATGGTCTTCCGCTGCCGCTCCTTCATCCGCTTGACGATCGGCGCGCGCATGGCCTGGAAGTCAGCGGTCGTGAAGTCGTCGTCGTTGAGCCACAGCTCTTTCAGCTCCCGGAGCTTCTCGCGGTCCTTCTCGTCCGCGATGACGTCGGCCTCGGGGCGTGAGGTGGTGGCGGGCTCGTAGCCGGAGGTGTCGAGCTTGGTCAGGACCTTGATCGCCACATCCCGTACGAAGTCCTCCAGCGGCTCGGCGGAGATGGAGCGGTTGCACTTCTGCTGGTCCGTGTTGTCGGAGCGGGTGCACCGGTAGTAGGCGTACCGGCCGCTGTTCGAACCGCCCATGCGTGCTCCGCAGGAACAGGTGGCTACCCCGCGCAAGACGTAATTCCGGATCGGACGCTTCTTCGTGTCCTGGTGCTGCTTCGCGCGGTACTCCCGGACCCGCTGGACCTCGTCCCACTGGCCTCGGTCGATGATGGCCGGCCATGTCCCGACAGCCACCTCTTCGCCCAGGTGGAACCGCAGTCCTGCCACGAAGTGGGACGACAGCAGATGGCGTACGTTCTCGGGGTTCCACGCCTTGCCCTTGGACGTGGGGATCGCGCGTGCTGTCAGGTCCTGGGCGATGAGGCGCGGCGAGTCGCCGTCCAGGTACCGGCGGTAGACCTCGCGGACGATCTCCGCTTCTTCCTCGATGATCGCGCTGCCGTCGCGGGTGTAGCCGTACGGACGGTTGCCCACATGCGGCTGGCCTTCGCGGGCGTGGTCCTTCAGGGCGTCCTTGAGTCGGCGCGACGTGTCGTCGGAGGAGCGGCACGCGTGGGCTACCTCGATGCGGAGGATGAACCGGTCGTCGGGGTCCGAAAGGTCGCGCCGGTTCGCTTCGCCGTGCAGCAGGACGCGCTTGTCGTCGGCTATGGAGAGCAACTCTTCAAGATCCTTGGGCTGCCGCATGAGGCGGTCGGGGTGGTAGACGATGACGTGCCGGATCTCTCCGTCCGCCATCGCCTCCAGCATGGCTTCCCACCCCGGCCGCTTCCGGTTGCGCTGCCACGCCGAACGGTTGTTGTCCACGTAGATGTGCGTCGACTCCACGCGGAGCTTCAACCGGTCGGCGATGTCCCGGCAGATGCGCTCCTGGCGGTCCACCCCGGTCTGGTCCTCATCCCGGGCGTGGGAGATACGGCAGTAGATCGCCGCGGGTTCGCCCGGCGTGATCGTGGCCTTGCCTAACTTGGATCGGCTCATGGGAAACACTGTATGAGCCGGGCATGACATCGATCATCGTCGGCGCGGCGATCGGGGCCGTGTTCTTCAAGGAGCGGTTCGGCGCGCCCCGCATCGCCGCCGCCGGACTGCTCGTCCTGGGCATCGGGCTGATGCTGCACGCCGGTTGAGGGCCGTCCGGGGTCAGGGCCGCGCGTACGGGCGGGTCATGATCTCCATGTTGTGGCCGCTCGGGTCGTCGAAGTACGCGCCCCGGCCGCCGAACAGGCCGTTGACGCGGCCGGGTTCGGTGTGGCCGGGGTCGGCGTAGTAGGTGACCCCGACGGCCTCCAGGCGGGCGATCATCGCGTCGAACTGCTCGTCCGGCACGAGGAACGCGTAGTGCTGGGACTGGATCGGCTCGTCGCGCATCTCGTAGTAGTCGAGCGTGACGCCGTTGCCGAGGTCGATCGGCAGGAACGGGCCGAAGGGCGCGCCGACTTCGACGCCCAGGATCGCGGCCAGGAACTCGGCCGAGAGCCGGCGGTCGGCGGCGTAGATGGCGGTGTGGTTGAGCTGGGGGAGCGGTGTGCGACCTGTCATGTGCGGTGATTTCTCCGGGTCTTCGAAGGCGTTCCGTGGAAGAAGCTCTGCAAGACACGGAGGCACGGCGGGCCTCTCGCCCGCCCCGGGGTCACGCCGGGACCGGGCGCCTCGCTCGTGTATGGCCCATGGCCGACCCGGCAGTCACCCGGCCGACCCTACCGGCCCCGCCCGGCACGGACCAGTGCGTTCTCGGCCGGTGCGATTCCCGGCCCGGAGGCGCACCCTGGAAGCAGTAGTTCCGGAGGTGATCGTCATGATGCGTACCGCAGTGGGATGGCATGTCGAGATGGAGTTCCAGGAGGACGACCAGCACACGCGGGCGGTGGCGATGGTCCGCTTGCCCGACGGGACCGAGGTCCGGGCCCAGGGGCACGCGAGCCGCCACCGCGTCGACTCCAACCAGCCGAGGGTCGGCGAGGAGATCGCGGGCGCCCGCGCCCTGAACGAGATCGCCATGCAGCTGCTCACCAAGGCCCACATGGAGATCGACGAGGCGTCGGGGCGCACGTCGCACCCGATCAACGTCTGACCGACGTCAGGCCGGCTCGCCGTCCGGCGTGCTCGCGCGTACCGCCCGTACCAGCGCCTGCGCCCGCGGGTCCGCCGTCACGCTCGACCGGAAGCCGTTGGTGACATAGCCGAAGGCGATGCCCGACTCGGGGTCGGCGAAGCCGAGGGCCCCGCCGCGGCCGGGATGGCCGAAGGAGGTGGGGGACAGCAGCGGTGAGGCGGCGCCGTGCAGCATGTAGCCGAGGCCGAACCGGGTGCTGACCACCAGCACGCGGTCCGGCCCCGCCGCACGCTCTTCGCGCGCCGCGCGCGCCGTCTCCGGGTGGAACAGCCGTATCCCGCCCTCCACCTCGCCGATCAGCGAGGCGTAGAAGCGGGCGAGTCCGTCGGCCGTGGCGATGCCGTTGGAGGCGGGGAGGGCGGCGGCCCGGTAGGAGGGGTCGTTCTCGTCGGGCGTCGGGGTGATCGCGGCGAAGGCGCGGCGGGTGAGGGAGGAGGGGTCGGCGTAGGCGTCGGCGACGGCCCGCTTCGGCCGGGTCCTCAGCCCTCCGGCGGCGACGGGCGCCTCGGTCTGCCCGACGCGCCCCACGCGCCCGGCATGCTCCGGCGGCAGTCCGAGCCACAGGTCGGCGCCGAGCGGCCCGGCGATCTCGTCGGCGATCCACTCGGCGATCGGGCGTCCGGTGACCCGCCGGACCAGTTCGCCGGTCAGCCAGCTGTAGGTCTGCGCGTGGTAGCCGTGGTCCGTGCCCGGCTCCCACACCGGCGCCTGCGCGGCGACCGCCGCCGCGCCGAGGTCGGGGTCGGCGGCCTCGGCGAGCGTCAGCGGGCGGTCCAGCACGGGCACGCCCGCGCGGTGCGCGAGCAGGTCCCGCACGACCGTCCGCTCCTTGCCGGCCGCCTTGTACTGCGGCCAGTACGTCCCGACGGGCGCGTCCAGGTCCAACTCCCCGCGCTGGTGCAGCAGGAGGAGCACGGCGGCGGCGACGCCCTTGGTCGCCGAGCGCACGATCTGGGCGGTGCCCTGCTCCCAGGGCGGCCCGCCGTCCACGTCCCGGCTGCCGCCCCACAGGTCGACGACCTTGCGCCCGTCCCGGTAGACGGCCACCGCCGCGCCGCGGTCCCCGAGCGCCGTGAAGTTCCGTACGAACGCCTCCCGGACCGGCTCGAAGCCCTCGGCCACCACACCGTTCACGTCCACGCCCGCACGCCCTCTCCCGACTCGCCTTCGACTCCGCGGGAACGCCCTTCCGCGGCCTGCGATTCCTGGGTGGAGCTACCCCAGCAGAATCGTTACGTCGATGTTCCCGCGGGTGGCGTTGGAGTACGGGCACACTTCGTGCGCCGCGTCCACCAGTTTCGCCGCGAGGTCCGGGTCGAGGACGGGGAGCGAGACGCTGAGGGCGACCGCGAGGCCGTAGCCGCGCGTCTTGTTGGGGCCGATGCCGACCTTCGCGGCGACCGTGGAGCCGGTCAGGTCGTAGCCCGCCCGGTTGCCGACCAGGATCAGCGCGTTGTGGAAGCAGGAGCTGTAGCCGGCGGCGAAGAGCTGCTCCGGGTTGGTGCCGTTGCCGTCGCCGCCCATGGCCGGCGGCATCGCCACCTTGAGTTCGATCTGACCGTCCTGGCTGGTCACATACCCGTTCCGGCCCCCGTGCGCGGTCGCCTCGGCCACGTACATGATCTTCGTCGGACGGGTGTCGGCTGCGGCGTCCTCGGTCACTGCGGTCCCTCCCCTGAGCAGTGTGCAATTACATCGTGCACAAGGTACCGGCCGGTACGGGTCCGCTTCTCCCTCAGGGGGTGGGAAGTTCAGCGGGCGCGCTCCGCCGCCCCCTGCGCCCGTTCCGTGAGCTGCCACAACTCCTCGCGCAACCGCGCCACCTCCGCCGCGTCGACGCCCGTCGCCGCGAGCAGCGCGCCGGGAACGCGCTCCGCGCGCTCCTTCAGCTCCTCACCGCGCCCGGTGCACGCCACGAGCACCGAGCGCTCGTCGCGCGCCGAGCGCTCCCGGTGCACCAGCCCCGCCGCCTCCAGCCGCTTCAGCAGCGGCGACACCGTGCCGTAGTCGAGCCGCAGGGCCTCGGCCAGCTCCTTCACGGTGATCTCGCCGCGCTCCCACAGCACCAGCAGGACGAGGTACTGGGGGTAGGTCAGCCCCAGTTCGTCCAGGAGCGGGCGGTACGCGGCCGTCACCGCGCGCTGGGCGGCGTACAGCGCGAAGCACAGCTGCTGGTCCAGGAGCAGCGACCCGTCGGTCCGGGACGGCTCTGCGGTCTCCTCGGGCTCCTCGTTCGTCACGCGCCCATTGTCACGGAGCGCGGGTCGAACCCGAAGGGCAGCTCCAGCCGGTGGGCGCGCATCAGCTCCGCGTCGGAGAGCAGTCCGCCGGTCGGGCCGTCCGCCGCGATCACGCCCTCGCTGAGGATCAGCGCGCGCGGGCACAGTTCGAGCGCGTACGGCAGATCGTGCGTGACCATCAGGACGGTGACGTCCAACGAGCGCAGGATGTCGGCGAGTTCACGCCGTGACGCGGGGTCGAGGTTGGAGGACGGCTCGTCCAGGACGAGGATCTCCGGCTCCATCGCGAGGACGGTCGCGACGGCGACCCGGCGGCGCTGCCCGAAGGAGAGGTGGTGCGGCGGGCGGTCCTTGAAGCCGGACATGCCGACCTGGTCGAGCGCGCGGTCCACGCGGGCCTCCAGTTCGGCGCCCTTCAGTCCGGCCGCCGCCGGTCCGAACGCGACGTCCTCGCGGACCGTCGGCATGAACAGCTGGTCGTCCGGGTCCTGGAAGACGATGCCGACCTTGCGCCGGATCTCCGCCATGTGCCGTCTGCCGACGGGCAGTCCGGCGACGGTCACCGTGCCGGCGCCGCCGGTGAGGATGCCGTTGAGATGGAGGACGAGGGTGGTCTTCCCGGCGCCGTTCGGCCCGAGCAGCGCCACCCGCTCACCGCGCGCCACCGAGAAGTCCACGCCGAACAGCGCCTGGTGCCCGTCGGGGTACGCGAAGGCGAGCCCGGCCACCTCCAGCGAGGGCGGCAGCGCGGACGGAGACGGGGACGGCACCGAGGACGGCGGCTCGGACGAAGGCGACGGAGACGGGGACGAGGGCGACGGAGACGGGGATGAGGGCGGCGTGGGCGGCAGGGCGGAGGTCACAGGGTCCATCCCAGCACGCACACCACCAGCGCGGCCAACGGCAGCGTGAACGCGGACGACCACTGCGCCCGGGACGCGGTCACCTCGTCGATCACCGGCATCGAGCCGTCGTAACCCCGGCTGACCATCGCCAGATGCACCCGCTCCCCGCGTTCGTAGGAGCGGATGAACAGCGCGCCCGCCGTCTTCGCGAGGACACCCCAGTGCCGCACCCCGCGCGCCTCGAAGCCGCGCGACTCCCGCGCGATCCGCATGCGCCGCATCTCGTCCGTGACGACGTCGCCGTAGCGGATCATGAAGGAGGCGATCTGGACCAGGAGCGGCGGCAGCCTGAGCCGTTGCAGGCCGAGCAGGATCTCCCGCAGTTCGGTGGTGGAGGCGAGGAGGACGGAGGCGGCGACGCCCAGGGTGCCCTTGGCGAGCACGTTCCAGGCGCCCCACAGTCCCTCGACGCTGAGCGACAGGCCCCACCCGTCCACCCGCTCGCCCTCCGCCACGAACGGCATCAGCACCGCGAACGCGACGAACGGCACCTCGATCAGCAGCCGTTTCAGCAGGAAGCCGGCCGGCACGCGCGCGCGGAACGCGACGACGCCGAGCAGGGCCGCGTACAGGCCGAACGCCCACATCGCCTCGCGCGGGGTCGACACCACGACCACCACGAAGGCGAAGGCCGCCACCAGCTTGGTGTGCGGGGGCAGGGCGTGCACCGGCGAGTGGCCGGGCCGGTAGAGCCGGTGAGCGTGGCCGGCGCCCATGGCCTAGACGCTCGTGTTCGCCGGGGACGTGTCGTCCGAACGGCGCCTGCGTACCGCCCAGAACACGGCGCTGCCCGCGACGACGGTCATCCCGACGCCGATGACCCCGGCGAGGCCGCCGGACAGACGGGCGTTCTCGACGTCCTTGACGCCGTAGTCGGCGAGCGGGGAGTCGGCGGCGGCGTGCTCCTCCACCTTGGCGTCGAAGCCCTTGTCGGCGGCGACCTTCTCCAGGCCGTCGGGGTCGGCCGAGGCGTAGAAGCTGACGAAGCCCGCCAGCAGGAGGGAGGTGACCAGACCGCCCGCCCACAGCGCGCGGCGCGAGGCGCGCGCCGCGACGGGCGCCCCCTCCGCGTCGTCCGACGGGTTCGACGCCGACGCGGCGGGCGCGTCGACGAGTTCGCCGTTCACGCGCAGCTGGAGCCGCTGCCGCAGTCCGCGCGCCCCGTGGACCAGGTCCGGCCGGACGGCGAGCACGGCGCTGACGGTCAGCGCGGTGATCACGGCCTCGCCGATGCCGATCAGCACGTGCACGCCGACCATCGCGGTGGCGACCTTGCCGATCGGGACCTCGGTGGTGCCGCCGACCCAGTAGACGAGGGTGAAGGCGAGGGCCGCGGCGGGCACGGACACCAGCGCGGCCACGAAGGAGGCGCCGGTGACCGAACGGCGGCTGCCCGGCAACACCTTCAGCAGCGCGCGGAAGACGGAGTAGGCGACCACCGTCGTCACGACGGCCATGACGGTGATGTTCACGCCGAGCGCGGTCAGCCCGCCGTCGGCGAAGAGGATGCCCTGCATCAGCAGGACCACGGACACGCACAGGACCCCTGTGTAGGGGCCCACGAGTATCGCGGCGAGCGCGCCGCCGAGCAGATGGCCGCTGGTCCCCGCGGCCACCGGGAAGTTGAGCATCTGCACGGCGAAGATGAACGCGGCCACCAGGCCGGCCAGCGGCGCGGTGCGCTCGTCGAGCTCGCGGCGCGCGCCGCGAAGGCTCACGGCCACGGCGCCCGCGGCGACGACCCCGGCCACGGCGGAGGTCGGGACGTTGATGAATCCGTCAGGTACGTGCACTGTTCGATTGTAGTGGCCAGATGCGAACGGTTCGCAAGAGCGAGTGGCTCGTTTCTTGCACTCATGTATCGCACATATGAGATACACCGGTCTCGGGGGGCGTCGTCCGGAAAATATGCGACATTGGAGGGACAGCGGACGCATAGCTTCCGCACTGGTCACGCAACGTGAAGGGGCCGGTCGATGTCTGTAGTCGAACAGTACGCGCGCGCCCACATCGTCACGGACACGGACCTCGTCGAGGAGGAGCCGGTGGCCGTCCCCGTCGTTTTGCGCTACGACCCCGAGGACGACCCGCGCTCGGTCCGCGTGGGGCTGCCCGGCACCCAAGAGCGGACGATCGCCCGCGCCCTCCTCGAACAGGGGCTGCGCGCCCCGGCCGGCACCGGCGAGGTAAGGGTGTGGCCGTGCGGCCGGGTGCAGGCCGTGGTCGAGTTCCACTCCTCGCAGGGCGTCTCGGTGGTGCAGTTCGAATCCAAGACGCTGCTCCGCTTCCTGCGCCGCACCTACACGGCGACGGCGCAGCCCGTCATCCACTGAGCCGCCGACGGGCCACGAGGCCGACGGCGGCTCAGCCGCCCGCCTTCAGCAGCGCCGCGACGATCGGGCCCGCCGTGTCGCCGCCGTGGCCGGCCGCCTGGACCACGCCCGCCGCCGCCAGGTCGCCCCGGTAGGCGGTGAACCAGCCGTTGGGCTGCTCCTGGCCGTCGACCTCCGCCGAACCCGTCTTCGCGCCGTAGTCCGGGCCGAGGCCCGACATCGCCTTGGCGGCCGTGCCGTACGCGGCCGTGTACGTCATCAGCTCGCGCAGCTGCCCCGCGGTCGCCGGCGCCATCGTGCGCGCGGCGGTGGCCAGGGTGCGGTCGTCCACCGACGGGGCCACCAGATACGGCTGGCGGAAGGTCCCCGACTCGATCGTGGCGGAGACCGACGCCATGTTCAGGGGGTTCATCCGCACCCCGCCCTGCCCGATCAGGGAGGCCGCCATCTGGGCCTTCGACTGCACCGGGACCGCGCCGTCGAAGGTGGGCACCCCGACCGCCCAGTTGTTGCGGGACAGGCCGAACACCTGCTGGGCCTGCTTGGTCAGGCTGTCGTCGTCCAGCTCGCCGGCCTGGCTGATGAAGGCCGTGTTGCAGGAGCGGGCGAAGCTCGCCTTGAACGTGCCGTTCTTGATCTCGAACTCGTCGTCGTTCTGGAACTTCCAGCCCCCGTACGTGAAGTACTTCGGGCACGGGTGCGCCTTGTCCGCCGACGCCAGCCCCTTCTCGATCAGCAGCGAGGCGGTGATGACCTTCATGGTCGAGCCGGGCGCCAGGGAGCCCTGGAAGGCGGTGTTGAAGTTGGGGTTGCCGTTGGCGACGGCGAGGATCTCGCCGGTCGACGGGCGCACCACGACGACCGAGGCCCGCGCCTTGTCCGCCACCTGCTTCTCCGCCGCCGCCTGGAGGGACGGGCTCAGCGTCGTCTTCACCTTGCCCGGCGTGCCCTCGCTCAGCTCCAGGAGCGTCTTGTCGGAGGACTTCTTCGCCTTGGACTCCTTGCCGCGCGCCACCCGCAGTTCGACGCCCGCCGTGCCGCCGGACTTCTTGCCGTACTTCTCGCGCAGCCCGTCCAGCACCGTGCCCAGCGAGGGGTACTTCTTCGCGGTCAGCTCGCCGCCGTCCCGGTCGAACGCCTCGACCGGGGGGTCGCCGGCCTCGCCGGTCACCAGGGTGTCGCCGTCGGCGAGGTCGGGGTGGACCACGGAGGCGTGCCAGTCGACCAGCGGCTTTCCGTCCGATGCCCGGCGCACGACGGTCAGCGCGCTGTCGTACGCCAGCGGCTTGCTGACCTTCTTGTACGTCACCGTGCCCTTGACGGAGAAGGCCAGCTCGTCCCCCTTGCGGGCGCCGGCGGTGAGAGCGGCGCCGGTGATGTGCGCGTCCTTGGTGTAGCCGGTGAGCAGCGCCGCCGCGGCCTTCGGGTCGTCGGTGGCGGCGGCGGCCAGGTCGACCTTGCCCTGCTGCCAGGCCGTGAGGAACGTCCGGGCCGCGGTCGTCACCTCGGTGGCCGACAGCGGGCCCGTCTTCACGGTGGGCTTCTTCTCCGCCGCCGTCGACGAGCCGTCCTCGGCCGCCGCGCCGCCGCCGTACAGCGCGTACCCGGCGATGCCGGCGCAGCCGACGACCGCGGCGATCACGCCGCCGACCACGACCGGCCGCTTGTTCCGTCGCTCGGCGACGCGCCTTCTCTTGCCCACAGCCCGAGATCCTCCACGCTCTCAGGGGCCGCCCTCGCCCCACTGCCCTCACCGACCCCAACGAGGGGGACCAGCCTAGAGTCCCCGTCTGTGGGGGTGACGTCACGTGTGACGTCAACCACGCACCCCGGACGGCGTCTTACGTATGCCTTCCGTACGAAACGCGTCAGCTCCCCGGACAGCGCGCGTTCATCCCCCGTACGGCCCCGCACGAGGGGTGAACGCGCCGTGTCAGCAGCCCGCCCGGCGTCAGCGGCCGGCCCGCCCGGCGTCAGCCGCCCGCGCGCAGTACGGCCGCGACGATCGGGCCGGCCGCGTCGCTGCCGTGGCCGCCGTCCTCGACCATGGCCGCCGCGGCGAGGTCGTCGCGGTAGCCGGTGAACCAGCTGTCGGAGCCGGCGTTGCCGTCGACCTCGGCGGAGCCGGTCTTCGCGCCGATGCGCCCGCTCAGGCCGGACATCACCTCGGCGGCGGTGCCGCTGGTGGCGGTGCGGTTCATCATCGAGCGGAGCTGGGCCACGGTGGCGTCGGACAGTCCGCGCGCCTTGGCGAGCGCACGGTCGTCGAGGCCGCGCGGGACGATCACCGGCTGCCGGAAGGCGCCGGTCGTCGCGGTGGCCGTCACGGAGGCCAGGTTCAGCGGGTTCAGCTGGACCTGGCCCTGGCCGATCAGGCCGGCCGCGGTGTCCGGGCCGCCGGCGGCGGGGACGGAGCCGTCGAAGGACGGGATGCCGGTCTTCCAGTCGTCGCGCCCGAGGCCGAAGCGCTCCTGCGCCTCCCGGGTGAGCGAGTCGACCTGGACCTCGTCGGCGAACTTCACGAACGCGGTGTTGCAGGAGCGGGCGAAGCTCTCCGCGAGGGTGGCGTTCTCGTCCGGGTCCATGCCGGTGAGGTTGTGGAAGGTCTGGCTCTCGGAGACGGCCTCGTCGGGACAGGGGGCCGGACCGTTCGCCGTGGTCAGACCGGCGTCGATGAGGGTGGCCGCGCTGACGATCTTCATGGTGGAGCCGGGCGCCCGCTTGCCGAGGAAGGCCGCGTTGAAGCCGTCACCGCGGTTGTTGGCGACCGCCAGCACCTCGCCGGTGCTGGGCTTGACGGCCACCACCGACGACTGGCCGTACCTCGCCGCCGCCTTCTCGGCCGCCGCCTGCACGTCCGCGCTGATCGTGGTGGGCAGCTTGCCCGCCTTGCCCTCGGAGAGCGTGAGCAGCGGGGTGTCGGCGGTGTCCGGCGTGGCGTGCCTGACCGTCAGCTCGACGCCGGCCGTCCCGCCCGCCTTCTCGCCGTAGGCGGCGCGCAGCTGGTCCAGGATCGGGCCGAGCGAGGGGTACTTCTCCTTCGTCAGCACCTTGCCGTCGCGGTCGACGGCCTCGATGGGCGGCGCGGCGGACTCGCCGGTGACCAGCGTGTCGTCCATCGCCTTCAGCGCGGGGTGGGCGACGGACGGCTGCCAGTCGACGAGCGCCTTGCCGGTCGTGCCCCCGCGGACCACGGTGAGGGAGCTCTTGTAGGCGAGCGGCTTGGACTTCCCCTCGTACGACACGGTCGCCGTCACGCCGAACGGCACGGTGGCGCCGGCCGCCTTCCCCGGGGTGATCTTCACGCCGGTGATGTGCGCGGTCTGGCCGTAGGCGGTCAGCAGGGGCCCGGCCTTCTCGGCGTTGTCGGTGAGCGCCGCGGCGTCCGCGGCCCGGCCCTTCTCCCAGGCGGCGAAGAACGCGGCGGCGGTCTCCTCCACCTCGGACTCGCTCGGCGGCCCGCTCTTCTTCACGGACACCGGCCCGCCCGCCCCCGAAGCGCCGCCGCCGTCCGCGTTCAGCGCGCTCACGATGTTGAAGGCCCCGTACCCGGCCCCTCCCACCATCACGGTGAACACCGAGCCGACGATCGCCGCCTTGGCCCCCTTGCGCATGACCGAACCCCTCCCCGTTCACTCCCCGTCGACCCCGCGAGCCCCTCCGCACGCTTCTGAACGCGTTCAGAAAAACCGGGTCGTGCTCGCACTGTATGCGGAACGGGGGTCCGCCGGGACAGGAGTTTCCGGAAGTTGGCCGAACAGGGATCGGGCCGCCGCCTCACACCCAGGTATCCAGCCACATCCGCGACCGCCAGGAGTCGATCGGGATCGCCTGGCCCGTGTACAGCGGATAGAAGTAGATGAAGTTCCAGGCGATCAGCAGCACCAGCACGCCCGCCGCCGTCGCCCCCGCCACCCGCCGGGTGTCGCCCTTCCCCGGCCGGCCGACGAGCGCCCCGATCATCATCGTCACCGCCAGGCACAGGAACGGCAGGAAGACGACGGCGTAGAAGAGGAAGATCGTGCGCTCCTGGTACAGGAACCACGGCAGATAGCCGGCGGCGATGCCGCAGGCGATCGCGCCCGCCCGCCAGTCGCGGCGGAAGAACCAGCGCCACAGCACGAACAGGATCGCGAAGCAGGCCGCCCACCACAGCAGCGGCGTGCCGATCGCCAGCACCTCCCGCGCGCACTTCTCGCCCGCGTCCACCGGGCAGCCCTCCTTGCCGGGCGCCGGGGACTCGTAGAAGTACGACACCGGGCGGCCCAGGACGAGCCAGCTCCACGGGTTCGACTGGTACGGGTGCGGCGAGGTGAGGTGGGTGTGGAACTCGTACACCTGCGTCTCGTAGTGCCACAGGCTGCGCAACCAGTCCGGGAACAGCCAGCTCCAGCCGCTGCCCTTGCCGTCGCCGGCCGCCCAGTCGCGGTAGTAGCCGCCCGACCCGTTGTCGGCGGACATGATCCAGCCCGTCCACGACGCCACGTACGTCACCAGCGCCACCGGCACCGTGGCCACGAACGCGAGGCCCGTGTCCCGCCGCAGCACCGCCCAGTACGGACGGCGGGCGCCGGCCACCCGGCGTGCGGCGACGTCCCACAGGACCGCCATCAGGCAGAACGCCACCATCACGTACAGGGCGTTCCACTTGGTGCCGATGGCCAGACCCAGCATCAGACCGGCCGCCCAGCGCCACGGCCGCCATCCCAGCCTGGCCGTCTCGGCGATATGCGCGTTCGGCCGGCACCGGCCGTCCTCGTCCACGGGCAGCGCCGCCCCGAGCCGTGCGCGCGCCTTGTCCCGGTCGACCAGCAGACAGCCGAACGTCGCCAGCACGAAGAACATCAGCACGCCGTCGAGCAGCGCCGCCCGGCTCATCACGAAGTGCAGTCCGTCGAGCGCCATCAGCGCGCCCGCCAGACAGCCGAGGAACGTGGAGCGGAACAGCCGGCGGCCGATCCGGCACAGCATCAGGACCGACAGGGTCCCCAGCAGCGCCGTCATGAACCGCCAGCCGAACGGATCGAAGCCGAACATCAGCTCGCCCAGCCCGATGAAGAACTTGCCGACCGGCGGATGCACCACGTACGCCGCGTCCGCCGGGATCGGGACGTCGCCGCCCGAGGACAGCACCAGATCGTTGGCGTTCTTGTCCCAGTTGACCTCGAAGCCGCGGTGGACGAGCGCCCACGCGTCCTTCGCGTAGTACGTCTCGTCGAATATCACCGCCTTCGGGCTGCCCAGGTTCCAGAACCGCAGCACGCCCGCCATCAGCGTCACCAGCAGCGGCCCGCCCCAGCCCGACCAGCGCGCGATCCGCCCCGCCCACAGGTGCGGGATCCCCAGCACCTGCCACAGGCGCGGACCGGGCTCGGCGAACGGAGGCGACAACCGCTCACGGACGTCGCCGCCCGGCTCCGCCGTGTATCCGAAGCGGCGCAGCCGTTGTCGCCACGACGGCCGCTGGTCCTGCGGCGCGTGGTCCTGCCGGTAGTCCGTGGAGTCCATGGAGGACGCGGTACTGGTCACCGCGCCATCGTAGGGAACCCGTCTGTGGGAGTCCCGTGCTTGGGGTCCTGCGAGACTGGAAACGTGACAGACGCACCCGGAACCCTGGTCCTCGCCGGCACGCCCATCGGGGACGTCGCCGACGCCCCGCCCCGTCTCGCCGAGGAACTGGCCGGCGCGGACGTCGTCGCCGCCGAGGACACCCGCAGGCTGCGCCGGCTGACGCAGGCGCTGGGGGTGACCCCCAAGGGGCGGATCGTCTCCTACTTCGAGGGCAACGAGTCCGCCCGCACGCCCGAACTCGTCCAGGAACTCCTCGGCGGCGCGCGCGTGCTGCTGGTGACCGACGCCGGGATGCCGTCCGTGTCCGACCCGGGCTACCGGCTCGTCGCCGCGGCCGTGGAGCAGGACATCCGGGTCACCGCCGTGCCCGGCCCGTCGGCCGTCCTCACCGCGCTCGCGCTGTCCGGGCTGCCCGTCGACCGCTTCTGCTTCGAGGGGTTCCTGCCGCGCAAGGCGGGGGAGCGGCTGTCCCGGCTGCGGGAGGTCGCGGAGGAGCGGCGCACCCTCGTCTACTTCGAGGCCCCGCACCGGCTCGACGACACCCTCGCCGCGATGAGCGAGGTGTTCGGCGGGGAGCGGCGGGCGGCCGTGTGCCGGGAGCTCACCAAGACGTACGAGGAGATCAAGCGCGGGCCGCTGGCCGAGCTGGCGGCGTGGGCGGCGGAGGGCGTGCGCGGCGAGATCACCGTCGTCGTCTCCGGCGCGCCCGAGCGGGGGCCCGAGGAACTCGACGCGGAGGAGCTGGTGCGGCGGGTGCGGGTGCGGGAGGAGGCGGGGGAGCGGCGCAAGGAGGCGATCGCGGCGGTGGCCGTGGAGGCGGGGGTGGCCAAGCGGGTGGTGTTCGATGCGGTGGTTTCTGCGAAGCGTGCGGGGGGTTTGAGCGCGGGGGGTTGAGCGGGGGCGGGGGCGGTTGTGTCCGGGGTGCGGGTGGTGTCGTGGCTGGTCGCGCCCCGCGGCGGAGCCGCATATCGATACGGCCCCGCGCCCCTGGGTGGGGCGCCCTTGAGTCTGTTTCAAGGCGAGGCCAAATCGGGGCCAATTACTCGGCAGGTTTGCTGTGTTCACACGGTGTGAGGAGTCCACTGGGCTGAGGGCACATCGGCCCTGAACAGTGGATCGGAGGAGCCGGCATGGGTGAGATCACAGGGCGGCCCGGCCTGCGTGCCGCGGGGATTCCCGTCGTGCACGAGTCCTATTCCTTCGCCTGCATGCGCTGCGGGCACGGCTGGGAGCAGTCGTACGAGATCGAGCACCACACCGACGGCGACGGCCATGAGTTCGTGCAGTACGTGGCGGACGGGCGGGTCGTGCCGTCCCCGTTGAGCCGGCCCGTGTGCCAGAACTGCGACGGGCACATCGTGCGCATCATGCGGGCGGGGCAGGTCTCCTCGGTGCTCAGCGCGGCGCGGCAGCGGCCCGCGCCCGCGACGGAGCCGGCGGAGGCCGCGGGGCTGGGCGGCGAGGGCGGCGAGCGGGCTCGGGGGCAGCACCACTGGCACCTGTCCGATCTGCTCCACCCGTTCCAGCGCCGGGCCAGCTGAGCCCGCCGGGGGGCCGGAGCGGGGCCGGGGGCCGGGGGATTCGACGGAGGAAACCGGGGCCGTCGCTTTCGTAGGATCAGGGCATGCCTTCGAACGCCGACAAGAACGCCGCTCCGCCGCTCCCGGCCCCCCTCGCGGTGCCCGTCGCCGACTCCCACACCCACCTCGACATGCAGTCCGGCACGGTGGAGGAGGGCCTCGCGAAAGCCGCGTCGGTCGGGGTGACGACGGTCGTCCAGGTCGGCTGCGACGTACGCGGCTCCCGGTGGGCGGCCGAGACGGCGGCGGCGCACGAGTCCGTCCACGCGGCGGTCGCCCTGCACCCCAACGAGGCCCCGCGCATCGTCCACGGCGACCCCGACGGCTGGTCCCGGCAGGGCGCGCGGCAGGCGGGCGGCGACGCGGCGCTCGACGAGGCGCTCGCCGAGATCGACCGCCTGGCCGCGCTCGCGCACGTCAAGGGCGTCGGCGAGACGGGCCTCGACTACTTCCGCACCGGCCCCGAGGGCAAGGAGGCGCAGGAGCGCTCGTTCCGCGCCCACATCGAGATCGCGAAGCGGCACGGCAAGGCCCTCGTCATCCACGACCGCGACGCCCACGCCGACGTGCTGCGCGTCCTCAAGGAGGAGGGCGCTCCCGAGCGGACCGTCTTCCACTGCTACTCCGGCGACGCCGAGATGGCGGAGATCTGCGCCCGCGCCGGGTACTTCATGTCCTTCGCCGGCAACGTCACCTTCAAGAACGCCCAGCATCTGCGCGACGCCCTCGCCGTGGCTCCGCTGGAACTGGTCCTGGTGGAGACCGACGCGCCCTTCCTCACCCCGGCCCCGTACCGCGGCAGGCCGAACGCCCCGTACCTCGTTCCGGTCACGGTGCGTGCCATGGCCGCCGTGCGCGGCGTCGACGAGGACGTCATGGCGACGGCCCTGGCCTCCAACACCGCTCGCGCGTTCGACTACTGACCCGCTCGGACCGACCCAACCGAACACGACGATCGGTAGCCGAGTCGCTTTGGAGAGTGACGATCGCTCCGCTAGGTTCTGGGGGCCCGAACCGGACCCCCTTCCGGACCCCCAGGCCCCCTGGAGCGTGTCGGCGTGAGCAACTCGCACCATCCGCGGAACGCGCGGTACGCACAGCATCCCGCCTACCCCGCCTACCCCGAGTACGCCGAGTACGCCGAGTCCGACGCGTACGACGCGTACGACCCGTACGGCCACCCCGGCCCGGCCCCCGCCCCGCCGCCGCCCCCCGTCGACTTCCACAGCGCGGAGACCCTGGCGTACGGCGTGTACGTCGCCCCCGGCCAGCAGGGCACGCCGGGTCTCTACGGGATGACCGGGGCGTACGACGACACGTACCGGCCCGCCTATGAGACGCCGGCGTACGAGGCGATGCCGTACGGGGTGCCGGCGAACGCGGCCCACGCGTACGAGGCGGCGGCCGGCGATGCGGTGGCGGGTGAGGCGCCCACGCTCGTCGACTGGTCGCCGGTTCCCGTGGACTCCGCCGCGCCGACCGTGCCCGCTCTGTCCCTGCCACTCCCCGTGCCCCTGTCCGTGCCCGTCGGCGTGGGGCGGCGGGCCGGGCGGCGGCGCCGGGCGCGCGACGCCGAGCGCCCCGAGCGCTCCGAGTCGGCGGTGCGCCGGCTGCTCCCGCAGGCGCTCGTCGTCGCGTTCCTCGCCGGCGGCACCGCGGCCTTCGTCGCCGAGGACAAGGCGGTCGCGCTGACCGTCGACGGCGAGCAGCGCACCCTGCACACCTTCGCCGACGACGTCACCGAGCTGCTGGCCGAGGAGGGCGTGGCGGTGGGCCCGCACGACGCCGTCGCCCCCGCCCGGGGCACGCCCCTCACCAGCGGCGACGAGATCGCCGTGCGCTACGGCCGCCCCGTGCGGCTCACGCTGGACGGACAGCGGCGCGAGGTGTGGACGACGGCGCACACGGTGGACGAGGCGCTCAGACAGTTCGGGGTGCGCGCGGAGGGCGCGTATCTCTCCGTCTCGCGCTCCCAGCGCATCGGGCGCGGCGGGCTCGCGCTGGACGTCCGCACCGAACGCGCCGTGACGATCCTCGCGGACGGCCGCGCGCGCACCGTCCGCACCAACGCGGCGACCGTGGGCGAGGCGGTCGAGCAGGCCGGGATCACCCTGCGCGGTGAGGACGCCATCTCCGTCCACTCCGGCAGCTTCCCGAGGGACGGGCAGACCGTCACCGTGCTGCGGATCACCGGCGCGCAGGAGGTGCGCGAGGAGGCGATCCCGTTCGCCGTGCGCCGCGCCGAGGACCCCTCGCTGTTCCGGGGCACGGAGGTGGTGGAGCAGGCCGGGCAGCCGGGGCTGCGGCGGATCACGTACTCCCTGCGGACCGTCAACGGCGTCCGGGAGAAGCCGAGGCGGCTCCGCAGCGAGATCGTGCGGGAACCGCGGGCGCGGCTGGTGAAGGTGGGCACGAGACCGCTGCCGGCGTCCGTGCGGGGAGCGGACGACCTGAACTGGCGCGAGCTGGCGGTCTGCGAGTCCGGCGGCCGTCCCGACGCCGTGGACCCGTCCGGCACGTACGGCGGCCTCTACCAGTTCGACACCCGCACCTGGCAGAGCCTCGGCGGCACGGGCCGCCCCCAGGACGCCCCGCCGACAGAGCAGACCTTCCGGGCGAAGAAGCTGTACGTGAAACGGGGTTCGGCCCCCTGGCCCCACTGCGGGGCCCAGCTGAAGAGCTGACCGCCTCGGTCCTCCGAGCCGCGGGCGGCGCGCCCCACCCCGGTCGGCCTCGCCCCGCCCGGCCCCCGCCCGGCTCTCGAACCCGGCCGGCTGGACGGCCCCGCCCGGCACCCCCCGTACCCTTGTCCCGTGAGCAGCCCCACCTCCGACGCCCTGCTGGGCCCCGCCGACATCCGCGAACTGGCGGCAGCCCTCGGCGTCCGCCCCACCAAGCAGCGCGGCCAGAACTTCGTCATCGACGCGAACACGGTCCGCCGGATCGTCCGCACCGCGGGGGTCCGCCCCGACGATGTGGTCGTCGAGGTGGGACCGGGCCTCGGCTCGCTCACCCTCGCGCTGCTGGAGGCCGCCGACCACGTCACCGCCGTCGAGATCGACGACGTCCTGGCGAGCGCGCTGCCCGCGACGATCACCGCGCGCATGCCGGAGCGCGCGCCCCGGTTCGCGCTGGTGCACTCCGACGCGATGCATGTGAGCGAGCTGCCCGGCCCCGCCCCGACCGCCCTGGTCGCCAACCTGCCGTACAACGTGGCCGTGCCCGTGCTGCTGCACATGCTCGACACCTTCCCGAGCATCGAACGCACCCTCGTCATGGTCCAGTCGGAGGTCGCCGACCGCCTCGCCGCCGCCCCCGGCTCGAAGGTGTACGGCGTGCCGTCCGTGAAGGCCAACTGGTACGCCGAGGTCAAGCGGGCCGGCGCCATCGGCCGCAACGTGTTCTGGCCCGCGCCGAACGTCGACAGCGGGCTGGTCTCCCTGGTCCGCCGCGCCGAGCCGGTCAGGACGACGGCGTCGAAGCGGGAGGTGTTCGCCGTCGTCGACGCGGCTTTCGCGCAGCGCCGCAAGACGCTGCGGGCCGCGCTCGCCGGCTGGGCCGGTTCGGCCGCGGCGGCCGAGGCGGCGCTGGTCGCCGCCGGGGTGTCCCCGCAGGCGCGCGGCGAGTCGCTCACCGTCGAGGAGTTCGCGCGGATCGCCGAGAGCAAGGAGGCGGAGTGAGCGTCACCGTCCGTGTGCCCGCCAAGGTCAACGTCCAGCTCGCGGTCGGCGCCGCCCGCCCCGACGGCTTCCACGACCTGGCGAACGTCTTCCTCGCCGTCGGCCTGTACGACGAGGTCACCGTCACCCCGGCCGACGAGCTGCGCGTCACCTGCGCCGGCCCGTACGCCGATCAAGTCCCGCTGGACCGCACCAACTTGGCCGCGCGCGCGGCGATCGCCCTCGCCGAGCGGTACGGCCGCACGCCCGACGTGCACGTCCACATCGCCAAGGACATCCCCGTCGCCGGGGGCATGGCGGGCGGCAGCGCGGACGGCGCGGGCGCGCTGCTCGCCTGCGACGCGCTGTGGGGCACGGGCGCGAGCCGCAGTGAACTACTCGACATCTGCGCCGAGTTGGGCAGCGATGTGCCCTTCAGCCTGGTCGGCGGAGCCGCCCTCGGCGTCGGGCGGGGCGAGCAGCTGACCGCGCTGGAGGTCGGCGGCGCGTTCCACTGGGTGTTCGCGATGGCCGGGCGCGGGCTGTCGACCCCGGCGGTGTTCCGTGAGTTCGACCGGCTGGCCGAGGGGCGCGACATCCCCGAACCCGTCGCCTCCCACGAACTTTTGGCCGCCCTGGCCAAGGGTGACCCCGACGCGCTCGCCGCCACCGTCGTCAACGACCTCCAGTCCGCCGCCCTTTCGCTCTTCCCCGAACTGGCCGGCACCCTCGCGGCGGGCAGCGAGGCCGGCGCGCTCGCGGCGCTCGTCTCCGGGTCAGGGCCGACCACCGCGTTCCTCGCGCGCGACTCGGCGTCGGCGGTCCGGGTGGCGGAGGCGCTGCGGGAGTCGGGCGGCTGCCGCGATGTGCGCACGGCGGTGGGTCCGGTGCCCGGCGCGACGGTGATCGGCTGACCCGGCCGGCGCTTCTCCGGCCGCCCGGCCTCGCTTCCGCCCGCTCTTCGCCGTATCTCCACACGGAATTACCGCGTTCGCGGTACGTGAGGGAACTTCCGGGGCTCTAGAGTCACTTGACGTTTCAAGTGTCACGAGCGACACGAGAGTCACGAGCGTCACGAGCCCGGAAGGCCCCGTCCGTGTCCGAATCCCCCACGCCCACCCCGGCGCCCCTGCCCGCCTCCACGCCCGCCTCCGCACCTGCCCACCGCAGGAAGCCGTCCCTCTCGCGCCGCGGCGTGATCGGGGCCGCCGGAGCCGTGGCCGCGGGCGCCGCCCTCACCCCGGCGGTGTTCGCCGCGACCGACACCGGCACCGGCACCGGCTCCGGCGCCGACCCGGGCTCCGGTTCCGGTTCCGGTTCCGGGGCCTCCCCGTCGGGCACGAAGACCGAGTCCTTCCCGGCCACCCGCACCGACGCGGCCACCGGCGTCGGCCCCGCCACCGCCGCCTTCGCCGCCTCCTACGTCGGCGTCCGCTGGAGCGGCGTCCGCGCCGGCGCGGGCATCCGCTTCGCCGACGGCGACGCCTCCCCCGGCGCCTGGCAGCCCCTGAGCGGCGGCTGCGCGACCGTCGAGGACGGCGGCACGGCCCTGGTCGCGGCCGGCGCCGCCACGGAGTACGAGGTGAAGGCCCCGGCGGGCGCGAGCGACGTGCGCTCCCTGGCGATCGACACGGCGCACGGTCCGGCGCGCGGCTTCGACGTGCCGTCGGAGCCCACGCGCGTGCGGGGCGTGCCGTATCTGCCGCGCCCGGCCTGGGGCGCCGACGAGTCGAAGCGCTACAAGGACGGCAAGGTCAACTCGCCCGAGCAGTACTACCCGTTGCAGGCGATCACGGTCCACCACACGGACACCCCGAACGACGACCCGGACCCCGCCGCGACCGTCCGGGGCATCTACGAGTACCACGCGGTCACCCTCGACTGGGGCGACGTCGGCTATCACTTCCTCATCGACGAGGCGGGCACCGTCTACGAGGGCCGCTACTCCGGCGACGACGCCCTGCCCGCCTTCGACCCGGACGGCGACCTGGTCACCGCCTTCCACACGGCCGGCTACAACTCGGGCAACCTCGGCATCGCCCTCCTCGGCACCCTGACCGACCGGCCGCCGACGGACGCCGCCAAGAAGTCCCTGATCCGGCTCATCAAGGTGATCGCCCGCTTCAAGGGCCTCGACCCGCAGGCGAGGATCACCTTCGTCAACCCGGTCAACGGCGTCACGAAGGGCGTGTCCACGGTCTCCGGCCACCGTGACTGGCTCGACACCGAATGCCCCGGCCAGACGATGTACGACCTCCTCGACAAGGTCCGCGCGTCCGCTCGCTGACCTGCGGGGGATCGGCCACCGACCGGCGCACATTACGCTGGGAGGCTGACCGACCCCCCGGGCAGGAGAGAAATGGCCGTCAACCTGGTCAATGTGGAGAACGTCAGCAAGGTGTACGGCACCCGTGCCCTGCTCGACGGCGTCTCCCTCGGCGTCTCCGAAGGGGACCGCATCGGCGTGGTGGGCCGCAACGGCGACGGCAAGACCACCCTGATCCGGATGCTCGCCAAGCTGGAGGAGTCCGACACCGGACGCGTCACCCACTCCGGTGGCCTGCGCCTCGGCGTGCTGACGCAGCACGACTCCCTCGACCCCGCGGCCACCGTCCGCCACGAGGTCATCCGGGACCTGGCCGACCACGAGTGGGCCGGCAACGCGAAGATCAGGGACGTCCTCACCGGCCTCTTCGGCGGTCTCGACCTCCCGGGCTTCCCGCAGGGCCTCGACACCGTCATCGGCCCGCTGTCCGGCGGCGAGCGCCGCCGGATCGCGCTCGCCAAGCTGCTCATCGAGGAACAGGACCTGATCGTCCTCGACGAGCCCACCAACCACCTCGACGTCGAGGGCATCGCCTGGCTCGCCCAGCACCTGCGCGAGCGCCGCTCCGCGCTCGTCTGCGTCACGCACGACCGCTGGTTCCTCGACCAGGTCTGCACCCGCATGTGGGACGTCCAGCGCGGCGACGTCTTCGAGTACGAGGGCGGCTACTCCGACTACGTCTTCGCGCGCGCGGAGCGCGAGCGGATCGCGGCCACGGAGGAGACCAAGCGGCAGAACCTCGTCCGCAAGGAGCTGGCCTGGCTGCGCCGCGGCGCGCCCGCCCGTACCTCCAAGCCCCGCTTCCGGGTCGAGGCGGCCAACGAGCTGATCGCGGACGTGCCGCCGCCGCGCGACAGCAGCGAGCTGATGAAGTTCGCCTCCTCGCGGCTCGGCAAGACGGTGTTCGACCTGGAGGACGTGACCGTCCAGGCCGGTCCCAAGGTGCTGCTCAAGCACGTCACCTGGCAGCTCGGCCCCGGCGACCGCATCGGCCTCGTCGGCGTGAACGGCGCCGGGAAGACGTCCCTGCTGCGGGCCATGGCCGAGGCCGCCCGCACGGAAGGGGAGGTGCAGCCGGCCGGCGGGCGGGTCGCCGTCGGCAGGACCGTCAAGCTCGCCTACCTCTCCCAGGAGGTCGCCGAACTCGACCCGAACCTGCGGGTGCTGGAAGCCGTCCAGCGGGTCCGCGAGCGCGTCGACCTCGGCAAGGGGCGCGAGATGACCGCCGGGCAGCTGTGCGAGACGTTCGGCTTCAACAAGGAGAAGCAGTGGACGCCGGTGGGCGACCTCTCCGGCGGTGAGCGCCGTCGCCTCCAGCTGCTGCGGCTGCTGATGGACGAGCCCAACGTCCTCTTCCTCGACGAGCCCACCAACGACCTCGACATCGAGACGCTGACCCAGCTGGAGGACGTCCTCGACGGCTGGCCCGGCTCGATGATCGTCATCTCTCACGACCGCTTCTTCGTGGAGCGCACGACGGACCGGGTGTTCGCCCTCCTCGGCGACGCCGCCCTGCGGATGCTGCCGCGCGGCATCGACGAGTACCTGGAGCGCCGCCACCGCATGGAGGAGGCCGTCGCCGCCTCCGCTCCGGTCGCCGCCAAGGCCGCCCCGGAGAAGAGCGCCGCCGACCAGCGCGCGGCGAAGAAGGAACTCCAGAAGATCGAGCGGCAGTTGGACAAGGTCTCCGAGAAGGAGACCAAGCTGCACGCGCAGATCGCCGACAATGCCACCGACTTCGCGAAGGTCGCCGAACTCGACGCGCAACTGCGGGCATTGGCGGGGGAGCGGGAGGAACTGGAGATGCGGTGGCTGGAGTTGGCCGAGGACGCGTAGGGGGATCCTCGGGGGCTCTCCCGGCTCCGGCGGCTCGCGCCCCGGCGTGAAACATCCGCTCACCTGCCCCTCACGCCCCGCGCGCGAGGACAGCGCGTGCGCCGCGTGAAGGGGGCGTGAAGGCGCATAACGACGGCATCACGGCCCGGTCCTCCCTTGGGAACAGGGGCGGATACGGGCCCGTGCGCTGTCGGCGCCGGGTGATAGAAAGAGCCGTTCGAGAACTGTCTGAGTACGACTCTGGGTCCGTCACGAACCTCAGGGCGTGGCTAAAAATCAGTGACGAGGGGGAACACGCTGATGGCTCAGCCGCCCAACCAGCCGCCGCCGCAGGGCGGTTTCGGAGCACCGCAGGACCAGCCGCCGCAACAGCCGCCGCAGGGGGGCGGGTTCGGCGCTCCGCAGCCGCCGGCCCAGCCGCCACAGGCCCCGCCCGGCCCGCCGCAGCCGCAGCCCGGTTACGGCTACCCGCAGCAGCCTCCGCCGCAACAGCCGCCGCAGTCCGGCCCCTACGCCCAGCCGAGCGGCGGCCCGTACGGCGCGCCGGTTGCCCCGGGTGCCCCGGGTGCCCCGGGCGCGCCCGGCCCGTACGGCTACGGACAGCCGGCCCCCGGCCCCTACGGCCCGCAGCCCGGTTTCGGCCCGCAGCCCGGCTACGGCTACCCGCCCCCGCCCGGACCGCAGTTCCCCGGCGCGCCCGGCGCTCCGGGCACCCCGCCGTCCGGTCCGCGCGGCCCCTTCCGCAAGCCCGCCGTGGTCATCGGGGCGGCGGTGGCGGCGCTGGTGGTGATCGGCGGCACGGTGTTCGCGGTCACCGGCGGCGGTGACGACGAGAAGGACAAGAAGCCGGTCGCCGGGCAGAGCGACGACCCCAAGGCGACCACGAGCGGCAGCCCCGTCAACCCCGGCGACGGCAGCGGGGACGGCGGCGAGGACCCGGCGGACTTCAACGCGGACCGCAAGTCCGGCGAGGCGAAGGTGCTCTGGTACAAGGAGGCGCCCGACGCGCCCGCCTCCGGCGCCGAGGCCCCCGGCATGTGGATCACGTCCTCGACGGCGGTCAAGGCGGCCTTCAAGGAGATCGTCGCCTACGACATCGCCGACGGCAGGCCGACCTGGCCGACCATCGCGTTCCCGCAGAAGATCTGCGCGGTCACGCCGCAGAAGACCGCCGACGACAAGATCGTCGTGGCGTTCATGAGCGGCACCAGCGACCGCGCCAAGTGCAACCAGCTCCAGCAGATCGACCTGAAAACCGGCGCCAAGGGCTGGACCGGCGTGGTCGCGGACGGCGCGCTGTTCGACAGCGCGATCACCGTCGAGCTGTCCCTCACGGGCAACACGCTGATGGCGGGCCGCTCGCAGTCCGGGACGGCGTACGACGTGCGCACCGGCAAGAAGCTGTGGGACAAGACGAAGTACGGCGACGCCTGCTTCCCGACCGCCTTCGCGGGCGGCGGCAAGCTGATCTCCGTGGCGTCCTGCGACGCGACCGGCGCGAACGAGCACGACGAGGTGCAGGAACTGGACCCGGCGACCGGCAGGGTCAAGTGGACGCAGAAGTTCGACAAGGGCTGGACGGTCGGACGGACGTACTCCGTGGACCCGCTGGTCGTCTACAGCACGAACAAGGACAAGAACGCCTGGAACATCTCGGCGTTCAAGCCGGCCGGCGGGTTCCGTTCGCAGGTCGCCTTCGACGAGGACTTCGCGCCGGAGTGCGGCTGGGCGGTTCTCCAGCGCAACCTGACCGGCTGCGTGGGCACGGCCGCTGACGCCGACACGCTCTATCTGCCGACCGAGGCCACCACCGGGCCGAACGAGATCGTCGCGGTCGACCTCGCCACCGGCAAGGAGAAGTGGCGTGTGAAGTCGCCCGTGGACGAGTCGATGCTGCCGCTGAAGGTGGAGGGCGGCAACCTCGTCGCGTACGTCGAGCCGTCCTACGACTCGGCGGGCAGGGTCGTCTCGATCCCGACGGCCGGCACCGCCCACACCCCGACGACGCTGCTGCAACTCCCCGAGAGCACGGTCGACCTGGAGAACAGCTTCTTCTCCCGCGACCTCGCCTGGGCGGACGGCCGCTTCTACATCTCCTCCACCCGACTGACGGGCAACGACGACTCGAAGGAGAAACTGATGCTCGCGTACGGCAAGTGACCCCACCCAGTCCGCTTCACCGACGGCGCGTTCGCCCAGCCGGGCGGCGCGCTTCCCCTGCCGGGCGGTGCGCTTGCCCTGCCGGGCGGTGCGCTTCCCCGGGCGCGCGGGGGTGTTCGCCCTGGCGGGCGGTGCGCCTCCCCGGGCGCGCGGGGGTGTTCGCCCTGGCGGGCGGTGCGCCTCTCCGGGCGTGCGGGGATGTTCGTCCTGGCGGGCGGCACGTTCGCTCAGGCCCGTGGGGTCACCCTGGCGGGCGGTGCGCCGGCCCGAGCGGGCGGTGCGCTTGCTCTGCCGGGTGGTGCGTCTCCGCGGGCGTGCGGGGTGTTCGCCCTGGTGGGCGGCACGTTCGCCCAGGCCCGTCGCGTGTTCGCCCAGGGGGCGGTGCGCCGGCCCGAGCGGGCGGTGCGCTTGCTCTGCCGGGTGGTGCGCCTCCGCCGGCGGGCGGGGGTGTTCGCCCTGGTGGGCGGTACGTTCGCCCGTGCCCGTGGCGTGTTCGTCCAGGTGGGCGGTGCGCCGGCCCAGGAGGGGGCGTGTTCGCCCTGGTGGGTGGTGCGCCGCCCCGGGTGGGTGGCGTGTTCGCCCGAGGGGGGGTGCGTCGGTCGCGGGGGTGTCGCGAGTGCCGCTGTCGCGGGGCCCCTGCCGGGGGCGACGTCCCGGCCGGGGCAGTGCCCTTGCTGTGATCGGCACCCGCCGAAGGGGGTGCTCCGCCGGGTCCGGCTGACGCCCCGCGTGCGCGGCGCGCCTGTCGGTCCCCAACGTGTTCCCGGTCTCACCGTCCTTCTCCGTCTTGTCCCCGTCGTCTCACGAGTGTTTCCCGAGGTACCCACACCATGACCCAGCCGCCGCCTCCGCCCCCGAACCAGCCCCCGCAGGGGGGAACCTCCGGCACCCCCGAGGACCGGCCGCCGCAGCAGAGCGATTCCGGCGCGCCGCAGGACACGCCCCCGCAGGACGCGCCCGGCGCACCCGCGCAACCGCAGGACGCGCGGCCCGAGGCCGACGCCGACCAGCAGCCGCAGCAAGCTCCGCAGGATGCGCCGCCGCAGGGTGAATTTGGTGCGCCGCAGTCTCAACAGGTGCCCCAAGATGCAGCGCCGCAGGGCGCTTTTGGTGCGCCGCAGTCGTCGCAGGATGCGCCGGCGCAGGGTGGCTTTGGTGCGCCGCAGTCCCCGCAGGCTTCGCAGGATGCGCCGCCGCAGGGCGGCTTTGGTGCGCCGCAGTCCCCGCAGGCACCCCAAGATGCCGCGCCGCAGGGCGGTTTCGGTGCGCCGCAGCTGTCGCAGGCTTCGCAGGATGCGCCGCCGCAGGGCGGCTTTGGTGCGCCGCCGCCTCCGCAAGCCCCTCAAGATGCCGCGCCGCAGGGCGCTTTTGGTGCGCCGCAGTCGCAGCAGGCTTCGCAGGATGCGCCAGCGCAGGGTGGCTTTGGTGCGCCGCCGCCTCCGCAGGCTCCCCAAGATGCCCCGCCGCAGGGCGCTTTCGGCGCTCCGCAGCCGCCGCAGGCACCCCAGGCCACGCCCCCGCAGGGTGGCTTCGGTGCTCCTCAGTCGCCGCAGGCCGCACCCCCGGCCCCGCCCGCCGCCCCTTCCGAGGGGCCGCAGCTCAGCAAGGCCCCGCAGTCGGGGTACGGGCAGCCCGCGCCCGGTGCCGGTCAGCCGCTCCAGGCGCCTCCCGTGCCGCCCGCTCCTCAAGGAGCCCCGCCGGTCCCGCCGGCCTCGGCTGCCCCGGCGGGGCCTTCCGCCCCAGCAGCCCCTGCGGGCCCGCCGTCCCCGTCCGCCTCCGCGCCCGCCCCTCAGCCTCCGTCGGCCGCCCCGGCCGCCCCTGCGGCTCCGCCGTCTGCGGCTGCGTCCGTTCCCCAACCCCCGCAGCCCCAGCCCGGCTACGGCTACCCGCAGGGCGCGCCCGGTGGGCAGCCGCCTCAGCCGCCCGTGGGCTCCGGGTATGGGTATCCCGGGCAGCCTCAGCCTCCCACCGGCCCCGGGTACGGGTATCCCGGGCAGCCGGGGCAGGGGCCCCAGCCTCCTGCTGGTCCCGGTTACGGGTACCCGGGGCAGCCCACCCCCTACGGGCAGCAGCCGCCGTACCCCCAGCAGCCGGGGTACGGCTATCCGGGGCAGGCCGGGTATCACCCCCACCCGGGCCAGCCGGGGTATCCGGGGTACACGGGGCAGCCCACCATGCCCATGTACCCTCAACCGGCCGGCGGCGGGCGTAAGTTCGGGGCGCAGGCGGCCATCATCGTCGCCGCCGTCGTCGCGATCGCGCTGATCGTCGGCGGTGGCGTCTGGTACGCCAACTCCGGCGGTGACAGCGGCAAGAAGAACGACACCGCGAGCACCGGCGGAGCCAACGGCAAGAGCGGCGGCGAGACGAAGGGCGGCGGCACGTCCGCCGGCGGCACCGAGAAGGTGCCCGGCGACCCCGCGTCGAAGGTCCTCTTCCAGATCCCCTCGCCCCAGGTCGCCAAGGACGACAGCGTCATCGTGTCGGGCTCCTGGCTGACCGAGAAGGCGTACGTGAAGTCCGGCGTCGCCGAGATCGTCGGCTACGACCCCGCCAAGGGCACCAAGCTGTGGACGATCAAGCTCCCCGGCCCCGTCTGCACGGCGAGCAAGCACGCCACCGACGACGACAAGACCGCCGTGGTCTTCCAGCCGAAGATGCCCCCCAAGGACTCCTCCGCCGGTTGCAGCCAGGTCGCGGCGATCGACCTCGCCGCCGGCAAGCAGCTCTGGACGAAGACCGTCTCCTCCGGCGACTACCCGGTCACCTTCGACAACGTCACCGTCAGCGGACGCACCGTCGCCCTGGGCGCGACGGAGGGCGGCTCGGCCTTCGACATCGACACCGGAAAGGCCCTGTGGGCCCCGAAGACCTCCGACACCTGCTACGACGCCGGCTACGGCGGCGGCGCGAAGCTGGTCGCGGTGCGCAAGTGCGGTTCCTACGACGCCCGTGAGCTCCAGATCCAGACCATCGACCCGGCCTCCGGCAAGGTGATCTCGGAGTACAAGCTCGCCAAGGGCATCGAGTACGCGAGCATCGTGTCGACGGACCCGCTGGTCGTGGCCGCCGACGTCGGCGACAGCGCCCAGGACGGCAGCGGCATCTCGGACTTCTTCTCCGTCGACAACAAGACGGGCAAGCTGAAGACGAGGATCTCCGCGCCCGGCGAGCAGTTCGCCGCCCGCTGCGACGGCATCACCAAGATCGAGAACTGCTCGGGCCTGGCCGTCGCGGCCAACCGGCTGTACATCCCGACCGAGGAGCACGACGGCACCGGCGAGTACAGCCGGACCAACGAGATCGTCGCCTTCGACCTGAGCACCGGCAAGCAGACCGGCCAGCGCGCCGACGCCGGCGACGGCTACGAGCTCACGCCGCTGCGCATGGACGGCGCCAACGTGATCGCGTACAAGCGTCCGCCGTACGACGAGGGCGGGCAGATCGTCAGCGTCGACGGCGGCACCTTCAAGCAGACGACGCTGCTGCGGAACCCGGGGACGGAGAGCGTGCGGGACGCGGAGTCCGGCATGTCCCCGGAGTACGCCGAACTCATCTACTCCCAGGGCCGCCTGTACATGTCGTCGATCTACGCGGACGACGGCACGTCGGGCGACGAGGAGTATCTGGTGCTGGCGTTCGGCGCCACCGGCTGACCGCTGTCCCGCGCCCGGCGCCCGCGCTCGTCAACGGCCCTGCCCCCCTTCAGTCTTGAGGGGGGCGGGGCCGTTCCCGTACCGCTCATCACCCTCGTATGAGGGGAATTTCGGGGATCCGGGGCAGTTCTCACGGTAGGGGGAGCGCAACGTCGAACAAGCGTGTAGCTTCCGGGGGCATGAGGGGACAAGGTGCCGGGGGGCACCTTTTCTATGGGCATCCATGGGGGGACTGGGGGGTTGCTCAATGGGAGTGCGGCTGATGGTGGTCGACGACCACCGACTGCTCGCCGAGGCGTTGGCCTCGGCGCTGAAACTGCGCGGGCACCGGGTGCTCGCCGCGGCGGCGCCCGCCGCGGGCGCGGCGGAGCTGGTGATCACCCGGGCGCCGGAGGTGTGCCTGCTGGGCACGGCGACGCCGGCGGAGCCGGGCATCTTCGACCCGGTCGTGCGGATCAAGCGGGAGCGGCCGCAGGTCGCCGTCCTGGTCCTGGGCCCGGTCCCGAGCCCGCGCGGCATCGCGGCGGCCTTCGCGGCCGGGGCCTCGGGGTACGTACGGCACGACGAGCGCATAGAGGGCGTGGAGCGGGCCATCATGAAGGCCCGCGCAGGTGAGGCGGCGGTCGCGCCGCAGCTCCTCCAGGGCGCGTTCGGTGAGCTGCTCAATCCGGTGGCCCAGCCGGACGACGAGGGGCAGCGCCTTCTTCAGATGCTGACGCCGCGGGAGGTGGAGGTCCTGGTCAGGGTCGCCGACGGCGAGGACACGCGGGTCATCGCGGCCGGGATGGGCATCGCGCCCTCGACGGCCCGGACCCATGTGCAGCGCGTGCTGATGAAGCTGGGCGTCGGCTCCCGGCTGGAGGCGGCGGCGCTGGCGGCACGCACGGGGTTGCTGGACCGTGCGGGACCTCTCCCGCACGAACCGCGCCAAACGGATTCATGAACCACCGCTACGGCGCAGGCGAAAGGGGGCCCAGGTTCCGCAGCACTCAGGCTCTGGTCACGCCATCGGATGCTCAGGTGTTCTCATCCGAACGTCAGCCTTCGATGTCGCCCACTCACGGAAGCCGTGATCGCCCCCCTGCCTCGAGCCGATGACCAGCGCGCCGCCGGTACGGACACGAGGTCGCTGATCGTCCCGAGAACCCGTGGACTCTGACGGTCTGCTGCGGCCGACCGCCCAGCCGGGTATCACCGCGCGGGTCGGCGGCCTCGGCGGCGCGGCGCTCGCCGCCCGGGACGCGGACGGCGTCACCGTGTCCGCCGAGCGCCGGAAGGTCCAGGTCACGGAGACGCTGGCCTATGCCCTGTCCGGCACGGCGGTGGGCAAGTCGATGTCGACAAGGGATCGCGAGGCGTCCGGCGAGGGTGCGACGGTCACCGTCGTCCTCGCCGAGTACGCGACCGACCAGGCCCAGTCGGCGATGTACGCCGTCGGTACGGCCTCGACGCGTGCGCGGCCTGCTTCGCGGCGACGGTGGGGGCGGCCTGCTTCGCGGCGACGGCGGGCGCGGGCGCGACCGTGGAGCGCGTCGGCAAGAAGACGCCGACGAAGGCCGTGATCCTGCGGCCGGGCACCACGGTGGCGTACCTCACTGGCAGGCCGCCGATCCCGGCCGCCGCCGATGCTCAGCTTCTCAAGCTGCGCTGACTGCACCGCCTTCGTCCGATGTCCGCGAGGAGATGGGCGAGGCCGGCTGAGGTGGTGGTGGCGGGGGTGTCGCTCTCGCAGAGGTGGCCCCGCCGTGCTCAGAGTCCGCTACAGCGATGGCATTCTCCGCGTAGGGGCCTGGGACGGCGGCTCCGCCCCCCGATCCGCCCGCCAAGCTCGACGAGCTCACCGATGCGGAGGGCGGCCGGGGCCTGGTCCTTGTGCGGGCCTGCGCCGACGTATGGGGCCGGCAGCCGCTCACCCGGTTCGGGCGCCGCGGCAAGTACGTCTGGTGCGACCTGGCGGAGGCGTAGTGCCCGGGATCCCGGGCGGGATCCGCATACCCCGGGGGGTCCGTGTCGCCCAAGTGGGGGTCTCGATCCCCCAAGTGGTGTTCCTTCAGTTGCCGCGAACTAAGTCGGCGTGGTGGGGTGTGAAAGGTGCAAATCGTAACATACGGTGCACTCTCGTAACGTTCCGCGCTCGGGCGGAATGTGTCAACCTGACGGAAAGGTATGTAATGCGCATGCTTCGCAAGGCCGCTCTGGTGGCTGCCATGATCGGAAGCCTCAGCATGGCCGGCGCGGGTGTCGCCACCGCCACCGACTACGACAAGTCCTCGGACGGCAAGGAAGTGGCCGACTTCTGCGTCAACAACAACGAGGTGAGCAACCAGAACTCGTCCGGCCTGGTGAACGCCCTCAACGGCCTCAACATCGCCATCCTGGGCACCGCTTCGCCGACCAACGCGGTTCAGCAGTCCTGCGCCGTCGACCACAGCGCCGCCGTCAACGACGACCTGACGGCTGACCAGGCCCTCCTGGAGCTCCTCGGCGGTTGACAGGACGGCTCCGGGATCCGAGGCTTCGGATCCCGGAGCCGGCTTGCGCCATGAGGTGCGCCTCGCCCCCTCGGGGGCTGTACGGGGCCGGATCCGCCGCACCGGGCGGGTCCGGCCCCGTACTCGTGCCCGGCCCCGGCCGCTACTCGCCCCGCGGCGTTTCGCCCTCCGGCGACACCGCCTCCGGCGGCAGCGGCGGCTGCGGGTGCGCGGCGGGCCGCAGCTTCAGCCACGCCAGGAAGAAGATCCCCAGCAGCAGCATGCCGATGCCTGTCCACAGGTTGATGTTGATTCCCTGGGCCTTGTCGATCGCTGCCTGGTCGTCCGTCAGGCCCGTGATCGTGACGATCACGCCGTAGACGACGAACAGGCCGCCGATGATGCGGCGCAGGTCGAAAATGCGGGCCGCCGTGGCGGACTTCTCCTCCAGCTCGGTGACTTCCCGCTGGACGTCGGCCTCGGAGTAGCCGGCCCGCCGCAGCTTCTCGGCGTGTGCGGCGCGCTCGTCGGGGTCGAAGTGCTCGGACTGCTCGGACATGGTCTTTCCATCCTCCCGCGGTCAGTGCGGACGTGGGCTCAGAACGAGAACGGGATGTAGCAGGCCGCGGCCAGGATGATCGCGCCCCATCCCAGCAGCGCCGGCTTGCGGTACCAGGCGTCGTCGCCCTCGGCCGGCGGCTCGGCCATCCCGGGCGAGACGGTGCCGTAGACCAGGCCCTGGAGCTCCTCGTCCGGCTTCGGCGCGGTGAACAGCGACACCGCGAACATGACCACCGCGCCCGCCACGAACCCCGCGATCGCCGAGACGAAGTTGGCGCCCTGGTCGGTGGGGATGGAGATGACGCCCTGCTTGTAGAAGACGAAGTAGTTGACCATCGCGGCCGTCGTGCCGGCCAGCAGCCCCCAGAACCCCGACTTCATCGACGCCCGCTTCCAGAACATGCCGACGATGAAGACGACGAACATCGGCACGTTGAAGAAGGAGAACAGCGTCTGGAGGTAGCTCATGATGTTCGAGAAGGATGAGGCCAGGAACGCTGTGCCGATCGACGCGACCACCCCGATCGCGGTGATCAGCCGGCCGAAGCGGACGTAGTAGCCGTCCTCCCGGTCCCGCACCACGTACTTCGCCCAGATGTCCGTCGTGAACACCGTGTTGAAGGACGACACGTTCGCCGCCATGCCCGCCATGAACGCGGCCAGCAGCCCTGTCACCGCGATGCCCAGCACACCGTTCGGCAGCAGCTGCTCCATCAGGTAGGGAATCGCGTCGTTGTACTGGAGGTCGGACTGAGCCGTGCCGATCCGCGGCACCAGCACCGCCGCCACCAGCCCCGGGATCATCACCAGGAAGACGATGAAGATCTTCGGGAACGCGGCGATCAGCGGGGTGCGCTGCGCGGCGGAGAGGTTCTTCGCCGACAGGGCGCGCTGCACCTCCGCGAAGTTCGTCGTCCAGTAGCCGAAGGACAGGACGAAGCCCAGCCCGAGGACGATCGTCAGCCAGTTCGCGCCCAGCGGGTTGTCGCTGCCGATGCCCGTGCCGCCCCAGGCCGAGGTGAAGTTCCCGCCGTGGGCCTTCGTCAGGGAGTCGGTCAGGCCGTCCCAGCCGCCGACCGACTTCAGACCCAGCACCGTCAGCGGGATCAGCGCCGCCAGGATCACGAAGAACTGGAGCACCTCGTTGTAGATCGCCGAGGACAGACCGCCCAGCGTGATGTACGCCAGCACGAAGAAGCCCGCGACCACGATCGCCACCCACTGCGGCCAGCCCAGCAGCGCCTCCACGACGATCGCGAGCGCGTAGAGGTTCACGCCGGAGATCAGGATCGCCGCGAAGGCGAACAGCACCGAGCTCAGCAGATGCGCCGACCGGTCGAAGCGCAGCAGCAGGAACTCGGGGACCGAGCGGACCTTGGAGCCGTAGTAGAACGGCATCATCACCAGACCGAGGAAGACCATCGCGGGGATGGCGCCGATCCAGTACCAGTGGACGGTGTACGCGCCGTACTGCGCGCTGTTGGCCGCCATGCCGAGGATCTCCGTGGCCGCCAGGTTGGCCGAGATGAAGGCGAGACCGGTGATCCAGGCGGGCAGGGACCGGCCGGAGAGGAAGAAGTCCAGGGTGGTCTTCACGGAGCGGCGGGCCGCGAAGCCGATGCCCAGGACGACGACGAAGTAGATGCCGAGGATCGTGTAGTCGAGCCAGTTGGTGGGGAGCCGCAGTTCGGCCGCAAGCGCCGCCGGCGGCTCGGCAGCCAGATACGTGGGGGTTCGCATGCACTGCTCACTTCGGTCGGTGGTCTCTGCGCTGTCGTGGTGGTGACTCGCATGGGGGATTGTGGTTTGATGTGTTCGGTTCTGTTTGAAGCTTTGTTCGGTAGGGATGGAGAGTCGCGGTGAAGAAGACCTCGACCCGCTTGGCCGACGGTCGTGAGCTCATCTACTACGACCTGCGGGACGACACGGTGCGCGACGCGGTGGACCGCCGCCCCCTGGAGCGCACGGTCACCACTTCGGAGGTACGCCGGGACCCGCTCCTCGGCGACGGCGTCGCCATCGCCTCCCACCGGCAGGGACGCACCTACCATCCGCCGGCCGACGAGTGCCCCCTGTGCCCCTCCCAGGGCGAACGGCTGAGCGAGATCCCCGACGCGTCGTACGACGTCGTCGTCTTCGAGAACCGTTTCCCCTCGCTGGCCGGCGACTCCGGGCGCTGCGAGGTGGTCTGCTTCACCTCCGACCACGACTCGTCGTTCGCCGACCTCACCGAGGAGCAGACGCGGCTGGTGCTCGACGCGTGGACCGACCGGACGTCCGAGCTGTCGCATCTGCCCTCCGTGGAACAGGTGTTCTGCTTCGAGAACCGCGGCGCCGAGATCGGTGTGACGCTGGGTCACCCGCACGGGCAGATCTACGCCTACCCCTTCACCACCCCCCGCACCTCCCTGATGCTGCGCCAGGTGGCCGCCCACAAGGACGCCACCGGCGGGGAGAACCTCTTCGACGCCGTGCTGGAGCGGGAACTCGCCGAGGAACGCGTCGTCCTGGAGAGTGAACACTGGGTCGCCTTCGTGCCCTGGGCGGCGCACTGGCCGTACGAGGTGCACCTCTACCCCCGCCGCCGCGTGCCCGATCTGCTCGGCCTCGACGAGGCGGCGCGCACAGAGTTCCCCAAGGTCTATCTGGAACTCTTGAGGCGCTTCGACCGGATCTTCGGCGAAGGTGAGCCTCCTACCCCCTACATCGCCGCCTGGCACCAGGCGCCGTTCGGGCAGCTGGAGGAGTTCGACGGGGTCAACCGCGACGACTTCGCGCTGCACCTGGAGCTTTTCACCATCCGCCGTACGTCCGGCAAACTGAAGTTCCTCGCGGGCTCCGAGTCCGGCATGAGCGTCTTCATCAACGACGTGCCTCCGGAGCGCGCGGCCGAGCGACTGCGAGAGGTAGCGAGTTCATGAGCGGCAAGTATCTGGTCACGGGCGGCGCGGGATACGTGGGCAGCGTCGTCGCCCAGCACCTGCTGGAGGCGGGGCACGAGGTCGTCGTCCTCGACAACCTCTCCACCGGCTTCCGCGAGGGTGTCCCGGCCGGGGCCGACTTCGTCGAGGGCGACATCCGCGACGCCGCCAAGTGGCTCGACCCGACGTTCGACGCCGTCCTCCACTTCGCCGCCTTCTCGCAGGTCGGCGAGTCGGTGGTGAAGCCCGAGAAGTACTGGGACAACAACGTCGGCGGCACCATGGCCCTCCTCGGCGCCATGCGCGAGGCCGGCGTGCGCAAGCTGGTCTTCTCCTCGACCGCCGCGACCTACGGCGAGCCGGAGCAGGTCCCGATCGTCGAGACCGCGCCCACCAAGCCCACCAACCCCTACGGCGCCTCCAAGCTCGCCGTCGACCACATGATCAGCGGCGAGGCCGCCGCCCACGGACTCGGCGCGGTGTCCCTGCGCTACTTCAACGTGGCCGGCGCGTACGGCGCCCAGGGCGAGCGGCACCAGCCCGAGTCGCACCTCATCCCCCTCGTCCTCCAGGTCGCCCAGGGCAAGCGGGACGCGATCTCCGTCTACGGCGACGACTACCCGACCCCGGACGGCACTTGCGTCCGCGACTACATCCACGTCGCCGACCTGGCCGAGGCCCACCTCCTCGCCCTGCGCGCCGCGAAGCCGGGCGAGCACCTCGTCTGCAACCTCGGCAACGGCAACGGCTTCTCCGTGCGCGAGGTCGTCGAGACCGTCCGCAAGGTCACCGGCCACCCGATCCCCGAGATCGTGGCCCCCCGCCGCGGCGGCGACCCCGCCGTCCTGGTCGCCTCCGCGGACGCCGCCCGCGAGCGGCTGGGCTGGACCCCGTCCCGCGCGGACCTCGCCGGGATCGTCGCGGACGCGTGGACGTTCGCACAGCACATCGCGGACAGCGACACCGAAGACAGCGACACCGAAGACAGCGCGAAGGAGCAGTAGTGGGGGCACAGCAGGTGCGGGCCGGCTTCGTCGAGCTGTACGGGGCCGAGCCCGAGGGCGTCTGGGCCGCGCCCGGCCGCGTCAACCTCATCGGTGAGCACACCGACTACAACGACGGCTTCGTGATGCCCTTCGCGCTGCCGCACACCGCGCTCGCCGCGGTCTCCCGCCGCGAGGACGGCCGGCTGCGCCTGCACTCCGCGGACGTCGAGGGCGGCGTCGTCGAACTGGACCTGGACGCGCTGACCCCGCAGTCGGACTCGCGGTGGATGGCGTACCCGGCCGGCGTGGTCTGGGCCCTGCGCGAGGCCGGCCATGCCGTCACCGGCGCCGACGTCCACCTGACCTCGACCGTCCCCTCGGGCGCGGGCCTGTCGTCCTCGGCGGCCCTGGAGGTCGTGGTCGCCCTCGCCCTCAACGACCTGTACGGCCTCGGCCTCCAGCGCTGGCAGCTGGCCCGCCTGTGCCAGCGCGCCGAGAACGTCTACGTCGGCGCCCCCACCGGGATCATGGACCAGACCGCGTCCGCCTGCTGCGAGGCCGGCCACGCCCTGTTCCTGGACACCCGGGACCTCTCCCAGCGGCAGATCCCCTTCGACCTCGCGGCCGAGGGCATGCGCCTGCTCGTCGTCGACACGCAGGTCAAGCACGCCCACAGCGACGGCGAGTACGGCAAGCGCCGGGCCGGCTGCGAGAAGGGCGCGGCCCTGCTGGGCGTCGACGCCCTGCGGGACGTCCCCTACGGCGACCTCGACGCGGCGCTGGCCCGGCTGGGCGACGAGGAGGAGGTCCGCCGGCTGGTGCGGCACGTGGTGACGGAGGACCAGCGGGTCGAACGGGTCGTGTCGCTGCTGGAGTCGGGCGACACCCGGGCGATCGGCCCGGTCCTGACCGAGGGACACGCCTCGCTGCGGGACGACTTCCGCATCTCCTGCCCCGAGCTGGACCTGGTCGTCGACACCGCGCTGGCCTCGGGCGCGCTCGGCGCCCGGATGACCGGCGGCGGCTTCGGCGGCTCGGCGATCGTGCTGGCCGAGGCGGCCGACGTGGAGACGATCACCAAGGCGGTCGGCGAGGCGTTCGCCGCGGCGGACTTCACCGCGCCGCGCGTGTTCGAGGCGGTGCCGGCGGCGGGCGCGACGCGGCTCGCCTGAGCGCGACGGCTCAGCCGAGTCAGGGGGCCGGGGGCCTGCGGGTTCCCGGCCCCTGACGTGTCTCCGCCCACCCTCAGAGGTAACCCCACCGCTCGCACATCGGGCGCAGCACGTCCGGGACGTCCGGGCGGCCGGCGCCGGCCGGTCCGGCTGCACGCGTCCCGTACGGATCTTGTCGTTCCAGTCGCCGAAGCCCGCGCCCAGCACCCCCCTCCAGACAGCCGCCGTAGTCGAGCATGCCGGGCTCGAAGTCCAGGTCCTCGTAGCGCAGGACGTGCCCGCCGACCGCTCAGTGTGCCGGTCGCTCTTGAAGTGCACCTCCAGACCGGTCAGATGCAGCTCATGACAGGAGTACAGCTGGGGGTGCGCGCCCAGCATCATGCGCAGCAGCGTGGACCCGGAGCGCGAGCTTGGAGTTCAGCTTTCGTAGCAGGCTCATGGCGCCGCACGGTAAAGGGCGGGACTGTGCAGCCTGGGCGTCACCTCTGCGCGCGGACGGCAGCGCACAGACGCCGGGGGAGTATCACGCCAGACGCTTCGTCAGCGTGTACTCCGTGATCCCCGGCGGATAGTCCTCGATCACGCACACCACCTCGTACCCGTGCCGCCGGTAGAACCGCGGGGCCTGGAAGTCCCAGGTCTCCAGGCGCGCCCGGCGGCAGCCGCGCTCCTCGCCGGCGACGCGCTCCGCCTCCGTCAGCAGGCCGGAGCCGAGGCCGCGGCCGCGGTGCCGGGCGTCGACCCACAGGTGGGCGACGTGCAGCCACGTCGTCCAGGTGTGGCCGACGAGGCCGCCCGCCAGCGCGCCGGCCTCGTCCAGCGCCCACACGTGCAGCGGCGTCTCGCGTCCGCCGGGGGTGCCGAGCAGCGACCGCAGAACGGGCGAGGCCGCGGCGTCGCTCTCGCGGAGCCGGGAACGGAGCAGATCACGGCGGTTTCTGTCGACTTCTGCCTCAAGGCGGAACATGCGGCACACGATAAACGCGCTGGCCAATCAGTTCTGCCATTTGCCTTCCGCTGTACGCCCACAGCCCTACCCTGTGAACAGCGCCGGTGGGGGCCGGTGCCGATCAGGGGGCGAGACAGTCGGGTACGACGCCCGCGGTGGGGGTATCGATGTCGGCACGGCGGCGGCCGTGCCGATGCGCACCACCCTGCGGGCGTCGTGCCCGCGCCGGTCGTCGTTCTCCGGCCTGGGGTATCCCCTGCTCCGTGAGGAGCTCGGGGAAGGGGGTTTCGTGGTTCGCATCCGAGTCCTGGTCGTCGACGACCACCGTATCTTCGCCGAGTCGCTCGCCGCGGCTCTGGCCGCCGAGCCCGACGTCGACGTCTCCGCGGCCGGCAGCGGCCCGGCGGCGCTGCGCAGCCTGGAGCGCGCGGTCGCCGAGGGGCGGCGGTACGACGTGCTGCTCGTCGACGCCGATCTGGGCGGCCGGCTGCCGGGCATGCGGCCCGCGGTGCCCGTCCAGGAGGGCAACGAGGACGGGCTCGTCGACGGGATATCGCTCGTCGCCGGCGTCCGCTCCGGGCAGCCGTCCGTACGGATCGTCGTCCTCGCCGAGAAGGACGATCCGCGGCGCGCGGCTCTCGCCCTCCAGGCCGGGGCGTCGGGGTGGGTGGCGAAGGACTGCTCGCTGTCGCGGCTGCTCACCGTCATCCGCGGGGTGCTCCGCGAGGAGACGCATCTGCCGCCCGCGCTGCTCACGGGCGTGCTCAGGGAGCTGACGGCGGCGCGCAAGCACCGCACCGAGAGCGAGCGGCTGGTGGAGTCCCTCACGCCGAGGGAGCGGGAGGTGCTGCGCTGCATGGTCGCCGGCCTGGGCCGCAAGGCCGTCGCCGAACGCCTGTTCCTCTCCCCGCACACGGTCCGCACCCATATGCAGAACGTCCTCGGCAAACTGGGCGTCCACTCCACCCTGGCGGCGGTCGCGCTGGCCCGCAGGGCAGGGGTCGGGCCGGTGGACCTAGGGCCTGCCGGCCGGATCATGCCGGAGGAAAGCAGCAGTGCCTGAGTCACTTACGTGAGCGGGGGCCGGTGCGTGCATATGCAAGGCGGAGGAGCGAGGCGATGCGGAGCATCGGTGAGCGACGACAACGCGGCAGATGTGCGTGCCGGCCCCCGCGTCTCCGGCAGGATCCGGCCGGCAGGCCCTTAGCCGGGGATGTTGTCGAACGGGGCGGTCAACTGGCGTAGGAGGCCTGCGAGTTCGCCGCGTTGGGTGTGGGACAGCTCGGCGAGGATCGCCCGCTCCTGGTCGAGCAGGCCGGCCAGCGCCTGGTCGGCGCGGTCCTTGCCGTCGTCCGTGAGGCGGACCAGCACACCGCGGCGGTCGCTCGGGTCGGGCAGCCGCTCCACGAGGCCCTTCTTCGCGAGCCGGTCGATCCGGTTCGTCATCGTGCCCGACGTGACCAGCGTCTGCGTCAGCAGCTGTCCCGGCGAGAGCTGATACGGAGCCCCCGCGCGCCGGAGCGCCGTCAGCACGTCGAACTCCCAGGGCTCCAGCTGGTGCTCGGAGAAAGCCAGCCGGCGCGCCCGGTCCAGATGCCGGGCCAGCCTGCTCACCCGGCTGAGCACTTCGAGCGGCTCCACGTCGAGGTCCGGGCGCTCGCGGCGCCACGCTGAGACCAGTCGATCGACCTCGTCCTCCATGACGATCAGTGTAGTGGTTGTGTCGACATGAAGTCTCTTGATATCAAGTCTCTTGACGTCGAGATAAACGGGGGAGGAGAGTGGGGGCATGACCGACTCCACCTGGGACCCCGCTCAGTACCTGCGCCACGCCGGCCACCGCGCCCGCCCCTTCACCGACCTCCTCGCCCGCGTCCCCGATCCGCCCGCGGACCCGGCACGGCCGCTCCGCGTCGCCGACCTCGGCTGCGGCCCAGGCAACGTCACCGCCGTCCTCGCCGACCGCTGGCCCGCCGCGCGCATCACCGGCTACGACCACTCCGAGCAGATGCTCGCCGAGGCGCAGGCGTACGCGGGCGCGCACCTCGACTTCGCGCACGCCGACCTGACCACCTGGACACCCGCCGAGACCTACGACGTGATCGTCTCCAACGCCGCCCTGCAATGGGTGCCGGGCCACCTCGACGCCTTCCCCGCCTGGCTCGACGGACTCGCCCCCGGCGGAGCCTTCGCCTTCCAGGTCCCGCACAACATCGACGCCCCGCTGCACGCCCTCATGCGCGAACTCGGCGACACGCCCCGCTGGAAGAACCGCCTCGCGCACGTCCTGCGCCACGAGGACTCCGTCCACGCCCCCGCCGTCTACCTCGACCGCCTCGCCCGCCTCGGCTGCGAGACCGACGTCTGGACGACGACGTACCACCACGTCCTCCAGGGCGAGGACCCGGTCCTCGACTGGGTCAAGGGCACCGGCCTGCGCCCCGTCCTCACCGCCCTGGCCGACGACCCCGACTCCCGGGAAGCCTTCACCGCCGAATACCGCGACCTCCTCCGCAAGGCCTACCCGCCCCACGACTACGGCACGATCCTCCCCTTCCGCCGCCTGTTCGCGGTGGCCCGGAAGGGGGCGTGAGGGTCAGGGTGTGCGTCCCAGGTGGGCGACGAGGATGCGGATCACGTCGTCGTCGATGACATACAGGACGCGGTAGTCGCCGATGCGGAGGCGTCGCATCTCCGGACCGTACGGGAAGGAGTTGGAAGGGCGTGGCGCCTTCGCGAGCGCGTCGACGGCTTCGTAGACCGCGGCGAGCCCGGCCGGGTCCTCCTTCACGAATCGAGAAGCCTGATCTGTGGCAGTCGGTTCCCAGATGATGCGGTAGGTCACGGCCGCAGGCCCAGCATGCGTCCGACTTCGTCGTGGGGAATGCCGGGCCCGAGCGTCCCCTCCGCCTTGCGCCGCTGGTATTCCGCGACCGCGAGGGCGTCTTCGAGATCCTCTATCACCTGCGGAGAGACGAGCAGCGCGGCCACATGGCCGTGATCGGTGAGGGCGATGGTCTCCCGGCCGTGGGCCGCGCGGCGGACCAGGTCGCCGAGCTGGGAACGGGCTGCGCTGATCGCGATCTCGGTCATGTGCACATGATGGCACAACATGCACCTTGTGAAACCCTGTTTGAACCGAGCGAGACGGGTCACCCGTTGTAGCGAGACAGACCGCAGACCTGACTGGGAGTGATCGGTAGTGGCAGGCGAGCAGAAGTCCAAGGCGAAGATGGAGCAGGCCAAGGGCAAGGCCAAGGAAACTGTCGGCCGTGCCGTGGGCAACGAGCGGATGGAGGCCGAGGGCCGCGCCGAGCAGGCGAAGGGCGACGCCCGTCAGTCCAAGGAGAAGGCGAAGGACGTGTTCAAGCGCTGACACGTCCGACAGCTTGAGCCGAGCACAGGAGGGGCCCCCGCCGATACGGCGGGGGCCCCTCCCGTGGTGTCAGCTCTTGCGGCGCCCTATCAGGTGCGGCTTGGCCTCCAGACCGTCCAGCCCGTGCCACGCCAGGTTCACCAGATGCGCCGCCACCTCCGCCTTCTTCGGGCGGCGCACGTCCAGCCACCACTGCCCGGTGAGCGCGACCATGCCCACCAGCGCCTGCGCGTACAGCGGCGCCAGCTTGGGATCGAAGCCCCGGCTCTTGAACTCGCGGCCGAGGATGTCCTCCACCTGGGTGGCGATGTCCGAGATCAGAGAGGCGAACGAGCCCGTGGACTGCGGGATGGGGGAGTCCCGGACCAGGATGCGGAAGCCGTCCGTGTACTCCTCGATGTAGTCGAGCAGCGCGAAGGCCGCCTGCTCGCACAGCTCCCGGGGATGACCGGCGGTCAGCGAACTCGTCACCATGTCGAGGAGCCGGCGCATCTCCCGGTCCACGACGACCGCGTACAGGCCTTCCTTGCCGCCGAAGTGCTCGTACACCACCGGCTTGGACACCCCGGCCTTCGCCGCGATCTCCTCCACCGACGTGCCCTCGAAACCTTTCGCCGCGAAGAGCGTCCGACCGATCTCCAGCAACTGCTGGCGGCGCTCGGCACCGGTCATCCGGGTACGACGCGTGCGCCTCGGCTTGGCTTCGTTGCTCGGGGTACTGCTGGAGTCGGTCGCCACGGCGTCCATCATGCCGCGTCGGCGGTGACCTTCCGGCGTCGGGAGCCGTCCTCACCCGTCTTCCGGCGCGAATCGATACGCGAGCGTGACGGCCAGCGCACGTCGTACGCCCACCCGAACTTCTCGAAGACGCGGATGAAGCGCGCCGAGGAGTCCAGTTGCCCGCGCTCCACCCCGTGCCGCGCCGACGTCGGGTCGGCGTGGTGCAGGTTGTGCCAGGACTCGCCGCACGACAGGACGGCCAGCCACCACACGTTGCCCGAGCGGTCCCGTGACTTGAAGGGCCGCTTGCCCACCGCGTGGCAGATCGAGTTGATCGACCAGGTCACATGGTGCAGCAGCGCCACCCGGACCAGCGAACCCCAGAAGAACCCGGTGAACGCGCCCCACCAGGACATCGTCACCAGCCCGCCGATCAGCGCCGGCAACGCCAGCGACAGCGCCGCCCACAGCACGAACTGCCGGGAGATCGCACGGATCGCCGGGTCCTTGATCAGATCCGGCGCGTACTTCTCCTGTGGCGTCTGCTCCTCGTCGAACATCCAGGCGATGTGCGCCCACCACATGCCCTTCATCAGCGCCGGGACCGTCTCCCCGAACCGCCACGGCGAATGCGGGTCGCCCTCGGCGTCGGAGAACTTGTGGTGCTTGCGGTGGTCGGCCACCCAGCGCACCAGCGGCCCCTCCACCGCCATCGAGCCCATGACCGCCAGCGCGATCCGCAGCGGCCGCTTCGCCTTGAAGGAGCCGTGCGTGAAGTAGCGGTGGAAGCCGATCGTGATGCCGTGGCACCCGAGGAAGTAGAAGAAGAACAGCAGACCGAGGTCCAGCCAGCTCACCCCCCAGCCCCACGCCAGCGGCACCGCCGCGAGCACCGCCAGGAACGGCACGGTGATGAAGAGCAGCAGGGTGATCTGCTCGATCGAACGCTTCTGCTCGCCGCCGAGGGTGGCGGAGAGCGCGGGTGAGTCGCCGGGCGCCTGAGAAGGGTCTTCGATCACGTCGGAGGTTGTGGTCATGCGCGTCCCCTGTGGGGTCGTGGACTGACGGCAGGAGCCGGAGGCGAGAGGAACCACGGACCGTTCCCTACGGTTCCGTAACCTACGGCGTCGTAAGTATGGCAGTGCCGCGCCGGGCGGCGAGAGCCCGCCAGCCTGCGCGTCCGAACGGACACCTATCCTTGGAGACGGTCGGACAGCGCCGTCCGCTCTGTTTTCTTCCCGGATGTCCGGTCCGTAAGCGGCGCCCGCCGCGTGGACCGACCTGACGGGTTCCCCTCCCGGACGAGCTTCAACACTGCAAGGAGCCGCACCTGTGAGCAGTGCCGACGACCAGACGACCACCAGCACCGAGCTGCGCGCCGACATCCGCCGACTGGGCGACCTCCTCGGCGAGACCCTCGTCCGGCAGGAGGGCCCCGAGCTCCTCGACCTGGTCGAGAAGGTCCGCCGCCTCACCCGCGAGGACGGCGAGGCCGCCGCCGAACTGCTGCGCGGCACCGAACTGGAGACCGCGGCCAAGCTGGTCCGCGCCTTCTCCACCTACTTCCACCTCGCCAACGTCACCGAGCAGGTCCACCGCGGCCGCGAGCTGCGCGCCCGCCGCGCCGCCGAGGGCGGCCTCCTCGCCCGCACCGCCGACCGCCTCAAGGACGCCGACGCCGACCACGTCCGCGCGACCGTCCGCAACCTCAACGTGCGCCCCGTCTTCACCGCCCACCCCACCGAGGCGGCCCGCCGGTCGGTCCTCAACAAGCTGCGGCGCATCGCCGCGCTGCTGGAGACCCCGGTCATCGAATCCGACCGCCGCCGCTACGACACGCGTCTGGCCGAGAACATCGACCTCGTCTGGCAGACGGACGAACTGCGCGTCGTGCGCCCCGAGCCCGCCGACGAGGCCCGCAACGCCATCTACTACCTGGACGAGCTGCACGCCGGCGCCGTCGGCGACGTCCTCGAAGACCTCACCGCCGAACTCGAACGCGTGGGCGTCACCCTCCCGGACGACACCCGCCCGCTCACCTTCGGCACCTGGATCGGCGGCGACCGCGACGGCAACCCCAACGTCACCCCCCAGGTCACCTGGGACGTCCTCATCCTCCAGCACGAGCACGGCATCAACGACGCCCTGGAGATGATCGACGAACTGCGCGGCTTCCTGTCGAACTCGATCAGGTACACCGGAGCCACGGAGGAGCTCCTGGAGTCCCTGCGCGCCGACCTCGAACGCCTGCCCGAGATCAGCCCCCGCTACAAGCGCCTCAACGCCGAGGAGCCCTACCGGCTCAAGGCCACCTGCATCCGGCAGAAGCTGGAGAACACCAAGCAGCGCCTCGCCAAGGGCATCCCGCACGAGCAGGGCCGCGACTACCTCGGCACGAGCGAGCTGCTCCAGGACCTCACCCTCATCCAGAGCTCCCTGCGCCAGCACCGCGGCGCCCTCTTCGCCGACGGCCGGATGAACCGCACCATCCGCACCCTCGCCGCCTTCGGCCTCCAGCTCGCCACCATGGACGTCCGCGAACACGCCGACGCCCACCACCACGCCCTCGGCCAGCTCTTCGACCGCCTCGGCGAGGAGTCCTGGCGCTACACCGACATGCCCCGCGAGTACCGCACCAAGCTGCTCGCCAAGGAGCTCAGGTCGCGCAGGCCGCTGGCGCCCACCCCGGCGCCCGTCGACGCGGCCGGCGAGAAGACCCTCGGCGTCTTCCTCACCGTCAAGCGCGCCCTGGAGGTCTTCGGACCCGAGGTCGTCGAGTCGTACATCATCTCCATGTGCCAGGGCGCCGACGACGTGTTCGCCGCCGCCGTCCTCGCCCGCGAGGCCGGCCTGGTCGACCTGCACGCCGGCTGGGCGAAGATCGGCATCGTCCCCCTCCTGGAGACCACCGACGAGCTCAAGGCCGCCGACACCATCCTGGAGGAGATGCTCGCCGACCCGTCCTACCGGCGGCTCGTCGCGCTGCGCGGCGACGTCCAGGAGGTCATGCTCGGCTACTCCGACTCCTCCAAGTTCGGCGGCATCACCACCTCGCAGTGGGAGATCCACCGCGCCCAGCGCCGGCTGCGCGACGTCGCCCACCGCTACGGCGTCCGGCTGCGCCTCTTCCACGGCCGCGGCGGCACCGTCGGCCGCGGCGGCGGCCCCTCCCACGACGCGATCCTCGCCCAGCCCTGGGGCACCCTGGAGGGCGAGGTCAAGGTGACCGAACAGGGCGAGGTCATCTCCGACAAGTACCTCATCCCCTCCCTGGCCAGGGAGAACCTGGAGCTGACCGTGGCGGCCACCCTCCAGGCCTCCGCCCTGCACACCGCGCCCCGCCAGTCCGACGAGGCCCTCGCCCGCTGGGACGCGGCGATGGACGTGGTCTCCGACGCCGCCCACTCCGCCTACCGCCGGCTCGTCGAGGACCCCGACCTGCCGACGTACTTCCTCGCCTCCACGCCGGTCGACCAGCTCGCCGAACTGCACCTGGGCTCGCGGCCCTCCCGCCGCCCCGGCTCGGGCGTCTCGCTCGACGGACTGCGCGCCATCCCGTGGGTGTTCGGCTGGACCCAGTCCCGGCAGATCGTCCCCGGCTGGTTCGGCGTCGGCTCCGGCCTGAAGGCGCTGCGGGAGACGGGCCTGGATACCGTGCTCAGCGAGATGCACGAGCAGTGGCACTTCTTCCGGAACTTCATCTCCAACGTCGAGATGACCCTCGCCAAGACCGACCTGCGGATCGCCCGGCACTACGTCGACACCCTCGTCCCCGACGAGCTGAAGCACGTCTTCGACACCATCGAGGCCGAGCACGCCCTCACCGTCGCCGAGGTCCTCAAGATCACCGGCGAGCGGGAGCTGCTGGACGCCACCCCCGCCCTGCGGCAGACCTTCGGCATCCGCGACGCCTACCTGGACCCGATCTCCTACCTCCAGGTGGCCCTGCTCAAGCGGCAGCGCGACGCGGCCGCCGCCGGCGAGGAGCCCGACCCGCTCCTCGCCCGCGCCCTCCTGCTCACCGTCAACGGCGTGGCGGCGGGCCTGCGCAACACCGGCTGACCCGCACCCGCACACACCGGCACCCGCACGACGAAGGGCGCCCGCACGGTCGTACGGACCGTGCGGGCGCCCTTCTCGTCCTGTGCTCCCCGCTTGTGCTCGCTGTGCTCCCGCCGCGCGCTACACGGCCACGAACGCCGCCGTCAGCAGCGCCACCCCCGAGCCGGCGAGCAGCCACCCGGCCCGCGCCCGGCCCAGACCGCCCGCGACGATCACCGACGCCAGCAGCAGCGCGCCGCCCATCGGCACCCACGAGTACAGGACCCCCGCCGGACCCGAGCGCAGCACCTCGTCGCTGGCCGGCTTGATCACCACCGTGTACGTCTGCCCCGTCCGCACGGCCACCGTCTTCTCGATCACCACGCGCGCGCGTGGCGTCGACCCCGGCGACACCGGCGTGTACGGGCCCGTGCACGACTCCTCGCCGCAGCGCGTCACCTCGATCGTGCCCTGCTCCCGCCCCTTCGTCAGCATCACGTGATGCGCGGTGCCCCAGGAGCCCCACACCCCCGCGATCAGGATCAGCACCGACACCACCCCCATCGCCGCCGATCTGCCGAACCGCAGCGCGGCGGCCGAGGCCTGGCGGGAGGAGGAGCGCCGGCGGGGGGAACCCCGGTGCGAGGAACGCCTACGGGAGGGAACGGCAGTGGCAGGCATGGCCGGGATCATTGGCCATGCCCCCACGAACGGTCAACTCGCTGGGGGCGGGACGGGCGGACAAGTCAGGAGTTGTACGTACTCTGCGCCCGCTCCAGACCGTCGATCACCAGACACTCCACCGCGTCCGCCGCCCGGTCCACGAAGTAGTCCAGCTCCTTGCGCTCCGCGGACGCGAAGTCCTTCAGCACGAAGTCGGCCACCTGCATCCGCCCCGGCGGCCGCCCGATCCCGAACCGCACCCGGTGGTAGTCCGCGCCCATCGCCTTCGTCATCGACTTCAGACCGTTGTGCCCGTTGTCCCCGCCGCCCAGCTTCGAGCGCAGCACGCCGTAGTCGATGTCCAGCTCGTCATGGATCGCCACGACATTGCCCAGCGGCACCTTGTAGAAGTCCCGCAGCGCGTTCACCGGACCGCCCGACAGGTTCATGTACGACATCGGCTTCGCCAGCACCACCCGCCGGCTCCCCGGCCCCTGCGGCCCGATCCGCCCCTCCACGACCTGCGCCTGGGCCTTGCCCGCCCGCTTGAACCTCCCCCCGATCCGCTCGGCCAGCAGATCGGCCACCATGAACCCCACGTTGTGCCGGTTCATCGCGTACTCCGGGCCCGGATTGCCCAACCCGACGATCAGCCAGGGGGCGTTCGGATCGCTCGTCACGTCACTCTCTTCCTACGCGACAGCCGCCGCTCCCCGAAGGAAGCGGCGGCTGACCAGTACCGTCGGCGTGCGCCGATCAGGCCTCGGCGGCCTCTTCGCCGGCCTCGGACTCCTCGCCCTCCGGAGCCTCCTCGGCCTGCGCGGCCAGAACCTGGAGGACCACCGCGTCCTCGTCGACGGCCAGCGTCACACCGCTCGGCAGCGTGATGTCCTTGGCCAGGACGGAGGCGCCGGCCTCCAGACCCTCGACGGAGACCGTGACGGACTCGGGGATGTGCGTGGCCTCGGCCTCGACCGGAAGCGCGTTCAGGACGTGCTCCAGCAGGTTGCCGCCGGCGGCCAGCTCGCCCTCGGTGTGCACCGGGATCTCGACGTTGACCTTCTCGCCGCGCTTGACCAGCAGCAGGTCGACGTGCTCCAGGAAGCCCTTCAGCGGGTCGCGCTGCACGGCCTTCGGGATCGCCAGCTCGTTGGTCTTGCCGTCGATGTCCAGGGAGATCAGGACGTTCGGCGTACGCAGCGCCAGCAGCAGCTCGTGACCCGGCAGCGTCAGGTGCAGCGGGTTGTCGCCGTGGCCGTACAGAACACCCGGGACCTTGTTGTCACGACGGATGCGGCGCGCGGCGCCCTTGCCGAACTCGTTGCGCGTCTCGGCGCTGAGCTTCACCTCGGACATGGAAATCACTCCTCGTACGAATCAGAACGGACGTGGTCACCCGGCCACGAACGGCCTGCTACGAAGAGCGCGTCGATAACGGAGCACCGCACCCACGGGTACGGCCTCCCTCGCCGAGCAACTCCGGAAGTCTACTCGGCGAAGGAGGCCGCAAAGAAATCGATCACCGCGAGGGCGACGCCGCGAGGGCGACGACACCGCGAGGACGACGCCTACTGCTCGTCGAACAGGCTCGTCACCGAACCGTCCTCGAACACCTCACGCACCGCGCTCGCGATCGTCGGAGCGATCGACAGCACCGTGATCTTGTCCAGCTCCAGCTCACCCGGGGTCGGCAGCGTGTTCGTGAAGACGAACTCGCTCACCTTCGAGTTCTTCAGCCGGTCCGCCGCCGGACCCGACAGCACACCGTGCGTCGCCGTCACGATGACGTCCTCCGCGCCGTGCGCGAACAGCGCGTCCGCCGCCGCGCAGATCGTGCCGCCCGTGTCGATCATGTCGTCGACCAGGACGCACACCCGGCCCTTGACCTCACCCACGACCTCGTGGACCGTCACCTGGTTCGCCACGTCCTTGTCGCGCCGCTTGTGCACGATCGCCAGCGGCGCGCCCAGCCGGTCGCACCAGCGGTCCGCGACCCGCACCCGGCCGGCGTCCGGCGACACCACGGTCAGCTTGGTCTTGTCCACCTTGCTGCCCACGTAGTCCGCCAGCAGCGGCAGCGCGAACAGGTGGTCCACCGGACCGTCGAAGAAGCCCTGGATCTGGTCCGTGTGCAGATCGACCGTGAGGATCCGGTCCGCGCCCGCCGTCTTCATCAGATCCGCGATCAGCCGCGCCGAGATCGGCTCCCGGCCACGGTGCTTCTTGTCCTGCCGCGCATAGCCGTAGAACGGCACGATCACGGTGATCGAACGCGCCGACGCGCGCTTCAGCGCGTCGATCATGATCAGCTGCTCCATGATCCACTTGTTGATCGGAGCCGTGTGGCTCTGGATCAGGAAGCAGTCCGCACCACGCGCCGACTCCTGGTAACGGACGTAGATCTCACCATTGGCGAAGTCGAAGGCCTTCGTCGGGACGACCCCGACACCCAGCTGGTGGGCGACCTCCTCGGCAAGCTCGGGGTGGGCGCGGCCGGAGAAGAACATCAACTTCTTCTCGCCGGTCGTCTTGATCCCGGTCACAGCACTGTCTCCTCAGAGGTGTCTCAGCTGGGTGTCGAGAGACCGCGCCGCTGGGCGCGACGGGCCGTCTCAGCTGGTAGGGGTGCGGGTGTGCACTTATCACGGTACGCCGTGTTCGACGCACTCGTTTCCGGTCAGTCCCGGCCCTCGCCCTGCCGCGAGGCCGCCTCGGCCGCCTTCGCCGCGGAACTCCCCGGACGCTTACGGGCCACCCAGCCCTCGATATTGCGCTGCTGACCACGGGCCACGGCCAGCGAACCGGGCGGCACGTCCTTCGTGATCACCGAGCCGGCCGCGGTGTACGCGCCGTCCCCGATGGTGACGGGAGCCACAAACATGTTGTCCGAACCCGTCTTGCAGTGCGCACCGACGGTCGTGTGGTGCTTGTTCTCCCCGTCGTAGTTCACGAACACGCTCGCGGCACCGATGTTCGAGTACTCACCGATCGTCGCGTCCCCCACGTACGACAGATGCGGCACCTTCGTGCCCTCACCGATCGACGCGTTCTTCGTCTCGACGTACGTCCCGATCTTCGCCTTCAGACCCAGCCGCGTCCCCGGCCGCAGATAGGCGAACGGACCCACCGACGCCTGCGGACCCACCCGCGCCCCGTCGGCCACCGTGTTGTCCACCCGCGCCCCCGCGCCCACCGACGTGTCCTTCAGCCGGCTGTTCGGCCCCACCTCGCAGCCCTCGCCCAGATGCGTCGACCCCAGCAGCTGCGTCCCCGGGTGGACGACCGCGTCCTGCTCGAACGTCACCGTCACGTCCACCCACGTGCTCGCCGGGTCGACCACGGTCACCCCCGACAGCATCGCCGCGGTCAGCAACCGGTCGTTGAGGATCCGGCGCGCCTCCGACAACTGCACCCGGTTGTTGATCCCCGCGATCTCCCGGTGATCGCCCGCCACCGACGCGCCGACCCGATGACCCGCCTCCCGCAGGATCCCGAGCACGTCCGTCAGGTACTCCTCGCCCTGACTGTTGTCCGTGCGCACCTGCTTCAGCGCCTCCGCCAGCAGCGGACCGTCGAACGCGAACACACCCGAGTTGATCTCACGGATCGCCCGCTGCGCCTCGGTCGCGTCTTTGTGCTCGACGATCGCCGTCACGGCGCCCGACGCCCCGTCCCGCACGATCCGCCCGTACCCGGTGGAGTCCGGCACCTCCGCCGTCAGCACGGTCACCGCGTTGCCGTCGGTGTGATGCGTGGCGGCGAGCTGCGCCAGGGTCGCGCCGGTGAGCAGCGGGGTGTCCCCGCAGACCACGACGACCGTCCCGTCGACGCTGCCGCCGAGCCCCTCGAGACCCATCCGGACGGCGTGCCCGGTGCCGTTCTGCTCCGCCTGCACCGCGGTCCGCACGCCCGGGTCGATCTCGCCCAGGTGCGCGGTGACCTTCTCCCGCGCGTGCCCGACCACCACGACCAGGTTCTCGGGGTCCAGCTCCCGGGAGGCGGCCAGCACATGCCCGACGAGACTGCGACCGCAGAGCTCGTGCAGGACCTTGGGTGTGGCCGACTTCATACGGGTGCCCTCACCCGCTGCGAGAACGACGACGGCTGCCGGGCGAATGGCGCTCACGGAAATGCCCTTCGGCTGTGGGAGGTGGGGACATCCGAAGGATACCGGGGGGTCTCCTGGGGGACATGCGAAAGGGCCCTGACCTGTGGCGGTCAGGGCCCACTTCTGCTATTGGTCTCGCTCCCGGGGAAGGATTCGAACCTCCATAAGCGACACCAAAAGACGCTGTCCTGCCCTTAGACGACCCGGGATTGCCGGGGGTCAGCCTACGGGGTTCGTTGTTCTGCTGCCACCACCATCCCGGACCACCAGCCCTCGATGCGTCGGTACAGGTCAGCCCCCTTCAGGACGCTGATCACGAAACAACCTCGGTAGTTCTCGCCCACGTTCTTGCGTACGGTCTTGGGGTTGTGCTGCTTGAGGGTCGTCGGTTGGAGCAGAGACGCGTCGATGCCTGCGAGGCCGGCCCAGTACTGCTCAGCATGCGCGACGTCGGCGGTCATGTGGATCATCACCCTGTAGCGCAGACGTTCCCGCTCCACGCCAAGAAGGTCCAGCCACGCAAGGAAGACGCTGATGGCGCCGGGGTCGCTGTTGACGAACTGCACGTACTCGCGCCTGGCGTAGGGCTTGTCCTTGGCGCCCTCGGCCCAGTAGAGCGCTACGCCGATGAGGAACAGGTCTCGGGCGGTCAACTCTCCGATCTCGCTCGCGGCTGCCTTTTTGGTTTGCTGCCGCTTCTCGTCCCGCACTGCCAGCTCGTGCTCCCACCTCTTCCGGTTGGCCAGCCTCGCCTGTTCGGCCGGGGTCCGCCGCTCGGGCTTCGGCAGGTCCCGCACCCACAGCGACACCGAACTCTTCGAGCACCCCAGCTCCACCTCGATCTGGTCGTACGTCCAGCCCTGGAGGCGAAGCTCCCGTGCGCGTGCCCGGAGGTCGTCCTTCGCGCGTGGCCTCCTCGTCCACTCCGGCGGCGGTTCCCCTTTCACCAGTCGGTTGAGGATGTCGTTGTTGAAGATCTTCAGTTCGTCGCGGATCTGTCGAAGGCTGTAACCCGCCCGCCGCAGGGCGACCGCCTGCTCCCGCAGGCCCTCGAAGTCTGCGTACTTGCCATGGGAATGTGCCATGCACATACCGTCCAGCCGGAATGTCGGACTCCAGGGTCGAACGGGCATGGTTCAGCAGTTCGATGGATACCTGCGGGTTTCGGTGTTGTTCGGTAACGAGGTGTGGTGGAGGTCGGTCGTGGAAATCGGTCGGGGAAAGTGGGGGGTGCGCCCGTAGGGTGGAGGCATGACCACGACGGGGGAAGAGACCGGCACGGCTCGGGGAGGGCCGTGGTGGTGGGGCAGACGTCGCAGTGCGGTGTTCGACTGGTTTCTGGCCGCGGTGTCGGCCCTGGAGTGTGCGGCCGAGGGGATTCCGTTCGCGCGGGACGCGGGGATTCCGGCGGGCGTGGGGGTGGTGTTCGGGTTCCTGACCGGTTCGGTGCTGTTGGTGCGCCGGAAGTACCCGATCGCCGTGGTGCTGGTGTCGATCGCGATCACCCCCGCCCAGATGGGCTTCCTGATGGGGATCGTCGGGCTGTACACGCTCGCCGCGTCGGAGCTGCCGCGCCGGATCATCGGGTCGCTGGCGGCGATGCAGCTGGTGGGTGCCTTGATCGTGACGTTCGTCCAGGTGCGGCGGGACGTCGTGCAGGACGATCTGACGCTGGGCGACTGGTTCGTGCCGTTCGCCTCGATCACGATCTCGTTGGGCCTGACCGCGCCGCCGCTGCTGCTCGGCCTGTATGTGGGGGCGCGCCGGCGGCTGATGGAGAGCCTGCGGGAGCGGGCCGACAGTCTGGAGCGGGAGCTGCAACTGCTCGCGGAGCGGGCGGAGGAGCGGGCGGAGTGGGCCCGTAACGAGGAGCGGACGCGGATCGCGCGGGAGATGCACGACGTGGTGGCGCACCGGGTGAGTCTGATGGTGGTGCACGCGGCGGCGTTGCAGGCGGTGGCCCGGAAGGATCCGGAGAAGGCGGTGAAGAACGCCGCGCTGGTGGGGGACATGGGGCGGCAGGCGTTGACCGAGCTGCGGGAGATGCTCGGGGTGCTGCGCAGCAGTGGTGAGGGGGAGCGGCGTCCGGTGGTGGCGGCGGTCGCCGCGGTGGCGGTGGCGCGGGTCGTGGAGGAGGGGGAGGGGCCGTGTCTGGAGGAGCTGGAGGAGTTGGTGGGGCAGTCGGCGGCCGCGGGGATGGTGGTGGAGCTGTCGGTGGAGGGCGATGTGCGGGCGTACCCGCCGGAGATCGAGCAGACGGCGTTCCGGGTGGTGCAGGAGGCGTTGACGAACGTGCACAAGCACGCGGCGGGGGCGAAGACGCGGGTGCGGCTGGCGCACCGGGTGGCGGAGATCGCGATGCAGGTGGAGAACGAGCCGCCGCCGGAGGCGGGTTCGGCGTCGTCGGCGCGGCTGCCGTCGGGGGGCAACGGGTTGGTGGGGATGAAGGAGCGGGTGGTGGGTCTGGGCGGGGTGTTCGTGTCGGGGCCGACGGAGGCGGGCGGTTTCCGGGTGTCGGCGGTGATTCCGGCGGCGTGAGGCGCGGTGAGGCGCGGTGTCGCCTCCCGCGGCGTCGCCCCCAGCGGGGTCAGCCCGCGGTGAGGCGGGTGGGTTCGATGCCGGAGACGAGCGCGCCCAGGGCCTGGTCGATGTCGGCGCCGAGGTACCAGTCGCCGGTGTGGTCGAGGGCGTAGACGCGGCCTCCGGCGTCGATGGCGAGGAGACCGTTCTGGTCGGTCTCGGCGCCGAGGGGGCTGACGTCGGTGTCGAGGGCGCGGCCGAGGTCGGCGAGGGTGCGGGCCATGTGGAGGCCGTGCAGGGGGTTGAGGTCGAGGGTGACGGGGGCGACCTGGCGGCCGGGGCCGCTGGGCGTGACGCGCAGGCCGCCGAACTCGGCCCAGGCCTCGACGGCGGCGGGGAAGACGGCGTGCCGGTGGCCGGCGGGCGAGGTGTGCTCGCGCAGGGAGTCGGCCCACAGTTCGGCCTGTTTGATGTCCCAGCGTCCGGGGTGCCAGCCGGCGGCGCGCAGGGTGGCGTCGACGGTCACGGGGAAGCGTGCGGTGGAGGTGCGGTGGTCGGGGTGCATCTGCCCTTCGTTCGTCGAGATCGTGCGGCGGTGCGGTGGTGCTGCGGTGCGGTGGTGCGGTGAGGTGTCAGCCGGTGGACCCCGCGGGGTCGACGATGTAGACGCCGAAGTGGTCGCTGAGGGCGGTGCAGGCGCGGCAGGGGGAGGCGAAGCTGCCGTGGAGGGGGTCGCCGTCCTCGCGGATGCGGCGGGCGGTGAGCTTGGCCTGCTTGAGGGCCTTGCGGGCCTCGCCGTTGGTCATCGGCTTGCGGGCGGCGCGTCTGCTGCGGGTGGCGTCGACGGCGGCGATGTGGCGGGAGATGAGGAGCGCCTCGGCGCAGCGGCCGGTGAAGCGGTCGCGCTGGGCGCTGCCGAGCGTGTCGAGGAAGTCCTGCACGAGCGGGTGCAGCGCGGGCGGCTGGTCGCCGCGGGCGGCGGTGCCGGTGAGGGTCTCGCCGCGGACGGAGAGGGCGGCGGCGATGGTGGGGAGTATGCCGTCGCGGCGGTGCAGGAGGGCGGGGACGTGCAGGGTGTCGTCGTGGCTCCACCCGATGCGGGGGTCGCCGGAGCGGCCCGCGTGCGGTCCCGTTTGCGTGGCGTTCATGATCGTCTTCCCCTCCCGTGCATCCCCCGGACGTCACAGGGTGCCAAATGGCGAGGCTGCTGGGGAAGCTGGGGCGGCGCGACACGCCCGGTTCGGGGCGCGCTGTCACGGCGGGGTGACGGCTGGTCACGGAAGCGGAGGCCCGGTGACCGGTGTCGTCGTACCGCATAGGCTGTCGGCACCGCTTGGCGCGTGGTTGACGCGCGTCGGAGAACGTCGGAGACAGTCGGATACGGGGCGTGGTGGTCGGAACCGGAAGCGGGGCCGGCCGCTTCGGTCCGTACAGAGTGCCGCAGGGGGCAACCGCCATGACGACAGGTCGGCTCGGGCAGCAAGCCGCGCCGCCGAACGCGGCCTATGCCGGGCAGGTCGTGCACTTCCCGGATCCGGTCCGGGCCGCACGGCACCCGAGAGGGGTACGGGTGGACGAGCGCGGTCACCCCGACTTCTCGTCCTACGCGCGCGCGGCGGCGGAGATCGCGGACCCGCCGGAGGGCTTCGGCGTCGACGAGTTGCGGCTGACGGACTACGTGTCGGCGAACGCGGCGCTGTCGGCGTCCGGTCATGAACTGTGGGACACGGTCGAGAGCGTGGCGACGCCGCACGGCTGGACGTGGCATCACGTGACGGCCTCCCGGCGGCTGGAGTTGGTCCCGGTCGAGGTGAAGGCGCTGCTGCGGCATCACGGCGGGCTCGCGACGGCGGCGGTGGATCACGCGAAGCGGGGGACGCGGCCGTTGCAGGAGACGCGCCCCGCGCACTTCGGTCTGCCGAAGTCGGGCGTGGCGGTGACGGAGCAGCAGGTGCAGGGGGTCGAGGAGGATCTCGGCTACCGGCTGCCGGGCGCGTACCGGGCGTTCCTGAAGGCGGCGGGCGGCTGCGCGCCGGTGGGCGCGGCGCTGGACGCGGAGTTGGGCCTGCTGGTGGACCAGCCGTTCTTCACGGTGCGGGACGAGGCCGCGGTCAACGACCTCGTGTACGTCAACAAGTGTCTGCGGGACCACCTGACGAAGGACTACCTGGGCGTCGGTTTCGTCCAGGGCGGTCTGCTGGCGGTGAAGGTGAAGGGCGCGCGGATCGGTTCGGTGTGGTTCTGCGCGTACGACGACGCGCGGGACGTGGATCCGGCGTGGTCGCCGGCGGAGCGGGTGGAGCGGTTGTTGCTGCCGTGCGGTGAGGACTTCGACGCGTTCCTGTCCCGACTGGCGGGCCGGCCGCCGGAGTTGGAGACGGTGGCGAATCTGATGGTGGACGGCGGTTTCGCGCGGGCCGTTCCGACGGCCGCGGGGGCCTCCGGTTCCTCCGCCGGCGTGGGGGAGTGATCCGGCGATGGTGACGTTCGCTCAGGCGCAGGAGCGCGGCGAAGAGTGGATCAACGGGGACGTTCCGGCGTATCAGCACCGTGAGGTGCGGGTGCGGGAGTTCGACCTCGGGTTCGTGGTGTGGGCCGAGGACCGTGCGGAGGGCCCGCGTTCGGACGGCGGCGCCCAGCGGCTGGTGCTCGCCCGGGACAGCGGGGAGGTCACGTTGTGGCCGTCGCTGCCGGTGGGCGAGGTGATCCGGCGGTACGAGGAGGAGTACGGGCGTCCTGACGGCGAGCCGGAGCCGGCGCCCGCTCCTGCGGCGCGGGTGGATCTGAACCAGACGTCGTTCTTGTTGTCGCCGCCGGAGTGGTTGCAGGAGGCGGCGGACAAGCTGGGGATTCCGGATCGGCGGGGGGAGGGGGCTGGGGCGGGCTCTGGCGCCGAGGCCGGCGCGGGTTCCGCCGGTGGTGGGGCCGTGACGCCGGATCCCTCGCTTCCGCAGACGCAGGCGGGGGTGTCGGGGGGTGCGGGGGCTGGTGCTGGTGCGGCGTCCACGCCTGTGGGGGCCACGCCCTGGACGGGCACGGACACCAACGCCGACTCCGGCGACGACCGTTCCGTACCGCTGCCCGCGACGGTGTTCGCGCCGCCGCTGAGCGGTTCCGACGACGAGGCGCCGCCGCCCTCCTCCCTGCCCGACGCCAAGACCGCGCTGATGGCCGGCGGCAGCCAGCTCCCGCCGACGGCGGTCTCGCCGGCGCTGGACCGGTCTGCGCCGCAGGGCGGGCCGCACAGCACGCCGCCGCCCGGTGCGCCCCCGTACGGCTACCCGCAGGGCCCGGGTGCGCCGCAGCCCCCGGCCGCTCCGGGCGCGCCCGCGGCTCCGGGCGCGCCCGCGGCTCCGGGCCGGCCGCTCGCGCCGAACGCCGGGGACATCGCCGACGCCGCGACCAGCAAGGCGGCCCCGCCTCCGCGTCGTCCGCGCGGCGGGTCGACGCCTCCGCCGCCGCCGGGTGCGCCGGGAGTCCCGGGTGCGCGGCCGGGCGGCACTCCGCCGCCTCCGCCGGGCCCGGGCGCGCCCGGAACGCCGGCGGGCGGTTATGTGCCCACGCAGCTCGTGTCGGCGCTGGGACCGGAGGGGCCGGGTGCTCCTCAGCCCCCGGGTGCTCCTCAGCCGCCTGCCGCTCCCGGTGCTCCGGGCGCGCCTGGGGGTACGCCTCCGGGTGGGGTCCACCACGCCGCCACGATGCTCGCCGACCCCGGCCGGACGGGTCCGGGCGGGGGCGCGCCCCACGCGCCCCACGCACCGGGCGCGCCGCAGCCCCCGGTCGGCGCTCCAGGCGCTCCTGGCGCTCCCGGCGCTCCCGGTTCCGGGGGCGGCGGTGCGCAGGGTGCCGTGCACCACGCGGCGACGGTGTTGTCCGGACCCCCGCAGGGCCCCCCGGGCACCCCTCCGCCGCCGTTCCCGCCGGGCGGCCCGGGTGTCCCGCAGCCGATGCCGCCGGGCGCGATGCCGCCGCCAGGTGCGATGCCGCCGGCGGGCGCCCCCGTGCCGGGGCAGCCGTCTGCGTACGGGTATCCGCAGGGGCAGCCGACGGTCGGCCCCGGCTACCAGGCCGTGCTGCGCTACCGCGCGCAGGACGGCTCGGAGCAGCAGCTGATCCGGCGTTCCGCGCCGGGCACCCCGCACCCGGAGTGGCAGATCTTCCACGAGCTGCGCGCGATGAACGTGCCGCCGGACCAGGTGCTGGAGCTGCACACGGAGCTGGAGTCGTGCGAGCTGCCGGGCGCGTACTGTGCGCGGATGATCCGGGAGCAGTGGCCGCAGGCGCGGATCACGAGCATCGCGCCGTACGGCACGGATCACGCGAGCCGGCAGCAGGGGATGGGGCAGTTGCTGGCCCACCAGGGCGAGTTGCACCAGGTGGCCGACGGTCCCGCGCGCCCCGCGCCGGTGCGTGCGCCGTTGCCGCCGGTGCAGCCCGTGCCGCCGGTTCCGCCGGAGGCGATCGGGCAGGAGCTGGCGGCGGCGTTCGGGCCGGGGGTGTTCCGGTTCGAGCAGGCGGCGGTGTCCCGGCAGGGGGTGCCGCCGGTGGTGGCGCACACACTGGTGACGGCAGGTCTGCCGGCGGACATGGGCCCCTTCTTCTGGGCGCAGGCCCAGCCGGGGCGGCCGGTGCCGACGCTGGCGGAGCTGGCGGCCGAGCGGGGGGTGCAGCCGTCGTCGGACGCGGGGTCGTACCTCGTGATGGGCAGCGACTTCGGCAAGGCGATCTGCGTGCAGTACGGGACGGCGAACATCGTCGCCGTGCCGGTGGAGGCGGGGCCGGGCGGGGCGCCCGTGCCGCCGCAGTTCGTGAACACCGGGCTGCCGGAGTTCGCGCGCTCGCTCGCGCTGCTCGGGCGGATGTGGCGGCTGCGGTTCGGGCTGAACCAGGAGCAGGCGGGCCGCTGGACCGTCGACTTCCAGGCCCAGCTGGCCTCGCTGGACCCGGCGGCGCTCGGGTCCGCGGAGAGCTGGTGGTCGGTGCTGCTGGAGCAGATGTGGGACGGGCTGCTGTGAGGCGTGCGCGCCGCTGACGCCGTGGGCGTCGAGGGCCGGGCCGGGTCGGACGACCGGCCCGGCCCTTCTGCGTCCGGGTACGGAATTGACCGCTACCTGTGCCCGGAGTGTCGCGTTATGAACACTTAAGCCCGATACATCAAGATATGCGCGAAATCATTATTTCAAGTCCGTCTGGTGGAGAGGGGCTAAAGAATGAGCAGCGCAAGCAGCACGAAGGTGTCGCCGCCGGGGTTCGTGACCGTTCGCGGGCGCGGCTACCGGCCCAAAGAGGTCGAGGCGTACACCGCCGCGCTCTCCGCCGAACGCGACGCCGCCTGGGAGCGGGTCGCCCGGCTCACCGTGCTCGCCAAGGACATGGTGATGGAGGCCGAGCGGTTGCGCGAGGCCGTGAAGGGGCTCGCGCCGCAGACCTACGACATGCTCGGGGAGCGCGCGCGGCACGTTTTCCAGCTCGTGCGGGAGGAAGCGGCGGAGGTGAGGGAGCAGGCGCGGCGCGATGCGGAGGAGGAGGTCGCCGAGGCCGAGGCGCGCGCCCTCGTCGTACGGCGGACGGCGCAGGAGCAGGCGGAGGCGACCCGCGCGGAGGCCAAGGAGCATGTCCGCCGGCGGCTGCTCGCCGCGCGGGCCGAGGCGCACGGGATCCGGGTCACCGCGCGGCGCAAGGTGAAGGAGTTCCGCGGCGAGGCGCTGACGGAGCTGCGTGAGGTGCGGCAGAGCACGGCCGGGCTGCTCGTCGAGCCGAAGAAGGAGTACGCCGAGCGGCTGGCCGTGGCGGAGCGCGAGGACGCCGAGCGGATCGCCGCGTTCGACGCGAACCACGCGCGGGCGATGGCCCGCGCGGAGGAGGCCCTCGCGGAGGCGCAGCGCGAGCTGGCCGAGGCGGAGGAGTCCTCCCGCCGCCGCCAGGACGAGGCACGCGCGCGTGCCGCCCAGATCGTGGCGGAGGCCCGCCTGCGCGAGGACCGCATCGCCCGCGAGACGGAGCGGGTCCTGCGCGAGCACAGCGAACGCTGGGACGACGTCCAGACCCACATGGACCAGATGCGCGACAGCCTCCGCGTCCTCACCGGCCAGACGGTGGAGTAGCCCCGGCCGCCCGGCCCGCGCCCCAGCACGGCGAACCTCGGCACCTCGCGGCAGTGCCCGCACCGCACGGCAGCGCCCGCGCCCCGCGGCGAACCCCGCACCCCACGGCAGGACCCGCGCCGGCGAGCGCTCGGATCAGGCCGTGAGGTGCCGTGGGCTCAGTCCTTCCCGCGGACCGCTCCTGCCAGGATCCAGGCCTCCACCGCCTCGTACTGCCGCCGCTGTTCCTCCGCCTTGCCGCGGCCCGAGACGACGGTGCCGAGCCAGCCGAGGGCGAAGCCCAGGGGGATGGTGACCAGGCCGGTGGTGGTGAACGGGAACCAGTTGAAGTCGGCGTCGGGGAAGGCGGCCGCGGGGGAGCCGGAGACCAGGTTGGTGCCCGGCATCAGCAGCAGGACCGACAGGGTGCCGCCGATGAGGGTGGCGAGCAGGCCCGTGCGGGTGTAGCGGCGCCAGAAGAGGCTGTAGACGAGGGCGGGGGCGAGCGCCGAGGCCCCCAGGCAGAAGGACAGGGTGACCAGCGGCTGGAGGTTGCTGTGCTGGACCTGCGCCGCCAGCAGGATCGTCGGGACGCCGACGGCCAGCGCCGACAGCCGGGCCACGAGCATCTCCCGGCGCGGCGAGGCGTCCCGCGAGCGGGCGGCGAAGACGTCGTGCGCGAGGGAGTTGGCGCAGGCGAGGATCATGCCGGCGACCGAGGCGAGCACCGTGAGGAAGATCGCCGTGGTGACGGTCGTGAACAGCAGCGTCTCCGCCGTGGACACGTCGGCGCCGAACGCCGCCCGCGAGCCCAGCAGATACGCGGTGTTGCCCTGCGGATCGGCCTGCGCGATCACCGCCCGGCCGATCATGGCCGTCGCGCCGAACCCCACGACCGTCATGACCAGCACGAACAGCGCCACCCCGGACACCGCCCAGGACATCGAGCGGCGCACCTGACGGGCCGAGGACGCGGTGTACATGCGCATGGTGATGTGCGGCAGACAGGCGCCGCCGAGCACCACCGCCAACTCGGAGCTGATCATGTCGAGTCCGGGATAAGGGCTCCCGGAGAACTGAAGGCCCGAGTGCAGGAAGGCGTCGCCGACCCCGCTCCCCTTCGCCGCCGCGTCGAACAGCGCGCCCGGGTCCCAGTCGAAGCGGTGCAGGACGATGACGGCGACCACCGTGCCGGAGCCGAGCAGCATCACGATCTTCAGGATCTGGATGAGGGCGGTGCCCTTCATGCCGCCGATCGCCGCGTAGCTGATCATCAGCACGCCCATGACGACCATGCAGGCCGTCTGCACCGACTCACCGGAGAACCCCAGCAGGAACGCGAGGAGTTGGCCGGTGCCCGCGAGCTGCACCAGCATCATCGGCAGCAGCGCGGCGATCGTCACCGCGCACGCCGTGATCCGCACCGCGCGCCCCGGCATGCGCCGGGCGAGGGCGTCGCCCATGGTGAACCGGCCCGCGTTGCGCAGCGGTTCGGCCAGCAGGAACATCAGCAGCATCAGCGACAGGGCCGTGCTCAGGGCGAGGACGACGCCGTCGTAGCCGAACAGGGCGATCACGCCCCCGGTGCCGAGGACGGTGGCCGCCGAGATGTAGTCGCCGGCGACGGCCAGCCCGTTGCGCAGCGGGGACAGGGACCGGTAGCCGGTGTAGAACTCGTCGAGGTCGTCCCGGTCGGGGCCGGTCATCACGCACAGCAGCAGGGTGACGGTGACGACGGCGGTGAACGCCACCAGCGACATCGTCTGGGCGTCGCCGCTGAGTTCGTGCAGCGTGTCCTTCATCGCGCGGTCCCTTCCTGCCGGGCTCCGCGCCTGGCGTCGAGTTCGGCCAGCTTGCGGATGCGGTCCGCGAGCGGGTCGACGTGCCGGCGGGCGGTGCGCTCGTAGAGGGCGACGGCCAGCAGGGTGACGGGGAGTTGGAGCAGGGCGAGCAGCAGCCCGAGGGGGAGGCCGCCGGCGACCTCGTCTTCCATCAAGGACGGGGCGAAGGCGGACAGGACGAGGAAGAGGACGAAGTAGCCGAGCGCGGTGAGCGTGGCGACGCGCCGCTGCCAGCGGTAGGCGCCGCGCAGCGTCCGCAGATCGCTGTGACGGGCCGGCGCGGAGGGGTGGGGGTGAGGGCGGTGAGCGTGAGTGTGGGGGTGGGGCAGGTCGGGCGGGAACGAGTCGTGGGACATCCCGACTCCTTGCATGGCTCGGGTCCTTGGCGGCGGACGGCAGGGAGGTGGGGGGTGCGGCCCGCACGTTACCCGGCAGTACGGAATTGCGCGAGGGTTTGAACAGACTGATCGGTCGGTACGCGCTTGCTGTTCCGCATAGGGCCTGACCTGGGGTGTTACCCGCGTTAACACCGTCGCGTGCTCATCCTGCGCCCATCGCGTGCCCAACGCGTGCCGATCGAGTGGGCATTGCGTGGGCGTTGCGTGCCCCTTGCAGGGATCGCCCGCCCCGGCCGGCCGCTTGACCCTGACGCGACGGGAGGGTGGAGCCTTGGGGGGCCGAGGGGAGGAGGCGACCCCGAGACCCGCTCCGCCCGTCGGTGGACGCCCCCTAGGGGTGCCTCCGCCCTACGGCCCGGTCGCGGGTCGTACCGACGGAGGACGAGAAGGCCGGGGGCGCTTCCTTAACCTGGCTTTACGCCTTGGGGGAGGCCAACCCCACTGGCGGGAGGTGGGGTTAACCCCCCGCGAAGACGGGCCCGAGCACCAGCGCGCCGGACCCGTCCCCGCCGACAGACTGGGCGACGTACTCAGGAAGACCCGCACACCGCGGACCGCACGCCGCGCACACCGCGCACTCGCACCGGGGGACCGGCGCATCTCATTCGCTGACCGACATAGGAGACATACCGTGACTTCGGCTGTGACCATTCCCAGGCACGGGGGCACTGGAGGGCGTACGGCCGTTGCCGCACGGGCGCGGCAGGTCGTGAAGGCGTACGGGTCGGGGGAGACCCGCGTCGTCGCCCTCGACCACGTCGACGTGGACATCGCCCGCGGCCACTACACCGCGATCATGGGCCCCTCGGGGTCCGGCAAGTCCACCCTGATGCACTGCCTCGCCGGTCTCGACACCGTGACGAGCGGTCAGATCTACCTGGACGAGACCGAGATCACCGGCCTGAAGGACAAGAAGCTCACCAAGCTGCGCCGGGACCGGATCGGGTTCATCTTCCAGGCGTTCAACCTGCTGCCGACGCTGAACGCGCTCGAGAACATCACGCTGCCGATGGACATCGCGGGCCGCAAGCCCGACAAGGCGTGGCTCGAGCAGGTCGTGGAGACCGTCGGTCTCGCCGACCGGCTCAAGCACCGCCCCACGCAGCTCTCCGGCGGCCAGCAGCAGCGCGTCGCCGTGGCCCGCGCCCTCGCCGCCCGCCCCGAGATCATCTTCGGCGACGAGCCGACCGGAAACCTCGACTCGCGGGCCGGCGCCGAGGTCCTCGGCTTCCTGCGCCGCTCCGTGGACGACCTCGGCCAGACGATCGTCATGGTCACCCACGACCCGGTCGCCGCCTCCTACGCCGACCGCGTGCTCTACCTCGCCGACGGCCGGATCGTCGACGAGATGCACCAGCCGACCGCCGACCAGGTCCTGGACCGGATGAAGGACTTCGACGCCCGGGGGCGCACGTCATGACCGTCATGAAGACCTCGATGCGCAACTTCTTCGCGCACAAGGGACGCATGGCCCTGTCGGCCGTGGCGGTCCTGCTGTCGGTGGCCTTCGTCTGCGGCACGCTGGTGTTCACCGACACCATGAACACCACCTTCGACAAGCTGTTCGCGGCCACCTCCTCCGATGTGACGGTGAGCGCGCAGAGCGCCTCCGACACCGGTGAGACCACCTCCGCCAACGGCAAGCCGCCGGTCATGCCGGACAGCGTGCTCACCAAGGTCCGCGCCGCGCAGGGCGTCGAGTCGGCGGAGGGGGCGGTCTTCTCGACCTCCGTCACCGTCGTCGACGCCGACAAGGACAATCTGTCGCCCTCCAGCGGCGCCCCCACCATCGTCGGCGGCTGGAACGCCAACGAGGCCCGCACCATGAAGATCACCGAGGGTGCGGCGCCGCAGAACTCCGGTCAGATCGTCGTCGACGCGGACACCGCCGACAAGCACGGCCTGAAGCTCGGCGACGAGATCGGCGTGATCACCGCGGTCGGCACCCACGGCGCGAAGGTCTCCGGCATCGCCGCCTTCCAGGTCACCAACCCCGGCGCCGCGATCTTCTACCTGGACACGAAGACCGCCCAGCAGGCGCTGGTCGGCAAACCGGGCGTCTACACGAACGTCAACGTCACGGCCGCGGCCGGGGTGAGCGACGACCAGCTGAAGAAGAACGTCTCGGCCGCGCTCGGCGGCGTCTACAAGGTGCAGACCGCCAAGGAGACCGCCGAGGCAAACCAGAAGAACGTCGGGGAGTTCCTGAACGTCATGAAGTACGCGATGCTCGGCTTCGCCGGGATCGCCTTCCTCGTCGGCATCTTCCTGATCATCAACACCTTCTCCATGCTGGTCGCCCAGCGCACCCGTGAGATCGGCCTGATGCGCGCCATCGGCTCGTCCCGCAAGCAGGTCAACCGCTCGGTCCTCGCCGAGGCGCTGCTGCTCGGCGTCGTCGGCTCGGTCCTCGGCGTCGGCGCGGGCGTCGGCATCGCCGTCGGCCTGATGAAGCTGATGGGCATGACCGGCATGAACCTGTCCACCGACGATCTGACGGTGGCCTGGACGACCCCGGTCGTCGGCATCGTCCTCGGCGTGGTCGTCACCGTCCTCGCCGCCTACCTGCCCGCCCGCCGCGCCGGCAAGGTCTCCCCGATGGCCGCCCTGCGCGACGCGGGCGCCCCCGCCGACGCCAAGGCCGGCTGGATCCGCGCCCTGATCGGCACCGTCCTCACCGGCGGCGGCGGTCTCTGCCTCTACCTGACCGCCGCGGCCGACAAGGCGACCGAGGGCTCCCTCTGGCTCGGCCTGGGCGTGGTCCTCACCCTGATCGGCTTCGTCGTCATCGGCCCGCTGCTGGCCGGCGGCGTGGTGCGGGTCCTCGGCGCGATCCTGCTGCGGGCCTTCGGCCCGGTCGGCCGGATGGCCGAGCGCAACGCCCTGCGCAACCCGCGCCGCACCGGCGCCACCGGCGCGGCCCTGATGATCGGCCTCGCGCTGGTCGCCTGTCTGTCGGTGGTCGGCTCCTCCATGGTCGCCTCGGCCACGGACCAGCTCGACAAGACCGTCGGCACGGACTTCATCATCCAGAACGACGGCGGCCAGCTGGTCACCCCGCAGGCGGTGCAGGCCGTCAAGTCCACGCCGGGCCTGGAGCGGGTCACCCAGTACAAGATCCTGGACGCCGACCTGAAGACCCCCGACGGCAAGACGTCCGCCAAGGAGACGATCAACGCCGCCGACCCCTCGTACGCGACCGACCTGCGCACCGAGACGGTCGCCGGTGACCTCGCGGACGCCTACGGCCCCGACTCGATGTCGGTCTTCGAGGGATTCGCCAAGGCCCACGGCATCAAGCTCGGCTCGAAGGTCGAGGTCGCCTTCAAGGACGGCGCCAAGGCCACGCTCACGGTCCGCGCGATCACCAGCGACGAGGTGGTGATCGACAAGGGCGCGATGTACGCGTCGATCGCGACGGTCGCCAAGTACGTCCCCGCCGACCGGATGCCGCTGGACCAGCTGGTCTTCGCCACGGCGAAGGAAGGACAGCAGGACGCCGCCTACAAGGCCCTGAAGTCCTCCCTGCACGACTACCCGCAGTACACCGTCCGCGACCAGACCGACTACAAGCAGGCCCTGAAGGACCAGATCGGCCAGCTGCTGAACCTGATCTACGGCCTCCTGGCGCTCGCGATCATCGTGGCGGTCCTCGGCGTGGTGAACACCCTGGCCCTGTCGGTGGTGGAACGCACCCGGGAGATCGGCCTCATGCGGGCCATCGGCCTCTCCCGCCGCCAGCTGCGCCGCATGATCCGCATGGAGTCGGTCGTCATCGCCCTCTTCGGCGCGCTGCTCGGCCTCGGGCTCGGCATGGGCTGGGGCGCCACGGCCCAGCAGCTCCTTGAGCTGGAGGGCATGAAGGTCCTGGAGATCCCCTGGCCGACGATCATCGGGGTCTTCCTCGGCTCGGCCTTCGTGGGCCTGTTCGCCGCCCTCGTCCCGGCCTTCCGGGCAGGCCGCATGAACGTCCTGAACGCGATCGCGACCGACTGACCGCTCCACCCAGACCCCGGCACCGAGGAGCCACGGGGGGCTCCTCGGCGCCGGGCTTTTTCCGGTGCCGGGTGTTGCAGCCCCCGGGGACGGGACGGCAAGGGGCGGCGGAATCCCCTCCCCACACCCCCACCCGTTGTCCACAGCCTCCCGCACACCACCCCGCCCCGACGTACCCTGGACACCCCCGGCCCGTGACACGAGTCGGGCCCTTCGCGTTGCCCATCAACTCGCCTCGGACCCCCGGACGGAAACCCCCTCCATGAGCCTGCACGGTCTGCTCGACGCCGTAGTCAAGGACCCCGCCCTCGCGGAAGCGATCCCCGCGGCCGCGGACGGCAACCGCATGCACGTCGACCTGGTCGGCCCCCCGGCGGCCCGCCCCTTCGCCATCGCCGCCCTCGCGCGCGAGACGACCCGCACCGTCCTCGCGGTGACCGCGACCGGCCGCGAGGCCGAGGACCTGGCCGCCGCCCTGCGCTCCCTGCTGCCCCCGGACGGCGTCGTGGAGTACCCCTCCTGGGAGACGCTCCCGCACGAACGCCTCAGCCCCCGCAGCGACACCGTCGGCCGCCGCCTCGCCGTCCTGCGGCGGCTCGCCCACCCGAGCCCCGACGACCCCGAGACCGGCCCGGTCTCCGTCGTCGTCGCCCCCGTCCGCTCGGTGCTGCAACCACAGGTCAAGGGCCTCGGCGACCTGGAGCCCGTCGCCCTGAGGTCGGGCCGGACCGCCGACCTGGGCGAGACCGTGGCAGCCCTCGCCGCGGCCGCCTACACGCGCGTGGAACTGGTCGAGAAGCGCGGCGAGTTCGCCGTGCGCGGCGGCATCCTCGACGTGTTCCCGCCCACCGAGGAACACCCCCTGCGCATCGAGTTCTGGGGCGACGACGTCGAGGAGATCCGCTACTTCAAGGTCGCCGACCAGCGCTCCCTGGAGGTCGCCGAACACGGCCTGTGGGCCCCGCCCTGCCGTGAACTGCTCCTCACGGAGGACGTCCGCACGCGCGCGCGTGACCTCGCCGAGCGGCACCCCGAGCTGGGCGAGCTGCTCGGCAAGATCGCCGAGGGCATCGCCGTCGAGGGCATGGAGTCCCTCGCGCCGGTCCTCGTCGACGACATGGAGCTGCTGCTCGACGTCCTGCCCAAGGGCGCGATGGCCGTCGTCTGCGACCCGGAGCGGGTCCGCACGCGGGCCGCCGACCTCGTGGCGACGTCGCAGGAGTTCCTCCAGGCGTCCTGGGCGGCCACCGCGGGCGGCGGCGAGGCGCCGATCGACGTCGGCGCGGCCTCCCTGTGGTCGATCGCGGGCGTCCGCGACCGCGCGCGCGAGCTGGACATGATGTGGTGGTCGGTGTCGCCGTTCGTCGCCGACCTGGAACTGGAGGCCGACACCCTCCAGTTCGGCATGCACGCCCCGGAGACCTACCGCGGCGACACCGCGAAGGCCCTCGCCGACACCAAGGGCTGGCTGGCCGACGGCTGGCGCGTCGTCTTCGTCACCGAGGGCCACGGCCCCGCGGCCCGCACGGTGGAGGTCCTCGGCGGCGAGGGCGTCGCCGCCCGCCTGGACGCCGAGCTGACCGACCTGAGCCCCTCCGTCGTCCACGTCTCCTGCGGCTCGATCGACTACGGCTTCGTCGACCAGGCGCTGCGGCTCGCCGTCCTCACCGAGACCGACCTGTCCGGGCAGAAGGCCGCCGGCAAGGACGGCGCCCGCATGCCCGCGCGCCGCAGGAAGACGATCGACCCGCTCACCCTGGAGGCGGGCGACTACATCGTCCACGAGCAGCACGGCGTGGGCCGCTACATCGAGATGGTGCAGCGCACCGTCCAGGGCGCCACGCGCGAGTACCTGGTCGTGGAGTACGCCCCCGCCAAGCGCGGCCAGCCCGGCGACCGGCTCTACATCCCCACCGACCAGCTGGAGCAGATCACCAAGTACGTCGGCGGCGAGGCGCCCACCCTGCACCGGCTGGGCGGCGCCGACTGGACGAAGACCAAGGCGCGCGCGAAGAAGGCCGTCAAGGAGATCGCGGCCGACCTCATCAAGCTGTACAGCGCCCGGATGGCCGCCCCCGGCCACGCCTTCGGCACGGACACCCCGTGGCAGCGCGAGCTGGAGGACGCGTTCCCGTACGCGGAGACGCCCGACCAGCTGACCACGATCGCCGAGGTCAAGGACGACATGGAGAAGACGGTCCCGATGGACCGCCTGATCTGCGGCGACGTCGGCTACGGCAAGACGGAGATCGCCGTCCGCGCCGCCTTCAAGGCCGTCCAGGACGGCAAGCAGGTCGCCGTCCTCGTCCCGACCACGCTGCTGGTGCAGCAGCACTTCGGCACCTTCAGCGAGCGGTACGCCCAGTTCCCGGTGAGCGTGAAGGCGCTGTCCCGGTTCCAGACCGACACCGAGGCGAAGGCCACCCTGGAGGGCCTGCGCGAGGGCTCCGTGGACATCGTCATCGGCACCCACCGCCTGTTCTCGTCCGAGACCAAGTTCAAGGACCTGGGCCTGGTCATCGTCGACGAGGAACAGCGCTTCGGCGTCGAGCACAAGGAGCAGCTGAAGAAGCTGCGCGCCAACGTCGACGTGCTGACGATGTCCGCGACGCCCATCCCGCGCACCCTGGAGATGGCGGTCACCGGCATCCGCGAGATGTCGACGATCACCACGCCCCCGGAGGAGCGCCACCCGGTGCTCACCTTCGTCGGCCCCTACGAGGAGCGGCAGATCGGCGCGGCCATCCGCCGCGAACTCCTGCGCGAGGGGCAGGTCTTCTACATCCACAACCGGGTCGAGTCGATCGACCGCGCGGCGGCCCGGCTGCGGGAGTTCGTCCCCGAGGCGCGAATCGCGACGGCGCACGGGCAGATGTCGGAGGCGGCGCTGGAGCAGGTCGTCGTCGACTTCTGGGAGAAGCGGTTCGACGTGCTCGTCTCGACGACGATCGTCGAGTCCGGCATCGACATCTCCAACGCCAACACGCTGATCGTGGAGCGCGGCGACACCTTCGGCCTGTCCCAGCTGCACCAGCTGCGCGGCCGGGTCGGCCGTGGCCGGGAACGCGGTTACGCCTACTTCCTCTACCCGCCGGAGAAGCCGCTGACGGAGACCGCCCACGAGCGGCTCGCCACGATCGCCCAGCACACCGAGATGGGCGCGGGCATGTACGTGGCGATGAAGGACCTGGAGATCCGCGGCGCGGGCAATCTGCTCGGCGGTGAGCAGTCCGGGCACATCGCGGGCGTCGGTTTCGACCTGTACGTCCGCATGGTCGGCGAGGCGGTCGCCGACTACCGGCGTCAGCTGGAGACCGGCGGGGTCGAGGAGGAGCCGCCGCTCGAGGTCAAGATCGAGCTGCCCGTCGACGCGCACGTCCCGCACGACTACGCGCCCGGCGAGCGGCTGCGCCTCCAGGCCTACCGTGCCATCGCCTCCGCCAACTCGGAGGAGGACGTCAAGGCCGTCCGCGAGGAACTCGTCGACCGCTACGGCAAGTTGCCCGAGCCGGTGGAGAACCTGCTGCTGGTGGCGGGTCTGCGGATGCTGGCGCGGGCGTGCGGCGTCGGCGAGATCGTCCTCCAGGGCAACAACATCCGCTTCGCGCCGGTGGAGTTGAGGGAGTCGCAGGAGCTGCGGCTCAAGCGGCTGTACCCGGGCTCGGTCATCAAGCCGGCGACCCACCAGCTCCTCGTGCCCCGCCCGAAGACCGCGAAGGTCGGCGGCAAGCCGCTGGTCGGGCGGGAACTGCTGGGCTGGGTGGGGGAGTTCCTGGCCTCGGTGGTGGGGTCGTAGGCAGCGGGGCCGCAGTCGGCGGGTCGCGGACAGCGGGCCGCGGACCGGCAGCGAGCGGGCCGGGGAGCCGTCGGCTCTCCGGCCCGTAGGGCGACGGGGCGTTACGGCTGCTGCTCGGGCGGACGGTCCTCGTCCATGTTGAGCCGCCGGTGCGCCTGCTGCTGAGCCGAGTCGATCTGGGACTCGTACTTGTTGCCCGTCTTCTCGTTGGCCTTCTGTTCGGCGGTGTCGGACATCTGCTTCGCCCTGTCCCGCCCCTGATGGCCTTTGAACCTGTCGAAGATGCCCATGAAGGAGCTCCTTCCGGAGGTGACTCACCACCGACGATATGCGCGCTTCGCGCCGAATGCCCACTTGGGGGCGCCGTGGTCTGAACCTCCTGCTCGCCTACGGTGTACGCGAGACGCTCAGGGGAAGCCGACCTGTGCGGGGTGGCGGCGGCCGGACGACGGGGAGGGGCGCGGGTGAGGCGTCGGAGGGGCGGGACTGCGGTGGAAGGCGGGTTCCGGGGCGCGCGCGGGCGCTCCGCGGGCGGACGTGCCCCGGGCGGGCGTGCCACGGCAGGTGTCGCGCTGCTGCTCGCGGCGGTGCTGTCGGGCTGCACGGGCACGGGATTCCCCGACGCGAGCGGAACGCCGGGTTCACCGGCGTCCGAGGGCGGCGGCGCGTCCGGCGGCGGTTCCTCCGCGCACGGGACGAGCCCCCTCGCCGATCCGGACGGCACCCGGCCGGGGCTGGCGGTCCTCTCCTCCGCGAAGGACAAGGCCACGGCCCGCACGCTGATCTCCAAGGTCTCGACCAAGGGGCGCGGACCGAAGACCGGCTACGACCGCGACGAGTTCGGCTACGCGTGGATGGACACCGCGGACGGCGTGCCGCTGGCGCGCAACGGCTGCGACACACGGAACGACCTGCTCAAACGCGACGGCCAGAACCTCCAGTTCCGCAAGGGCTCCGACTGCGTGGTCGTCTCGATGACCCTCTACGACCCGTACACGGCGAAGGACATCGCCTGGAAGAAGTCCGAGGCCGCCGAGGTGCAGATCGACCACGTGGTGCCGCTGTCGTACGCCTGGCAGATGGGCGCCGCCCGCTGGGACGAGAAGAAGCGCCAGCGCCTGGCCAACGACGTGCTGAACCTGCTCCCGGTCTCGGGCCCCACCAACTCCGCCAAACGCGACTCGGGCCCGGCGTCCTGGCTCCCGCCCAGCAAACCGATCCGCTGCTCCTACGCGGTGCGCTTCGCCCAGGTAGCCCTGAAGTACGACCTACCGGTCACCACGGCGGACAAGCACGCGATGTTGGAACAGTGCGGCGCCTGAGCCATGGGTGAACCGCGGGCGAGCTCGCGGAAAACCCTTTTCTCGGGGGCGAGGACGCCGCCTACGGTGAGCGGATGGAACTGAAGGTCTCCTCCATCGCCGAGCGGCCCGAGATGATCGGGCCCATGTTCGACATGCCGGACAGCTGGCCCGAGTTCGTCACGCAGGATCTCGTCGGCAACGCCCACTACGGGCGGATCCCCGTCGAGTTCCCGCAGTACGTGCTGTTCGCGGAGGACGAGCGGGGCGAGATCCTCGCGCACGCCTTCAGCGTGCCGTTCGTCCTCGGGGCCGAGGGGCGCGGCGAGCTGCCCGCCCGCGGCTGGGACCAGGTGCTGATGTGGGCCTTCGCGGACCGGCGGCGCGAGGCGCGGCCGGACACGGTCAGCGCGATCTCCATCGTGGTCGCCCCGCACGCCCAGGGCCTCGGCCTGTCCGGGCTCATGCTCACCGCGATGCGGGACAACGCGCGCGCCCAGGGCTTCACGGAGGTGGTCGCCCCGGTCCGCCCCAGTGCCAAGCACCGCGAGCCGCACACCCCCATGGAGGAGTACGCGCACCGGGTGCGGGAGGACGGGCTGCCGTACGACCCGTGGCTGCGGGTGCACGCGCGGGCCGGCGCGAGTGTCGAGCGGATCGCGTCGGCGTCGATGACGGTGGCCGGCTCGCTCGCGGAGTGGCGCGGCTGGACCGGGCTGCCCTTCGACGCCCGGGGGGACGTCGAGGTGCCCGGCGCGCTGGTGCCCGTGCGCTGCGAGCCGGAGCGCGACCACGCGGTGTACGTCGAGCCCAACGTGTGGATGCGGCACCCGCTGTGAGCGACGCGGGCGGCGCTAGCGGCCGGCGTACGGGTATCCCTGCTGGTAGGGGTAGGCGGGGCGGCCGCCGTACGCCGGCTCCGCCGGGGGCTTCTTGTCGAACATCGCGAACAGCAGCATGCACGTGGCCGTCACCCACGTCACGATGACCGCGATCCCGAGGTACGGATCACCGGTGGGCTCGTTGTTCGTCATCGCGGCCCAGGGCAGGGTCACCACCTCGTAGAACGCGAACGCGGCGAAGGCGCCCCAGTCCGAGAGGCGGCCCCGGCGGATCGCCACGTACAGGAACGGCACCCACACCAGCAGGCCCAGCGAAAGCCACACGAGGGCGGACCAGGCCAGCCGCTGGAACCAGCCGCCCTCCAGCCGCTTCTCCGGTCTCGTCGTCGCCGTGCTCACATCGCCCCCCAAGTAGCCAGACGGCAAGGGTAGGGCACGCTCGGACAGTGACCGGCCCCCTCATTCTTTACTGTGACATGAGGGAACCTTGTGGCTGAAGGAGACCGGTGTTTCCCGACCGCTGGGGCGGCACGGGTTACGGTGCGTCCCGCGACCCGACGAGGTCGAACAGCGGTACAAGAACACATCGACGATGGGGTGGGGAATGGCAGAGCACCGGCAGTCCAGGAAGCGCAGATACATCACGTGGGGCGTCGCCGGCGTCGCCGTAGTCGCGGGGGCGGGCATCGCCGCGCAGACCTCCATGGCGGCCCCCGCCTGGCCCGCCCAGAAGACCTACACCGGCCGCGCCTTCGACACCTGCACGGCCCCCTCCCTCGCCGCGATGAAGGCCTGGAAGACCACGAACTACTACGGCGCCGCCGCCGTCTACGTCGGCGGCAAGAACCGCGGCTGCGCCCAGCCGAACCTCACCGCGTCCTGGGTGAAGTCGGTCAACGCGGCCGGCTGGAAGCTCATCCCGATCTACGTCGGCGCGCAGCCGTACTGCCAGACCGGCTCCAGCCCCGAGAAGCTCACCGCCGCCACCGCCGCCTCCCTCGGCACGAAGCACGCCGCCGACGCCGTGGCCAAGGCCGCCGCGCTCGGCATGAAGGCCGGCAGCGCGATCTACCTCGACATGGAGCCGTACGACATCACGAACAAGGCGTGCAACGACGCCGTGCTGACGTACGTCCGCTCCTTCAGCAAGACGCTGCGCGCCAAGACCTACCGCGCCGGCTACTACGGCTTCAGCAGCTCCAGCGCCAAGGCCGTCGCCACGGCCGCCGACAAGACGGACCTGCCGGGCAACCTCTGGTACGCGCTGTGGGACAACAAGGAGACGACCACGGCGGACTGGCCCTGGGCCGCGAACCAGTTCACGAACCACAGCCGCGGCCACCAGTACATGGTCAACAGCAAGGAGACCCGCGCCGGTTACACGATCACCGTCGACCGCAACGCGTGGGACGCCCCGGTCGCGATCGTCGGCTGAGCCGGACCGGGCCGCGCGGCGGTGCCGTAAGTCCCGGTGAATCGTTGGTCGAATGGGTTGGCCACAGCCGCCCCACTGCCTACCATCGATCACCGCAAGACTTTGTGCACCGTCGCACAATCTCCTCGGGAGGGTTCCTTGCACAGCCGCCGTCGTCGCACCGCGCTCCTGCTGTCCGCCGCGATCGTAGCGGCGGGCCCTCTCCTCACCGCCTGCGGCAACGAGGCGCATCCCGGCGCCGCGGCCGTCGTCGGCGGCCAGCGGATCACCGTCTCCCAGCTGGAGAACCGGGTCGACGAGGTCCGCGCCGCCCAGCGCGCGGCCGTCGCCGACGACGCCCAGTACGCGCAGGTCGTCGCCCAGACGGGCAGCCTCGCCCGGGACACCCTGCACGGCATGGTCCTCGACCGGGTGCTGCACCGCGCCGCCGAGAACGCGGGCGTCACCGTCTCCCGCAAGGAGGTCCAGGCGATGCGGGCCGGTCTGGAGCAGCAGGCCGGCGGGGCGAAGGGGCTGGAGACGACCTGGCTCCAGCAGTACGGCATCCCGCCGCAGCGCCTCGACGAGAACCTGCGCCTCCAGCTGGAGGCGCAGAAGCTCGCCGCCCACCTCGGCGCCGACACCAGCCAGCCCGCCTTCTGGAACGCGCTGTCCAAGGCGTCCCAGGAACTCGGCGTCGACCTCAACCCGCGCTACGGCGACTGGGACGCGCGCAAGGTCAGCCGCGTCGACGCGAAGACGCCGTGGGTGCGGGACGTCACGACGGCGGGGACGCAGAACCCGGCGTGACCTGTGGACAACTCACGGGGCTGTCCGCGGCGTGAGTTACGTTCGGGGTGTGAACGCCATCAGCAGCTCCGCGGCGGCCTCCCCGGCCGCTCCAGGCCGAGTCGTCCTGCTCACCACCAGCCACCGCGTCGCCCCCGGCCTGCTGTCCTGGCCCGCCTGGCAGGCCCTGCGCACGGCCGACCGCGTGCTGTGCGCGGACGGCGCGCACCCCCAGCTGCCGTATCTGCGCGAGGCGGGCATCGAGGTCGAGGAGGCGTCCCCGACCGCCGAGGATCTCGTCGCCGCCTGCGCCGACGACGGCCGCACGGTCGTGGTCGTGGCCACCGGCGAGGGCGAGCCCGCCCTCACCGACGGACTGGCCCGCCTGGCGGGCTCCGGCCGCGTGGCCATGCCGGAGCTGGAGCTGCTCCCCGCCTCCTACGACCTCCCCGGCGCCCGCCTCCTGGACCTCGTCCAGGTCATGGACCGCATCCGCGCCGAGTGCCCGTGGTCGTCCCGGCAGACCCACAAGGGCCTGGCGAAGTACGGCATCGAGGAGGCGTACGAGCTGGTCGAGGCCATCGAGGACGGCGACCGGGACGAACTGCGGGAGGAGCTGGGCGACGTCCTCCTCCAGGTCGTCTTCCACGCCCGGATAGCCGAGGAGGACGAGGAGGCGCCGTTCTCCATCGACGACGTCGCGGGCACGATCGTCGCCAAGCTGGTCCACCGCCACCCCCATGTCTTCGGCGACGCCACGGCGACGACCCCGGAGGAGGTCAAGGCGCACTGGATGCGGACCAAGGCGGTCGAGAAGCGGCGCGAGTCGGTGACGGACGGCATCCCCGTCCACCAGCCGGGCCTGGCCCTCGCGGCCAAACTGGCGTCCCGAGTGCGGTCGGCGGCCGACCTGGAGGTCCCGCTGCCCACCGCGGAAGGCATCGGCTACGAACTGCTCGCCCTGGCCGCCCGAGCCGAAGCGGAAGGAACCGACCCGGAAGCAGCCCTGAGGGCAGCATCCCGAACCTACCGAGACACCATCAGAACAGCCGAGGGCCTCCCACCCACCCCCTGAGCCCACCCACCCCGGCCCCCCGCCGCCCCGACCACGCCCACCCGCCTGACGGCCCGCCCACGCCGCCCGGCCGACCAGGCCGCCCGCCGGCGCGCCCGCCCGACCTCGGCCCCTACGCCTGACGGCCCGACCACGCCGCCCGGCCGACCGGCACCCCGCCGGCCCGACCACGCCCCCCCACCGTCCGCTGGGCCGACCCCGCCCCCACGCCTGACGGCCCAACCGCGCCGCCCGGCCGACCAGGCCACCCCGTCGGCGGATCCCCCGCGCCACAGCGCCGGCCCCGTCGGCGCACCCGCCTCGTCGGCGGACCCGCCGCGCCACAGCGCCGGCCCCGTCGGCGCACCCGCCTCGTCGGCGGACCCGCCGCGCCACAGCGCCGGCCCCGTCGGCGCACCCGCCTCGTCGGCG